>NZ_AGUF01000036.1 GCF_000236785.1 Achromobacter arsenitoxydans SY8 | reverse complement strand
GCTCCGGACCGCAACTCGTACGCCCGCCACCCCCGGCCCACGCCGCGCCGGGCGTCTAAAGAACCAAGAACCCCGCAGAAAAAGATACCTACGCCAATTCCCGAAGCAGCAATTCCCAGAACTTCAACCGCTGCTCCAGCGTAGACACAAGAATGTACTCATTCAACGTATGCGCCCCATCCCCATCGGCGCCCAGCCCGTCCAGCGTGGGAATCCCCATCGCGGACGTGAAGTTCGCATCGCTGCCGCCGCCCGTCATCGGCGCATCTTCGAGCAGGAAGCCCGCCCGGTCCGCGTAGCCCTGCACCAGCGCCAGCAAGGCCGAGGCGGCTTCGGTCTTCACCATTGGCGGACGATTCAGTTCGACGTCGATGTCGAGTTCCACATCGGGACCCACCGCGCACAGCTCGCGCATCCGGCGCAGCACGTCTTCGGCGGCGCCCATGTCGGGCACGCGGAAGTCCACCACGCAGCGGCACAGGGCCGGCACGGTGTTGGTCACGGTGCCGCCGGCGATGGTGCCGACGCTCACGGTGATGCCGCGGTCATAGTCGGTCATGGCTTCCAGCGCCAGCACTTGGTGCGCCATTTCGCGAATCGCGCTGCGGCCCTTTTCGTGTTGCATGCCGGCGTGCGCCGGGCGGCCCTTGACGTTCAGGTTCAGCATCCCCGTGCCCTTGCGCGCGGTCACGCACTTGCCGCCATTGGGGCGGGCCGGTTCGCAGACCAGCGCGTACTTGGCGTTGGCCGCGAAGCGTTCGATGTGCGCGCGCGACGCGTGGCTGCCGGTCTCCTCATCCGGGACGACCAGGAAGTCCACGGGCAGCTGCGTCGCACCGGGACGCGCCACGCCGGCCAGGGCCGTCAGCGCCAGGTAAATGCCCGCCTTCATGTCGTAGCTGCCGGGACCGTAGAGGCGGTCGCCTTCGATGCGCACGGGGTTTTCCAGCAGCGTGCCGACCGGATGCACGGTGTCCATGTGCGCCAGGATCAGGATGCCCGGGCGCGTGTCGCCGGGGGCGCGGTTGGTGGCGTACAGCAGCGGGCCGGTGGTCGGACCGAGCGACGACAGCTCCACGGTCAAACCTGCGGCGGCCGCGTAGTCGGCGATGATGCGCGCCATCGCGGCGATGCCCTCGGGGAAGTTCGAGGGCGATTCGCATTGCAGCCAGCCTTGGATGCCGGCGACGATCTGTTCAGTGCTCTGGGTGTTGGACATGGCGGTATCTGGGATCAGCAACGAAGAAAGTAGGGATCAGGCGACCTGCTGGCCGGCCAGGCGGGCCAGCTCGGCGTCGTCGGGCATCTTGCCATCGAACCACAGGCTCGCGCACACGGCGGACATCGCGCGGCCATCGTGGCCGATGCCGGGCACCACCTGCAGCTTCCAGCCGAACGGCACGCCGCGGCGCTCGGCTTCCTTGCGGCCGAACTCGAAGTAATTCTGGGCGCGGGCAAAGCGGTGCGGGCCCTGGCGCATCGCCGCGGGTTCGGACGGCAGGTTGGGGTCGTCGGTGGCGATGTCCTTGTCGCCTGCAAGAATGGTCATCGGGTAGGCCAGCAGCTTGACCAGATGGTCCTCGGTCAGGCCCACGCCGTCCATGCCCTCGGGGAAAGGATGGTCGAAGGTCGGCAGCGTGTACCAGCCGGGATTGCCGGCCGCCACGGCCTTGAACGGCGCATGCGATTGGCTGCTCATCAGGCGGTGGACGAACTGGCCGCCCGCGCTGTGGCCGAACAGGTAGACGTTCTGGCCGTCGGTGATTTCGCCGGCGATCAGGTCCTTGATGACGTTGCCCACCAGCGCATAGGTCCAGCCGTCGATGTGGCGCGGGTTGCCGCCGGCCGAGAACACGCGGCCGTTGTTGTAGCTTTCCACGCCGGGCCAGATCTCGTTCGAGAAGGTCAGCGCCACGATCAGCAGCTTGTGCTTGTCGGCGGCCTCGACCCAGAAGTCGCGGTACTCGTCGCCGTTGCGCAGCACGCCGTGCTGCACGATGACCACGGGGCGGTCCGGCGTGTAGCCATAGGGGCGGTAGGTCTGCAGCTTGAACGGGCGGTCCGAATTGCGGTCCTCGTCCACATACAGGATGGCGTTGCGGCCCGCATGGCCCAGTTCGATGGCGATGCGGTCGACGTTGGACATCTCGGAGGGTTTCATCAGGCGCTCACTTCATTCAGGTGGCAGGCCGACCAGTGGCCGGCCGAGATTTCTTTCAGGGCCGGCGCCTGCTCGCGGCAGCGCGGCATGGCGTGGGGGCAGCGGGGGTTGAAGGTGCATCCGGGCGGCGGGTTCAGCGGCGACGGAATCTCGCCCTTGATGGGCGTGAATTTGCGGCCGCGGCGGGCCACGTCCGGCACTTCGGCCATCAAAGCCTGAGTGTACGGGTGATTGGCCCGCGCGAAGATCTCGGCCGACGTGGAGATTTCCACGATCTTGCCCAGGTACATGATCGCGACGCGGTCGGAGATGTGCTTGACCACGCCCAGGTCATGGCTGATGAACAGGTACGTAAAGCCGTGCTGCTCGCGCAGGTCCATGAACAGGTTGATCACCTGCGCCTGGATCGACACGTCCAGGGCGGCCACAGGTTCATCGCAGACCAGGAATTTCGGCGCCACCATCAGCGCGCGGGCGATGCCGATGCGCTGGCGCTGGCCACCCGAGACCTGGTGCGGGAAACGGTCGCGGTACTCGGGGTCCAGGCCCACTTCCTTCAGAGCCTGGTCGATGCGGGCGGGAATCTCGGCCGGCGGCGACAGCTTGTGGACCTTCAGCGACTCGCCCAGGATCTGGCGCAGGCGCTGGCGGGGATTCAGCGAGGCCTGCGGGTCCTGGAAGATCATCTGCACGCCCAGCGTGTAAGCCAGCTTCTCGGCGCCGCGCAGGCGGTTGGCGTCCTGGCCCTGGTACAGCAGTTCGCCTTCGGTCTGACGATGCAGGCCGGCCACGACGCGGCCCAGCGTGGACTTGCCGCAACCGGACTCGCCCACCAGGCCCACCACCTCGCCGCGCTTGATCGACAGGTCTACGCCGTTGACCGCATACACGGTGCGGCGGTCAATGGGGCGGCCGGTCAGGGCGAGGATGCGTTGGGCCAGGTCGGGCCGCTGCTCGAAACGCTTGTGGACGTTCTTGAGCTCGATGACGGGGGTATCGGCTTGGCTCATTGCTTACTGTGCCTCGCGGGCTATCGGCACGTAACAGCGGTAGCTGCGCGGACCTTCGGTGGTGACGGAGGGGGCTTGCTCGGTGCAGCGCGTAACCGCGTGGGAGCAGCGCGGACGGAACGCACAGCCGGACGGGCGGCCGGCCAGGCTGGGCGCCATGCCATTGATCTGGTGCAGGCGCGCGCCCGGCTGCGTGGCGCCGGGCATGGAGTCCAGCAGACCTTTGGTGTAGGGGTGGCGCGGCGCGTCCAGCACCTGTTCGACCGGGCCGCTTTCGACGATGCGGCCGGCATACATGACGGCCACGCGGTCGGCCAGTTCTGCCACCACGCCCAGGTCGTGGGTGATCCAGATCAGCGCGGTGTTGTGCTCGCGGCAGATCTGCTGCATGCGATAGAGGATCTGACCCTGGATGGTGACGTCCAGCGCGGTGGTGGGTTCGTCGCAGATGATCAGATCGGGCTTGTTCAGCATCGCGATGGCGATCGCGACGCGCTGGCGCATGCCGCCCGAAAACTCGTGCGGGTAGCTTTTCAGGCGCTTTTCCGGCGACGGGATGCCGACCATGGCCAGCGCCTCGCGGCAGCGCTCCTCGGCCTCGGCGCGCGGCACGTCCTCGTGCGTGAGGATCGCTTCCATCATCTGCTCGCCGATGCGCAGCACCGGGTTCAGCGTCATCAGGGGGTCCTGGAAGA
The DNA here is from genome assembly GCF_000236785.1 of Achromobacter arsenitoxydans SY8. Classification (GTDB taxonomy): domain Bacteria; phylum Pseudomonadota; class Gammaproteobacteria; order Burkholderiales; family Burkholderiaceae_B; genus Achromobacter; species Achromobacter arsenitoxydans. The sequence continues at coordinate 16,190 of NZ_AGUF01000036.1, read as the reverse complement.
TCATGGCGATGCGGTTGCCGCGCAGCTGGCGCATCTGCTCTTCGGACAGCTTGCGCAGGTCCTTGCCCTTGAACTTCACTTCGCCGTCCACGACTTCGCCGGGCGGGTCGATCAGGCCCAGCAGCGAGAAGCCCGTGACGGACTTGCCGGAGCCCGATTCGCCGACCAGGCCGACGATCTCGCCGCGGCGCACGGTCAGGTCGACGCCGTCGACAGCCAGCCAGGCGCCGGCCTCGGTATGGAATGCAGTGCGCAGGCCGCGCACATCAAGAAGAATGTCGCTCATGCTCGTCGCGGGTCCAGGCTTTCACGCAGGCGGTCGCCCACGATATTGATGGAAAGAATCAGCACCAGGAGCGCAATGCCCGGGAACAGGCTGATCCAATAGTCGCCCGACAGCAGGTACTGGAAGCCGTTGGAGATCAGCAGGCCCAGCGACGGTTCGGTGATGGGCACGCCCACGCCCAGGAACGACAGCGTCGCTTCCAGGGCGATCGCCGTGGCGATCTGGATGGTGGCGAACACCATCACGGGGCCCAGGCAGTTGGGCAAGAGGTGATAGAGCATGATGCGCCAGGCCGGAAAGCCCAGGTTGGCGGCGGCTTCCACATATTCCTTGCGGCGCTCCTGCAGGGCGCGGCTGCGCATGATGCGCGCGTAATGCCCCCACTGCACCAGCACCAGCGCCAGGATCACCTTGTCGACCCCGCGCCCCAGCACCACCAGCAGCACCAGCGCCACCAGGATGGTCGGGAAGCCCAGGATGAAGTCGACGATGCGCATCAGCACGGTGTCGACCACGCCGCCCACATAGGCGGCAACCAGGCCGATCGCGCCGCCGATGGCGGTCGCCAGCACGACGGCGGACAGGCCCACCATCAGGCTGATGCGCAGGCCATACAGGATGGCGCTGAGCATGTCGCGGCCCTGGTCGTCGGTGCCGAGCCAGGCGATGCTGCCGTCCATCAACGCCTGGCGCGGCGCGAGGCGCCCGTCCATGAGCGACAGGTTGGCCAGGTCATACGGGTTCTGCGGGGCGAAAAACGGCGCGAAGACCACCAGGATCACCAGGATGGCCAGCGCGATGACGGAGCCGCGCACCGTGGGGCGCGCATGCAGTTTCTTCAGGATGGCGGCGCGCCGCGGCGTCTCGGCCAGGGGCTGGACGGTGCGGGTGCGGCCGGGATTGGGAGAGTTAGCCATGGCGGTTTATTGAGCGGGGGCCACGAGCTGCACGCGCGGGTCGAGCGAGGCGTACAGGATGTCCACAACCAGGTTGATGATGACGAAGATCAGGGTGACCAGCATCACGTAGGCGACCACGACGGGGCGGTCGAGCTGGTAGACGCTGTCGATGAGCAGCTTGCCCATGCCCGGCCACGCGAACACCGTCTCGGTGATGGTGGAGTAGGCGATCAGGGTGCCGAACTCCATGCCGATCACCGTCACCACGGGGATCAGAATGTTGCGCAGGATGTGGCGGCGCACGATGCGGCCCGGCTTGACGCCCTTGGCGCGCGCGAACTTCACGTAGTCCTGGCTGCGGGCCTCCACCACGCCGGAAGCCGTCATGCGCAGCACCAGGGCGATGTTGGCCAGCGCCAGGTTGATGGCCGGCATGATCAGATGGGACCAGCCGTCGGCGGTCAGGATGGACAAGCGCACGCCCAGCACATCGACCGTGTCGCCGCGCCCGGTCGCGGGCAGCCAGCCCAGCCACACGGCGAACAGCAGGATCAGCATCATGCCCTGCCAGAAGTTCGGCAGCGAGAAGCCCAGCACGGACGACGCCATGATGCCGCGGCCCAGGTATTCATCGCGGTACAGGCCCGCGATCAGGCCCAGCGGGATGCCGATCACACAGGTCAGAAGAATGGCCACCACGACCAGCTCGAAGGTGGCGGGTATGCGCTGCACGATCAGTTCGATCGCCGGGATGCCGTGCACGAAGGACGTGCCCAGGTCGCCGTGCAGCGCGCGCCACAGGAACCCCGTGTATTGCTGCCACACGGGCAGGTCCAGGCCCAGGCGGGCGATCATTGCCTCGCGGGCGGCCTGGCTGGCTTCGGGGCTGACCAGCAGTTCGATCGGGTCGCCCACGGCGTACACCGCGAAGAAGACCACGACCGATACGGCCAGCAGCACGAACAGACTCTGTATCAGTCTGCGTAGGATGAACAAGGCCACTTGATGATTTCCTTGGTGGGCTCAGGGTTGGGGGCGCCGCGTACGGACTTGGCGGGCGGGTTACTTGGCGGGCCTGGCCGACATGGCCAGGGTGTACTGGTCGGCCCGGCCTTCGTAGGTCAGGCCCTGCTTGAACGCCCAGATGCTGCTTTCGAAATGCAGGGGAATGCTGGGCAGGTCGGCCAGGGCCAGGGTCAGCGACTGCTGCAACAGCTTCTCGCGTTCGGCCGGGTCCACGGTCACCAGGGCGCGCTTGAACACGCCGTCGAACTCGGGGTTGTCATAGCCCCCGTAGTTGCTGGTGCCCAGGCCCTGTTCCTTGTCGAACTTCGTGACCCAGTACTGCAGGAAGGACGATGCCTCGCCGGTTTCCGACGACCAGCCGCCCATTGCGAAGCTGAACTCGCGCTTGGCGCGCTTGGGGAAGTACACCGAGCGTGTCATCGCGTCGACGGTGGTCTTGATGCCGACGCGCGACAGGTATTGCGCGACCGCCTGCGAGATCTGGGCGTCGTTGATGTAGCGGTCGTTGGTGGACGAGATCGCCAGCTCGAAGCCGTTGGGGTAGCCAGCCTCGGCCAGCAGCTTTTTGGCGCCTTCGGGGTCGTACTTGAGTTCGGGCGGGTGCGGCAGGGTGCCGAACATGCCGTCGGGCAGGAACTGGTTGGCGGGCGTGGCCGCGCCGTCCATGATGCGCGCGGCGATCGTCTTGCGGTCGATGGCCATGGAAATGGCGCGGCGCACCCGCAGGTCCTGCAGGGGGTTCTTGCCGTCGGCCGCCTTGACCGTGGGGCTGGGGCTACGCGCCACGTCGAACTGGAAGTACACCACGCGCACGGACGGCGTGATCACGTAGCCGTAGCCCGGCGTTTCCGAGATGCGCTTCACGTCGCGCGCGGCGGGGTTTTCGATCAGGTCGAAGTCGCCGGCCAGCAGGCCCGTCAGGCGCGGGCCGGCGGCGGGAACGGGAATCAGCTTCACGTTCGGCCAGGCCGGCTTGTCGCCCCAGTAGGCTTCGTTGCGCGCCAGTTCTATGCCGGTGCCCTTGACGTAGGACTTCAGGGTATAGGGGCCGGTGCCGATCACGTCGCGGCCGCCGTTGAAATCCGCCACGGTGGGCCAGGGGCCCGTCACGCCGCACTTGTTCTGCAGGTCGAACGAGATGGGGCCGTGCTGGACGATCCCGTTCCACAGCATGGCGGTCCGGGTCAGGTCGTTGGGCAGCAGCGGGTAGGGCTTGCGCGTCTTGATCACCAGCGTGTGGTCGCCGCGCGCCTGCACGTCGGCGAATTTCTGCACGATGGCGGGATAGGAGCCGCCGATGGACTGTTCGTTGTTCATCACGCGGCAGAACGTGAAGATCACGTCCTGCGCGGTGAACGGCTGGCCGTTGGAGAACTTGACGCCTTCGCGCAGCTTGAATTCCCAGGTGGTGTCGTCCAGCGGCTTCCAGGCCGTGGCAAGCCGGGGGATCAGGTTCATCTTGGCGTCCTGTCCCACCAGCGTTTCGAACATGTGCGAAGTCATCGCGTCGTTCGGCGTGGCCTGGTGATAGTGCGGGTCCATCGACGTGGGCTCGGACGACAGGCCGATCTTCAGCGTGCCGGGCTGGGCCTGCGCCAGGACGGCGGGGGCGACGGCGGCCAGCGTACAGGCCAGCAGCGCGCTGCGAGTGAAAACGTTTGCTGACATTGTTATTCCCTTGTTGTTATGGGTGTTGCCGCCGGCGCCTTCTTGCGGGCGCCGTGCGTGTGGCTCAGACGATGGGCTGCGCCAGGCGCACGACCGTCACGCCGGGCCGCAGGTTGGCGGTGGACGGCATGATCAGCACGCAGTTGTCATAGGGCGTGGTTACGGGCTCGCCTTCAGACCAGCCGATCACCGTGCCGGCCTTGGCCAGCGTTTCCAGTCCCTTCCAGGGCTCGGCGAAACGGAAGTCGGCGCTCTTGGCGGCGATGGCATGCGTCACGCGCAAGGCGCGCTGCAGGGGGGCGCCAGGGGCGAACCAGTCGGCCGGGATGTCGCTGCGGTCGACCGTGCCAGCCTGGACCAGGAATCGCGCCATCTGGTCGACCGCCACGCCGCGCGCCTCGGGCGCGCCATGGAATCCGCATTCGATCAGCAGGGAACGGGTGCCGTTGTCGCCGGCTTCGCCGAAGCGGCCGTAGTCGCGCATGCGCACGCCGGCGGCATGGCCGGCGTCCGCGATGATGGTGGCCGGGTTGCCCAGGGCCAGCGCCAGGTCGATGTTGCGCTGTTCCAGGCCGGTCAGCTGCAGCGGCACGTCGGAATTGCTCATCGAGTGGAAATCCAGCAGCCAGTCCGCCTGTTCCACCCAGGGGCGGATCTGGGCGGCGCGGCGGCGTTCCTGGGAGGTCGGGGCGGAAAGCTTGTCGTCGCTCCAGACGCGGTTCATGTCTTCGTCGACGAAGCGCGCCGGGGCGTAGTTGCGGGCGTCGAAGCGGTCGAAGGCCGCCAGGTTGCAAAACGCCAGCGTCAGCGTGCCGCGGCGCGGGCGCAACCCGGCGCCCAGGGCTTCCTTCAGCGCCCAGGCGCCGCAGAGTTCGTTGCCGTGGATCAGCGCGCTCAGCATGACCCGCTTGCCGGGCGCGCCGGAATCGAAGTGCCACACGCCGGGCGTATCGGTATTGCCCAGGCGCTCCGCCGACAGATCCGGACAGGCAAGCAGAAACGGGCGGGGGCTGGTGGTGGGCGCTGACGAAGGCAAAGACGTGGGCATGGCGATTCCGATGAAGCGAGAGGATTGTATAAGGGTTGAGGCCGGCGGGCTGAGCGCGGCGGCGGCCGTGGGCGCCGCCAGAAGGCAAAACGGCTGCACGAGGCAGCCGTTTTGTTCAATCAGCCCAGCCTGCTCACTTCGCGTCGGGTTTGACCGAGGTGGCCAGCGTGTACTGGTCGCGGCGGCCTTCGTACGAGATGCCCTTGCGGAAGGCCCAGATGCTGCTTTCGAAGTGCAGCGGGATCAGCGGCACGTTGTCCAGAGCGATCTGGGTGGATTCCTGCAGCAGCTTCTCGCGCTTGGACGGGTCCACCGTGACGATGGCCTGCTTGTAGACCTTGTCGAAGTCGGCGTTGGAGAAACCGCCGTAGTTGCTGGTGCCCAGGCTGGCGGGCGAGTCCAGCGATGCCACCCACAGTTGGAACAGCGCCGAGGCTTCACCCGTTTCCGCCGGCCAGCCGCCGATCGAGAAGCTGAACTCGCGCTTGGCGCGCTTGGGGAAGTAGATGGAGGCCGTCATGGCGTCCACGTTGGTCTTGATGCCGACGCGGGCCAGGTACTGGGCCACGGCCTGGGCGATCTGGCCGTCGTTGACGTAGCGGTCGTTGGTGGACGACAGCGTCAGTTCAAAGCCGTTCGGGTAGCCGGCTTCGGCCAGCAGCTTCTTGGCGCCTTCCGGGTCGAACTTGATTTCCGGGGCCTTGGGCAGGGCGCCGAACATGCCGTCGGGCATGTACTGGAAGGCGGGGGTGGCCATGCCGTCCATGATGCGGGCGTTGATCGTCTTGCGGTCGATGGCCATGGAGATGGCGCGGCGCACGCGCAGATCCTGCAGCGGGTTCTTGCCGTCGGCGCTCTTGACGAACGGGCTCGGGTTGCGGCCCACGTCCGGCTGGAAGAACACCAGGCGGGTGGACGGCGTGGCCACGAAGCCGAACTTGGGGTTGTCCTTCAGGCGGGGCAGGTCGCGGGCGGCGGGGTTTTCGATCATGTCGAAGTCGCCGGACAGCAGGCCGGTCAGGCGCGGGCCGGCCGAAGGCACCGGCACGAACTTCACTTCCTTCCAGTACGGCTTTTCGCCCCAGTAGTTTTCATTGCGGACCAGTTCAATGCCGGTGCCCTTGACGTAGGACTTCAGCATGTACGGGCCGGTGCCGATGGCGTCCTTGCCGTTGTTGAAGTCCGCCACGGTGGGCCAGGCGCCGGTCACGCCGCAACCCTTTTTGGGTTCGTACGTGAGCTTGCCGTGCTCGACGATGCCATTCCAGACGATCGGCAGCGAGCGGGCCAGTTCGGCCGGCATCAGCGGGAAGGGGTCTGCGGTCTTGATGATCACGGTGTGCGCATCCGGCGTCTGGACGTCGGTGATGCGCTTGGTCATGTCCATGTAGGACTGCGACACGTTGGTTTCGTTGTTCAGCGTGCGGCAGATCGTGAACAGCACGTCTTCGGACGTGAAGGGCTTGCCGTTGGAGAACTTGACGTCGTCGCGCAGCTTGAATTCCCAGGTCAGGTCGTCCAGGGTCTTCCACGACGTGGCCAGTTGCGGCACCAGCTTCATGTCGGCGCTGCGGCCCACCAGAGAGCTGTAGACGTGCGCGGAAAACGCGTCGTTCTGCGTCATCTTGTGATAGTGGGGATCCGCCGAAGTGGGTTCGGCCGACAGGCCGATCTTCAGGGTCTGGGCTTGGGCGGCTGCCAGGGGGATGGCGGCGGCCACAAGGGCCAGGGTGGTGCGCAACTTCATGGTGACAACTCCGGATGGGGTACGAACCGGATCATGCTTGCGGGCGGCCACGCGCGCCAGGGGACGACGGCGTCGGCCAGGGGGCTTGCGGGTGGTCGTCGCCAGGCACGACGGCAAGGGGCCGATTATCGGTAGGGGGTTCGCGCGCTGTCAATGCGCAACGGCGAATGAGGCGCTAGGGAAAACGCCGAGAGGGGGAGGGAAAGAGGGCGTCGCGCGGCCCCTCCTGGGGCCTGCGCGGCGCGATGGCGCCGGTGAGGGAGCGGGCGCCGGAACGTTGCAGGGGCGCCTGGGGATGGGCCAGGCGGGCGCTGCAACGGCAGCGCGCCAGGCTGATTCGCGGGAGATCTGTCGCGTTTCAGCCCGGCGCGGCTGTCTTTACCACTGCGATCCGGAGAAGCGCGAGCTGGCGGCGCGAGCCTTGTTCATCGACTCGTTCACTTCGTCGATGAAGGCAAACACGGCGGCAACGGCTGCTGCGACGGATTGGCCGGCCTTCTTCAGGCTGGTCAGCGGGTGGGAATTCGGTTGGTTCTCGAGAGCGCCGCGGAGCAGGTCACGCTCCAGCGCGTCGGTCAGGCGGGCAGTGTTGTTCAGGGTCAGTTCGCTCATGGTTTGCTCCAGTCCGTTTCGTCTTGGGGTAAACCATTATAGGGATAACCCTAGAGCAAAAGCAACGGCCTTTTTAGGGAAAACCCTAGTATGTTGTAAAAATGTTTACGCGGCGGGGACTTAGCCTTCATTGCGCAGTCTCCGGGCGGCGTCGGCGAGTTCTCCGGCCGTCAGTCCGATGGGGCCGATGCCCTGGGCGACCAGCGCGTCGGCGGCGGCGCCATGCAGCCAGACTGCCCCGTGGATGGCCTGGTCCAGCGGCAGCTTCTGGGCGATCAGCGACCCCAGCATGCCCGCCAATACGTCCCCGGTTCCGGCGGTGGCCAGGCCGGGATTGCCGCTGGTGTTGACCCGCAGGTCGCCGTCGGGAGCGCACACCACGGTGCCGGCGCCCTTGAGCACGACCCAGGCCTGGAATTGCTGCGCCAGTTGGCGGGCGGCGGCCAGGCGGTCGCGCTGGACTTCGTCCGTGCCGATGTCCAGCAGACGGCCGGCCTCGGCGGGGTGCGGGGTCAGCACCACCGGACCGCTGCCCCAATTGGGCCGGATTTCCCTCCGGGCCAGCAGGTTCAGCCCGTCGGCGTCCAGCACCAGGGGGGCGTCATGCCGCAGCACGAATAGTTCGGACAGCGCATTCGCGGCCAGCGCGCCGGTGCCGATCCCGCAACCGGCGATCCAGGCGGTGACGCCCCAGTCTTCTTCAAGCAGGGAGCGGAAGTCGCGCAGCATCAGTTCGGGCTGCAGCGGGTCGCAGGGCAGGGGCGGGGCTTCCTGGACGAAACCGACGAGCACCTTGCCGGCGCCCGTCTTCAGGGCGGCGCGGGCGGCAAGCAGGGCGGCGCCCGTCATGCCGGGGCCGCCGCCCACCACGCCCACGGTGCCGAAGCTGCCCTTGTGGGAGTCCCGGGCGCGGGGGGCGAACAGGGCGGGCAGGGCGGCGCGGTCGATGGGGGCGACGGCGGATGGGGCGGGGGTGTTCATTGGCTGAGGCTCCAGGGGGAATCGCCGTGGCGGGGGCGGGCGTATCCACTATAGTGCGCAAAAATGCGCCGGCCTTCGGCCTGTCGACCTATAAGTAAGAAACCCCTCGGAGCAGACAATGACTGACATCACGCTGGAACACTATTCGGCCTATGAATCCCTGAAGCTGCGGCGCCATCCCGGCGGCGTGCTCGAGCTGATCATGGGGGCCAAGGGCGGCCAGCCGGGCAAGCTGTCCACGGCGGACGACCGCATGCACCGGGAGCTGGCCGACATCTGGCGCGACATCGACACCGACCCCGACACGCGGGTGGTGGTGATCCGCGGCGAGGGCAAGGGCTTTTCCGGGGGCGGCGACCTGGACCTGGTGCAGCAGATGGCCGACGACTTCGACGTGCGCACGCGCGTCTGGCGCGAGGCGCGCGACCTGGTCTACAACATCATCAACTGCAGCAAGCCCATCGTCTCCGCCATGCACGGCGCGGCGGTGGGCGCGGGGCTGGTGGCCGGCCTGCTGGCCGACATCTCGATCGCGGCGCGCGACGCCCGGATCATCGACGGTCATACCCGCCTGGGCGTCACGGCGGGCGACCATGCCGCCATCGTCTGGCCGCTGCTGTGCGGCATGGCCAAGGCCAAGTACTACCTGATGCTGTGCGAATCCGTGTCGGGCGAAGAAGCCGAGCGCATCGGCCTGGTGTCGCTGTGCGTGGACGAGGCCGAGCTGATTTCCAAGGCGTTCGAGGTGGCCAACAAGCTCGCGGCAGGATCGCAGACCGCCATCCGCTGGACCAAGTATTCGCTGAACAACTGGCTGCGCATGGCCGGTCCGACCTTCGATACGTCGCTGGCGCTGGAATTCATGGGCTTTGGCGGCCCGGACGTGCGCGAAGGGATCCAGTCCCTGCGCGAACGCCGGGCGCCGAACTTCCGGCCCGACTCGCCGTTCTGAGCTGCGGCGCTACTTCTTGAAGAACTTTGCGAACGCCGCCTGGGCCTCTTCAGTCTGCAGGCGGGCGCGGAACTGCTGGGCTTCGTAGTCCAGCGTTTCCTGGATGGACTGGCGGTCCGCGCGCTTCATCATGGCCTTGGTCAGGCGCAACGCCGCGGGCGGCTGGCGCGCCAGATCCTCGGCGGTGGCCTGGGCCGCGGCCAGCGCCTGGCCCTTGGGGGCGACCGACGTGGCCAGCCCGGCTTCTTGCGCCTCCTGGGCGGAAAACGCTTTGCCCTGCAGCAGCCATTCCGCCGCCCGGCGTCCGGCCAGGCGCGGCATCAGCAGGCTGGATGCGCCTTCGGGGCAAAGGCCCAGCGCGACGAATGGCATGCGCAGGGTGGCGCCTTCGCCGATGTGGACGAAATCGCAGTGCTGCAGCAGCGTCACGCCGATGCCGATGGCGTAGCCTTCGACCGCCGCGATGACCGGCACTTCGGCCGTCGTCAGCGCCCGCAGGAACGTCAGGCCGGCGCTGTCGCCCGCACCGCGTTCGGCCTGGAAGTCGCGCAGGTCGTTGCCCGCGGTGAAATGTTCGCCGGCGCCGGTCAGGATGACGGCGGACACCGCAAGGTCGGCGCTGGCCAGCGAGATTTGCTCGGTCAGCGCGCCATAGGTAGCCGTGTCCAGCGCATTGCGGCGGTCCTGGCGGTCGATGGTCAGCGTCAGGACCGCGCCGTTGCGGGAAACCTTCAGGCCCGCGCTCATGCGTGGGGTCCGGCGGCCAGGCGGGCCTTGGCCTCGGCGTATTCGCGCCGCAGCGTGTCGACGATCTTGCGGGTGGGCTCCACGCTGGCGATGCCGCCCACGCCCTGGCCCGCGCCCCAGATGTCCTTCCAGGGCTTGACGCGCGTGGAGCCGAAATTGGACGCGCCGCTGTCGGGCGCCGGCAGGTTGGCGGGATCCAGCCCGGCGGCGGCGATGCTGGCCTTCAGGTAGTTGCCCGGGATGCCGGTGAAGAAGGGGGTGTACAGGATGTCCGACGCGCTGGCCTCGACGATGGCGGACTTGTAGTCGTCGCTGGCGTTGGCTTCCTGGCTGGCGATGAAGCGGGTGCCCATGTAGGCGAAGTCGGCGCCCATGGCCTGCGCGGCCAGCACATGCGCGCCCGATGTGATGGCGCCGGACAGGATCAGCGGGCCGTCGTAGAAGCGGCGCACTTCGGAGATGAGCGCAAAGGGGCTGAGGGTGCCGGCGTGGCCGCCCGCGCCCGCGCAGACCAGGATCAGCCCGTCTACGCCCGCTTCCAGCGCCTTTTCCGCGTGGCGGATGGTGGTCACGTCGTGGAACACCTTGCCGCCCCAGTCGTGTATGCCCTTGACCAGGTCGCCGGGCGCCCGCAGGCTGGTGATGATCAGCGGCACCCGGTGGCTGGCGCACACCGCCAGGTCCTGCTCCAGGCGGTCGTTGGACTGGTGAATGATCTGGTTGACCGCGAACGGCGCGACCGCCGCGCCCGGATTGGCCTCGCGCCAGGAAGCCAGGCCGGCCTGGATCTCGTCCAGCCAGTCAGTCAGCAGCGATTGCGGACGCGCGTTCAGGGCCGGGAACGACCCCACGATGCCGCTCGTGCACTGGGCGATCACCAGCTTCGGATTGGAGACGATGAACATCGGAGCGCTGATGACCGGCAGGGTCATCTGGCCATACAAATCAGTCACGAGGGAATTGGGCATGTCGTCGTCTCGTTGTAGGTGTTTTGGGGTATATTAATTACCTACCGACCGTCCGGTAATTAATTAATCTTTATTTAACGGCATGCGCGGAATGACTGTCAATGGAGGTTCGCCAGAACCCCGCCGGCGTCCCGCGCGGCCTTACGCAAAGGCTGTCATGGCGACTTCCGCCCCTCCCGCCCAGAAACGCGCCCGCGCCGGCCGTCCGCCCACGCTCGCCGCGCCGCGTGAACGCATTCTGGAAGAAGCCGCCAAGCTCTTCGCCCGCAGCGGCTACGACGGCAGTTCGGTTGCGGACCTGGCCGCGGCCATCGGCGCGTCCAAGGCGGCCATCTACCACTATTACCCCACCAAGCAGGACATCTACGACGCCATCATCCTCGAGGTGCTGAACGGCCTGACACAGGCGGTCGGCCGCGAGGTGGCCGCCGCCGACGGCGGCGCGGCCCGGCTGCGCGCGTTCATGGTGGGGCACGCCCGCTACTTCGAGCAGCACCACGCCGAGTTCGTGACCATGCTGATCGGCTACTCCGGCATGGCGCTGTCCGAACGCGAAGACGCCGCGCGCCTGCGCGACGGCTACGAAAAGCGCCTGCGCGAGGTGATCGCGCAAGGCGTGGCCGACGGCGCGTTCCGCGCGCTGGACGTGGCCGCCACGGGCCGCGCGGTGCTGTCGATGCTGAACTGGATGGTTCGCTGGTACAGGCCGGGCCAGGGCGACAGCGCCGAAGCCATCGCGGCCGGCTATTTCGATCTGCTGGTGGGCGGCATGCGTCCCTGAGCCCGCCGCTCCGCTGAATTCTTTCCCGTATTTGAATAGTGAGATTCCCATCATGGCCCTCGACACCGAAACCCTGAACCTGCTGCTGGACGCTGTGCGCCGCTTTGTGCACGAACGCCTGATTCCCGCCGAGGACGAACTGGCCGCCAGCGGCCAGGTGCCGCCCGATATCGTCAACGAAATGCGCGATCTGGGCCTGTTCGGCCTGTCGATCTCGCCCGACTTCGGCGGCCTGGGATTGACCATGGAAGAAGAGGTCCGCGTCGTGTTCGAACTGGGCCAGACCTCGCCCGCGTTCCGCTCGCTGGCCGGCACCAACATCGGCATCGGCTCGCAGGCCATCGTCCTGGCCGGCACCGACGAGCAGCGCGCCAACTACCTGCCCAAGCTGGCCAGCGGGGAATTGATCGGCTCGTTCGCGCTGACCGAGCCCGACGCCGGCTCCGACGCCATGGCGCTGCGCCTGTCCGCAGTGCGAGACGGCGACAGCTACGTGCTGAATGGCACCAAGCGCTACATCACCAACGCGCCGATCGCCGGCCTGTTTTCGGTCATGGCGCGCACCGCGCCGGAACGCCGGGCCAATTCGATCTCGTGCTTCCTGGTCGAGGCGGGCACGCCCGGCCTGACGATCGGCAAGCCGGACAAGAAGATGGGCCAGGCCGGCGCCCTGACCAGCGACGTCGTGTTCGACAACTGCCGTGTGCCGGCCAGCGCCTTGCTGGGCGGAGAAGAAGGCAATGGCTTCCGCACGTCGATGCGCGTGCTGGACAAGGGCCGCCTGCACATTTCGGCGCTGTGCGTGGGGATTGCCGAACGCCTCCTGAGCGACGCGGTGAAGTACGCCACCGAGCGCAAGCAGTTCGGCCAGCCCATCGCCGAATTCCAGCTGATCCAGGCCATGATCGCCGACAGCCAGGCCGAGCTCTACGCGGCGCGCTGCATGGTGCTGGACGCCGCCCGCATGCGCGACCGGGGCGAAAACACCACCATGCAGGCGGCCTGCTGCAAGCTTTTCTCCACTGAAATGGTGGGCCGCGTCGCGGACCGGGCGGTCCAGATCCATGGGGGCGCGGGCTACATGTCGGAGTATGCGGTGGAGCGCTTCTACCGCGACGTGCGCCTGTTCCGCATCTTCGAAGGAACCTCGCAGATCCAGCAACTGGTGATCGCGCGCGAGACCATCAAGGCGTATTCCTGATTTTTCCAAGGCTGAAACCGGCCGCCGCGCTCGAAAGGCTAATATCCAGTCTGACGAATGTTGATTGGAAGGCGGCCCGCGCGGGCCGCTTTCCGGCATGACGGAATCCCAGTCCGGCCTGCGCATCGGCGCCGGCCGGAAGTTCTCATTTCCCTTCTAGCGAAAAGATTACAGATGTCGCAACGTCCCGCTCCCCTTACCGGCATACGCGTGCTGGACCTGACCCGCGTGCTGGCGGGCCCCTGGTGCACCCAGAACCTGGCCGACCTAGGCGCCGAGGTGATCAAGATCGAACGGCCCGGCGCGGGCGACGACACGCGCGCCTGGGGCCCTCCCTACCTGAAGGACGAAGCGGGCCACGACACGACCGAGGCCGCGTACTACCTGTCGGCCAACCGCAACAAGATGTCGGTGGCGCTGGACATCGCGTCGCCGCGCGGCGCCCAGCTGGTGCGCGAACTGGCGCTGCAAAGCGACATCCTGGTGGAAAACTTCAAGGTTGGCGGGCTTTCCAAGTACGGCCTGGACTACGCCAGCCTGAAGGAACTCAATCCGCGCCTGATCTATTGCTCGATCACGGGCTTCGGCCAGACCGGCCCGTACGCCAGCCGCCCCGGCTACGACTTCATGATCCAGGGCATGGGCGGCCTGATGAGCATCACCGGCGAACGCGACGACCTGCCCGGCGGCGGTCCGCAGAAGGCGGGCGTGGCCGTGGCCGACCTGATGACCGGCATGTACTCCACCGTCGGCATCCTGGCCGCCCTGCACGAACGTGCGCGCAGCGGCCTGGGCCAGCACATCGACATGGCCCTGCTGGATTGCCAGGTCGCCATGCTGGCCAACCAGAACCTGAACTTCATGACCTCCGGCACGGCGCCGCGCCGCGCCGGCAACGCGCACCAGAACCTGGTGCCGTACCAGGTGTTCGCGGCCAGCGACGGCCACCTGATCGTCGCGGTAGGCAACGACAGCCAGTTCCGCAACTACTGCGGCGCGATCGGCCTGCCCGAGCTGTCGGCCGATCCGCGCTTTTCGACCAACCCGCAGCGTGTAAAGAACCGCGAGGAACTCGTGCCGCTGCTGGCCGAACGCATGGCCACCGGCGAACGCGACCACTGGCTGGCCGCGCTGGAAGGCGTGGGCGTGCCGGCGGGCCCGATCAACACGCTGGACCAGGTCTACGAAGACCCGCACGTCCTGGCCCGCGGCATGAAGCGCGAACTGCCGCATCCGGCGGCCGGCGTTGTGCCCATGGCTTCCAGCCCGCTCAAGTTTTCCGGCAGCCCGGTCGAATACCGCCGTGCGCCGCCCATGCTGGGCGAGCACACCGAACAGGTCCTGTCCGAAAAGCTGGGGCTGTCGGCCGAAGAAATCCAGGCGCTGGCGCAGAGCCGGGCCTGAACCCAATTCCAATACAGGCAGGAGATAGTTGATGACGGAGATTCAAACCATCGGCGTCGTGGGCGCCGGGGCCATGGGACGCGGCATTGCGCAGATCGCGGCGCAGGCCGGCCTGCGGGTGCGCCTGTACGACACCAGCGCTGACGCCGTGGCGGCCGCGCGCGAGTCGCTGCGCCAGACCTGGGAAAAGCTGGCTCAAAAGGGCAAGCTGACCACCGCCGACGCGCAAGCCGCGCTGGCCCGCGTGGAGTCGGCCACCGCGCTGACCGACATGTCGAACTGCCAACTGGTGGTCGAAGCCATCGTCGAGCGGCTGGACGTCAAGCGCGACCTGTTCGCGGCGCTGGAAGGCGTGGTCTCGGACGACTGCATCCTGGCCTCCAACACGTCGTCGCTGTCCATCACCGCCATCGCGGCCGCCTGCAAGCGCCCGCAGCGCGTGGCCGGCTACCACTTCTTCAATCCGGTCGCGCTGATGAAGGTCGTTGAGGTCATCGACGGCCTGCGCAGCGCGCCCGAAGTGGGCGACGCGCTGGCCGAGCTGGCCCGCCGCATGGGCCACACGCCCGTGCGCGCCAAGGACATGCCCGGCTTCATCGTCAACCACGCCGGCCGCGGCATGAATACCGAAGGCCTGCGCGTGGCGCAGGAGGCCGTGGCCACCTTCGCGCAGGTGGACGCCGTCATGCGCGAGCAGGCGGGTTTCCGCATGGGCCCGTTTGAACTGCTGGACCTGACCGCGCTGGATGTTTCGCACCCGGTGATGGAATCCATCTACCGCCAGTTCTTCGACGAGCCGCGCTTCCGCCCGTCGCCCATCACCACCGTACGCCTGGCGGGCGGCCTGATCGGCCGCAAGGCCGGCGAAGGCTTCTACGTCTACGCCGACGGCCAGAAGCAGGTGCCGGCCGAACCGCCCGTGCCCGCGTTGCCGGAAGGCCTGAAGGTCTGGGTCAGCCCGAAGCACGCGGAAGGCTATGCGCGCGCCTCGGCGCTGGTCGATAAGCTGGGCGGCACGCTGGTCACGGGCTCGGCGCCCGACGCCGACGCGCTGATCATCGTTACGCCGTTCGGCGAAGACGTGTCCACCACGGTGTCCGCACAAGGCCTGAACGCGGCCCGCACGGTGGGCCTGGATACGCTGTACGCCTTCGACGGCGCCAAGCGCCGCACGCTCATGGTCTCGCCCGCCACTGAAGCCAAATGGCGCGACGCCGCGCATGCGCAGCTGGCTTCCGACGGCGTGCCGGTGACGGTGGCCGACGATTCGCCGGGGTTCATCGCGCAGCGCATTGTGGCGCACATCGTGAACATCGCCTGCGACATCGCGCAACAGCAGATCGCCACGCCCGAAGACATCGACCTGGCCGTGACGCTGGGCCTGGGCTATCCGGTGGGGCCGCTGGCCCTGGGCGACAAGCTGGGCGCCGACCGCATCCTGGAAATCCTGAAGAGCATGCAACGCGTGACCGGCGATTCGCGCTATCGCCCCAGCCTGTGGCTGCAGCGCCGCGTGCAGCTGGGCATGTCCCTGCTGAAGTCGTCCGCGGACTGAACGTCCGCCCGACCCGCGAAAAAAAGCCCCTTGATGCATCAAGGGGCTTTTTTCATGCCGGAGCGCTGCGGCCTACTTGGCCGCGTCCACCATGTATTGCACGGCTGCGCGGATGTCTTCTTCGGAGGCGTTGGCCGCGCCGCCCTTCGGGGGCATCGGCGGCTTGCCTTGCATGGCGACCTGCACCATCGCGTCCATGCCGGTCTTGATGAACGGCTCCCAGGCGGCCTTGTCGCCGAACTTGGGCGCGTTGGCCACGCCGGTGGCGTGACAGGCGAAACAGACCGACTTGTAGAGCTTTTCGCCGGCCGGGTT
>NZ_AGUF01000037.1 GCF_000236785.1 Achromobacter arsenitoxydans SY8 | reverse complement strand
TACAAAACTGATATGATTTGAACGCCCGTTTCCAGAGTCCGTCCCGCGCATGAATTTCAAACAAGTCGAGGCCTTCCGCGCGGTCATGATGACCCGCTCCATGACCACCGCGGCCGGCCTGCTGCACACCTCGCAACCGAACGTCAGCCGCTGGATTGCGCTGCTGGAAAAGGCGCTGGGTTTCGTCCTGTTCCAGCGCGTCGGCACCCGCATCATCCCCACACCCGAGGCCGAGGCCTTCTACGCCGACGTCGAACGCGCCTTCATCGGCCTGGAATCGCTTAACGACAGCGCCAGTTCCATCCGCCGCCGCGGCACCGGCCTGCTGCGCGTCGGTGCGGTGGGCTCCATTACCCAGTGCGTGCTGCCGGACGCGATCGCGCTGTTCCGGCGCAAGTTTTCGGATATTCCGGTGGTGGTCAACACCGGCGGTTCGGACGTGGTCGCCAAGTGGCTGGCCACCGGGGTCTGCGACATCGGCTTCTGCTCGTTGCATACCGACCTGCCCGGCGTGCGCTACGAGCGCATCAACACGGCCCATGGCGTCGGCATCGTGCCGCGCGGCCATCGGCTGGCGTCGAAGCGGCGGCTCGCGCCGGCGAATTTCCAGGACGAGAACTTCATCTCGCTGCCCGTCGGCAGTTTCAACCGTGCCGCCATCGACCGCCACTTTCCCGACGACACGCGCGTGCTGTCGATCGAAACCCCTTACGCGACCACCATCTGCAGCATGGTCGCCAAGGGACTGGGCGTCTCCATCGTCAACCCCGTGGTGCCGCGCGCGCTGGGCATTGCCAACCTGCGTGAAATCCCCTTCTCGGAAAAGGTGGAGTTCCACAGCTACGCCGTCACCTCCGACCACTTCCCGGTCAATACCCTGGCGCGGCGCCTGGCCGAGTGCGTGCGCGAGACCTTCGCCGCGCTGGACGCGCCGGCCAAAGGGCGTTGACGGCGGGGCTGCCGCCCGCCCTACCCCTCCCTGACTTGCCCTGCTAGGGCTGCTCCAACGGCCAAACCTCCACAACCCCATGCGCAACCGCGCATGGCGTGCGCGACACTTTTTCTATCGCCTCGGCCAGATCCGCAGCCTCAATGACGGCAAAGCCAGCCACAGGCAGGGGCGATTTCATGAACGGCCCGTTCGTCGTTTGCACCCCGGCCCCCTCGGGATTGCGCACCTGCACCGGGGCGCCGGCAATGCCCATCAGCACGCCCTCCTTCTGCAGCGCCGCGTCGTGCGCGTGCGCGGCGTTCCGGATGGCGACTGCCGTCCGGTCATATCCCTCTTGCTCGCCATATCCGATCGTTATGAACATAGGCATGGTTCGTCTCCTCCGGTTTGCTGCGATTCAGGGCCCTTTTACGTCTGCGCAGGCATGTCTACTCACGGCCTTCCTGATGGGCAATTGATCGTACAACCTTGAGGACCGCCATTCGAGCGGCCTGCCTTGACACGAAACCGACCAACTAGTAGATTGGTCGCCTCTATCACGCAGCCGAAGCGGAGGCGCCATGAGTACGCACACCATCGACCCGATAGGCGCGGCGGGTATTGACGATGTCCGGGATCCCTACCGCGCCGAGCGCTTGCGCGCCCAGATCCGTGCCGGCCATGCCGCGCGCGTGCAGGTGTCGCAATTCCAGCGTATGCAGGCCGCGCGAAAGCCGGTTGCGGCAGCGACGCCCTCCGGCCCAAAAACGAGTATCTCGACAAAAGGTAGTCATCTCGAATCCGCCACCGCGCTGCGCGACGACTACACCGCCCATTGCCTGAAGGCCGCCATCCAGGCCTTCCACGATCAGCAGGCCAGGCTGGACGCGCGCGCCATTGAAATCAATCAGGCCATGAAGGCCGAACAAACCATGCTCCAGGCGCGGGCCGAGGCGGCCAATGACCTGGGCACGATCCAAGGCCTGTTGCGGCTGCAGCCCTATCGCTATTCAGTGGGAATACCGCCCATTCTTGCCCAGCAGTTGACCGCCATGGCGAGCGCTGCGCAGGCGGCGGTGCATCCCGTCGCGCAGACCGCGAAGCCGCGCAGCAGCACTGAAGACGCGGCGGACGCCTTCCACCGCCGGCCGCGCAAAGCCTCGGCTTGATGTCCCGGTCTGTACACTCGATGAATCCAGACCGACGCCACGGCCGACGCCCATGCTAGAACTGCCCTGCTCCTCCACTATCGAAAGCAACACCATCCGCTGGGGCAAGCTCGGCAATGGACCCGCCCTGGTCGCCATCCACGGCACGCCCTTCTCGTCCCAGGTCTGGCGCAGAATCATTCCCCTGCTGGCCGACCGCCGGACGGTCTATTTCTTTGACCTGGCGGGGTACGGCGCGTCCGAGATGCGCGACGGGCAGGATGTGTCATTGGGCGTGCAGAACAGGATCTTCGCGGCCTTGTTCAAGGAATGGGGCCTGGACCGCCCCGATGTGCTGGCGCACGATTTCGGCGGCGCCACGGCACTGCGCGCCTACTACCTGGACGGGCTGCGCTACGGCTCGCTGACGATCTTCGACGCGGTGGCGCTGGCGCCCTGGGGCTCGCCTTTTGTGCAGCATGTACGCCAGCATGAGGCCGCGTTTTCGGGCATGCCCGATTACATGCATCGGGCGCTCCTGAAGGCGTATTTGCAGACGGCCGCGCACAAGCCATTGTCGGATGAGGCCTTGGACGTCTACAGCGGCCCCTGGCTCGGCCCGGTGGGCCAGCCCGCCTTTTACCGGCAGATCGCACAGATGGACCAGAAGTACACGGACGAGGTCCAGGGGCTTTACGCGCCGATGGACTGCCCGGTGCAGGTCTTGTGGGGCGAACGGGACGAGTGGATTCCGCATGACCGCGGCGTAACCCTGGCGGCGTTGATTTCCGATAAGCCCCTTATCTCCGTGCCCGACGCGGGGCATTTGGTGCAGGAAGATCGGCCGGAAGCCATTGTGGCCGCGGTGCTGAAGCAGACGTCAATGCCGGGAAATAAGCCATCAGCGTCCGCCGGTTTTCCGCCTCCCCTGCCCCAACCCTAGCCGTCTGCCGGACAGCACGATTCCCGTCGCGCACAACGCCAAGCCGCCCAGGCTGAGCAAGATGATCACCAGGTCCCTTCCCGCCCCGGCCTGCAGCAGAACTGGCGTGTCCCAGCTATGCAGGAAGTAGAACAGCCAGCGCCCGACCCGCTCGGCGCGCGACAGACTGAGGCTGACTTCGCCGGTGCGCAGGTCGATGTAGACGCGATCGTGCGCCGGCGTGTCGAAATCGAGTTGCAGCACGGGCAGGCCGCGCGGTGCGCCGCCGTTCATGGCTTCGGCGTGGCGCGCATAGTAGTAGGCGTCGTAGCGCTCGAGCACGCGCGCCGCTGCCGAGGCGCCCGGGAACAGGGCTCGCGCCCCGTCGATGACCGGGTCCGGCCGCCATGCAGATTGCACGATCAACCCGCCAGCCCCCGCGCGCACGATGCGGCTGTCCGCGTTCGCGTCGCGCGCCAGCACGTAGCCTTCGCCGCCCATGCCGCGCCAAGTCAGTTCTACCGGCCGGAAATTCGCATCCTGCAATGCCCGCAGCACCGGCGAAGGATCGGCCAGGCTAGCCGCTTGCACGGGACCGGACATCGCCCGCAGATCGGGGCCCTGGCCATTGCCCGTGAAGATCCCTCCTGGGTTCATGGACATCAACCCGCTGAAGATCCAGGTGCAGACGAAGGCGCTGAACAGCAGGCCGACAATATGGTGCCAGCGCATCCAGCCTTCGCGGTACGGCGTGCGAGCACCCGACTTGTACCGGCCGCGGAAGCGCCAGCGCCAGACGCCGACGACCACGCCGCTGATCGCCAGCAAGGTGCAGGCGGCCGACAGGATGATCACGATCCAGCTCCATCCAGGATCGACGGAGCGGTCTCGCACCGGATACAGCCAATGCAGCCATGCGCCCACGTAGTTCCAGCGCTGCTGCGCCAGGGGCGCATCCAGGACGACCTGGCCGGTTGCCGAGGACACATACAGCGTCCCGGCCTGATGGCCGTCCATCTGCACCTTGTGCAACGGCCGGTGCCGGTCCAGGCCGCGCGAATGGGTCCACCGGTCTTCCTGAATCAGCGCCTCATGCCGCGGGATGGCGTCGGGCCAGAATGCGTGGGCGGCGGCCATCGCCATGTCCGCCGTCACGGCGCCGTAAGGCGCGCCAGTCAGCGCGTCATAGACCCGCGGACCGTCCTTGGCGGCGATGACATAGCTAGGCTGGCCCCGTACCGAAGTCAGCACGCGGTCCTGCCCTGGCGCCATGTCCGGAACCTGGTAGGTGTCCGGCGTCAGGACGGGCAGCCCGGCCAGGCGCTCCGCCGGCGTCAGCTTCGGATAGCCGACATACAGCATGACGATGCCGCTTAGAAACCACAGCAGCATCAGCACGCACCCCGTCACACCCAACCAGCGGTGGGCCAGGTAGGTGAGCCTTCGGCATCGCGTCCGCAGGTTCATCGCCGCGCCCCTCAGAAGCGATGGTTGAGCGTCAGTTCAAACCGCCGGCTGGGCCCGTACAGCCACTGCGTGTTGGTGTAGTAGGCCGTCGTGAAGTAGGCGCGGTCGAAGATGTTGTAGCCGCGCGCGGTGATGGTGGTGTCTTGGTTCACGTCCCAGCGCAGCGCGACGTCCGTGGTGGTGTACGACGGCAGTTCGATTGTGTTGGCGTTGTCCGCGTAGCGCTTGCCCACGTATTGCATCCCGCCCATGGCGGTCCAGCCGGGCTGGAAGTTCCAGCTGAGCCACACATTCGCCAGGCGCTGCGGCACGTTGGGAGGCACGTTGCCTGCGCGGGACACGGCCGCGCCGCCGGCCGACTCGGTGAAGTCGTCGTATTTGGCGCGCAGCATGGCCGCGTTGGCCTCGATCTTCCAGCCAGGCGCAAAGGCCAGCGACAGCGAGGTCTCAAGCCCGCGCGACGATTGCTCCCCAACCTGGACGCGCAGGCTGGGATCGGCGGCATCCCTGGACAGCAGATTCGACTTGCGGATGTGATAGGCCGACAGCGTCCATTCGCCGCGGTTGTCCAGAAAGGCCTGTTTCAGGCCGATTTCGATCTGCTTGCCCTTGGACATGTCGAACTTGGCATTGGCCGGGCTGATCATCAATAAACCGCCCACGGGATCGGCAGCCTCGGCGTATTGCGCGTAAACGGCCAGGTCGGGCGTCACATCAAAGACCGTGCCAACGCGCCAGCCCACGTCCGAGTAGGTCTGCGACAGCGCCCGCTCATTGGTCACCAGGTCGTCGCGGGTCACCCTGGCGTGGTCATAGCGCAGGCCGCCGATGACGGACCAGCGGGAAGTCAACGCCAGCCGGTCTTCCACGAACAGGGCGAACTGGTCCGCCTTGTTGCGGTAGCGGGGAATGAACGGCGCGTCGCTCTGGAACTTGCCGTGATCCGGGTCATAGGGATCGACGGGCCCGGAACTGCCGGCGTAGGTGTTGTTGATGTGCTCGAAGCTGGCGTGGTTCACATCGAACCCCACCGATACCGTGTTGTCCAGCCCGGCCAGCCTGCCCTTGAAGGCCGCGCTCGTGGTCAGCCCGGTCTGCGTCTGGTCGTGCGTGATCTGCGTGTTGTCGGACCGGTCTATCAGGCCGGAACCGGGGTTGTAGACATAGCGCTCGGCATTGCGCCAATCGCGGTCGCTCTGCACGTGATACAGACGGGTGCGCACGGTGGTCGCCTCGTTCGGCGTCCAGACGGTGTCCAGCTGCGTCCACTGGTCGCGAAAGCGCATGAAGCTGTCGCCGACGTTGTAGTTCTGCTTGCGGACGGCGTCGTCCTGCTTCCCGTTGATGAGCGGCGTGCCGAAGTAGCGCATCGGCCGCTGATAGCCGTAGGCGTAGCTGAGCGTGACGTTCAGGTCCGGCGTGGCGTCCCAGCGCAATGCGCCCGAGAACGTTGCGTCGCCCGACTGGCCGCGGCCCACCCAGCCATCGGTGTAGTTGCCACTGACGTCCAGGCGATAGGACAGCGTGTCGCTGAGCGCGCCGCCGCTACCCAGGCCCAGCCGGGCGGTGTCCTGCGTGCCGATGGTGGCCTGGATTTCGTTTTCGATCGGGCCGCGCGTGGGGCGTTTCGGAATCACATTGACGACGCCGCCGATCGCGCCGTCGCCGTAGATGACCGATGCGGGTCCGCGCAACACTTCGATGCGCTCGACCGACCAGGTGTCAAACGGGAACGTCAGGCCGACGCCGCCGTATTGGCGCAGGCCGTCGTAGAGCCGCATGACCGACGTGCTGTCCGTGAAGCCGCGCACCGATAGCGCGCTGTTGCCGTTGCCGGGATGCGGCATCGCCGAAAAGCCCGGCGCGCGCGTGATGGCGGTGACGACGCTGGCGTCGCCGCGCGCTTCGATCTGCTCGCGCGAGATGATGTCCACGCTGGCGGGCGTCTGCATTGGCGTGAGGCCCAGATTGGAACCGGTGCTTGCCGGGGTGGCGAGCGCCGTTTCGGCGCCGCCCACCACGGTGATGGGCGCCAGCGTGGCGGGAGTGGATTGGGCAGCCGCGTTGGATGCGGCCAGGACCAGGAGCGTGCTCAGGCACGCGTGCGAACGAACGATGGCCAAAATGACCCCTCTTCTGCGTATGGCTAGTCTGGATCCGGCGCCGGCTCAGGGCCGGATGACGGAACGCGTGGCGAAGAGGGAAAGGTCGTGCTGGCGGCCCCGGCGCATGCCGATGCCGTAGGGAAAGCGCTGCGCAGGCTTCCTCTCTTCGCTGCCATCGGCCGCGCAAAAGCGCGCGCCGACGGCGATGTCAGACAGACAGGGAAGGAGGAGCCCGGGAACCTAAAGGAGGGCCAAGCGGCGGCAGCGCCGGCGCCGCACGATAGACGGGCACGCGCGGCGCGTCATAGGCGGCCTGCGCCGCAAGCACGGGCGTCAGACCGGCCTCGGGCAGGATTGCATGCGCCGCCAGAGCGCCGAACGCGCAAGCATCGGCAGGCGCGTGCTTGGCGTCGGACTGTCCCGGCAGGTCGAAGGAAACGTTCATCGCCCCCCCGGCCTCGCACAGCGTCAGCATCAGCGACGTTGTCGAGGGCGCCGCCATGTAGCCATTCGGGATCACCGCGCGCAGCACAAAAGCGGCCAGCGCCAGGCAGATGAGCATCCGCCAAGGCAGGCCGCGAGGCTTGATCGCAGAGTACCGGGGTCCAGGCATGGGCGGGATTCTATTACAACGGTCTGCCTATACAGCCCGATTTGCCGCGCGTGCGGCAATCGGACGCAGGCGGCGCCGGCCGCCCTACCCCCGCACTCGCGCCGGATTGCCGACGGCCGTTGCGCCTGCCGGCACATCGCGCGTGACCACGCTGCCCGCGCCGATAATGGCGCCGTCGCCGATGGAGACGCCGGGCAGGATGATGGCCCCGCCTCCGATCCACACCTGGCTGCCGATGCGCACGGGCCTCCCGGATTCGAGCATCGCGCGGCGTTGTTCCGGATCGTGCGGATGGTCGGCGGTGTAGATCTGCACGGCCGGGCCGATCTGCGTGCCGTCGCCGATGGTCACTTGCACGACATCGAGGATGACGCAGTTGAAGTTGATGAAGACCCCTGCGCCCAGCGAGATGTTGTACCCGTAGTCGCAATGAAACGGCGGCCGGATGACGGCGCCGTCCCCCACGTGCGCGAATCGCGTCTTCAGCAAGGCATGCCAGCGCTCCGGCGGTTCGCCCAGCATGGCGTTGTAGGCCTTCATCCACGCTCCGGCCGCCAATTGGTCCGCCTGGATCTCCGGGTCGGCCGCGGTGTAGAGCTCTCCCGCGAGCATCTTCTGCTTTTCCGTCCGTGTCATAAATTTCTCCCTATCGTGTCCGCGCCTCGGCGCTGGAATGATGCCTGCTACGCGGACAGGGGCGCCACCCCCACATAACGGCCCCTGGGGCGGATCACCTGCGCCACGCTCAGTTGCTCCAGGCTATGGGCCAGTAGGCCGATGCTGCGGGCCGTGGCGAACAGGCCGAACGCGGCGTCGTCCGGCAGCTTGCAATGCGCCGCCAGCGCGGCCAAGGCGACGTCGATGTTCGGATGCAGGCCGGTGAGCTGTGTCGCCTTGTCGATGAACCGGGTGATGACATCGGCCGGCTCGAACAGCGCCAGCAGCGCGGCCGCGCGCGGATCGCCATCGGGATACAGATGATGGCCAAAGCCCGCAAGCGGCAGGCCGGTGGACAGGTAGTGCGCAATGACCTGGTCCTCGCCTTGCCGCTCGACGTCGTTGAACAGGGCCTTGACGCGCCCGGAGGCGTCGCCGTGCAAGGGGCCGGACAAGGTCGTCAGCCCGGACAGCAGGCAGGCGGGCAGCGAGGCGCCCGTCGACGCGGCGATGCGGGACGCGAAGGCGGAGCTGGTCAGTTCGTGGTCGACCAGCAAGACCATGGCGGTGCGCAAGAGCTCTGCCGCCTGCGCGGATTGCTTCCAGCCGCGCGCAAAGCGCAGATGCAGCGGCTGCTTGCCGGGCTGAGCCCCGAAGGCGCCCGCCAGTTGACCGACCAGGCTCTGGCATTCGCCGTGCAGGACGCGCGTCATGCGGCCGTGGGTGGAGTGCCCCGTGGCGGCCAGGCCGGCCAGGGTGGTGAAGGCGGCCACGCGCCCCGGCGCGGCCACCCGCGACTCGGACGAGAAATCGGCCGCCAGCTCCGAGTCCCAAAGCAGCTGCGCCACATCTTCCAGGCTGGCCGACCGCGCCAGTTCCACGGCATCCCGGCCGCGGTAGTACAGCCGCTGCCGGTGAAACGTGGAAATGGCGGTGGGAATGCTGGGTTCCGCGCCGAACAGCGTGTTGGCCGCCAACGTTTCGTGCTTGCGGCCGGCCTGCTTGCGCTTGGCCAGCCCGGCGACGTCTTCGGCCCGATAAAGGCTGCGGCGCGTGTCGGCGGGATCCGGCATGACTTCGAGCTTGCCGCGGCTGACGTAGGCGTAGATGGTCTGCGGCCGCACGCCAAGCCGGCTGCAGGCTTCGGCCATGCTTATCCAGGAACCCATGATGTCTTGTAGCAAAGTTTATATGTTGATTTTATAGATCAATATTGCTTTGTAAATCAATCATTAAATACGATGGGGCATCGTCAACGCGGACTTCAATCCGGTCCGCACTTCAGAGCCGAACCGACATGAAGCCTCAGGTCCTGCAACTCAACCCCATCCTGATCCCCGCGGTCAACGATCAGCTTGCCTCGCTGTACCAGGTGCACAAGTTCTTCGAAGTTTCCGACCAGGCCGCGTGGCTGCGCCAGCACGGCGCGGCGGTCGATGCCGTCATCACGGGCGGCCATACGGGGATTTCACGGGCGATGCTGGAGCAATTGCCGCGCGTCAAAGTGGTCGCCGTCAACGGCGTGGGCACCGATGCCGTGGACCTGGCGTATTGCCGCGGCCGCGGCCTGCCCGTCACCGCCACGCTGGGCGCGTTGACGGAAGATGTGGCCGACCTGGCGATCGGCCTCTTGATCGCCGCGTGCCGCAACCTGTGCGCCGGCGACCGCTTCGTGCGCGACGGGCAGTGGGAACAGTTTCCTTCGCCCAGCGCAATCCCGCTGGCGCGCCGCTTCAGCGGCATGCGCGTCGGCATCGTGGGCATGGGCCGCGTTGGCCGCGCCGTGGCCACGCGGGCGGCGGCGTTCGGCTGCCCCATACGCTACACCGACCTGCGTCCGATGGACGACGTGGCGCACGAATTCGTGCCGGCGCTGGCGGATCTGGCGCGCGCGTCGGACGCGCTGGTGCTGTGTGCGGCGGCCGACAAAGCTGAAGGCATCGTCGACGCCGCCGTGCTGGACGCGCTGGGTCCGAACGGATTCCTGGTGAACGTGGCGCGCGGCCGCCTGGTGAACGAGGCCGACCTGACGGCTGCGCTCACCGCAGGCCGCATCGCCGGCGCCGGCCTGGATGTCTTCGTCGACGAACCCCGCGTACCGGCGGCGCTGCGCCAGTCCGACCGCGCAACGCTGCAGGCGCACCGCGCCAGCGCCACCTGGGAGACCCGCGCCGCAATGGGACAGATGGTGCTGGACAGCCTGTCCCAGGCGCTCGCGGGCCAGCGCCCGGCAATGAGCCTGACCACCTGAGCGCCGGACGATCACCGCCATGACGGACTTCGCCTTTCCCGCACCCGCCCCTGTCACCCTGCCGATCGCCAACAGCGCCTCCCGGTTTCCCGTGGCCCGCGTCTTCTGCATTGGCCGCAACTACCGGTGGCAGCCCGGCGAGCCGGCGCCCCGCGCCATGCCGGCCTGGTTCATGAAGCCCGCCAGCGCCATCACGCCGGCCGGCGGCGACCTGCCCTACCCGCCCGGCACGGCGGACTTCTGCCATGAGATCGAGCTGGTTGTGGCTATCGGCCGCGGCGGCCGGGATATCGCGCCCGAACACGCGGAAGACCGGCACATCTGGGGCTACGCGGCCGGCCTGGACCTGACGCGCCGCGACCTGCAGCACGAGGCCAAGCGCGCGGGCGGCCCCTGGGAACCCGCCAAGGCCTTCGACCGCTCCGCGCCCTGCACGCCAATCGTTCCAGTCGCCGACTGCGGACACCTTCGCCAGGGCGCGCTGTGGCTGACGGTCAACGGCATGGAGCGCCAGCGCGCGGACATCTCCGACTTGCTGTGGCCCGTGCCCGAACTGCTGGCGATGCTGTCGCGCTCGGTCGCACTGATGCCCGGCGACCTGATCTACACCGGCACGCCCGCAGGCGTCGGCCCCCTGACGCCTGGCGACACCGTCAGCGCGGGCGTCGCGGACATCGGGCGGTTCACCTTGACCGTGACGGGCGCCACCCACAGCCATCCCGCCTCTTTCATTCACTAATCCCTCATCGGACCCCAGGAGTCTTCCCTTGAATGCAAGCGCTACCCCGAAAATCGCCCTGGTCACGGGCGCAGGCAGCGGCGTCGGCCGCGTCACGGCCATCGCCCTGCTGAACGACGGCTGGACCGTCGTGCTGGCCGGCCGCCGCGCCGATCCGCTGCAGACGCTGCAGGCCGAGGCCGCCTCGCGCGGCCAGACGGCCCTTGCCGTACCCACCGACGTCACCAGCCCGGACAGCGTTCAGGCGCTCTTCGACACCATCGAAACCCGCTTCGGCCGCCTGGACCTGCTGTTCAACAACGCCGGCGTGAATGCGCCTGCGGTGCCCATGGACGAACTGCCTCTGGAGAAGTGGTTCAACGCCATCAACACCAACGTAACCGGCGTATTCCTGTGCGCCCGCGCGGCGTTCGGACTCATGCGCCGCCAATCGCCGCAGGGTGGCCGCATCATCAACAACGGGTCGATCTCGGCGCACACGCCGCGTCCCTACACCGCGCCCTACACCGCCAGCAAGCACGCCGTCACCGGCCTGACCAAGTCGCTGGCGCTGGACGGCCGCGCCTTCAACATCGTCGCGGGCCAGATCGACATCGGCAACGCGCTGACTGAATTGTCCGAACGCATGACGCGCGGCGTCCTGCAAGCCAACGGCACGACGGCGCCGGAACCCATGATGGACGCCGTCCACGTCGCCAACGCCGTACGCCACATGGCGTCGCTGCCGCTGGACGCCAACGTCCTGACCATGACCGTGATGGCCAGCGCCATGCCCTTCGCCGGGCGCGGATAAGGCCCCATGCCGCGCCTCGGGGTCCAGCACACCCGCGGGCGCTTCACAGAGTTGACAGAAGTTGACCACCAAGGAGACAAGCATGACCCTCACCACGCTGGCCAGGACCCTGGCCTTCACGGCGGCCCTTGCCGCCATGCCCGGCCTGGCCGCGGCGCAGAGCTACCCCGCCCGCCCCATCAGCATCATCGTCCCCGCGCCGCCGGGCGGCGGGATCGACATGATCGCCCGCGTCGTCGGCGAAAAACTGTCCGCCTCGCTGGGGCAGCCGGTGATCGTAGACAACCGTCCCGGCGCGTCCAACAACCTGGGCACCGCCCTCTTGGCCAACGCCAAGCCCGACGGCTACACCATCGGCATCGTGGGCGGCAGCCACAACATCAACAAGTTCCTGTTCAAAAACCTTGGTTGGGACCCGCAGAAGAGCTTCGAGCCCATCGTCTACACCCACGAGATCCCGCTCGTGTTCTCGGTCTACCCGAAGATCCCCGCCAAGACGCTGCCTGAACTGGTGGACTGGATGAAGGCCCATCCCGACGACGCCAAGGTCGCAACGTCCGGCCGCGGCAGCGCGCAGGAAATGGCGGCCGAGATGTTCCGCATGGTCAGCGGCGCGCCCATGCTGCTGATCCCGTACAAGGGGTCGTCTGCCGCCCACCCCGACCTGCTCGCCGGCCGCACGGTGCTGTACATCGACACGCTCAGCGCCATGCAGGAACAGGTCAAGGCCGGCAACGTTCGCGCCGTCGCGATCTCTACCGCCAATCGCGCCAAGGCGCTGCCCGACGTGCCCACCGCGCAGGAACAGGGATTCAAGAACTACGACGCCAACACCAACGGCGGCTTCCTGGCCCCAGCTGGCACGCCCAAGGAAATCATTGCGAAGCTCAACACCGAAATCAACGCGGCGCTGAAGCAGCCCGCGGTGCGCGCCAAACTCGAAGCGGCGGGCATCGAGGTCCAGGGCGGCACGCCGCAGGACTATGCGGCGCTGATCCAGTCGGATCTGAATAAATGGGGCAAGGTGGTGAAGGAGGCGGGGATACAGCCGGAGTGATGGTTGCTGGCCCGGGACCGGCCGCGAGCAAAATTCCCGGGCCCAAATGCGGCGCCCCTATCCAACGTCACGCATACCGCTCCAACCGGAACGGCCGCACATCCACGGGCGCCTGCTTGCCCTGGATAAGCGCCGCCATGGTCTCGCCCACCGCCGGTCCGATGCCGAATCCATGCCCCGAGAATCCCGACGCCAGGAACAGTCCCGGCGCCTGCGTGATAGGCGCCATGACGGGCATGGCGTCGGGCGTCACGTCGATGTAGCCGCCCCAGGATTGCGCGACACGCGTCTGGCGGAATACCGGGAAAGCGTGCACCAGCCGGTTCCAGGCTTGGTCGATGCCGCGCGCATACGGCGCCGGGTCAAGGACCCGGCAGCGCTCATATGGCGTTTCTCGGTCGGCCGGAAAATGGCGGGGAATGGCCAGTTCTTCGAAGAAGCGCGGGCCGAACCGCAACCGGACCAGCGCATTGTTGGCGATCCAGGTGCGCAGGAACTTGCCCATGAGGCGGAAGCTGTCTGGCACTATCTCAGCCAGCGACGCGGAAAATTGCGACACCGTGTAGCCGCCGTCGGCGCGTTTGCGCACCGTGAAATCCTTGCCATTGATGGCTAGCGACACGCCAGCATCGAAGGGTTCGGTGCGCAGGGCCGACCCGCGCACCTTGAGCTGCGGGAACTCCACGCCCAGGTTGCCGCAAAACAGGCGCGACCATCCGCCCGCCGCCACCAGCACGGCCTGCGCGCGCACGGCGCCGCGTTCGGTGATAACAGTGTCGACCCGGCCGGCCGTCTTTTCCACGCCGCGCACGGCGCAACCTTCGTAAATCATCGCGCCAGCCTCGCGCGCCAGCGCCGCAACGCCCTGCGTCGCGATCTGAGGCTCGGCAACGCCGTCGCCGGCGCTGTACATGCCGCCTGTCCAGGCGCGTTCCGACTGCGGCAGGAGGCGCAGCGCCGCGTCGCGTCCCAGCATTTCCGCCTGGACTCCGTGAGCGCGCGCCTCGCGCAGCCAAGTTTCGTTGGCGGCCGCGTCCGCCTCGTTCTCGTGCAGGTACACCAGCCCGTTGCGGCGGTAGCCGACTTCGACCC
The DNA here is from genome assembly GCF_000236785.1 of Achromobacter arsenitoxydans SY8. Taxonomy (GTDB): domain Bacteria; phylum Pseudomonadota; class Gammaproteobacteria; order Burkholderiales; family Burkholderiaceae_B; genus Achromobacter; species Achromobacter arsenitoxydans. Next base: position 40,909 of record NZ_AGUF01000037.1, on the reverse strand, counting down.
GAGCCTGGATGTCGGTCCAGAGCTGGTGTGCCCGCACGGCCAGCGGAACTTCCGGCATGTCGCGGCCCAGCGTGCGCACCCACCCCCAGTTACGCGAGGACTGCTCGCACGCGAGCGTGCCTTTTTCGAACAGCGCGGTGCGCACGCCGGCCCGCGCCAGCGCGAGCGCCGTGCTGGCGCCGATGATGCCGCCGCCGATGACCGCCACGTCGACGGTGGCGGGAAACTGCGTTTCAGTAGTCATGACGATTGATGAATGGCGACGTTCATGCGGGGTAGCCCAGCGCGTCGCGCAGGCGGTACCAGTTGATGGCCAGCGCGGCGCCAAACTGCCGCGCCGGATAGAACGGCATGCGCCCGACAGGTGTGACGGGGTAATCAAGCTTGTCCAGCGGCACGCCGCGAACCGCGTCCGTGAGCACCCGGCCCAGCGCCGTGCCCATGGCCACGCCCCGCCCACAATAGCCGTAGGCCGTCCAGATGCCCGGCGCCAGCCGATGCATGTGCGGCAGGTCGTCCATGGTCATGCCCACCCGGCACGCCCAGCCGTGGCGCCAGGACACGTCGGCAAGCTGCGGGAAACGCGCCACCGCCGCACGCCGGAGCTGGTCGCTGGTGGAAGGGTCCAGCCGTTCGGAGGAATGGCCGCGACCGCCGATGACGAAGCGGCCTTCCGGATCAATGCGACAGTAGTAGGTGATCTTGCGCGTTTCCGAAACGCCGGCGCGCAGCGGCATCAATTGCTGCTGTAGTGACACCGGCAGCGGGTCGGTGGCTATCTGCGCGCTGGCCACGTTGACGTAGGACTGCGCCACCGCCGGCCAAAGCCGGTCGGTGTAGGCGTCCGTGGCCAGCACCACGTGGCGCGCCTTGACCGCGATGCCGTTGACGGTCAGCGTGGCCCCACCGCCGGTGTCAGGCGCTATGGCCGACACCTGCGAGTGGTCATGGATCGCCGCGCCTGCCTCCACGGCCGCGCGCGCCAGTCCGCGCGAGAACGCCAGCGGATGTACAGAGCCGGCGCGCTTCTCCCGCAGGCCGGCCGGCCAGAACGACGAGCCCGTGGCCGCGCGCATCGCATCGAAATCCAGATACTCGACATCGCCGCCATGCGCGTTCAGTTCGCTTGCCCGGCGCTTGACGTAGTCGCCGGAGGCGGCCGAGAACGCGCCCTGGATCCAGCCGTTGCGCGTGGGCGCGCAGTCGATGCGCAGGCGCTCGATCAGGTCGAACAGGTAGTCCGCATTGCCATAGGCAAAGCGCATCATGCGCGCGGCGGCGTCGGAACCGAACCGGCGTATCAGGGCCTCGGGCCCGGGCTTGACGCCAGGCACCACCTGGCCGCCATTACGGCCGGAGGCGCGGTGCGCCACTTCGTATGATTCGAACAGCGCGACGCTGAACCCGGCCTGCGCCAGGTGCAGCGCGGCCGACAGACCGGTGACGCCGCCGCCGACCACGGCAGCGTCGACGTTCAGCGGACGGGCCAGCGCCGGCGACGCGGGGCGCGGCGGCGTGGTGGCGGCCCACAGCGACGCCACGGGCGAAAACAGATCGTTATTCATGGCGCCGGCGCTATTGGACGTGGGTAACGCGTTTGAGGAAGTCGCGCATGCGATCGTTGCGCGGGTTGGTCAGCACTTCGCGCGAGGGGCCTTGTTCGGCGATGCGCCCGTGCTCCAGGAACAGCACGCGGTCGGACACGTTGCGTGCAAAGTCCATTTCGTGCGTGACGATGACCATGGTCATCCCTTTCTCGGCCAGCGTGCGCATGACCGCCAGAACCTCGCCCACCAGTTCGGGGTCCAGGGCCGACGTGGGCTCGTCGAACAGGATGGCCTCGGGCTCCATGGCCAGCGCGCGGGCGATGGCCACGCGCTGCTGCTGGCCGCCGGAAAGCTGCTGCGGATAATGATTCATCTTTTCCGCCAGCCCGACGGAAGCCAGGATCTCGCGCCCCCGCTCCGTCGCCGATGCCAGGCTTTCACCCTTGACATGCACGGGGCCTTCCACGACGTTCTCCAGCGCCGTGCGGTGCGGGAACAGGTTGAAACGCTGGAACACCATGGCCACCCGCTGGCGGATGTTCTGGATGTCTTTCCTGCGCGCGTCAACCGTCACGCCGTCCACCGTGATGCGCCCTCCCTCGTAGCGTTCCAGGCCGTTGATGCAGCGCAGAAGCGTGGACTTTCCGGAGCCGGAAGGCCCGATCAGGCAAACGACTTCGCCCTGGTTGATTTCGGCGTTGATGCCGTCCAGCACCCGATGGCTGCCGTACGATTTGCTGAGGTTTTCGATCTTGATCATTGGCGGCGTCCCAGGCGGCGTTCGAGTTTGCCGATGAAATACATCATGGGCAGGCTCATGGCCAGATACATCAGCGCGACCAGCGTGAAGATGGTGGCGCTCTTGAAGGTGGCCGAGGCGATCAGCTTGCTCTGCATGGACAGCTCGACCACGGTGATCACCGCCGTCTGCGAGGAGTCCTTGAGCATCATGACCACGTTGTTGCCGTAAGGCGGCAGCGCCACCTTGAAGGCCTGTGGCAGCACCACGCGGCGCATCAGCTTGGCGCGCGACATGCCCAGCGATTGGGCCGCCTCGAACTGACCGAGATCTACCGCGTCGATGCCGGCGCGGAAGACCTCGGACATGTAGGAGGAGTACGCCACGCCCAGGCCCAGCGCGCCGGCCTGGAATGCGGTCAGGCTGACGCCGGCCTCGGGCAGCACAAAGTACATGTAGAACAGCACGACGATAATCGGCACGCCGCGGATAAGGTTGGTCAGGATGCGGCTGGCATGCGACAGCGGCGCAATGCCGCTGACCCGCAGCAGGGCCCAGAACAGGCCCAGCGCCGTGGCGATCACCAAGGCCGCAGCAGTGATGGCGATGGTGGTCATCACCCCCTGCATCAGCACCGGGAAGAACTCCTGGGCGTCACTGAAGAAAGATTGGAACATCTTGGGAAACCCTGTTTGGCTGTGCGCCGCGCCGGCCAGGCCGCGCGGCACGCGGGATCAGTGCGTGACGCCCCACTTCTTCATGATGTCGGCAATGGTGCCGTCCTGCTTGAGCGCGTCGATAGCGGCGTTGAGCTGCTTGACGCGGTCGGCGTCGCCCTTGCGCACCGCCAGCGCGATGTTGGTCGGCATGGCCGGCTGGTAGCTGTCGACGTAGCGCACGTTGCGCACACCCTGGGTGCGCACCTGGTACGAGATCACCGGACCGTCGCCAAAGGCGGCGTCCAAGCGGCCGAGCGCGACGTCGCGCACCAGGTCGGCCATGGTCTCGTACATCTTGACTTCCTTCAGGCCCGGGGCGGACTTGAGGGGTTCAACGTAGAGGGTCCCGATCTGGACGCCCACGGTCTTGCCCTTGAGGTCGGCGATGCTTTTGTAGTCGGCTTTGTCCTTGTCCGGCACGATCAGGGCTTCGCCGTACTCGAGCACGATCTGCGTGAAATCGACGACTTCGGCCCGCTGCGGTGTCTTGGCGAATGCCGACGCGATCATGTCGATCTTGTTCGTCTGAAGCGCCGGCACCAGCGAGGCGAACGGGATGGGCATCACTTCCGGGGCGAAGCCGGCTTTCTTGCCGACCGCATCAGCGATGTCGATCATCACGCCCTTCAGCGTGTTGGTCTTCGGGTCCAGGAAGTTGAAGGGCACCGCCGTGGGCGTGGCGCCGACCTTGACGGTCTGGGCATGCGCACCCGAGAGCGCGGCAGCGCACAGCGCCGTCGCCAACAACGATTTCAGTGTTTTGTGCAGCATCGGAATCCCCTTGGAAGCCGGAATCGCGCGCCGGCACGTCGGTTGGACGTTCGATTTCGTCCCGCTTTGGCGCGCATTATCGTATCGAATAGCGATATGTCTATATCGCATGTAGATTTTATAAGCGCTACGAGCAAAGGCTGTCAACACGGGTCAACCCACCCATAAGGTCTTACTAATTAAGGGTTTTCCCCAAATCGCCGTATGATTTTTCGCAGGAAACCTAGTGATTCAGGGTGCATTTTTCTTGCATTCAAGCGCATTGGAATGCAATCTGTGCATATCGCCATTTGTAAACGGCGGCCGCAGCCGCCCGCCCCCAATGAATCCGGAAACTTCTTCGCTGTATGTGCAATCGCTGGCAACCGGTATTGCGGTGCTGGACGCCTTCACGGCCGAACGCGCGTCCATGAGCCTGCCGGACATCGCCGCAGCGGCCGGCATCACCCGCAGCGCAGCGCAGCGCTTCGCCTTCACACTGGAAGCGCTGGGCCTGCTCAACAAGGATCCGGTCACCAAGCGCTATTCGCTGTCGTCGCGCACGCTTGACACGGGCTGCCGCTACCTGGAATCCCATCCGCTGCTAGACCGCGCCAACCCCTTCCTGCTCGAGCTAAACCGCAACGCGGGCGAAACGGTCAACCTGGCCGAACCGGCCGGACAAGACATGATCTACATTGGCCGGTTTCCCAGCCCGCTGCGCCTCCTGGTGCACATGCCGGTGGGCCGCCGCATCCCGATGTACTGCTCTTCCACCGGGCGCGTCTACCTGGCGGGAATGAGCGACGAAGATGCGTACGCCACGCTCGCCGAGTGCGAACGCGTGAAGTACACGCCGAACACGCTGACCGACGTGGATGCGCTGATGGAACAGGTGCGCATATCGCGCGAACAGGGGTACGCCTGCTGCGTCGAGGAATACTACCGCGGCGACTTGGCGCTGGCCGTGCCCATCCACGACCTGAGCCAGCGCGTGGTGGCGGGCCTGCAACTTTCGGTTTCGGCTAGCAAGTGGACCGCGAAACGGGCCATAGCGCGTTTCATCCCGATGATGCTGGAAACGGCGCGGCAGATTTCAAACTCGCCACCCACGCCGCGCCCGCTGGCTCCCTATGGCGGCGGCGCGGCCCGCGACCTGCACGCGCAGCCCCCAGGCCTAACGGGACGCAAGGCCTGAATCAGCCCGGCGCGCCGGCACTCTCTTCCAGCAGCCAATCCCGGAACGCAGCCACCGCCGGGATTGCCAGTTTCTCAGGCGGCGCCAGAAAGAAGTATCCGGCGCCGGTGCTGAACGTTTCGTCCAGGGCCGGCGCCAGCACGCCTTGCCGCAGTTCGTCTTCCACCAGGAACGTGGGCAGCAGGCCGATGCCGATGCCCGACGCGGCCGCCTGGATCAGGTGCGTCGTCAGTTCAAACTGGGCGCCCCAGCGCATGGAGCGCACGGGCAAGCCGTGCGCCTCGAACCAGCGCTGCCAGACGGCCGGGCGCGCGGCCACCTGCAGCAGCATGTGCCGGGCCAGGTCGGCCGGCTGGCGCGCGGGGTGACTGGCCGCCAATTCAGGACTGATCACAGGAATGACATGCTCGTCCATCAAGCGGTGCGGGACCAGCCCCGGCCAATCGCCGTCGCCCACGGCAATCACGGCGTCGATGCCGGCCAGGTCCAGGTCAAAGCGATACACCCGCGAATGCAGGTGCACCAGGATGCCGGGATGGCGCGCATAGAAGCGGTTGAGCCGCGGCATCAGCCACTTTGCGGTGAACGTGGGCAGCGCGGCCAGATGGAAAGCGCCGCGGCCGGTGCGGTGCGAAATGGCCTGCAGCGAGGCGCTGCGGATGCGCTGCAGCGCCGCCGCCAGCTCCTTCTGATAGCCGACGCCCGCTTCGGTCAGCAGAATGCGCCGCTTTTCGCGCCGGAACAGTGGAACCTCCAGCAAATCCTCCAGCGCCTGCACCTGCCGGCTGACGGCGCTTTGGGTCAGCGCCAGCTCGGTCGCGGCCCGCGTAAAGCTCAGATGGCGGGCGCTGGCTTCGAAAGCCAGCAGCAGGGACATGGAGGGAGTCAGGCGGCGCGGGTTCATTCTTTAAGTACATGAATTCAACCGGCTCACTATACCGTGCCGCGCCAACACCATACTTGACCTGCAGCGGATTCCCAATACAGCTTCCAAAGTTCATTCATAAAACGAATGATGTGCCTGAGTATTTTCCGCTTTCCGGCACGCCCCCTGCCGACGGAGAATAGCCCCGTAGATTGCCATTGCGCAGCGCACCCAAACCGCGGCGCAGGCAAGATGGGGACGGACGGCGCAGAGTCCGGCCGTCCGGATTTTCAATCTGTGGAGGTAAAGATGGATCTGGGTATCGGGAACAAGACCGCGCTGGTGCTGGGCGGCGGCGGCGGGCTGGGCGGCGCGATTGCGGCGTCGCTGGCGCGGGAAGGCGCGAAGGTGGTGGTAGCGGACCTGAACCTGGAAGCCGCCGTGGCCACGGCGGACAAGATCAAGGCCGACGGCCAGGCCGCCCATGCGCTGCAATGGGACCTGCGCGCCCTGGACGCCTTCGACAGTCAAGTCGCCTGGATCGAAGCCAACGTGGGCCCGGTCGACATCCTGGTCAACAATACCGGCGGTCCCCCGCCCACGCCCTCTTCCGGCCAATCCGCCGATCTGTGGCGGGAGCATTTCGAGGGCATGGTGCTATCCGTCATCAAGCTGACCGACCGCGTGCTGCCCGGCATGCGCGAACGGCGCTGGGGCCGCATCATCACCAGCACGTCGTCGGGCGTGATCGCGCCGATTCCCAACCTGGGCATTTCGAACGCCTTGCGCATGTCGCTGGTGGGCTGGTCCAAGACGCTGGCGCGCGAAGTCGGCAAGGACGGCGTCACGTCCAACATCGTGCTGCCGGGCCGCATCGCGACCGCCCGCATCGCCTTCCTGGACGAAGCGCGCGCCAAGCGTGAAGGCCGCAGCAAAGAGGAAGTCAGCCGCGAAAGCACCGAATCCATTCCGGTGGGACGCTACGGCGACCCGGCCGAATACGGCGACGCCGTCGCCTTCCTGGCCAGCGCCCGCGCCAGCTACATTACCGGATCGACGATCCGCGTGGACGGCGGCCTGATCGCCAGCATCTGAACGCGGCGCGCGCCGCGACCGCACTATCAAAGGATATCGACGATGAAACTGACTGCCGACGCCAAGGGCGTCTTCCCCATCGCCCCCACGCCGTTCTTCGAGGACGGCGCCGTGGACTACGCGTCCATCGACCGCATGATGGATTTCTACCTGGCTTGCGGGTCCACCGGCCTGACCGTGCTGGGCCAGCTAGGCGAAGCCCCTAAGCTGGACTTCTCGGAATCGCTGGAAATCGCCTCGCGCGTGATCGGCAAGGCAGGCGGCCTGCCTATCGTGGTGGGCGTGTCCGCCCCCGGCTTTGCGTCCATGCGCACGTTGACCCGCGAGGTGATGGACCGCGGCGCCGCCGGCGTGATGATCGCGCCGCCCAATACCCTGCGCACCGACGACCAGATCGTCACCTACTACCACCAGGCGGTCGAGGCCATCGGCGCCGACGTGCCCTTTGTGCTGCAGGACTATCCGCTGACGTTTTCCGTGCAGATGGCGCCGTCGGTCATCCGCCGCATCGTGACCGACCTGCCATCGTGCGTGATGCTCAAGCACGAGGACTGGCCGGGCCTGGAAAAGATCTCGGCCCTGCGCCGCTTCGAGGCCGACGGCTCGATGCGCCACATTTCCATCCTGTGCGGCAATAACGGCCTGTTCCTGGACTACGAGATGGCCCGCGGCGCCGACGGCGCCAATACCGGCTATTGCTTCCCGGACATGCTGTGCGACTTCGTCAAATGGGTGGGCGAAGGCAAGACCGAAGAGGCGCACGACCTGTTCGACGCGCACCTGCCGCTGCTGCGCTATGAGCAGCAGCCGGGCGTGGGCCTGGCGGTGCGCAAATACGTGATGATGCGCCGGGGCATCCTGGCCACCGCCGCACAGCGCCGTCCGGGCGGCGCGCTGACCCCGCAGGCCAAGGCCGAGGTCGACCACCTGCTGGGCCGCCTGGGGCGGCGCGACCCGCGGGCCAAGGGTCTCGTCTGACGCCGGAGTGGACGGGCCGGCTGTCGGCATCCGTGGCGGGCGCTGCCTGGTGTCCGCCTGCGCCGGCCCGGCCCTCCTGGTAACCCCGAGTATTTCCAAGGTAACAGCAAGTTAATTCGGGGCGCCCGTGCTCACGGCGCGCCCAAGTCCGCCCGGGACGGGGCATCTCCCTCGAAAACGCCCCAGCCCGCGGCATCTTCGGCCGTTGTCCGCACGCGCCGCCGCGCCGTCAAGCGCCTTGGCGCCCCCTACTCGCGCCGCAAACCTCGCCTTGACACCATCAGAACGCAGCAACTATGTTCTGTGCCGCCGATGATTCGGCACCATTAATTCCCCATCCCGAAGCCGCCCCTTGCCGCCCTGCGGCGTGACACAGGCGGTTTGCGCGCGCGGCGTCCAGACGGCGCGCCCGACGCGCTTTTACATACAGAGAGACGAGTTCATGGCTTTTACGCGGAAGTCTTACGCCAAGGTTCTGCCCGCCCGCAAGACGGCGGCCGGCCTGCTTGCCGCCGCCACGCTGGCAGCCACGTCTGCCGCCTACGCTCCCGCACGAGTGAGCGCTGCGCCGCAATCGGCGGCCCATGCCCAGGCCGCGGTCACGCCGCCCGATGGCGCCACCGTTCTGTATTTCATTCATCAGATCGACGGCAAGGGCGCCACGTCCTACGAAGTCGCCAACCGCAGCATCGCCACCTACTGGTTCGGCCACGCTTTCGAACTGGAAGGCACCCGGTACTTCACCGGTTTTGCCTGGGAAACCGCCGAGCGCTACGGCAAGCCCGGCGAAGACGACATCGCGCCCACCACGCCGGTGAACCTGTCCGAAGCCACTTTCATCCTGGACAACCCCGCGTCAGACCGCCCCTGGAAGTTCCGCGGCATGGAACCGACAATCGGCGAGTTCGGCGCCTATGAGCGGGCGCCGGACGTCGATACCACCCGCAAGCCGGTCGAGTTCCGCAGCGCCTCCGGCAAGCTGGTGCTGGCGGTGCCGACCGAGACCTTCGAGAACGGGATCACCATCGGCGCCTATACCCTTCTGGTCTTCACCCCCCCGGAAAAGCGCCAGGACGAAAGCAAGGACAAGGTCTGGGCCTATGCCGGCAATGTGCTGACGGGCGAGGACAACAGCCTGGCCTGTGACGAAGGCAACGTCATGCCGTGCACGCACAGCGAGGGCGAATTGATCTTCAGCGCGAATGGCGATAGCGACATGCCTCTGCTGACCGTCCGGTTCACGGGTACGACGATTTCCGGCCCGGGCAAGACCCGCAAGCTTGGCGACGCCGACAACGTCACCTACGTGTACGACGCCGCACGCAAGGAGTTTGTGGCCCGATAACCGCGGCAACGGCCGGGCGGCCGGAAGGTCAGGCGGTGGCGGGCTCGTCCGCCTGCGCCAGCTCCAGGCGGTTGCCGCCCAGCGACTTGGCGCGGTACAGCGCCTGATCCGCGATGGCCAGCGCTTCCATGATGCCGGGTGCGTCGCCGTCAAAGCGCGCAAGCCCGATGCTGACCGTGGCCGCAATGCCGATGCCGTCGATCCGGTTCGATACCGTAATGGCGAAACGCTCGGCTACCGCCTTGCCCAGCGTCTGCGCTAGGGGTGCGTCATCGCCCCACAGCAGCGCGGCGAACTCCTCGCCGCCGATGCGCGCCAGGATGGCGTCCGGACCCAGCACCTCGCCCGCAATCTCCGCGAAGGCCTTCAGCACTTCGTCGCCCGCCTGGTGGCCATAGCGGTCGTTGACCGACTTGAAGTGGTCCAGGTCGAACGCCAGGACGGACACCGCGCCCCGCCCTTGCTTGCCGTTGAAGATGCGCGCGCCCTGCTCGAAGAACCAACGCCGGTTGCCCAGCCGGGTCAGGTAGTCCGTCTGGGATTCCAGCAGGAGCTGGCCATGGGTCTCGTCGCGGATGAGCTTGAGCAGCGTCATCGGCAGCACCACGGAATACAGCACGCCTTCGTAGATGGTCAGCTTGCCGACCAGCGCCTGGATCTCCTGGCCGGGCTGCGTTGCGAACCAGGGCAGAATGAACGCCCTGCCCGCATACAAGGCGGTATGCGCGCCGGCCACCGCCACGACGATGTAACGGGACTGCAGCGGTTTCATCGCCCTGCACCGCAGCATTTCCCAGGCCGTCAGGCCGCTGATGAGCGCGATCGGCACCGAGCTGATGTAAGTCCACATGACGTCCAGCCAGCGGACGCCGCCTGCCGTCCACACCAACGCCATGCCGATCAGGATCGCCAAAGAGGTGCGGCGGTAGTGCCGCCCGCTCAGCGCCGCAACGCCGTTCAGGATCAGCAGATAGCCGCCCAGGATGACCAGGTTGCTCAGGGCCGAACCGGTCACGCCGGGGAGGTCGCGGCGGTACAGCGCCGCGGCGCAGCCGACCGCCAGCGTTGCGAATCCTGAAGCCAGGATCCGCAATTCCTTGCGGCGCTTGGGATTGGCCCGAAGCTCCCAGAACATCATTCCGGCGCTGGCCAGCAGCGTTCCGATGGCCAGGAAGTAAAGCGTGAGAAGATCGACGTACATCTCGGGAGGAAAGAGATTTCGCCGAAATATCGCGGCGGCAGCCGGATTTTACGGTGAAAACGGGAGTTTCCTTTGTGACCGGGCGCGCGGATTGGGCGCCCCGGGGCGCCCGGACAACACATGCAACTTTCCGATCCCGGCGCCAAAGCGCTGGAGCGCGCGTCCAGTCCCTACGCTTTGCCCCGCCGCGCCGCCTCGATCGCCGCGATGTCGATCTTCTTCATGGTCATCATGGCCTCAAAAGCGCGCTTGGCCGCGGCCTGATCCAGGTCGGTAACGGCTTCCATCAGGGCGCGCGGCGTGATCTGCCACGAGATCCCCCACTTGTCGCGGCACCAGCTGCATTCGCGCTCCTGGCCGCCGTTGCCGACGATCGTTTCCCACAGGCGGTCGGTCTCGGCCTGGTCTTCGGTCAAGACCTGAAACGAGAAGGCCTCGTTGTGCTCGACGCCCGGCCCGCCGTTCAAGCCCAGGCAGGGAATGCCCATCACCGTGAACTCGACCATCAGCACATCGCCCTGCTTGCCGGCCGGATAGTCGCCGGGCGCGCGGTGGACCGCGCCCACGGCGCTGTCGGGGAACGTCTTGGCATAGAACGTGGCGGCATCCAGCGCGGCGCCGTCGTACCACAGGCAAATCGTGTTTTTGCTGGCCATCCTGGTTCTCCTGGAAAGGAAAGTGATGCGCTCAAACCCTTGCTGCTATGCGCGACGTTCAAGCATATTCCAGGATGCGCCACGCGGAAAACCGTTGCGGCGCATGGCCGGCCCCCGGCGCGCCGGGGGTTGCCCGGCCTTAGACGGCGATGCGCCCGTCGATGCAGGTGACGCATTGGCCGCCCACGCGTATTGTGGCGGCGCCGTCAAATTCAATATGGATCCTGCCCGCCCGGCCGACGGCCGCGCCCTGCGTGCTGAGGTATTCAATGCCGAACTGCGCGACCTGGCCGGCGTCTCGGATGAAAGCGGCGACCGACCCGTTGCCGCTGCCGCAGACCGGGTCTTCGTTGGCGCCAAGACTGGGCGCGAAGGCGCGCACTTCGATGGCCGACTCCGCGCCTTCGCCGTTGGCGCCGTACACCACGATGCCTGCGGCCTTGTTGGCGCGGTCGAAATCGGCCATGCGCGCGAAGTCTGGCTTGACCGTCAGCACCGCCTGCGCGCTGGCCATCTGCGCGATCGTCCAGACGGGGCCCACGTTGACCCGCTTGGGGACCGGATCGTGCAGCACCGCCGCGCCAAGGATGGCCTCAAGTTCTTTCACCTGTTCGGCGTCTAGCGGCGTCAGGGCCGGATCGGGAAGCGTGAAGGCGATCAGCGGGCTATTGCCGTCCGACGCCGCGACCGTGAGCTCGATCAGCCCCGCCGCGCATTCCTGCACCAGCCTGCCGCCGCGCGCCGCGACGATGCCGGCCTCGAGCAGCGCGTGCGCCGTGCCCAGCGTGGGATGCCCCGCGAAAGGCAGTTCGGCCTGCGGCGTGAAGATGCGCACGCGGTAGTCCGCGCCCGGCTGCGTGGCCGGCAACACGAACGTGGTTTCCGACAGGTTGGTCCAGTTGGCGATGCGCCGCATCTGCTCGTCCGACAGGCCTTGCGCATCCAGAACCACGGCCACGGGGTTGCCTCGGTAGGGTTCGCGGGTGAATACGTCCACTTGCTTGAATGCCACGGTCATGATCAGGTCCTTGTGCAGGCGGGGCCGCGGGCAGCGCGGGCGCCGATGTCTGTCGAGCGATATTACGGGCCGATCCGCCTGCGGTACAGTGACAATCCCTGCGGAGTTTGTCGTTACAGTTGCCGCTGCCCTGCCCGGAAACACCCCCCGCCCCAGGACTCCCCATGCCGCCTAGCCACGCGATCGACCCGGTCAAAACCGCCCTGCTGGTCATGCATTACCAGACCGACATCACCCGCCTATTTTCCGAGGCCGCGCCCGCCTTGCTGGCCAACACGCGCCAATTGTGCGATGCCGCCCGGAGCGCAGGCGTGCAGGTCTATTTCGCGCAGATCCGGTTCAGCCCGGGGTACCCCGAGGTCAGCCCCCTGAATAAGAACGGGATGGGCATCCGGGACCTGGGCCTGTTCACCTCGGATGAGATCGCCCCCGAACTGGCCCGGCGCCCCAGCGAACCGCTCATCGTGGCGCACCGCGCCAGCGTGTTCTTCGGCACCGATCTTGCGCTGCGGCTGTCGGCCAGCGGCATCGACACGCTCATCATGGCGGGCATTGCGTCCACCGGCGTGGTCCTGTCGTCGGTCGCCCACGCCAGCGACGCGGACTACCGTCTGTACACGGTCAAGGACTGCTGCTTCGACCCCGACGAGGTCGTGCACGAGCATCTTTTTTCCACCGCGTTCGCATCACGGACCACGGTGCTGACACTGGCGGACGCGCTGGCGCTGCTGGCTTAGCGGGCGCGCTCATTCGATGTCCGGATGCCGGTCCGCCAGGCTCTGGCGGCGGACCCGCAGCGCCGCGAGCTTCTCTTCCAGCGCCTCGATTTCGGCGTCGACGTCCTGCACGCTCTGCTCGATGTGTTCATAGGCCTGCTGCAGCAACACTTTGGCCTCGCGGCGGCTGGAGGCGGTGGGCGTTTCGCCGCGCAGCGGGCGGTTGGCCGTCTCGGGCAGGAAAAATGACGTGATCAGCCCGATGAGCGACGCCGCCATCAGGTAATAGGCCGGCATCATCAGGTTTTCGGTTTCTTCCACCAGCCAGGCGGCCACCGTGGGCGTGAGCCCCGCGAAGATGATGGCCACGTTGAACGAGCTGGCCAGCGCGCTATAACGGATGCGGGTGGGGAACAGCGCGGGCAGCGTCGCCGCCATGATGCCGATCAGGCAGTTCAGGAACACCGCGATGAGCAGCAGGCCAAGGAAAATCAGGCCGGTGTTGTCGCTGCCGATCAGCCAGAACGCCGGGATGGCCGACACCAGCAGGCCCACGCTGCCCGCCAGCAGGAAGGGCTTGCGGCCGATCTTGTCGCTGATGAAGCCCACCACCGGCTGCACGAACAGCATGCCCACCATGACCACCACGATGATGAGCACGCCGTGGCCTTCGGTGTAGCCCAGGCTGCCGGACAGGTAGGTGGGCATGTACGTCAGCAGCATGTAGTAGGTGATGTTGGTCACCAGCACGGTGCCGATGCTGACCAGCAGCGCGCGCCGGTACTTGGCGAAGATCTCGCGGAACGAGACCGTGGGCTTTTCCTGGACGGCGTCGCGGTCTTCCTTTTCCATCCGCTCCAGCTGCTGCGTGAACGCTGGGGTTTCCTCGGCTGCATGGCGCAGGTACAGGCCCAGGAAGCCCAGCGGTCCGGCCACGAAGAACGGAATGCGCCAACCCCAATCCAGGAAGGTCTGTTCGCCCAGCATGGTCTGCAGCAGCACGACCATGCCCGCGCCCACCACGAAGCCGGCGATCGAGCCGAAGTCCAGCCAGCTGCCCAGGAAGCCGCGCTGCCTGTCGGGCGCGTATTCGGCCACGAAGACGGCTGCGCCGGTATATTCGCCGCCCACCGAGAAACCCTGCGCCAGCTTGCACAGCAGCAGCAGGATGGGCGCCCAGAGGCCGATGGTGGCGTACGACGGGATCAGCCCGATGCAGAACGTGCTGATCGCCATGATGATGATGGTGAGCGACAGCACCTTCTGCCGCCCGAAGCGGTCGCCCATGACGCCGAAGAAGACGCCGCCCAGCGGCCGAACCAGGAACGGCACCGAAAAGGTGCCCAGCGCCGCGATGGTCTGCACGGCAGGCGAAGCGTCCGGGAAGAACACCTTGCCCAGCGCGAAGGCCACAAAACCGTATACGCCGAAGTCGAACCACTCCATCGCGTTGCCAAGCGCGGCGGCTGTCACCGCCTTTTTCAGCTTGGTGTTGTCGATGACGGTGATATCGCCGATCTCGAGCGGACGAACCGCTGGTGCCGCCGGTGTGGTTTCTGCCATGGCTCGCCATCCCTGAATTCGACATGACGATTATGGACCTGATTCCGCCGGCGGTCACCGTCCTGGCTCCTCCCCCGGCTCGGGAGCAGGCCGGCGCGCCCGCGCATTGCGCGCCCGATGGCGTGCGCAGATAATTCGTCCACGCAGACACACGCCTGGAGCCCTGGCATGCAAGAATCCCCGAATTCGCCGCTTATCTACCTGGAAGACCTGACCGTCGGAGACGTCTTCGTCAGCAAGACGCATGCCCTGGATGCCGCGCAGATCATCGCCTTCGCGGCGCAGTTCGACCCGCAGCCCTTCCACCTGGATGCGCAGGCGGCGCGCGACACGCTGTTCCAGGGGCTGGCCGCCAGCGGCTGGCACACGGCTGCGCTGACCATGAAGCTGCTGGTCGACAGCTTTCCGGTGTCTCGCGGCGTGATCGGCGCGGGCGCCGAGGTCGCCTGGCCCCAACCCACCCGCCCCGACGACGTGATCAAGGTCACGAGCACCGTGCTGAGCATCACGCCGTCGCGCTCCAAGCCCGACCGCGCCATCGTCGTGGTGGAATCCATCACGTCCAACCAGCGCGATGAGGCCCTGCAGAAGCTGACGAGCAAGGTCGTCGTGTTCCGCAGGCCCTGACCTGCACGGCGCACCGCCGGGTCAGCCCGCGGCGCCCTCCGGCAGCTTGGCGATCACCTTGATCTCGAACTGGAAACCATTGAGCCACGTCACGCCGACCGCCGTGATATTCGGGTACGGCGCGGCGCCCCAGAATTCCGGCACCACCTCCCACATGGTTTCGAACTGCGATTGCGGATCGACCATAAAGACAGTCACATCGACCACATCGTCGAATGTTATGCCGGCCGCCTCCAGGATGGCGTTCAGGTTCTGAAACGCCAGCCGCACCTGCCCCCGCAGGTCGGGTTCGGGCGAGCCGTTCTCGCGGCTACCGACCTGCCCCGAGACGAACAGGAAGCCATTGGACCGGACGGCCGGGGAATAACGGTCGCGCTCGTACAGCGCATGGCGATTGGGCGGGAAAACAACATCGCGAGTCGTCATCAGTAATCTCCAGATGTGGGCCGAATCCAGCCCGTATTGAACATAGGGACACTCTAAAGACGCCCGCCCGCCCGATAAACGGCCAAGTTCATCCAGCACTATTTGTAGAATCCAAACAATCCCAACCCCCAAGGAGCCAGCGATGGACCGTTTCGACGCAATGAACGCCTTCGCGCGCGTCGTGGAGACCGGCAGCTTCACCAAGGCGGCCGAAACCCTGCGCATGAGCAAGACCACTGTGACGCAGCTGGTGCAACAACTGGAAGCGCGGCTGCGCGTCCGGCTGCTGAACCGCACGACCCGCAAGGTCAACGTCACCGCCGACGGCGCCGCCTACTACGAGCGCGTGATACGGCTGCTGGCCGACATGGACGACGCCGAGACCAGCCTGTCCAGCGCGTCCGAGGCGCCCCGCGGCCGGCTGCGGGTGGACGTGCCCAGCCCGCTGGCCAGGATGGTGCTGGTGCCGGCCCTGCCGGCCTTCCATGCCCGCTATCCCGACATCCAGCTGGACATGGGCGTGAGCGACCGCATCGTGGACCTGATCGGCGAAAACGTGGACTGCGTGGTGCGTGGCGGCGAGCTGGCCGACCAGTCGCTGATGGCGCGCCGCGTCGGCGACCTGCAGCTGGGCGTCTATGCCGCGCCCGCTTACCTGGAACGCGCGGGCACGCCCACGCACCCGCGCGAACTTGAAGATTCGCACCACCGCATCGTGGGTTTTTTGTGGGCGCGCACCGGCCGGGCCCTGCCCTACGCCATGCGCCGCGGCGAAGAAAGCGTCAACGTGCATGGCCGCTACATCCTGGCGGTGGACGACGGCAACGCTTACCTGGCCGCCGGTCTGGCCGGCATGGGCGTGATGTGGCTGCCTGACTACATGTCCAAGGCCCACGTCGCGCAAGGCGACCTGATTCCCATCTTCGAGGATTGGCAGCTCGACCCGATGCCGATGTTCGTCGCGTTTCCGCCCAACCGCCACGTCAGCGCCAAGCTGCGCGCGTTTATCGACTGGATCGTCGAACTGATGGGCAGCTATGCGCCAATCCGCGCGCAGTAGGCGTTGACGGCCCCGCGCGCCGCACGCGGGGCCATCCGGTCAGCGCGGCGGGCGCTGCGGGAAGCTGCGTTCGAACACGCCTTCCGCGATGCGGTTCTTCAGGATCTCGATAGAGCCCCCGGCGATCATCCAGCCCCGGCACCGGCGCACGCAGTATTCGACCAGGGATTCCCGGCTGTAGCCCAGCCCGCCCAGCACCTGCAGCGCGTCGTTGGCCACGTCGAAGCCCACCTGGTTGCAGTAGGCCTTGGCGATCGCGGTCTCGGTGGCGGACGGAAAGCCGGTGTCCGCGCCGGTGGCGGCCCGGTACAGCAGCAGTTGCGCGGCGTCCAGCTTGATGCGCATGTCCGCGAACTTCCATTGCAGGCCCTGGAATTCGCACAGCAGCCGTCCGAACTGCTTGCGCTGCATGGCCCAATTGCGCGCTTCTTCATAGGCGTAGCGGCCCAGGGCCAGCGAACGCGCCGTGTTGCCGATGCGTTCGACGTTGAAGCCCGCGATCTGCTTCTTGAAGCCGCCCTCGCCCAGCACCACCATATCGTCCGGCACGAACACGTTGTCGAAGAAGATCTCGACCCATTCCTCGCCCGACATGAAGGCGGACCGTTTGCCCAGTTTCACGCCTTCGTCGCGCGTGCCGATCAGCACCGAACCGATGCCGCCCGTGCCCGGCCCGAATCGCACGTACGCCAGGATGACGCTGGCGTGCGGGCCGTGGGTGGTGAAGATCTTGGTGCCGTTGATGCGCCAGCCGCCGTCGGCGCGCGTCGCGCTGGTCTTCAGTTCGGTGACGGCCGAGCCGGCGTCGGGCTCGGTCATGCCCACGGAGATCAGCCCTTCTCCCGCGAGCAGGCCCGTCAGGTACTTCTGCTTTTGCAGCGGGCTGCCGTATTCGGCCAGCACGCGGATGGCGCCGAAGTTTCCCGCCTGCACCACGTCGGCGCTGCGCGGGCACACGGACGCCACGGTCTCGATAGCGATGACGGCATCCATCAGCGAACCGCCGACGCCCCCGTCCTCTTGCGCCACCGTGATGCCCAGGAGGCCCTGGCCGGCCATCTTGCGGGCGATGTCCCAGGGGTAGTCGTCGGAATGGGCGCGCTCGACGGCGCCATCGCGCAACTCGCGCTCGGCATAGCGGCGCACGGCCGTCTGGAAATCCTGTTGTTCCGGGGTCAGTTTGAAGTCCATCTTATGTTTCCTGTGGCAAGAATGGGAATGGGGACGGCCTGTAAGGAAGGCCTGTAAGGAAGGCGCGTCAGGCCAGCCGGACCAGGCCGTCCACGGCGACCACGCCGTCGGCGCGGACGAACAAGGGATTGATTTCGGCTTCCTCGACGCGCATGCCCTCCATCAGCGCCAGCCGTGAAAACGCCGCGATGGCGCGGGCCAGCGCCTCGCAATCGCCTTCAGGCAGGCCGCGGAATCCGCGGATCAGCCGGGTCTGGCGCACTTCAAGAATCATGCGGCGGGCCTCCTCCAGGTTTACCGGGG
Source organism: Achromobacter arsenitoxydans SY8 (assembly GCF_000236785.1). Taxonomy (GTDB): domain Bacteria; phylum Pseudomonadota; class Gammaproteobacteria; order Burkholderiales; family Burkholderiaceae_B; genus Achromobacter; species Achromobacter arsenitoxydans. Next base: position 22,912 of record NZ_AGUF01000037.1, on the reverse strand, counting down.
CCAGGCGCAGCGCATAGTCCGGCGCGAGTTCGGCGGCGATGCCGCCGGCGCCCAGCAGCACCGTCGGGCCCACCAGAGGGTCGTACCGGTAGCCCAGAATCAGTTCGATCAGGCGGCCTTCCATCGGCTGGACCAGAATGCCGTCCACCGCCGCGTGCGGCGCACGCTGCCGGACGGCGACCAGCATCTCGCCCACGGCCTTCTCAAGCGCTGCCGCGTCGGCAATACCGACGCGCACCGCGCCCACTTCGGTCTTGTGCGCCAGGTCGCGTGAGCAGACCTTGGCGACGACGGGATACGGCACGGCATGGGCCAGCGCGCCGGGCGCAATCAACTGGGCCTGTGCGACAGGAACACCCAGGCCGCGGAACAGCGCGCCCGCTTCGTATTCGCTCAACATGCCGCTGCGCGGCAGGCCGGCCGGCCAGGCCGCTTCAAAGCCCAGGTCGGGCGGCGCGCCCACGGGCGTGAAGAACACCGACAACGCGTCGGCGCAAGCTTCCGGCGTGCGAAAGGCTGCGATCCCGCCCCGCTGCAGCAAAGCCAGCGACTCCGGCGCTTCCGGCGCCAGGAACACCGCCAGGGGCTTGGCGTCCGGCTTGTCGGCCTCCAGCAGAGGCTGCACCGCCAGTCCCGGATGAAACTGCGCCGACGAACCCACAACGCTCAGCACGGCATCGCACCAGTCCGCGCGCAGCAGCGCTTCCAGCAGCATCTTGTACTGCGCGCTGGTTGCCGCCAGGGTCAGGTCGATGACGGGCGTCTCCCGAATCTTCAGGCCGTGCTCGGCGATCATCCGCACGAACTCGGGCGGCGGAGCCACGGCCGCCAGGCCGCGCAGGCCCAGGTTGTCGACGACGGTCGCCGCGCCCCCGCCCGTGGTGGTGATGACCGCCACCCTGGCCAGCGCCTCGTCCGGCCCGGGAACACGAGGGCCGCGGATGTAGCGCGCGGCCAGCGGCGAGATCTCGAACAGGGTCTCCAGGTGCTGGACCCGCATTACCCCGTGCGCCTTCAGGAACGCGTCGACCGCCGCGTCGTTGCCCGCCAGCGCGCCAGTGTGCGATTGCGCCAGCGCGTCGCCCTGCTCGGACCTGCCCAGCTTGTAGGCGATCACAGGTTTGCCCGCGGCGCGCGCCCGGCCCAGCGCACGGGCCAGCGCGGGTGCGTCGCGCAGGGTTTCCAGGAACAGCAGGATGACCTTGCTATGTGGATCGTCCACCAGCGCGTCCACCACCTCTCCCACCGTGATGTCGCTTTCATTGCCCACGGAAACCGACTTCGAGAACCCGAAGCCGCGCGCGGCGGCGCGCGACAGCAGCGATCCCATCATGGAGCCGCTCTGGGACACCAGCGCAATGCCGCCGGGCAGCAGCGTGTCGGCCTCGAAGGCGGCATTGACGGACAGGATGCAGCCGGCGTGCAGGTCGGCCAGGCCGATGCTATTGGGGCCCAGCAGGCGCAGGCCCAGTTCGCGGGCCTGGCGCACCAGGTCCGACTGCCGGGCCAGCCCGTCCGGCCCGGTCTCGCCGAAGCCGTCGGAATAGACCGTCACCACGCGCGCGCCGGCCCGGGCGCAGTCCGGCAGCAAGGCGGCAACGCCGTCGCCCGGAATCATGATGAAGACGTGATCCACCGGGCCGGGCAGCCCGGCCAGCGAGGGATAGGCGCGCTCGCCCAGGATGTCCGGGCGGGCGGCGTTGATGGGATAGATGGCGCCCGCGTAGCCGTGCTTGCGCATGAACCGCAGCGGGCGCGCCGTGTTCTTGCGCGCATCGCCCGAGGCGCCCACCAGGGCGATGGCGCGCGGGGACAGCAGCGCGTCGGCAAAAGAAGGAGAAGACATGGAGGTGGCTGTCGTCATAAAGGCCAGAGGGAGTGGAAGTTCAAAGCTGGGGCATGTCGGCGGCCAGGCGCAGCGCGCGCACCGGCATGGCGTCCAGGCGCCAGACCGCATCGCGCAAGGCGCGCGCGCGGGCGCTGCCCAGCACCGGGCCGGCCAGCTCGGCAAACTTGTCGTTCAGGTCGGCGTCCGACAGCGGCGATTCGGGATCGCCCTTGCGGTACGGCGCAAAGTGTTCATGCACGGCGCCGCCGTGCGTCGTGGCGGTCAGCCGCGCGGCGCGCATTTTTGGAAAACCGGCGGTCAGGTCCGGATCCGCCTTCAGGTCCAGCCGCCGCATCAGGCCGCGCACCTGGGGGTCGCGCAGACGTTCTTCGCCAAAGGCGTCCAGCCGCACCGAACCATGAACCAGCGCGTGCGCCACCACGTACGGCAGGCTGAACTTCGCCTCGAACGCCGTCGCAGGCTGGAAGTTCCCGGTGACGTCCAGCGCGGTCTGATAGGCGTCCACGCGCAGCGAGGCCACGTCCTGCGGCCGCAGCCCGCCTTCGCGCAGCGCCAGGGCGGCGTCGATCGCGGCAAAGGTGTGGCCGCAGCAGCCGTGGTTCTTCTGCGTGATGGACAGGATGTTGTAGCGGTCGCCCAGCCCGGCCGTGGCGACGGACCAGTCAGGATTGCGCGCCAGCGCCGCGCCGAATCCGACCTCGCCTTCCAGGATGTCCGGCACGCCGGTGACCCCGTGCGCAGCGCCCTGCCCGGCCCGCACGCCGACCTCGGCGGCATGGCCCGCGTGCAGCGCCTTGCTCATGGCGTCCGACCGGAAGGCCTGCTGCAGGCCGCTGGCCAGGGTGCCGGCAGTGGCCAGCGCGTGCAGCATGACCTGCGCGTCGCCCGGCGCGCACAAGGCCGCCGCGGCGGCCGCGCTGCCGAAGCAGCCCACGGTGCCGGTCGTATGGAAATAGCGGTAATGGGCGGGCTGCACCGCCGCGCCGATGCGGGTGGAGATCTCGTAGCCCACCACGATCGCCTGCAGCAGCGCGAGTCCGCTGGCGTCTTGCTCTTCAGCCAGCGCCAGCGCCGCGGCGATGGTCGGGCAGCCGGGATGGTAGATCGCGTCGCGAAAGATGTCGTCGAACTCCACCGCGTGCGACACGCTGCCGTTGATCCAGGCCGCCGTGGCGGCAAAGGCGGTAGTCGCGCAGCCCGGCAGGCTGGACGCGCCCGACCCGAGTTCGGCGCCGTGGGCGCCCAGCAACTGCTGGCACGGCGCGGCGCGGGTGCCGGGATACAGCGCCGACAGCCAGTCCAGGAAGGCGCGCTTGGCGTAATGGATGACCTCGTCGGGCAGTCTGCCCACCGCGTCTTTGGCGCCATAGGCGGCGATGGAGTCCAGCAGCATTCGTCTCTCCGGGTTATTGCGCCGCAACACGCGTGCCGCGCTGTTCTGCCGATCACTCTAGGCGGACCCGCTGGCCGAGGATTGATAAAAAGGAAAACGAGCGTTCTTGATCCGCAGGGGGCGGAATTGGAGAAAGTTGCTTTGCCAATTTTTCATACCGGCGTGCCGGCGCCGTCCGTAAGCTGCATGGCAAGACCAGAAAAACAGACGCAATACCAAGGAGGAAGTAATGAGCGAGACCAAGACCCCGCTGGGTTTCATCGGCCTGGGCGTCATGGGTGAACCCATGTGCGCCAACCTCGTCCGCAAGTCCGGGCACCCGGTCTACGTGACGGACATCAGCCCCGAACCCGTGGCCCGCATCGGCGCATTGGGCGGCCGCGCCTGCGCCTCGATCGTCGAAGTGGCGCAGAGCGCCGAGATCGTGTTCCTGTCGCTGCCCAGCATCGTGCAGGTGGAACAGGTATGCACCGGCCCCGGCGGCCTGGTCGAGGCGGCCGGCCGCGTGCGCATCGTGGTGGACATGAGCACCAGCGACGTCACGCGCACCCGGCAACTGGCCGAAACGCTACGCGGCCACGGCATCCTGCTGATCGACGCCCCCGTGGCCCGCATGCGCGAGGCCGCCCGCCTGGGCACCCTGATGATCACGGTGGGCGCCACCCAAAAGGACTACGACTCGGTCCTGCCCTATCTGTCATGCATGGGCACCGATGTGCTGCTGTGCGGCGGCATCGGCAACGGCCAGGTGGTGAAGATCATGAACAACATGGTGGTCTTCATGACGGTCCACGCGCTGGCCGAGGCCATCACCATCGGCCGCAGCGCCGGCGTGGACGGCGCTCTGCTGCTGGATGCGCTGAGCAAGGGCTCGGCCGACAGCTTCGTGCTGCGCAACCCGGGCCAGAAGGCGCTGGCGGCGCAGACCTTTCCCGAGAAAACCTTCCCGACCGAATACGCCATCAAGGACATCCTGCTGGCGCTTGAACTGGCCAGCCAGGGCGACGTGGACGCGCGAGCGGCCAAGCTCACCCACGACCTGCTGGAGCGCACCCGCGCCGCCGGCTACGTCAAGGAGTACTACCCGGTAATGGTCAAGCTGATCGAGCGCGGCTACGCCTGAGCGTCCCCGGCGCCTGCCGCGCCGTCCCTATTCATTCGAGACAACCATGACTCCCATGCGATGCAGATGGGCCTTGCCCCTGCTTGCCGCCGCGATCGGCTTTAATGCCGCCGCCGCGGACTACCCGACCAAACCGGTCACGCTCGTGATCGGATTTACTGCCGGCGGACCGACGGACGCCGTCGGCCGCTACCTGGCCCGCCAGCTTGAGACCGAGCTAGGCCAGTCCATCGTCGTCGAGAACCGCGCAGGCGCCAACGGCGTCGTGGCCGTGCAGGCGGTCAAGCGCGCGGCCGCCGACGGCTACACCCTGATGCTGGGCAGCAGCGGCACACTGTCCATCGAACCCGTCTACAAGCAGAAGGTCGACTATCAAGTGCTGAAGGACTTCCAGCCGGTGGCCATGGTGGCCAGCTATCCCTACCTGCTGGTCGTGCCGGCCGGCTCGCCCTACAACAGCGTCCAGGAACTGATCGCCGGGGCGCGCCAGAAGCCCGGCGCACTCACGTTTGCGTCCGCCGGGAGCGGCGCGGTGAATCACCTGGCCGGCGAATGGTTCAAGAGCGCCACGAAGGTCGACATCACCCACGTGCCCTACAAGGGCGACTCCGCCGCGATCGCCGACCTGGTGGCCGGGCGCGTAGACATGGCGTTCCTGAGCGCGATCGCCGCCATGCCGCAGGTTCAGGCAGGCAAGATGCGGGCGCTGGGCATCGCCGCCGCCCAGCCCTCTTCCGTCGCGCCGGGCGTGCCGACGGTGGCGCAGGCGGCCGGCATTCCCGGCTTCACAGCCGAACCCTGGAACGGCGTGCTGGCCCCGGCCGGCGTGCCGCCCGCCGTGACGCAGCGCCTGAACGCCGCGATCAATAAGGTGATGAGCACGCCCGACGCGCGCGACGCCCTGCTCAAGCTGGGCCAGTACCCCATGACCGGCAGCCCCGAGGACTTTGCCCGGCACATCGGCGCCCAGACCGAACGCTGGGCGCAAGTCATGCAGACCAGCCACATAGCGAAGGCGGACTAGATGGAATATCCCGAACTGACCCTGCTGATCGGCGGCCGCGCCGTCCCCGCCGGCCAACGCCCCGGCCTGGAAGTGATCGACCCAGCCACCCGCGAAGTGCTGGGCCGCGTGCCGGTGGCGTCCCCCGACGACATCGACGAGGCCCTGGAAGCCGCCCACCGCGCGTTTCCGGGCTGGCGCGACACGGCGCCCTTGGAGCGGGCGGCGATTCTGCGCCGCGCCGCTACGCTGATGCGCGAACGCACGGCGCGGCTGGCCTGGCTGATCACCCGCGAACTGGGCAAGCCCCTGACCGAATCCGAGAAGGAAGTGGCGACCGCCGCCGAGATGTTCGAATGGGGCGCCGAGGAAGCGCGGCGCACCTACGGCCGCCTGATACCCGGCCGCGTGGGCGGCATCCGCCAGATGGCCATCCCGGAACCCATCGGGCCGGTCGCGGCCTTTTCGGGCTGGAACGCGCCCGCGATCACGCCGTCGCGCAAGATCGCCGGCGCCCTGGCGGCGGGCTGCTCCATCGTCATCAAGCCGTCCGAGGAAACGCCCGCCATCGCCCTGGAAATCGGGCGCGCCCTGACGGACGCGGGCCTGCCGGCTGGCGTCCTGAACATGGTGTTCGGCGACCCCGGCGACATCTCGCGCCGCCTGATCGAATCTCCCCTCATCCGCATGGTGACCTTCACGGGCTCCACGTCCATCGGCCGCGAACTGGCGGTGATGGCGGCCAACGGCCTGAAACGCGCGACGCTGGAACTCGGCGGCCATGCGCCCGTGCTGGTGTACGGCGACGCCGACCCGGTCAACGCCGCGGACACGGTGTTGGCCGCCAAGCTTCGCAACTCCGGGCAGATCTGCACGTCGCCCACGCGCATGTACGTCCATGAAAGCGTGTACGAGCCCTTCGTCGAGCGCCTGGCCGAGCGCGCGCGCAGCTGGCGCGTGGGCAATGGGCTTGACGCCGGCGTGCAGATGGGCCCGCTCGCCAATCCCCGGCGGCTGGCCGCGATGGAGACGATGGTGGCCGATGCGCTCAAGCACGGCGCCGAACTGGCCGCCGGCGGGCAGCGCCTGGACCTGCCCGGCTGGTTCTGGGCGCCGACGGTGCTGCGCGACGCGGGCCCCGACTGCCTGGCGTCCAACACGGAGCCCTTCGGTCCCCTGGCGCTGGTGCAGCCCTTCCGCGACCCGGACGAGGCCCTTGCGCTGGCGAACCGCCTGCCGTTCGGCCTGGCCGCTTACGTGTTCACCCGCGACGCCGCGACCGCGCGGATCGCCTCGGAGCGCATCGAAAGCGGCGTCGTCTGCATCAACCACTGCCAGGCTTCGCTGCCCGAGACACCGTTCGGCGGCGTCAAGGACAGCGGCCTGGGCAAGGAAGGCGGCGTGGAAGGCCTGCAGGAGTTCATGCAGGTCAAGTATGTGAGCCAGATGTAGCCCGCCGGCGGCGCGCAGCCGCCACCGTTACGCGAGCGGCGCGGCGACTGACCGCGCCGCCAGACCATTCAAAGGAGAGAACCATGCAGAAGAGAATTTCGGCGGCGATCGCGATGGCTGCCCTTGCCGGCGCGGCTCAGGCGTCCGACGGCATATCCGACGGCGTCGTGCGCATTGGCGTGCTGACCGACATGTCGGGCGCGTATTCCGGCAACGTCGGACCGGGCTCGGTCCTGGCGACCAAGCTGGCCATCGAGGAGTTCGGCGGCAAGGTGCTGGGCAAGCCCGTGGAAATGCTGTCGGCCGATCACCTGAACAAGACCGACGTGGCCGCCAGCCGCGCCCGCGAATGGATGGACCGCGAGAAAGTGGACGTCGTGACGGAACTGGGCAACAGCGCCGTCGCCCTGGCCGTCATGAACATCGCCCGCGAAAAAGGCCGCATGACCATGGTCACCGGCGCGGGCGCCACCCGCATCACAGGCGAAGACTGCTCGCCCAACAACGTCCAGTGGGTCTATGACACCTACGCGCTCGCCAAGGTGGGCACCCTGCCGCTGGTCGAGGCGGGCGCGAAGAAATGGTTCTTCGTCACCGCCGACTATGCCTTCGGCCACTCGCTGGAAAACGACGGCATGCGCTTCGTGAAGGACGGCGGCGGTTCGGTGGCGGGTTCCGTGCGCTACCCGTTTCCGGGTAACGACTTCGCCTCTTTCCTGCTGTCCGCGCAGTCCAGCAAGGCCGACGCGGTGGCCTTCGCCAGCGCCGGCGCCGACCTGCAGAACGAGATCAAGCAGGCGCGTGAATTCGGGCTGGCCGCCAGACAGAAGCTGGTGGCGATGCTGATGAGCATCACCGACGTGCACGGCGTCGGCCTGGAAGCCGGCCAGGGCATGACCTTCGCCGAAACCTTCTACTGGGACATGGACGACGAGACCCGGGCCTTCGCCCAGCGCTTCTTCAAAGCATCCGGAAAGATGCCGACGGCGCTGCAGGCCGGCCAGTATTCCGCGGTGCTCAACTACCTGCGGGCCGTGGAGAAGTCCGGCTCCGACAACGTGGACGCCGTCATGAAGACGCTGCGCGCCATGCCCATCCATGACGCCTTCGCGCGCAACGCCCGCCTGCGCGAAGACGGCAAGCTCATCCACGACACCTATGTGGTGGAGGTCAAGTCGCCTGCCGACTCCAAAGCCGCCTGGGACTACTACAAGATCGTGAAGACCGTGCCGGGAGACCAGGCCTTCATGCCCCTGTCTGAAAGCCAGTGCAAGCTGGTCAAGCAATGACGGCAGCGCCAGAGGCGGCCGGCGGCCTGCCGGCCTACGAGGCCTACGCCATCCGCTACGCCAGCGTGACGCGGCGTGCGGCCGACAATTTCCTGTCGCGCGCCGATATCCATGACGGGCCCATGCCCCTGGATTTCTATTGCTGGCTGCTGCGGGGTCCGGCGGGCAATGTGCTGGTCGACACGGGCTTTTCCGCCTGCTCGGCGCGCGCCCGCAACCGCGCCTTCACGCTGGCGCCTGAAACGGCGCTGGCCCGGCTGGGATTGGCGCCCGCGGATATAGGCGATGTCGTGCTGACCCATCTGCACTACGACCACGCGGGCAATGTCGAGGCCTATCCCAACGCCCGCGTCCACCTGCAGGACGCCGAGATGCAGTACGCCACCGGCCGCTACATGTGCTTTGAATCAATGCGGCATTTCTTTTCGGTCGACGACGTGCAGTCGGTCGTGCGCCAGGTGTACGCCGGGCGGGTGCGCTTCCACGACGGCGACGCCGTCCTGGCGCCCGGTCTGGAGCTCTACCGCATCGGCGGCCACACGCCCGGGCTGCAGGTGGTGCGCGTACACACCGCGCGCGGCTGGGTGGTGCTGGCGTCCGACGCCCTGCACTATTACCGTAACTTCACCGACAACAATCCTTTTCCCGCCATCTTCCACCTGGGCGATATGCTGCAGGGCTATGCGCGCATCCGGACCCTGGCGGATTCCGAAGCACACATCGTGCCCGGCCACGATCCCGCCGTGGCCGAGCGCTACCCGCGCGCCGGCGCCGACGACGGCATCTACCGCCTGGACCTTCCGCCCCTGTGACAAGGACCGCAGCATGCAAAATAACGACTTCATCCTTCACCGCCTGGCGGACGCCGTGAACCGCCAGGAGCGCCTGGTGTGGCGGGGCCGCCACCTGAACACCGTGTTCCTGCTGGAGTGCGGCGACGCCGCCTACCTGATCACGGTGGCGGCGGGACGCATCCACGACGTGCGCCGCGGCCCCTTCGTCATGCCGCGCTGGCAATTCGCACTGCGCGCGGCCGCCGCCGACTGGGCGCAGTTCTGGAGCCCCAAGCCGCCGCCCGGCTTTCACGACCTGATGGCGCTGGTGAAATTCCGCCGCCTGCGGGCCGAGGGCGACCTCTATCCCCTGATGTCCAACCTCTTGTATTTCAAGGACGTGCTGGCGTGCCCGCGCGCCGAAGGAGCGACCCTGTGAATTCCAGCCCAGCCGTCTTCGAGCCGATCGTCGGCCGCTATCTGCAACTGCCGCTGGGGGGACGCCAGCACCGCGTCTACGTCGAGGAGGCCGGCAGCGGCACGCCGCTACTCTGCCTGCACACGGCCGGCGCAGACTCGCGCCAGTATCGCGCCGTGATGAACGACCCGGCCATCCTGGCATCGTTCCGCGTCATCGCCTTCGACCTGCCCTGGCACGGCAAGTCTTCGCCGCCCGAGGGCTGGCACCAGGAAACATACCGGCTGACTTCGCAGGACTATGCGCAGGCCATCATCGCGGTGGCCGACGCCATGGAACTGGACCGGCCGCTCGTCATGGGCTGCTCCATCGGCGGACGCATCGTGCTGCATCTGGCGCTGGAGCACGCGGACCGTTTCGGCGGCGCCATCGGGCTGCAGTCCGGCGCGCACGTGGATCCCTACTACGACCTGGAGTGGCTGAACCGGCCGGACGTGCATGGCGGCGAAGTCTGCGCCGGCATCGTGTCGGGCCTGGTCGGCCCGGGCAGTCCCGACAGCCATCGCTGGGAAACCCTGTGGCACTACATGCAGGGCGGGCCCGGCGTGTTCAAGGGCGACTTGCACTTCTACACCGCCGACGGCGACATCCGCGACCGCGTGGCCGCCATCGACACTCGCCGTTGCCCGCTGTGGTTGCTGACCGGGGAATACGACTACTCTTGCACGCCGCAGGACACCGAGTTCCTGGCGGGACGCATCGCCGGATCGAAATGGCAGATCATGGAAGGCATGGGCCACTTCCCCATGAGCGAAGACCCCGACCGGTTCCTGGACTATCTGCGGCCGGTACTGGCGGAGGCCGACCAATCCCGGAGGGCGCGCTAGCCGGCAGGCAACCGGCGCCCCGCGTCGCCGGGGCGCCCGTCAGTCCGCCAGCGCTTCCGGCGCTGTCAACGCCTTCAGCAGTTCGTCCACGGGCCGCGCCAGCTGGCTCGTGTCGCGTACGCAGACATAGAACTGGCGCTCCGCCCAATCGTCGCGCAGCCGCAGCAGCGTCAGGCCCATAGCCGACAGATAGTGGCGCGCGATGCCCTCGGGCACCACGCCGATGCCCAGGCCCTCGCGGATCATGCGGCAGCGGGTCTCGAAGTTGGACACCTGCAGCTTGACATTGGGCGGCCGCGACAGCGTCTGCCCCGCATAGGCCAGGAACTGATCCAGCGAATGCCGGGGGAAATAGCCCAGCAAGTCGTAATCCAGCGCCTCTTCCAGGTACAGCTCCGAACGGCCGGCCAGCGCGTGACCCACTGGCACGACCAGCCCCACGCGGTCGCGCCGGAAAGGAAACGAGGCCACGCCGGGCACCGGATGGTCCGCGTGATAGATGCCGATATCCACCGAAGCCTCCGCCACCATGCGCGGAATGTCGTAGCTGTGGCCTTCCAGCAGGTCCACGCTGACGTCGCTGCGGCCGGCCAGGAACCGGCCCATCACGCCGGGCAGAAACTGCAGGATGGTCGACGGATTGGACGCCAGGCGGATCTTCGCCTGCCCGTTCAGGGAATAGCCGTTAATGGCCTGTTCAGTCAGTTGCACGCTGCGCAGGATGGCCTTGGCGCGCTGATACAGCAATGCGCCGGCGGCCGTGGGCTCGACGCCGCGCCCGTGGCGGTGCAACAGCGTGCGGCCCAGGTGCCGTTCAAGCTCGGCCACCCGCTTGCTGGCCGCGGAAGTCACCAGGTTTTCCCGTTCGGCCGCTTTGGACAGGCTCTTTTCCTCGACGGCCGCGACGAAGATTTCCAGCGCTGGGATGTCTAGCTTTTTCATGGGGGCAATATACCGTGGCGGGCGCGGCGCGGGGACGCGCCGCAGTTCCAGGAAAAGGAGGACGCCTACATGGCCGATCCGCAATGTCGCCGGGCGGGTTAAGCTCTGCCCCCCTGCCTATCCGCACCGACGCACCAATGAAAAAAGCTTGCGCCCTGCTGTGCGCGATGTTCCCCGCCCTGGTCCACGCGGCCTATGTCCCGGATCCGACCGAAGCCGCGGTCCTCGAGGCCGTCATGCGCGACGAGGCGCCCGCCTTCATGCGGGGCGACCCCAGCTTAATCGGCGCGTCGCCCGAAGTTGCCGCCGCAAAGGCGAATGCGCCCGGAGAGGCCGCCGCCATCGCGGCAAAGGCGGTGGCGACGCTAAGAAAGGACATCGCCGACTTCTACCTGGGCAAGCCGACCCGCATCCAGGTGTCGACGCTGGCGATCAACGTGTCGATGTATGCGCACCTCCTGCCCGCCGGCCATGGCTGCCCCGACCACATGGAAAAATGCCGGCAAGCCCTGACCGCGACCGAACGGTCCGGCAAGCGCGACGAAGCTCTGGCAAGCGTGTTAAAGCGCTTCCAGGACGCTGGCCTGGACCTCAGCCCCTTTGAAGCGTTGCGCAAGACCGCTGACCACAATCCCTAGGCGCATCGCCGGGCATCGCTACCGCTTCGCCAGCGACTCCGCCAGTTCCAGCGCCCGCAGCAGGAACGCCGACGCGTCGTCCTTGCGGTAGCTGACGATCACCGGAGACACGAAGGCGTCTGCTTCTATCCGCACATGGGCGACGTCCTGGCGCTGCAGGCGCTGCACGGACGCCGGCACCACGGTCACGCCCAGTCCGGCCGCAACCAGCCCGATCGCGGTCTGGAGTTCGTTCGCTTCCTGGACCACCTGCAGCGAATGGCCGGCGGCGCGGAACAGGCCCAGTACGTGGTCGGCGTAGTTGGGCCGGGGCCGCGCCGGGTACAGGACGAAAGGTTCCCGCGCCAGACGCTCCACCGGTACGCTGCCCAGGCCGGCCAGCGGGTGATGCAGCGGCACTGCGGCCAGCAGGGGTTCGGTCATGAGCACGCGGCGTTCGATCGCCGGGTCATCGAGCAGGATGCGGCCGATGCCCAGGTCGATGCGGCCGGCTTTCAAGGCCTCGAGTTGCGGCAAGGTGTTCATTTCCATCAGTCCCACCTCGACCCGGGGATCGGCGCTGCGCAACAGGCGGATCAGTTCCGGCACGAAACCGTACAGCGTGGACGGCACGAAGCCGATGCCGAACCAGCGGCGCTGCGTCTGCCCCAGCCTGCGGGTGCCTTCCAGCACTTCGTCGAGCCGCGCGGTGAGCAGGCGCGATTGCTCCAGCAGGAAGCGCCCGGCTTCGGTCAGGCGCAGCGCGCGCGTGGTGCGCTCGAAGAGCACGACGCCAAGCTCTTCCTCCATCTGCCGGATCTGGCGGCTGAGGGGCGGCTGTGCAATGTGCAAACGGGCCGCGGCCAGCGTGAAACTGCCTTCCTCCGCCACCGCCTGGAAATAGCGCAGATGCCTGAGCTCCATGATTGATTCAGACCCAAAAGGTATTAATTGGAACCCATATAGTCTTGGACTAGCTGGGAAAAGGCAAGCGATACTGCCACCATCCCTCATTCCTAGCTATAAAAGTATGAATCCGGTAAGCATTGTTTCGGTCGAGGCCATCCTGGTGGATCTGCCCACCATCCGCGCCCACCAATTGGCCATGGCGGTCATGCAGCGCCAGACGCTGGTGATCGTGCGCCTGAAGTGCAGCGACGGCATCGAGGGCATCGGCGAAGCCACGACCATCGGCGGCCTGTCCTACGGCGAGGAAAGCCCCGAGGGCATCAAACTGGCCATCGACACCTATCTGGCGCCGGCGCTGGCCGGCCTGGACGCGGCCAACATCCATGCGGCGATGCAGCGCCTGGAAAAAGTGGCGCGCGGCAACCGCTTCGCCAAGTCCGCCCTGGAATCCGCGTTGCTGGACGCGCAGGGCAAGCGCCTGAACGTGTCCGTGTCCACCCTGTTGGGCGGCGCGGTGCGCACGCGCCTGCCGGTGCTGTGGACGCTGGCCAGCGGCGATACCGCCCGCGACATCGAGGAAGCCGAGTCGCTGCTGCAAAGTCGCCGCCACAACACCTTCAAGCTGAAGGTGGGCCGCCGCGCGGTGGCCGACGACGTGGCCCACGTGTCCCGCATCAAGCAGGCGCTGGGCGACCGCGCCCGCGTCACGGTGGACGTGAACCAGGCATGGAACGAAGCCGACGCGGCGGGCGCCATTGCGCGTCTGGAAGCGGCCGGCGTGGACCTGATCGAACAACCCATCCCGCGCGCCAACCTGGCCGGCATGGCCCGGCTGGCCGCCCGCTTTGTCGTGCCCATCATGGCGGACGAGGCCCTGAACGGCCCGGAGGACGCGCTGGACATCGCGCGTCAGGGCGCGGCCGACGTGCTGGCGCTGAAGATCGCCAAGTCCGGCGGCATCCACGAAATGCTGCGCACCGCGGCAGTGGGCGACGCCGCCGGCATGTCGCTGTACGGCGGCACGATGCTGGAAGGTTCGGTCGGTTCGATCGCGTCGGCGCACGGCTTTGCCTGCCTGCCGCGCCTGTCGTGGGGCACGGAGCTGTTCGGCCCCCTGCTGCTGAAGGACGACATCGTGGCCAACCCGCCGCGCTACGCGGACTTTGAAATGGAAATTCCCGACGGTCCCGGACTGGGACTGACGCTGGACGAAGACAAGCTGGCCTTCTACCGCAGGGACAACTGACACCGACCACCCTGCCGGCCAATCCTTACGGCCGCGCCCGCCTTGACGGGCGCAACCCACAATAATTTCAGAAACGACGGAGACAACCATGCGCATGCGCCATGTATTCAATCCCTTTGCCCGGGCCCTGGTGGCCCTGTCCCTGCTGGGCGGCGCGGCCGCCGCGCACGCGGACGCCTACCCCGACCGCCCGGTCAAGTGGATCGTGCCCTTCCCGCCCGGCGGCGCCATGGACAGCATCGCCCGCACGCTCGGCGAGTCCATGGGCAAGCAGCTCAATACCTCTTTCATCGTTGAGAACCGCGCGGGCGCGGGCGGCAACATCGGTGCGGCCAGCGTGGCGCGCGCCAAGCCGGACGGCTACACCATCCTGATCGTCGCCAACGGCATGGCGGTCAATCCGGCGCTGTACCAGGACCTGAACTACGACCCGATCAAGGACTTCGCGCCGATCTCGCTGCTGGCGGTGGTGCCCAACGTGCTGGTCACCAATCCCGCCCGCACCGGCGCCACCAGCGTGCAGGACGTGATCGCCAAGGCCAAGGCCCAGCCCAACCACTACACCTACGCCTCGGCCGGCGTTGGCACGTCCATCCACCTGGCGGGCGAGCTCTTCGTGTCGATGACGGGCGTGGACATGCTGCACGTGCCCTACAAGGGCAGCGGCCCCGCCGTCGCCGACCTGCTGGGCGGCCAGGTGGACTACATGTTCGACAGCATCACGTCGGCCAAGCCGCACATCACCAGCGGCAAGCTGCGCGCGCTGGGCGTCACCACCGCCAAACGCTCGGCCGCCCTGCCCGACGTGCCGACCATGCAGGAAGCCGGCGTGGCCGGCTACGAACTGATGCCCTGGTTCGCCGCCTTCGCCCCGGCCGGCACCCCGCCCGAGGTCGTGGCCAAGCTGAACGAAGCCATGCGCAACGCCCTGGCCGAGCCCAAGGTCAAGGCCACGCTGGACTCGATCGGCGCGGAATCCATCGGCGGCACGCCAGACGCCCTGCGCGACCACCTGGCCAAGGAAACCGCGCAATGGAAGGACCTGGTCAAGGAACGCGGCATCAAGATCAACTAAGCCGGCACGCCCGCCAGGGCGACTTGCCTGGTCCGGCGCGAGGATGCGGTATCGTCTGATCACCCATCCTCGCGAAGGACGACTCATCATGGCCCTGAAACATGCGGATCCCGGGCAGGTCATCGACCTGGCTCCCTACGGCAGCGGGATTACCCAGGCGCAGTCGATCGCGCTTTTCAAGTCCGAAGACCTGGAAGTCATGCGCCTGGTGCTGCTGGCCGGCCGCGAAATGCCATCCCATCACGTCGCCGGGGAAATCACCATCCAGTGCATCGAAGGCAGCCTGGAGATCACGGTGGAAGACGTCACGCACCTGCTGCGCCCGGGGCAACTGCTATACCTGTCGGGCCGGTCTCCGCATGCGCTGTTTGCGCTGGAAGATGCCTCCGTGCTGGTCACGGTGGCGCTGAAGCGGCAGTAGCCCAGACGTCAACGCGCAAGGCAGCCTGAAATCGCCGACTGCAGCCGGGCCATTTCCTTGTCGACGCCGGGATCGGCGCAATAGGCCCCTGCCCCGCGCAGCGACAGTTTCAGCGTGGAAATGTTCGACACCTCGGCTCTCAGACGGAAACCGGTCACGTTGGACGTGCGGTAATGCTCTGTCTCGAGCACGCCCGCGCTGGTGTCGCGGATGGCGTAGCCCTTGTCCAGATAATAGGCATCCTCACCCTTTGCGATCGTCTCCCGATCAATGCACGCAAAGACGTCTTCGGTCGACGCGCCTTGCGGAATGGATATCGTGGCTGACTTGGCCGGGCCCGCCGCGTCGCACAATCCTTGAGAAATCGAACAACCGCTCAGCAGAGCAGCCACCGCCAATGCACTGGCCAGCTTGCCTTGCGATTGCCAGGTTGCCAAAGAATTGCGCTTGCACAGCATGTCCGGAATCTCCTGGGGGACGGTAGTAGGCGCCCGGGCGCCGGGCGAGGTTGGGAAACTAACAGGCTACCCACAGACCGCACAAGCAAATCCTATACAACGAGAATTGTTTTCAATTAAGCGGTTGTGACAAGAGGCGCGTATACATGTCTCAGTTGGGCCTCAAGGAGCAGGTTGGCGCCCTTTATGTCGGCCATCACGGCTGGCTGCGCAACTGGCTCAACCGGCGGCTGGGCGATGCCCACCACGCCGCAGATCTGGCGCACGACACCTTCGTCCAGCATGGACTTCTGATCGCGGCGGGGCCGGGCCGAAGTTCTTCCAAACCGGTCGCACAACCTACCAATAGTAGTCTACTATTGGTAGGTTGCCACTCCGACAGGGAAGTCCCCACCATGCACGCACTCATAGTTGTCGCCCATCCCGACCAGGCCTCCCTCACCCACGCCATCGCCGATCATGTGGCGCAAGGCGTCGCCGCCTCCGGTCCACAGCATTCGTTCGAGTTCGCCGACCTCGCGTCGGAAGCGTTCGATCCCAGGTTCACCCAGGCCGACGTGGCCCTGCACCTGACCAAAGAGGATCCTCCCGCCGACGTGGCCGCCGAACACGCGCGCATCGACCGTGCGGACGCGCTGGTGCTGGTGTATCCCGTGCACTGGTGGTCGTTCCCCGCCCTGCTCAAAGGCTGGATCGACCGCGTGTTCACCAACGGCTGGGCCTACGACGCCCATCCGGACGTCGGCGTCGTCAAGAAGCTGCAGCGGCTGCAGGTGCACCTGATCGCCAGCGGCGGCGCGGACATGCGCACTTATGCCCGCCACGGCTACTTCGGCGCGATGAAGACGCAGATCGACCACGGGATCTTCGGCTATTGCGGCGCGCGCGTGGCAACATCCGATTTGCTGGTATCGTCCGACGCCGGATATCCGTCGTCGCATCTGGATGCGGCGCAAGCCATCGGCAAGCGGATCTTTGCCGCGCAGCAGTGAACCGAACGAAAGGACGCCCCCCCATGCCGCCCACCCCTGCCCCACGCCGCAGGCTGTCGAAAGAAGAGCGGCAGCGCCAGCTCATCGACGTGTCCTGGACGCTGATCCGCGATGAAGGCACGGACGCCTTGACGCTGGGCCGGCTGGCCGAAGCCGCCGGCGTCTCCAAGCCCGTCGCCTACGATCACTTCGGCACCCGCAACGGCCTGCTGGCGATGCTCTACCAGGACTTCGACGTACGCCAGACCGCGATCATCGACGACGCCATCGCCGCCAGCAAGCCGACGTTGAAGGACAAGGCCAGCGTCATCGCCTCAAGCTACATCGAGTGCGTGTCGACCCAGGGGCGCGAGATTCCCGGCGTGCTCGCGGCGCTGAACGGGTCGCCGGAGCTTGCGGCGGTGAAGGCGCAGTACCAGCGCGTCTTCATCGAAAAATGCCAGAAGATTCTTGCGCCGTACGCCGGCCCTCAAGGGATTTCGCTGGCGAACCTGTGGGGCATGCTCGGCGCCGCGGACGCGCTGTCGCAGGCAGCCGTGGCGGGCGAGATCACCCAGGCCGAGGCTTGCGACGAGCTTTTCCAGATCATTGTGAATATGGTGAAGCGCAGCCGGACTTAATGGCCGGCCCTGCCTGGTCGGATGGACTTCCACGGCCGGACGCTCGACAATCGTCGAGTATTTCCCCCGGCACAGGCCAAGCCTGTCCCACGTCCGTTGTCCAGAAAGGAGCGCGCCATGGCGACTCTGTCCCTTTCCAGCGGCACCACAATCGACGAGATTGCCGACCGCATCTATCGCATCTCCACCCCCGTCGATATCCCCGGCGGCGGGTTCTCATTCAACCAGTACCTGATCGACGACGACGCGCCGCTGCTGTTTCACACGGGACTGCGCAAGCTGTTTCCCGTGGTCAGCGAAGCGGTCGGGCGGATTCTGCCTATCGGCAGCCTGCGCTATATCGGCTTCTCGCACTTCGAGGCCGACGAGTGCGGCGCGCTGAATGATTTTCTGGCCGCCGCGCCGCATGCTGAGCCGCTATGCGGGCAGGTCGCGGCCATGGTCTCGGTGGGCGACTTTGCCGACCGGCCGCCGCGCGCACTGCAAGACGATGAGACCCTATCGCTCGGTCGGCATCAGGTGCGCTGGCTCGACACGCCGCATCTACCTCACGCGTGGGAGTGCGGGTTCCTCTTGGAAACCGCGACGGCCACGCTGCTCTGCGGCGACCTGTTCACCCAGGGTGGCTCAACCAATCCGGCGCTGACCGAGTCTGACATCCTTGAACCCAGCGAGGCGTTCCGCAGGCAGATGGACTACTTCTCGCACACCCGGAATGCGCGGGCGATGCTGGAGCGCCTTGCGGCATTGCAGCCGAAGACGCTAGCCTGCATGCACGGCAGCGCGTGGCGCGGCGATGGCGCGACGCTGTTGCGCGCGCTTGCCGACAGCGTCGAACGGGATCAGGCGCCGCACTAGGCTGCTCTTCAATGCGTTGACACGGGGTTCTTGAATGAGATTACGACGGTTGGACGCAAAGGATGCGGAAGCGATTCTGGCGATGGAATCCGACGCCGAAGTCATGCGGCACAGCACCGGGCTGATCCAACCTACGCCGGAGAGCCGTGCCGCCCTGCTCGCCTACATTGCGTCCGACCAGGGCAAGTTGGGGCATTGGGCCATTACGAGCGACAGCCAGACGGCGGGTTGGATCAGCCTTACGCCATTGGCGGGCACCACGCGCACGCAGGTGGCGTACCGGTTGGCGCGCGAGTATTGGGGCAAGGGCCTGGCCTGCGCTGCGCTACGGGATGTCTGCGATTATGCAAGGCGCAGTCTGAAATTGCCGGAGCTGGCCGCTGTGGTTTGGCCGGCCAATGCGCCTTCGCAGCGCCTTCTGGAAAGAGCGGGATTTGAATATGAGTGCATGGCCCATCACTACGGCAGAGACGTGATGCTTTTTTCGATCCGTTTCTAGATCCCGCGAAGGTTCCGCTGTAGTCGTTCTGAAGAGCACTTCTGCAAACCTGAAGCACGCGGGCAGTTCCCATCGTCAACGGCGATGCTCGCGCAACAGCGCTGCGACCGGCTTTTGCGCCTGAGCGGCTGCGGGCGGCGTAATGCGCCAGATCGTGTTCGAAAGATCGTCCGCCACGATAAGCGCGCCCTTCGGATCCACCGTCACGCCCACCGGGCGGCCGTGGGTGGTGCCGTCGCTGTCGCGAAACCCGGCGACAAAATCCACGGGCGGGCCCGACGGCCGTCCATCGCTGAACGGTACGAAGACCACTTTGTAGCCGACAGGATCGCGGCGGTTCCAGCTGCCATGCTCGCCAACGAACACCCCATTGGCGAATTTGGCGCCCATCGCCTCGGTCGAGAAGTCCACCCCCAGCGCCGCGACGTGCGAGCCCAGGCTGTAATCGGGCTTGATCGCCGCAGCGACCTTGCCCGGATCCTGAGGGCGCACGCGGTCATCCACGTTGTTCCCCCAATAACTGTATGGCCAGCCATAAAAAGCGCCCTCCTGGACGGAGGTCAGGTAGTCGGGAACAAGGTCCGGCCCGATCTCATCGCGCTCGTTGACCACCGCCCACAACTGGCCGGTGCCGGGCTGGATAGCCAGCGCGGTGGGATTGCGCAGGCCGGTGGCGTAGGTCTTGTATTCGCCAGTGCGCGCGTTCACGCGCCAGACGCGGGCACGGTCGACTTCCGCCGTCATGCCGCGTTCCGTGATGTTGCTGTTCGAACCAATGCCCACGTACAGATACTGTCCATCGGCGCTGGCGGTCAGGGCTTTGGTCCAATGGTGGTTGATTTCCGAAGGCAGGGGCGTGACGATCTGGGGCGGTCCGCTTGCCTTGGTCTGCCCGGGTTGATAGTCGAAGCGCACCAAGGCATCCTGGTTCGCCACATAGAGGTTGTTGTCTACCAGCGCCAAGCCGTATGGGGCATTAAGGTTTTCCGCGAACGTCGAGGCAGCATACGTGCCGTCGCCTTCAGCGTCGCGCAGCAGGGTCAGCCGGTTGCCCCCCTTGACCGGGCTCGTGCCCCGGGCCTTGATGAGCCCCGCGATCACATCCTTGGGCTTGAGGTCGCTGGCGTTGCCGCCCCTGCCTTCGGCCACCAGGATGTCGCCATTGGGCAGGACCAGCGTCTGCCGCGGGATCTTCAGGCCAGTGGCGATGGCGCTGATCTTGTAGCCCTCCGGCACGGTGGGCGTCTTGCCGCCCCACTCCGCCGGCTTCGCGATCACCATGTCGGGCAGCAGCCCGCGCTCGGGCTTGGGCAATTCGGGATTCGGCCCCACTTGTGCAGGCCCGGCCTGGCCGATGGCTGCGCCCGCAACGATGGACAGCGGGATGACGGCGAGCAAGCGGCGGCATTTCATATCGGGCCCCTGATATGCGGCGTGCGAAAGCCCAGCCATATGGCCAAGCAGGTCAGCACCACGGCGACGACGGACAGGATAAGGCCGGCAGGCATGCTGGCCCAGGCGTCGCGGGCGTGCATCAGCGCATTGAAAATGCCCACGATCCACGCCGCCAGCAGCACGACGGCGTAGGGAATGATGCCGCGGGCCCGCTGGCGTGCCCGAAAGAGGTCGACGATCGCGAAGATCAGCGCGATGGCGCCGAACACCAGCCCGCCGACGACCAGCCATGACGCGAAATTATTCCACTGGATGTGAAAAGTCTTCGCATAGGCCGCATCGGCAAGCGCAGCGCCGAGAAACATGGGAAGCGTGCCCGCTAGAAATACCGCGGGCAGCGGGTGCACGGTCGTGGCATACCGGTGTTCAATGAGTTGGGTCACTTTTGGTCGCCTCGCTGCGAGCTCGCTCGAGCACATGCCCGTGGCGCTCGGCGCAGCAAGCGCCATGCCCGCCGCCTTCGCGTGTGGGCTGGGATCCGGCCCGCCAGAGACCCATTCAAGGGCCTTCCTGCAGCGTGTCCAGGAAAGCCGCTATGTCGCGCGCGTCCTGCTCGCTGACGCCCAGATCCGGCATCGCTGTGCCAGGTTTGATGGTGCTGGGGCTGCGCAGCCAGCGCACAATGTTTTCCGGGGTGTTGTTCAGCACGCCCGCGATGTACGGCCGTTCGGCGATTCCGCCCAGCGCCGGACCGACGTAGTTCCAGGCGCCGGGCACCCCCGGAATGGCGTGACAGGTGACGCACAGGTATTGCTGGAGCGCATTGCGCCCGGCTCTGGCATCGCCGACGCGAGCCTTGGACGCCTCATTCTTGTCCGGCTGCGCGGTTGGCGGCCGGCCGTCTTCGCCGCGCCGGTATTCTTCGGCGGAAAGGGTCGGCAACACGCGCAGAAACGCCACCACGTCCCAGATCTCGTCGTCCGTCAACCGGTATTGCCAAGCGGGCATACCGGTCATTTTGACCCCCTGCCGGGTGATCCAGAATATTTCGGCCGCGCTCCGCGTTCGCGCAGTGGCAACGAGCGCGGCGGGCGCGGGGTTCAGCCCCATCGCGTAAGGTTGTGGCGCAGCGCCGGGACCACCATGGCATTGGGCGCAATGCATCCGGTACAGCCGCGAGCCGTTGCTGATGCGCTCGGCGCCGTCAAGATCGGGCGCCTCTATGCCGGCTGCCCGTGTTTCCACCGCCCGGGCTAGCGCAAGGTCCATGACGCGATGCACGGGGATCGTATGCGGCGACGTGGCGCTGACGTCGTATAAGCCAAAATAGACGACCGCACTACCCAGCAACCCGGCGACGCACGCGCCAGCCACCAAGGTGAGCGCGGCAATCCTTCCCGGCTTCATTGCGCTTTCTCCCTCGCGCCGGCGTTTCGCAGCAGATAGGCGGCGATGTCCTCGGCGTCGGCCAATTGGAGTCCTGTATCCGGCATCGCGGTTCGAGGATTGACCGCGGGGGGATCCATCAACCAGCGAACCAGGTTCTGCGGCGTGTTGGGCAGCAGCCCGGCAACATACGCCTGTCGCGCCATATTGCCCAGCGGCGGGCCGACTCGCGACGACGGACCACTGACACCGGGGACCGCGTGACAGGCGATGCAGCCGCGTTCGGCGATCAACTGCCGGCCGCGCTCGGGGTCGCCCTGCAAGCGTGCTCCGCCTGCGCGGTCCATGGCGAACAGCGGCGCCCTGTCGTCATGGCAGGCGCCAAGCAGAACCATGGCGGTCAGGGCAGGCAGCAGGCGATAGGGTCGGGCAATCCGGCACAAGGGCTGTCTCCTGGATCGGGGCACTGCAGCAAGCGCCGTGCCCGCCCCCCTTGGAACCTGCGCAGGCACGAAAAATGCTGACGACGCCATTCGCGGGAATCTTGCCCGGTCAACCGGATTATCGGCGCGCCGGCCCACGGTCCGACACCTGCAACGATATGGCGCCTACCATCCCGAACGTGCTCGCCGCCACATTGCCGCTCGCCGCGCTTGCCCCGACCGTGGTCTGGGCGCAGCCCAACAGCGTCCAGGCCGCCCGAATCGCCGATATAGGCTGGGTGCTGTATGTGGGCGCAACGGCCATTTTCCTGATCGTGACCGTTCTGATGTTGCTGGCAATGTTCGGACCGGCCTCCTTGCGCCGGCGTCTGTCCCGCCCCGCGCTGATCCTGGGAGCGGGGATCGCCTTTCCCATCGTGGCGCTGACGGCCCTGCTGCTCTATGTGCTCAGCCCTGCATCGCTGGCCGCACGCGACGCCGAGCCGGCGGCCGTGC
Organism: Achromobacter arsenitoxydans SY8; assembly: GCF_000236785.1. Lineage (GTDB taxonomy): Bacteria > Pseudomonadota > Gammaproteobacteria > Burkholderiales > Burkholderiaceae_B > Achromobacter > Achromobacter arsenitoxydans. The sequence goes on along the minus strand of NZ_AGUF01000037.1, from coordinate 369 downwards.
GCATCGAAGTGACGGGCGAACTCTGGTGGTGGCGCGTGCGCTATCTGGACGCCTCGGGCGCCCTGCTGTTCGAAACCGCCAACGACATCCGCATTCCCGTCGGCCATCCGGTGGAACTCCTGCTCAAGTCCGACAATGTGATCCATAGCTTCTGGGTTCCCGAACTGGGCGGCAAGCTGGATATGATTCCGGGCCGCGTGAACCGCATGCGCGTCCTGGCGAGCACGCCCGGCGCGTTCCGCGGCCACTGCGCGGAATACTGCGGGGCGCAGCATGCGCGAATGCGCTTCGACGCCGTAGCGGTGTCCCCGGAGCGATTCGACGCGTGGCTGCAGGCGCAGCGCCAGCCAGCGCGAGCGGCCGGACCGC
>NZ_AGUF01000038.1 GCF_000236785.1 Achromobacter arsenitoxydans SY8 | reverse complement strand
GCTGGGGCGCGCCTCGCCCGCCGCTGCCGCCGCGCGCCGGCAGGCCGCCGCCTTGCTGGCTGGCGGGCGTCGGCTTGGGACCCGAATTCGTGGTGATCACGAAATCGGCGATGCCAAACGTGCCCTCGTCGTAGGCCATGATGCCGATCTCGCTGCCCAGCGCGGGTTCATTCTCGACGTCGGCAATCTTCTGGCCATTCACGATGAAACGGGCGGCGCCCGGCACCTCCACCACCTTGATCCGGTCGGAGCCGTCCAGCTTGGCGACATTGGGAACGGAAGCGATGTCGCGGCGCTTCTGGCCTTCCAGACAGAACAGCAGGATGTTCCGGTCGGCCCGGATCTCGAGCAGACACAGGCTCTTGCGGGCATTGTTATTCAGGGCAATGCCGACGGACGCCTTGGGACTTTTCGAATTGACGACGACGTTGACGTCGGTGATGCGGCCAGCTTCCGGCGCGGGGCCGGCGTTGATGTAGAAGGTCTGCTCGCCGCCGGGCACTTCGCTGTTGCGCAGCGTGAACCAGCCGTCCTGCTCGCCTGCCACCCATCCCTTCAGCAATTGCTGCCTGAATGTGCCAGCCAGCGGCCCTAGCTGCTTTTCATATTCGGCATGTGCTGGCGTAGCGAATGCGGAGAAAGCGAGAAGTAGCGCGGCGCCGCGTGAAAACATCTGAGTGTCCCTGATTAGTCAGATTTAAGTCGCGCAGCGTATTCCAGATCAAACCGATCCGCTTATGCATTTGTTAAAGATGTATTCCAAAGTAAATGCAGCCGGATCAGGTCCCGGCGCGCGCCAGCAACGCCACCACCGTCGCTGCGATACCTTCCTTGCGGCCCAGGTAGCCCAGGCCCTCGTTGGTCTTGGCCTTGATGTTGATCTCGGCCTCGGCCAGGCCGATGTCGGCCGCGATGTTCTTCACCATGGCCGGCGCGTGCGGCCCGATCTTCGGCGCCTGCGCGTGCAGGGTGGCGTCGATGTTGACGGGCGTCCAGCCGGCCTTGCGGACGCGGGCCATGGCTTCGCGCAGCAGCACGCGGCTGTCGGCGCCCTTGAACGCCGGGTCCGTGTCCGGAAAATGGCGGCCGATGTCGCCCAGGCCCGCGGCGCCCAGCAGCGCGTCGGTGATCGCATGCAGCAGCACGTCGGCGTCCGAGTGCCCCAGAAGGCCATGGGTGTGCGGAATCGTGACCCCGCCGATGATCAGCGGCCGACCCTCGACCAACGTATGCACGTCGAAGCCCTGCCCGACGCGGAAAGGAATGCTCATAGCCATTTTTCCATCAGTTCAAAATCGTCCGGCCATGTCACCTTGAAATTGCGCATCGCGCCCGGAACCAGCAGGGGCGCGTAACCGGCCGCCTCGATGGCCGAGGCCTCGTCGGTGACGGCCACGCCGTTGACGCAGGCAGCCGTCAGGGCGTCGCGCAGCACGCCCGCCCTGAACATCTGCGGGGTCTGCGCCAGCCATACGCCATTGCGGTCCAACGTGCGTTCCACGCGCTCGCGGCCCGCCTTGACGGTGTCGGGCACGGGCAGGGCCAGCAGGCCGCCCACGGGATCGGCCAGGCAGGCGTCGATCAGCCGCCCCAGCGCCGCGGCCGGCAGGCCCGGACGCGCGGCGTCGTGCACCAGCACCCAGGCGTCATCCGCCACGCCGCTGTCGGCCAGCGCACCCGCGACGGTATCGGCGCGCGTTGCGCCGCCGCAGGCGCGCCAGACCGTGCGCGGCAGGCCGGCCAGCGCGGCATCCACCCAGCCGTCGCCCGGCGTCACCGCCACGCGCACCTGAGACACGCGTTCGTCGGCAAGCAGGGCGCACACCGCGTGCCGCAGCATGGGCTGTCCGGAGAGTGGACGATACTGCTTGGGCACGGCCTCATGCCCGGGCCGGCTGGCGCGGGCGCCGACGCCAGCGGCGGGCACGATCGCAATGATTGAGTCAGACATGGTGCGGTGATTTTATAATCTTCCGCTTGATGTCCGCTTCCAGCCTGATGCCCTCCCCTTCCGCCTCCGCCCCAGCAGCGCCTCCCGTCCCCGCCACGGCTCCCACCCTGTCCGCGCTGAAGCCGGGCACGCGCTACGCGCAGCCGCGGCCGCCCGGTTCCGGCGACGCATGGCTGCTCGCGGACCTGGCGCGTCAGGCCGGCGGTCCATTGGTCATCCTGACGGCGGAGCCCCTGGAAGCCCAGCGGCTGGCCGAGGAAATCCAGCTGTTCGCACCGAACCTGCGCGTCAGGCAGCTGCCCGACTGGGAAACGCTGCCCTACGACGCCTTCTCGCCGCACCAGGACCTGATCTCCGAACGCCTGCACACGCTGCATTCGCTGATGATGAAGTCGGTGGACGTGCTGACCGTGCCCATCACCACCGCGCTGTACCGGCTGGCCCCGCCGTCGTTCCTGGCCGCCTACACGTTCTCGTTCAAGCAGAAGGACAGGCTGAATGAAGCGGCCCTGCGCGCGCAGCTCACCCTGGCCAACTACAACCACGTCACCCAGGTGACTTCGCCGGGTGAATTCTGCCTGCGCGGCGGCTTGATCGACCTCTTCCCCATGGGCTCGGTGGTGCCCTACCGCCTGGACCTGTTCGACGACGAAATCGAGACCATCCGCAGCTTCGACGTCGACACCCAGCGCAGCCTGTACCCCGTCCGCGAAGTCCAGCTGCTGCCCGGGCGCGAGTTCCCGATGGACGAAGACTCGCGCAACCGGTTCCGCGCGCGCTTCCGCGAAGTCTTCGAAGGCGACCCTTCGCGGGCGTTGCCCTATAAGGACATCGGCAACGGCATCCCGTTCGCCGGCGTCGAATACTACCTGCCGTTGTTCTTCGAAGACACCGCCACCTTGTTCGACTATGTGGCCGAAGGCACGGTCATGGTCACGGTGGGCGACATCGACGACGCCATCCAGCGTTTCAACCAGGACACCGCCAGCCGTTATGGCTTCCTGAAGAGCGACCGCGAGCGCCCGGTGCTGCCGCCGTCGGAACTGTTCCTGGATACCGAGTCCCTGTACGCCAGGCTGAAGGATTTCCGCCGCCTTGCGCTGGCCGCCGGCCAGGCCCACCCCGACTTCCGCGCCGCGCCGGACGTCAGCGTGGCCCGGCGGTCCGACGATCCCATCGCCAAGCTGCGCGCGCTGGTGCAAACGCGCCAGACCCGCGTGCTCCTGTGCGCGGATTCCGCCGGCCGGCGCGAAACCCTGGTGCAGATGCTGAACGAGTTCGGCGTCACGCCCGACGCCCAGCCCGACACCATCGAAGCCTTCCTGGCCTCCGACGCGCATTTCGGCATCGTCGCGTCCGCGCTGGGCACTGGATTCGAGCTGCCTGGCGCCAACCTGGCCTTCCTGACCGAAAACGACCTGTATCCCGGCGTTGCGGGCACCGGGCGCCGCGGCAAGCGCGACCAGGAGCGCGCCAGCAACGTCGAAGCCATGGTGCGCGACCTGTCCGAGCTGCGCGCAGGCGACCCCGTCGTGCACGCGCAGCACGGCATCGGGCGCTACCACGGCCTGGTCAACATGGACATGGGCGAAGGCGAAATGGAATTTCTCCATCTCGAATACGCCAACGGCAGCACGCTTTACGTGCCGGTGTCGCAGCTGCACGTGATCGCCCGCTACAGCGGCGCCGATCCGGAAGCCGCGCCGCTGCACCAGTTGGGCTCCGGCCAGTGGGACAAGGCCCGGCGCAAGGCGGCCAAGCAGGTCCGCGACACCGCCGCCGAACTGCTTGCGCTCTATGCGCAGCGCGCCGCGCGCGAAGGCTTCGCCTTTAATCTGCCCCTGAACGACTACGAGGCGTTCGCCGAAGGGTTCGGTTTCGAGGAAACCGCTGACCAGGCCGCCGCCATCGAAGCCGTGATCGGCGACATGACGTCGGGCCGGCCCATGGACCGCCTGGTCTGCGGCGACGTGGGCTTTGGCAAGACCGAAGTGGCGCTGCGCGCCGCCTTCCTGGCAGTGGCCAACGGCAAGCAGGTCGCGCTGCTGTGCCCCACCACCCTGCTTGCCGAGCAGCACGCCCAGACATTCTCCGACCGCTTCGCCGACTGGCCCGTGCGCGTCGTGGAGCTGTCGCGCTTCCGCTCTGCGAAGGAAGTCTCCGCCGCCATCGAAGGCATCAACGACGGCCGGGTCGACATCGTCATCGGCACCCACAAGATCCTGTCCAAGGACGTCAAGTTCAAACGCCTGGGACTGGTGATCATCGACGAAGAGCACCGCTTCGGCGTGCGCCAGAAAGAGGCCCTCAAGGCGCTGCGGGCGGAGGTCGACGTGCTGACGCTGACCGCCACGCCCATCCCGCGCACGCTGGGCATGTCGCTGGAAGGCATCCGCGATTTCTCCGTCATCGCCACCGCGCCCCAGAAGCGCCTGGCCATCAAGACTTTCGTGCGGCGCGAAGACGGCAGCACCCTGCGCGAGGCGCTGTTGCGCGAACTCAAGCGCGGCGGCCAGTGCTACTTCCTGCACAACGAGGTCGAAACCATCCACAACCGCCGCGCCCGCCTGGAAGAGCTGGTGCCTGAGGCCCGGATCGCAGTGGCGCACGGCCAGATGCCGGAGCGGGAACTGGAACAGGTGATGAAGGGGTTCTACCAGCAGCGCTACAACGTGCTGCTGTGCACCACCATCATCGAAACCGGCATCGACGTGCCCAGCGCCAACACCATCGTGATCCATCGCGCAGACCGCTTCGGTCTGGCCCAGCTGCACCAGTTGCGCGGGCGCGTCGGCCGGTCGCACCACCAGGCCTACGCCTACCTGCTGACCCCGGGCGAGGACGCCATCACCAGCAACGCCAAGAAGCGCCTGGAAGCCATCCAGGCCATGGAAGAGCTGGGCTCCGGCTTCTACCTGGCCATGCACGACCTGGAGATCCGCGGCACCGGCGAGGTGCTGGGCGACTCCCAGTCCGGCAATATCCAGGAGGTTGGCTTCTCGATGTACAACGAGATGCTCAACGAAGCCGTGCGCGCTCTGCGCGCCGGCGAAGAACCCGATCTGGACGCGCCCTTCAACCTGGCGTGCGAAGTCAATCTGCATGCGCCGGCGCTGCTGCCGTCCGACTACTGCGCCGACGTGCACGCCCGCCTGGCTATCTACAAGCGGCTGGCGCACGCCGCCGACGAAGACGACCTGATCCACATCCAGGAAGAACTGATCGACCGTTTCGGCAAGCTGCCCGAGGCGGCGCAGACGCTGCTCGCCACGCATCGGCTGCGCCTGGCGGCCCAGCCGCTGGGCATCGTCAAGATCGACGCCAGCGAAACGCAGGCCCTGCTGCAGTTCGGCCCCAAAACCACGGTCGACCCCGCCAAGATCATCGAACTCGTCCAGCGCCAGCGCCACATCAAGCTTGCGGGACAGGATAAATTGCACGTCGAGATCAAGGCGGCGCAAGTGCCCGCCCGCGCCGACGCCGTGCGAGCCGTCCTGCGCGCCCTGAAGTAATCCACGCCATCCTTTACCCTACGCCTATGACTACCCACAACCTCGTCGTCCAATCTCCCGGCCTCGCCATCGAACACGCGGAACAGCTGGCCGCGCTGGCCCAGGCGCAAGGCGTGGCGCGCATCAGCAACACCGCCGCCCGCCTGCTCGACGTGCAGCACGACGCCGATACCCGCGCCGAAGTCGTGGCCTGGGCGGACGCCCGCGGCGTCGACGCCGCCTTCGTGCCGGCGGGCCTGAAGCTGGCGGGCTGCAAGGTGCTGGCCATGGACATGGATTCCACCCTGATCAACATCGAGTGCATCGACGAGATCGCCGGCGTGGTCGGCGTGAAGGACAAGGTGTCGGAGATCACCGAGGCCGCCATGCGCGGCGAGATCAAGGATTTCTCGGAGAGCCTGCGCCGCCGCGTCGCCCTGCTCAAGGGCGCACCCGCCAGCGCGCTGGAACAGGTCTACGAGGAAAAATTGCGCCTGAACCCCGGCGCCGAACGCCTGATCTCCACGGCGCAGTCCGCCGGCATCAAGGTGCTGCTGGTCTCGGGCGGCTTCACCTTCTTCACCGAGCGGCTGCGCCAGCGCCTGAACCTGGACAGTGCCCACGCCAACACGCTCGAAATCGAAAACGGCGTGCTGACCGGCCGGGTGCTGGGCGACATCCTGGACGCCGACGCCAAGGCCGTCCACCTGCGCGAATTCGCGCGCACGCACGGCGCCGCCACTGACCAGATCATCGCCATGGGCGACGGCGCCAATGACCTGAAGATGCTGGCCGCCGCGGGCTTCCCGGTGGCCTATCACGCAAAGCCGCTCGTGCGCCAACAGACGCGCTACGCCCTGAACGTGTCGGGCCTGGACGGCGTGCTGAACTGGTTTGAAAGCTGATCGCGGCTTTCCGCGCACGTCCGCCCAACGAAAAATGCCACCTCGCGGTGGCATTTTTTCGTTTACCCGGATCAGTACCGCATGCGCAGGGACAGCAGCGCCGCGCGGCCCGTACCCAGCGCCGCGTAGTGCGCCGCATAGGCCTTGGTGTAGTACGTTTCGTCGAAGATGTTCAGCACGTTCAGCTGCGCCGAAATGTGTTCGTTGAATTCGTAGGCCGCCATGGCGTCGAAGCGCCAGTACGAAGGCACCCAGCGCGCCTTCGGCGTGCCGTTGGCATTCTTGGTGGCGTCCGAATTGCCGTACACCTTGTCCACGTAGTAGGCGCCGCCGCCGACGGTCAGCTTGGGCAGCACCTTGTAGGTGGTCCACAGGCTGAAGGCGTTGCGGGGCGTGTTGGGCAGGTCCTGGCCGACGGCGCCGCTGTTGTAGGCGCCCTTGGTCATTTCGCTGTCCATGAAGGTGTAGCCGCCGAACACGTTCCACTTGGGCGTAATGGCGCCCGAGAAGCCCAGTTCGATGCCGCGCACCTTGGCTTCGCCCACCTGGGCGGTCTCATTAGCCGAGATCGCGACGCTGGTGTTCTTGCGCACGTCATGGAAGGCTGCCGCCGACAGCGTCAGCTTGTTGTCCAGCACTTCCCATTTGGTGCCCAGTTCAACCGTGCGGCTCTTTTCCGGCTCCAGCGTCTGGTTCGTAACGGTGACGGCATCGCTGACTGCGCTGCCGGCAACAGCCGAAGGCGTGGAGGACGTGCCGTAGGTGGCGTAGATCGTGCCGTTCGGCAGCGGCTTGTAAGCCAGGCCAACCTGGTAGTTAAACAGGTTGTCTTCACGCTTGGCCGTGGCGGTCGCCGGCACGCTGGTCAGGTTGCTGGCGCTGGTGCGGTAGTTGTCCCAACGGCCGCCCAGGCTGGCTTGCCATTGCTCGTTCAGCTTGATCGTATCGAAGGCGTAGAGCGCCACCGTGTCGGTGTTGTAGCGAGCAGGGTTTTCGTTGCGGCGCAGGGAGCCCGTGTAGTCGGTGTGGGGATCCGGATCCCACAGCGACGCGCACACCACCGACAGGCGCGTGCAGTTCGTGCTGGTCGGCACGCCCGACTGGGTGTAGCCGTCCTTGTCCTGCTTGATGTTGCTGTACTCGAAGCCCAGGTCGAACGAGTGCTTCAGGCTGCCGGTCTCGAATTCGCCGGTCAGGTCGGTCTGGTTCGCGAAGCTCTTGGTGACGTAGTAGCCGGACTTGAGCGCGCGGTAGACGAAACCATTGGGCACGTTGCCCTTGCTGTCGTCCGGGTTGGTCGCCGCGAAGTCCGTCGTGCCGCGGCCGTAGCGGGTGACGTTGCGCAGTTGCAGCTTGTCGGAGAAATCGTGTTGGAAGTCGACCGTCGCGACATCGTCGCGGGTCTTCATGAAGTCGCGGCCAGTCAGGCCATAGAACGACTTGCGGCTCACGCCCTTGGTTTCCGTCACCGGCTGGCCCGTCGCCGGGTCATACGGAATGGAGTAGTCGGGCATGCTGTCGTCTTGATAGTGGTAGTAGCTGAGCGTGATGCGAGTCGGCGTGCCCACGCCCAGCATCAGCGACGGCGCCACGCCCCAGCGTTCGAAGTCCACCGCGTTGTCGCGGCCAGGCACGTCGCCCTTGTTGCCCATCACGTTCAGGCGGAACGCAGCCTTGTCGGCCAGGCGCCAATTGCTGTCGATCGTCGCGCGGTAATTGTTGTCCGTGCCGATCTGCGCGGTGCCTTCGGTGAAGTCCACCGCCTTGGGCGTCTTGCTGACCATGTTGATGCTGCCGCCCGCACCGCCGCGGCCCGCGTACACCGAATCCGGTCCCTTGATGATCTCGACCTGTTCAAGGTTGAACGTATCGCGGACCTGGGTGCTCGAATCGCGGATGCCATCCAGGAAAATGCTGCCCGCCGAGTTCTGTCCGCGGATGATCGGCAGGTCGCCGCCCGGACGGCCGCCTTCCCCGGCGCCGAACGTGATGCCCGGCGAATTGCGCAGCACGTCCTGCAGCGACGACGCGGCCTGGTCCTGGATCACCTGGCGCGGCACCACCTGCACGGTGCGCGGCGTGTCCAGCAACGGCGCGGTCATCTTGGGCGACTGAGCCGTGGACGTCTGATACGAGGAGCCCTCGCCTTCCACGCGGACGGGCGAAAGCTGCGTCACGCCCGCGTCTGCGGACTGGGCTGCGGCATAGGGGGTAATGAACAACGCGGGCGCGGCAATGGCGGCGGCGAGCGAGGTGGTGAGCGTATTCAGCGAATACGAATCTTGGGGCTTCAAACCAGCTTCTCCAGAATGTGAATAGCAACGATTCTTGTTTTTTTCGGCGTTTGCGATTCTGAACCGAGGCGCTGAATGAAACCTGAATGTCATGATGCGGTTCATCTAAAAGATGAAAAAACAACACCACTTGGCGAATTTTTCGATATATATGCCGGCATATAGCGGCATTTAACGGTGTCGGATCCTGCGCGCGAATTCCAGACTCGCGGTCCCGAAATGCGCCCACTACGTCCCATGCTCAGCGGCCACAGAACGCGCTACAAGGCACGCGCGCCCTTCCCCTCCCGAATCCATTCGCCCATGAAAAAACGCCCCTGGCGGGGCGTTTGCGTGGCTGGGCGCGCCTTTATGCGCGCAAGCGAGGATGTCGCTTGAACAGATAGCGGTACACGAACCCGGGATAAGCCAGCACCAGGTACAGGCTCAGGGTGATCGCGTAGAACTCCCAGGTCTGGGCAAAGCGGTTTCCCAGCGTGGATTCGAAGGCAAATCCCAGTGCGCCGACGATGGCGTAGAACACCAGCACTTCGACCAGCCGCATCCAGAACGGCTTGACCGCCACCGCGCCGCCCTGTTTCCAGGGCAGGACGGCGAACACGCGCTCGGTCAGGAAAGGGAGATTCGCGCTGACAAGCGCCAGCGCGATCAACAGCCATACCGCCAGTGTCTGGTTCATGGCTGCTATCCGTCCCTTAGAGGCTCAGGGAAGAGCGGATGGCCTGGACGCACAGGGCCATCAGGCCGCCGGGCAACAGGCCCAGGACCAGGATCAGGGCGCCGTTGATCGACAGGACGCCACGTTGGCCGCAAGTAGCCGCCATCGGAGCGGCGTCGGCCGCCGGCTCGTCGAAGTAGACAACCTTGACCACGCGCAGGTAGTAGAACGCGCCGATCAGCGAGAACATCACCGCGATCACGGCCAGCGCGATGTGGCCGGCGCTGATCAGGGACTGCAGCACGGCCAGCTTGGCGTAGAAGCCCACCAGCGGCGGAATGCCGGCCAGCGAGAACATCAGCAGCAGCACGATGGCGGCATGCCACGGGCTGCGGCGGTTCAGACCCTTCAGGTCGTCGATGTGCTCGCACTCGAAGCCCTGACGCGACAGCAGCAGCACAATGCCGAAGCTGGCCAGCGTGGTCAGCACGTACGTCAGCATGTAGAACAGCGACGCGCCGTAGGCGGCCGACGACAGTTCCGGCTTGCCCGCGACCGAACCGGACATCAGGCCCAGGAGCACGAAGCCCATGTGCGAGATGGTCGAGTAGGCCAGCATGCGCTTGAAGTTGGTCTGCGCGATGGCGGTCAGGTTGCCGATGGCCAGCGACAGCACCGCCAGGATCATCAGCATCGGCTGCCAGTCGGCGGCCAGGCCGTGCAGGCCGTCAACCAGCAGGCGCAGCGTGATCGCGAAGGCGGCCAGCTTGGGCGCGCCGCCCAGGATCAGCGTGACGGCGGTGGGCGAGCCCTGGTAGACGTCCGGCACCCACATGTGGAAAGGCACCGCGCCCAGCTTGAACGCCAGGCCGGAAACCAGGAACACGATGCCGAACACCAGCGCCATCTTCTCGGCCTTGCCCGCGGCGATGACCTTGGACACTTCGCCCAGGTCCAGGTGGCCCGTCGCGCCGTAGATCATGGACATGCCGTACAGCAGGAAGCCCGAAGCCAGCGCGCCCAGCACGAAGTACTTCATGGCGGCCTCGGTGGCCACGACGTTGTCGCGGCGCAGCGCGATCAGCGCGTACAGCGCCAGCGACATCAGTTCCAGACCCAGGTAGATGGAGATCAGATTCCCGGAGGAAATCATGACCATCTGGCCCAGCAGGGCGAACAGCGTCAGGACGTAGAGTTCGCCGCCCTTGAGCATGTCGCGCACTTGCGCATAGACGCGGCCGTAGATCAGCGTCACCGCGACCGCCACATAGGAGGCGATCTTCAGCAGATGGGACAGCTCGTCGGTGACGTACAGGCCGTTGAAGGTCGCGCCCGCCACGCCGTTCTTCCATTGCACGGCGGACACGACGGTCAGCACGCCCAGGGCAAGCATGGTCAGCAGGAACGTCGGCTTGCGCTCGGGGTGATTGCTGACCGCGTCGACGAGCAGGATAGCCAGGCCGAAAATCAGCAGAAGGATTTCCGGTGTCGCCAGGGCGAAATCGATTTGGGATTGCATCATTGTCTTGTCTTACAGTTTCGAGACGGCAACGTGTTGCAGCAGGGCCTCGACCGACACGTGCATCACGTCGGTAAAGGGCTTGGGATAGATCCCCATGTACAACACGGCGATCGCCATCACGCCAAGAATCACGAATTCGCGGCGGTTGATATCGGTCAGCTCGCGCACGTGGTCGTTGGCGACGTCGCCCAGCACCACGCGCTTGACCATCCACAGCGAATACGCCGCGCCCAGGATCAGGGCGGTCGCCGCCAGGAGGCCGATCCAGAAATTGTGCTCGACCGCGCCCATGATCACCATGAATTCGCCGACGAAGCCGCTGGTGGCCGGCAGGCCGCTGTTGGCCATCGAGAACAGGATGAAGAACGTGGCGAAGCGCGGCATCGTGTTGACCACGCCGCCGTAGTCGGCGATGCGGCGCGAGTGCATGCGGTCGTAGAGCACGCCGATACACATGAACATGGCGCCCGACACGAAGCCGTGCGAGATCATCTGCACGATGGCGCCTTCGACGCCGGCCGTATTGAAGATGAAGAAGCCCAGCGTGACGAAGCCCATGTGGGCGACGGACGAATAGGCAACCAGCTTCTTCATGTCGTCCTGCACGATCGCGACCAGGCCGATATAGATGACGGCGATCAGCGACAGCGTGATCATCAGGCCGGCCAGGCTGTGCGAGGCGTCAGGGGCGATCGGGAGCGAGAAGCGCAGGAAACCGTAGGCGCCCAGCTTCAGCATGATCGCGGCCAGGACGATGGAACCGCCGGTGGGCGCTTCGACGTGGGCGTCAGGCAACCACGTATGGACCGGCCACATCGGGACCTTGACCGCGAATGCCGCCAGCAGCGCCACGAAGATCAGGATCTGCGGCGTGTAGCCCAGCTTGGTCTGCTGCCAGGTCAGGATGTCGAACGAACCACCCGAGGCATTCCACAGGTAGACGAACGCCACCAGGGTCAGCAGCGAGCCCATCAGGGTGTACAGGAAGAACTTGAACGCCGCATACACGCGGTTCGCGCCGCCCCAGACGCCGATGATGATGTACATCGGAATCAGCGTGGCTTCGAAGAACACGTAGAACAGCATGCCGTCCAGCGCGCAGAACACGCCCACCATCAGACCCGAGAGGATCAGGAAGGCGGCCATGTATTGCGCGACGCGGCTGGTAATGACTTCCCAGCCGGCCAGCACCACGATGATGGTGATGAAGGCGGTCAGGAGCACGAACCACATCGAAATGCCGTCGATGCCCAGGTGGTAATTGACGTTGAACGCCTCGATCCAGGAGGCCTTCTCCACGAACTGCATGGCGGCCGTGGAGGAGTCGAAACCGGTGTAGAGCGGAATCGTGACCAGGAAACCGGCGATCGCGCCGACGAGCGACAGGCCGCGCGTCAGGCCGGGACGGTCGTCACGGCCCACCGCCAGCACCAGCAGGCCGAATACGATCGGGACAAAGATCGCAAGCGTGAGCCAGGGAAAAGTGTTGGATGCCATCTCGCTTGCCATCATTGGGGAATCAGCACAAAGAAAGTCACCAGCGCCATGACGCCGATGATCATCGCGAACGCGTAGTGATAGATGAAGCCGGACTGCAGGTGGCGGCTGATGGCGGCCACCCAGCCCACCAGGCGGGCGCTGCCGTTGATCAGCAGGCCGTCGATGATGCCGCGATCACCGGTCTGCCACAGGCCGCGGCCCAGGCAGCGCAAACCGCGCGCGATGATCTGCTCGTTGACCCAGTCCACGTAGTACTTGTTCTCAAGCACCTTGTACACGCCCGACATGCTGGACTTGATGGCCGCCGGAACCTTGGGATTGATCAGGTAGCAGTACCAGGAGATGACGGCGCCAGCCACGACCAGCCAGAACGGCAGGGTCTGGAAGGCGTGCAGGCCGTAGGCGACCCAGCCGTGCCACTCTTCGCTCAGCACGTGCATGGCCGGATGCTGCAGCGGCAGCACCTTGATAACGCCATCGAAGAACTTGCCGAACACCATCGGGTCGACTGCCCAGGCGCCGATCAGCACCGAGGGGATCGCCAGCAGCACCAGCGGCAGCGTGACCACCCAGGGCGACTCATGCGGCTTGCCGCCATGATGGCCGTGGCCGTGATCGTCGTGGCCGTGGTCGTCGTGACCATGCGCGTCATGGCCGTGGCCATGGTCGCTGGTGTCGAAGCGTTCCTTGCCATGGAAGACCAGGAAGTACACGCGGAACGAGTACAGCGAGGTCACGAACACGCCGATCAGCACGGCGTAGTACGCAAAGCTTGCGCCCCACACGTTCGCATGACCCGCGGCTTCGATGATGTTTTCCTTCGAGTAGAAACCCGAGAAGAACGGCGTGCCGACCAGCGCCAGCGTGCCCAGCAGGAAGGTGATCCAGGTGATGGGCATGTACTTGCGCAGGCCGCCCATGTTGCGGATGTCCTGGTCGTGGTGCATGCCGATGATGACCGAGCCTGCACCCAGGAACAGCAGCGCCTTGAAGAACGCGTGGGTCATCAGGTGGAAGATCGCCACCGAGTAGGCCGACGCGCCCAGCGCCACGGTCATGTAGCCCAGCTGCGACAGCGTGGAGTACGCGACGACGCGCTTGATGTCGTTCTGGATGATGCCCAGGATGCCCAGGAACAGCGCGCCGATGGCGCCGATCACGATGATGAACGACAGCGCCGTGTCCGACAGTTCGAACAGGGGCGAGAAGCGCGCAACCATGAAGATGCCGGCCGTCACCATGGTGGCGGCGTGGATCAGCGCGGAGATCGGGGTGGGGCCTTCCATCGAGTCGGGCAGCCAGGCGTGCAGCGGAACCTGGGCCGATTTACCCATGGCGCCGATGAACAGGCAGATACATGCGACCGTCAGCAGCATCCAGTCCGAACCGGGCAGCGTCATCGCGGCCAGCTTGTCGGCCTGGGCGAAGACTTCACCGTAGTGCATCGTGCCGGCATAGGCGAACAGCAGGCCGATGCCCAGGACGAAACCGAAGTCGCCCACGCGGTTGATCAGGAAGGCCTTCATGTTGGCGAAGATCGCCGTCGGGCGGGTGTACCAGAAGCCGATCAGCAGGTACGACACCAGGCCCACCGCTTCCCAGCCGAAGAACAGCTGCACCATGTTGTTCGACATCACCAGCATCAGCATGGAGAACGTGAACAGCGAGATGTACGAGAAGAAGCGCTGGTAGCCGGGATCATCGGACATGTAGCCGATGGTGTAGATGTGCACCATCAGCGACACGAAGGTCACGACGACCATCATCATGGCCGACAGCGGATCAATCAGGAAGCCGATTTCCAGCTTCGTCTGGCCGATCAGGCTCCAGGTGTAGACCGCGCCGTCAAAGCGCAGACCGTTGAGCACGTCGCCCAGCACCACCACCGAACCGATGGTGGAGATGAGCACACCAAGAATGGTGATGAGGTGCGACGCGCGGCGGCCGATGGGCCGGCCAAGGAACCCGGTGCCGAAAAGGCCCGCGAGAATTGCTCCGGCCAGCGGTGCCAGCGCGATGAGCAGGTAGAGATTGGGTGAGCTAGACATTTTCTTCCAATACCCCGTCAGCCCTTCAGGCGATCGAGTTCGTCAACGTTGATCGTGTTCAGGTTGCGGAACAGCAGCACCAGGATGGCCAGGCCGATCGCCGCTTCGGCGGCGGCCACGGTCAGGATGAAGAACACGAACACCTGGCCGGCGGTGTCGCCGAACCAGCTGGAGAACGCCACGAAGTTCATGTTGACGGCCAGGAGCACGAGCTCGATGGACATCAGGAGAATGATCAGGTTGCGGCGGTTCAGGAAGATGCCGAAGATCCCGATGGCGAACAGGATCGCCCCGAGGATCAGATAGTGGGCCAGCGTCAGCGTCATTCTTTTTCTCCTTGGGGCGCGGCAACGCCGTTCGAAGCGTCACGCTTGGCCTGGGCACGCTCGCTCTGGGCGGGCATGTTCACCATGCGGAAGCGGTCCTTCGAGCGCACGCGGACAGCGGCGACCGGGTCGTTGTACTTCACGTCGCGGCGGCGGCGCAGGGTCAGCGCGATCGCGGCGACCATGCCGACCAGCAGCAGCGCGGCGCCGACTTCAACGGCGTAGATGTACTGCGTGTACATCGCCTCGCCCAGCGCGCGGGCGTTGTTGTAGTCGCTGGGGAGTTGCGCCTGCGGACCCGAGCCATACCAGATGGAGCCCAGCACGAAGGACACTTCCAGCACCAGCACCAGACCGATCACCAGGCCCAGGGGCAGGTAGGTCTTCATGCCTTGCCGCAGGGTATCCATGCGGATGTCCAGCATCATCACGACGAAGAGGAAGAGCACCATCACGGCGCCCACGTACACCAACACCAGCAGCAGCGCCAGGAATTCGGCGCCCAGCAGCATCCACAGCATGGCCGCGTTGGCGAAGGCCAGGATCAGGTGCAGGACTGCGGTGACCGCGCTGCGCGCGGTGATCACGCGGAAGGCCGCGATCACCAGCACGGCGGCCAGTATGTAGAAAAGGACAGTGGTAAAAGTCATGGATCAGACCCTGGGCTTCAGCGGTAGGGAGCGTCTTCGGCCCGGCGGCGGGCGATGTCGGCTTCGTAGCGGTCGCCCACGGCGAGCAGCATGTCTTTGGTGAAATACAGGTCGCCGCGCTTTTCGCCGTGGTATTCGTGGATGTGCGTTTCCACGATGGAATCCACGGGGCAGCTTTCCTCACAGAAGCCGCAGAAAATGCACTTGGTCAGGTCGATGTCGTAGCGCGTGGTGCGGCGGGTGCCGTCGTCGCGCTGGTCCGACTCGATCGTGATCGCCAGCGCCGGGCACACGGCTTCGCACAGCTTGCACGCGATGCAGCGCTCTTCCCCGTTGGGGTAGCGGCGCAGCGCGTGCAGGCCGCGGAAACGCGGCGACGCAGGGGTCTTTTCCTGGGGGTAGCGCAAGGTGACCTTGCGCTTGAAGAAATACTTGCCCGTCAGGCGCATGCCCTTGAGCAATTCGGTCAGCATCAGACTGCCGAAGAAATCCTTGATCGCTTCCATATCCTGCCTCTGCTTGGCGGCTTAGCGCCAAATGTTCCAGGGCGTCTGCATCCAGATCGCCACCACGACCAGCCAAACGCCAGTCAGCGGGATGAAGATTTTCCAACCCAAGCGCATGATCTGGTCGTAGCGGTAGCGCGGGAACGAAGCCCGGAACCACACAAACAACGAGACCACGACGAACGTCTTGAGACCCAGCCAGATCCAACCCGGAATCCAGGTCAGCGGCGCGATATCAATCGGGGAAGCCCAGCCGCCCAGGAACATGATCGAGGCCATGCAGGACAGCAGGATCATGTTGGCGTATTCGCCCAGGAAGAACAGCGCGAACGCCATGCCCGAGTATTCGACCATGTGGCCGGCCACGATTTCCGATTCGCCTTCGACCACGTCGAACGGGTGGCGGTTGGTTTCGGCAACGGCCGAGATCACGTAGATCACGAACAGCGGCAGCAGCGGCAGCCAGTTCCAGGACATGAACGTCAGGCCCTTGTCGGCGAACCAGCCGCGGTTCTGCACGTTCACGATTTCGGACATGTTCAGGCTGCCCGACACCAGCAGCACCGTCACCAGCACGAAGCCGATGGCCAGTTCATACGACAGCATCTGGGCCGAGGCGCGCAGCGCGCCCAGGAACGCGTACTTGGAGTTCGACGCCCAGCCGGCGACGATCACGCCGTACACGCCGATGGACGTGATGGCCATGATGTACAGCAGGCCGGCGTTGACGTTGGCCAGCACGACGTCCGGACCGAACGGCACGACCGCCCAGGCGGCCAGCGCGGGCATCAGCGTGACCACCGGGGCCACGACGAACAGCACCTTGTTGGCCTGGCTGGGGACGACGACTTCCTTGGTAAGAAGCTTGAACACGTCGGCAAACGGCTGCAGCAGCCCCTTGAAACCGACGCGGTTCGGGCCCATGCGCACGTGCATGGCGCCGATCATCTTGCGCTCCCAGTACGTCAGGTACGCCACGCACAGGATGATGGGCACGGCGATGACCACGATCTTGACGAGGGTCCAGAGGACCATCCAGACCGTCGGGCCCAGCAATGCCTGACCGTGGCTTTCAAGAACATTGAGCCATTCCATCAGGCACGCTCCACGCTGATTTGACCGAATGCGCCGCCCAGGGCAGCGGTAGTTTCAAAGGCTGCGGAAATACGCACGGCGCGATCGGCCACGGCATCATCCTGCACGGTTTCGAGTTCGACGGCGCCCTGCCCGCCCGACACGCGCACCTTGACGCCGGCCGTCAGGCCAAGGCTGGTGAGCGTGCGGCCGTTCATGGCGGCGGCGGGCTTCTTCGAAGCCGGCGAGGCCTGCAGCGGTTCCGAACGGCGCACCATGGCGTCCGTGCGGTAGATCGGCACGTCGGCGACGCGTTCCAGACCGGCAGCGGCCTGGCCCAGGCCCAGCGGGGCCTTGACGTCGTTGGACAGACGGCCTTCGATGCCGCCGGCCAGCACGGCGTCGCGCACGGACTCGGAGGTTTCGTCGTCGAAGCCGGCCAGGTGCAGGACATTGCCCAGCACGCGCAGGACCTTCCAGCCCGGACGGGTCTGGCCGAACGGCGTGACCGTGCCCTTGAAGCTTTGGGCCAGGCCTTGCGCGTTGACGAAGGTGCCCGAGGTTTCGGTGAACGGCGACACCGGCAGCATCACGTCGGCCCATTCGGCCGCGGCCGAGCGGTAAGGCGTGAGCGCCACGGCGAACTGCGCGCCGCGCAGCGCGGCGATGGCTTGCTGGCCATTGTCGGCATCCAGCAGCGGCTCGGCGTGCAGGACCACATAGGCCTTGAGCGGCTCGGCCAGCATCGCGGCGGCGGACTTGCCGCCCTTGCCCGGAATGGCGCCGGCCAGGTAACCGCCGACGGTGTTGCCGCCGGAGGTCAGGAAGCCGAACTTGCCACCGGCCAGGTCGGCCACTTTGCTGCCGTTGGCGGCCAGCGTGGAGGCCTGGGCGCTGGCGACGGCCAGGTTGCCCATCAGCACGGCGGTGTTGGCGCCCGACGCCAGGCTGGCGGCGATGAGCTTCGCGTTCTCGCCCGGGACGACCGAGGCGAATTCAGCCGGCACGGCCTGTTCCTTGGCTTGCGCCAGGGCGACGGCCACTTCCGCCAGCGCGCGCGCCAGTTCGGAAGGCGCCACGGTGATGCGCGCGGTCACGGGCATCAGGGGATCGTCGGCGGCGCTGTCGACCATCAGGATCTGCGTGCCGCGCTTGGCGGCCTGGCGCAGGCGCTGGGCCATCAGCGGGTGGTCCTTGCGCAGGAACGAGCCGACGACCAGGACGCGGTCCAGGTTGTCGAGTTCGGCGATGGGCATGCCCAGCCACGGCGCACCAGCCAGCGCGGCGTCGAAGGCCGGGTCGGTCTGGCGCAGGCGGAAGTCGATGTTCTCGGAACCCAGCGCGCGGACCAGGCGGCCCAGCAGCGCGTATTCTTCGGTGGTGGCGTATTCGGAGGCCAGCGCGCCGATCTGGCCGGCGCCGAAGCTGTCGCGCACACGCGACAGGCCCTGGGCGACAGCCTGCAGGGCATCGGCCCACGAGGCTTCCTGCCACTTGCCGTCGGCGCCCTTGATCATCGGGGCGGACAGGCGGTCGTCGCTGTTCAGGCCTTCATACGAGAAGCGGTCGCGGTCGCTGATCCAGCATTCGTTGACGGCGTCGTCTTCGAACGGAACCACGCGCATCACGCGGTCGCCCTTGACCTGGACCACCAGATTGGCGCCCAGGCTGTCGTGCGGGCTGACCGAACGGCGGCGAGCCAGTTCCCAGGTGCGTGCGCTGTAGCGGAAGGGCTTGGAGGTCAGCGCGCCCACCGGACAGATGTCGATCATGTTGCCCGACAGTTCGGACTCGATCGAGCGGCCCACGAAGGTGGTGATCTCGGAGTGCTCGCCGCGGCCCAGCATGCCCAGTTCCATGACGCCGGCAATTTCCTGGCCGAAGCGCACGCAGCGGGTGCAGTGGATGCAGCGGCTCATTTCCTCGGCGGAAACCAGCGGACCGAGGTCCTTGTGGAAGACGACGCGCTTTTCCTCTTGGTAACGCGAGGAGGAGCCGCCGTAGCCCACGGCCAGATCCTGCAGCTGGCATTCGCCGCCCTGATCGCAGATCGGGCAGTCGAGCGGGTGATTGATGAGCAAGAATTCCATCACCGACTTCTGAGCGGCGCGAGCCTTCTCAGAGCAGGTGTGGACGACCATGCCGTTGGTCACGGGCGTGGCGCAGGCGGGCAGCGCCTTGGGCGCCTTTTCCACTTCAACCAGGCACATCCGGCAGTTGGCCGCGATGGACAGTTTCTTGTGGTAGCAGAAATGCGGCACGTAAAGCCCGACTTTCTGAGCGGCATGCATGACCATGCTGCCTTCGGGCACTTCGACCTTGTTGCCGTCGACGGTTAGTTCAACCATTGCTGTTCCTGAGACCTACAGATATTGCGGGACCACACAAGACTTGTGCTCGATGTGGTGCGCGAATTCGTCGCGAAAATGCTTGAGGAAGCCACGGACGGGCATGGCGGCGGCGTCGCCGAGGGCGCAGATGGTGCGGCCCATGATGTTCGCAGCCACGTTGTCCAGCAGTTCCAGATCTTCCGGACGGCCATGACCGTTTTCAATGCGGTGCACCATGCGGTAGAGCCAGCCGGTGCCTTCGCGGCACGGCGTGCACTGGCCGCAGCTTTCCTCGAAATAGAAGTACGACAGACGGAGCAGCGACTTCACCATGCAGCGCGTCTCGTCCATGACGATCACGGCGCCGGAGCCGAGCATCGAGCCGGCCTTGGCGATGGAGTCATAGTCCATCGTGCACGCCATCATGATGTCGGCGGGCAGGACCGGGGCGCTCGAGCCGCCGGGGATCACGGCCTTGAGCTTCTTGCCGCCGCGCATGCCGCCCGCCAGTTCCAGCAGGGTCGAGAACGGCGTGCCGAGCGGGATCTCGTAGTTGCCGGGACGTTCGACGTCGCCGGTGATCGAGAACAGCTTGGTGCCGCCGTTGTTCGGCTTGCCGACTTCCAGGTAGGCCTGGCCGCCGTTGCGGATGATCCACGGCACCGCCGCGAACGTCTCGGTGTTGTTGATCGTGGTGGGCTTGCCGTACAGGCCGAAGCTGGCCGGGAACGGCGGCTTGAAGCGCGGCTGGCCTTTCTTGCCTTCCAGCGATTCCAGCAGCGCGGTTTCTTCGCCGCAGATGTAGGCGCCGTAGCCGTGGAACGCATGCAGCTGGAAGCTGAAGTCCGAACCGAAGATCCGGTCGCCCAGGAAACCGGCGGCGCGCGCCTCTTCCAGGGCTTCCTCGAAGCGCTCGTAGACTTCGAAGATTTCGCCGTGGATGTAGTTGTAGCCGACGCTGATGCCCATGGCGTAGGCCGCGATGGCCATGCCTTCAATCACGATGTGCGGATTGAAGCGCAGGATGTCGCGGTCCTTGAACGTGCCGGGCTCGCCTTCGTCGGAGTTGCAGACCAGGTACTTCTGGCCGGGGAAGGCGCGCGGCATGAAGCTCCACTTCAGGCCGGTCGGGAAGCCCGCGCCGCCACGGCCGCGCAGGCCCGACGCCTTGACTTCGGCGATCACGTCTTCCGGCTTCATGCCGGTGGTGAGGATCTTCTTCAGGGCTTCGTAGCCGCCGCGCTTGACGTATTCCGCCAGGCGCCAGTTGGCGCCGTCGACGTCGGCCATGATCTGCGGCTGGATGTGCCGGCCGTGCAGGCACATCGAGTTGGACAGATCGTTCAGGGGGTTGGGATCCAGCCCCTGGGCGAACTGCTTGTACAGGTCGGGCGCGTTCATTCCGACTCTCCTTGAACCTTGAGGGCCGCGACCAGCGCGTCCAGCTTCTCGTCGGTCATGCGCACGCACATATGCTTGTTGTTCACGATCAGGACGGGGGAATCGCCGCAAGCGCCCATGCACTCGCCTTCGACCAGCGTGAACTGGCCGTCTTCGGTGGTCTGGCGGTAATCGACGCCCAGCTTGCGCTTGAGGTATTCGCCGGCACGGTCGCCGTCGCGCAAGGCACAGGGCAGGTTCGTGCAGACGGCGATCTTGTTCTTGCCGACGGGCTTGACGTCGAACATGTTGTAGAAGGTGGCGACTTCCTGGACCGCGATGGGCGGAACGCCAATGTAGTTGGCCACATCTTCGATGACTTCGGTAGCCAACCAGCCCTTCTCTTCTTGCGCGATGGCAAGCGAGGCCATGATGGCGGACTGCCGCTGGTCGCCCGGGAACTTCGCGAGTTCACGGTCGATTTTCTGGTAGGCCTGTTCGGAAAGCAGCATAGTTTGAATCCGGGTTATGCGGGCGTGCTCGTGACTGTCTGGGCGGATCAGCGATCGATTTCGCCGAAAACGATGTCCTGCGTACCAATGATGGTGACGGCGTCGGCGATCATGTGACCGCGCGACATTTCATCCAGCGATTGCAGGTGGACAAAGCCGGGGGCCCGAATCTTCAGGCGGTAGGGCTTGTTGGCGCCGTCGGACACCAGGTAGATGCCGAATTCGCCCTTCGGATGCTCGACCGAGGCGTAAGCCTCGCCCGGGGGCACGTGGAAGCCTTCGGTGAAGAGCTTGAAGTGGTGGATCAGCTCTTCCATGTTGGTCTTCATGGCGGTGCGCGACGGCGGGGCGATCTTGTGGTTCTCGATCATGACCGGGCCGGGGTTGTTGCGCAGCCACTCCACGCACTGGCGGATGATGCGGTTGCTCTCGCGCATCTCGGCGATACGGACTAGATAGCGGTCGTAGCAATCGCCGTTGACACCCACGGGGATGTCGAAATCGAGCAGATCGTAGACTTCGTAGGGCTGCGTCTTGCGCAGGTCCCAGGCGACGCCCGAACCGCGCAGCATGGGGCCGGTGAAGCCCAGCGCCTTGGCGCGATCGGGATCGACCACGCCGATGCCGACCAGACGCTGCTTCCAGATGCGGTTGTCGGTGAGCAGGGTTTCGTACTCGTCGACGCAGCCCGGGAAGCGGTTGGTGAAGTCTTCGATGAAGTCCAGCAGCGAGCCCGAACGCGCATCGTTCATGACGCGCATTTCCTTGTCGCCGCGGAACTTGCTGGAGTCGCCGTACTGCGGCATCGAATCCGGCAGGTCGCGGTAGACGCCGCCCGGACGATAGTAGGCCGCGTGCATGCGCGCGCCCGAGACGGCTTCGTAGCAGTCCATCAGGTCTTCGCGTTCGCGGAAGGCGTACAGGAACACCGCCATGGCGCCCACGTCCAGCGCGTGCGAACCCAGCGACATCAGGTGGTTCAGGAGACGGGTGATCTCGTCGAACATCACGCGGATGTACTGCGCGCGCAGCGGGGCTTCGACGCCCAGCAGCTTTTCGATGGCCATGACGTAGGCGTGCTCGTTGCACATCATGGACACGTAGTCCAGGCGGTCCATGTAGGGCAGCGCCTGGATGTAGGTCTTGTGCTCGGCCAGCTTTTCGGTGGCGCGGTGCAGCAGGCCGATGTGCGGATCGGCGCGCTGGATAACTTCGCCGTCAAGCTCCAGCACCAGGCGCAGCACGCCGTGCGCGGCCGGGTGTTGGGGACCGAAGTTCAGTGTGTAGTTCTTGATGTCTGCCATGATTCAACGCCCCATGCCGTAGGTGTCTTCGCGCACCACGCGCGGGGTGATCTCGCGCGGATCAATCGTGACCGGCTGGTAAATGACGCGCCGTTGCTCGGGGTCGTAGCGCATTTCGACGGTGCCCGACAGCGGGAAGTCCTTGCGGAACGGATGCCCGATGAAGCCGTAGTCGGTGAGGATGCGGCGCAGGTCGGGGTGACCTTCGAAGACGATGCCGTACAGGTCGAAGGCTTCGCGCTCGAACCAGCCCACGGCCGGCCAGCATTCCATCAGCGAGGCCACGATGGGGAATTCGTCGTCGGCGGCCCAGGTGCGCACGCGCAGGCGCCAGTTGTTCTCGATGGAGAGCAGATGCGCGACCACCGCATAGCGCGAGCGGTGAATGCGGGCGTTCGATTCCTCGGGCAGCTGGCGCGTGCCGTTGCCCCAGGTCAGGTAGTCGACGCCGCAAAGGTCGATACAGGTTTCAAAGCGCAGGCCGGCTTCGGTGCGCAGCTTGTTGCAGACCGAGAACCACTGTTCTGCGGGCACTTCGAGCGTGAGCTCGCCCAGCGCCTCGGTCAGCGCGATATCCGCGCCGAGGGTGGTCTGCAAATTGTTTTTCAGGGATTCGAGCCTGGTCATCATCTTGTACGCTTAGGTGAACCGATACGCTGGTTTCGTCTGGCTTGCGGCGGCGGAGCCTGCCGTCAAACCGGGCAAAGCATCAGCGCGCAATCGTGTTGGTCAGACGGATCTTGTTCTGCATTTGCAGCAAGCCGTAGACCAGCGCCTCGGCCGTGGGCGGGCAGCCCGGCACGTAGACGTCTACCGGTACGATGCGATCGCAGCCACGGACCACCGAATACGAGTAGTGGTAGTAGCCGCCGCCATTGGCACAGGAGCCCATGGAAACCACCCAGCGCGGCTCGGGCATCTGGTCGTAGACCTTGCGCAGCGCCGGCGCCATCTTGTTGCACAACGTGCCCGCGACGATCATCAGATCGGACTGGCGCGGACTGGGCCGGAAGATGATGCCGAACTGGTCCAGGTCGTAGCGGGCCGCGCCCGCGTGCATCATCTCAACCGCGCAACAGGCCAGACCGAAGGTCATGGGCCACATGGAGCCGGTTTTCGCCCAGTTCAGGAACTTGTCGGCGCTGGTTGTGATGAACCCTTGCTTGAGAATGCCGTCTATAGCCATATTCGTCTCTGATAGCGTGCTGTGAAAAAACCCGGCGGGTTATTCCCAGTCCAGCGCGCCCTTTTTCCATTCGTAGATGAAGCCGACGGTCAACACGGCGAGGAAAACCATGACCGTCCAGAAACCGACGAGTCCGACCGTACCCTGGGCGATGGCCCACGGGAACAGGAACGCGATTTCCAGGTCGAAAAGAATGAACAGGATCGCCACCAGGTAGTAGCGCACGTCAAACTTCATGCGAGCGTCTTCGAAGGCTTCGAAGCCGCACTCGTACGGCGACAGCTTCTCAGCGTAAGGACGCCGCGGGCCAAGGAGGGAGCCGGCCGTTAGAAGCGCGAACCCGATAAGGGTGGCCACTACGATAAACAGCAGGACGGGAAAATACTGTTGCAGGTTCATTCAGGCGTCCGTCAAATGCGCAAACCTTAGGATTGTAGCATTCGCGCGGTTACTTCCGGCTGAACTCTGTAGCTTGAACAACAGGTGAAAGACTGCATTCCTCAAATGGAACAATCGCAGTTTTCGATGACGCCCGTGTAGCTTACAGGAAGCCGCCGGCACGCGCACACAACAGGTTGAAAACCAACCCGGAACGCGAAAAAAAACCACCCGAAAGGGTGGTTTATGCGAACGGGCCGAAGCCCGTTCGCGCGCTTTCGCTTTGAATCCAGACAGGGCTTGCGCCCTGCGTTGGATTAGAAGCGGTGGCGGATACCGACGCCGACGGCGGTCGACTTGATGTCGTCCACGAAGGCGTAGTTCTTGGCGTACGAACCGTAGGCGTACAGGTTGGTGCGCTTGGACAGGTCGTAGGTGTAGCCCAGCGAGAAGACGTTCATCGTCTCAGCACCGTTGATACGGTCGTTGCTGGGGTCAACCATTTGCCACGAACCGAACAGCTTGCTTGCGCCGCCGATCGGGGCCGACAGGCCGACCATGTACGAGTTGGCCTTGAAGCCATCAGCGAAGATGTTGGTGCCGATGCTCAGGGAGCCCGTGCCGTGGTTGACGCCTTGACCAGCGAACCAGCCGTCGGTCGTGCGAGCGTAGGCCAGAGCCAGCTTCACGACTTCGAAGTCATACGAAGCGCCGATCGCGTACATACGCGGGGTGGCGTCGGTGAACTCGGTAGCCAGCTTGTTCGAAGCGTTCAGTTGGTCGTACGACAGCGCGATGTTCAGCGGGCCGTTGACGTAGCGCAGACCGGTGGTGATGGCGCGGGTGTTGTCCGCAGTCCTCCAGCCGGTTTGGGCCGTGTTGTTGTCGTCAGCATTGAACGAGTAGCCAACGCCGAACTGGAAGCCGCTGAACGACGGGGTCTGATACATGACCATGTTGTCGTAGCGTTGCGTGTTGGCAGCGCTCATCGAAACGCCGATGTTAGCTTGACCGAAGCCAGCGCCGAACGGGTCGATCGAGCCGAAGTACTTCGACGCGATGTTGGTTTGGCGACCGAAGTCCAGTTGACCCCAGCTGTCGCTGGCCAGACCGACGGTGGCTTGACGACCGAACAGGCGGCCACCTTGAGCCGACTTGCCGTTGCCCGAATCAAAGCCGGATTCCAGCGTGAAAACAGCGCGCAGGCCGTCACCCAGGTCTTCCGAACCACGCAGACCCCAGCGCGAACCGTTTTGGACGCCGTTGATCATGCCGAAACGGCTGCCGTTCATGGCATCGGGACCACCGCTGATCTTGTTGTAGCCGAGGCCCGTGTCGATGATGCCGTACAGGGTGACAGACGTTTCTGCCTGGGCGACACCGGCGAAACCGGCGAGCAGGGCGGCAGCGAGCAGAGTCTTTTTCATTTAAGAAATCTCCGTTGATTTGAGTGACAAGAGCAGCAATCCAGCAAACCAGCCTGCCGCCCCCCTAACTCCGCGAAGGGAAGTTGACGCTATTGCATCAAAAATCGGGGGGACTGGCTACGGTCGGCATCAGAAAAGTGCAGGTTTGCGACAGCCTTGTTGGGAACTTGCAACATCCCGCCACTGCATCGCCATCAAGGCTAGGGCTTTCCCTTAGCAACAAGCCCGAGCACGCAACCACGCGACTTTCAGCCCTGCCCCTAATTATTTAGGCAATTTGGAATACAACGCTTCAACCCAGTTTGGGGGGATGACCCCACCCCGATCCGACGGCAAACGGAGCCGCCCGCAACTGCTTGAAGCTTGAAGATCATCGTATACACAATCGCGCCAAATAACATTGTTATTAATAAAAATCGTCGATATGATCTAACGCATCGCGTCGCCTGGAATCCACCATGGCTCCCCCCTCCCCCCGCGCCGACCGTAACGAACGCCTCAGTGCCCTGCGCCGGCAGATCATTCTTGACGCTGCCCAGCGCGTCTTCGAGCGCGATGGCCTGGAAAAGACCACCGTCCGGGCGATCGCCAAGGAAGCCGGCTGCACGACGGGCGCTATCTATCCCTGGTTCGCGGGCAAGGAAACGCTTTATGGCGCGCTGCTGGACGAATCGCTGCAGCGGCTGCACGCGCACCTGGAGCAGGCGGCCAATTCCGGCGCCGCGGAATCGGCCGCGCGCGACGCCATCCGCGCCTTCTTCGGGTACTACGCCGAACGGCGCACGGACTTCTCGCTGGGCATGTATCTGTTCCAGGGACTGGGGCCGCGCGGCCTGGGGCGCGACATGGATGAAAAACTCAACACCCGCCTGCGGCAATGCATCGACCTCATCGGCCACGCGCTGGCGCGGACAAAGGCCTGGGACGCCGCCGTGGTCGAGGCTGAGCAGATGAATGTCTTTACGTATCTGATGGGCCTGCTGCTGCTGCAACATACCCGCCGCCTCAAGTCGCTGGGCCAGCAGGCCGAAGCGCTGCTGGACAACTATTGCCACGCCCTGGAGCAACGATGACCACGACCACGCTTGCCGCCGCCTCCGGCGAACCCCTGATCAGCCTGGCCGACTTTCACATCCTGCTGGCCGACCAGCATCCGTTCTCGCTGCTGCTGGGCATAGATGTGCTGCATATCGGCCGGGGCACGGCGCACGCGGTGCTGCCCGCTCGCGACATGCACCAGCGCCTTGGCGGCATCGTCGCCGGCCCGATGCTGATGGGGCTTGCGGACCTGGCCATGTATGCGGCGGTGGTGGGCGCCACCGGCCAGGCGCACGCGGTCACCGCCAGCCTGACCATCAATTTCCTGCGCAAGAGCCCTGCCGGCGCCATCCACGCCCACGCCCGCCTGCTGAAAGTGGGCCGCCTGTCCGCCGGCGAGGTCACCTTGACCGGCGAAGGCTCGGACGAGCCGCTGGCCCATATCGTGAGCACGTGGTCCGTGCCCAAGCCATGAGCCTGCGCGTCAGCATCGTCGGCATGGGCAGCGTCGGCACGCGGGCCGCCCGGCGCCTGCTGGCGGCCGAGCCGGACATCGCGCTGACTCTCTACGACATCGAGGCGGCGCGCTGCGAGGACTTCCGGGGCAGCGCCACGCTGGCCACGTCGGCGCGCGAAGCGCTGGCGGAATCGGACATGATCGTGCTGGCCCTGCCCCGCGAACGCGAGATCGACCGCACGCTGGAGCGATTCAGCGACGGCCAGGTCACGGCCCCGATCGCCGGAAAGCTGGTGGTCGACCTGGCTCCGCCGCCCGCCGAACAGGCGCAGCGCCTGGGACGGGCCATCGTCAGCGCCGGCGGGCGCTACACCTGCGCGCCCTTGCCCCGGGCCGGCGCCGACGCTCCCGAGGCCCGCCTACTGGGCGCGCTGAACGCCGCCGTCTGACAGGCGCAGGCGCTCGACCGCCGCGATGCAGATCGCCAGCCAGCCCAGGCTGACCGCCAGTCCGGCCGCCACGTCGCTGGCAAAATGCACCTGCAGCAGGATTCGGCTCAGGCCGATCGCCATGATGAGCGCGGCCATGAGCGCCACGCAAGGCATGCGCCAGGCCGGCGGCGCCAGGCGCCACAGCAGGTAGCAGGCCGTGCCGTAGACGGCCATGGAGGCCGACGAGTGGCCGCTGGGAAAGCTCCAGCCGGTCGCTGCGGAATAGCCGTGGTCATGTACGGGCCGAACACGTTCGAAGGTGTGCTTGAGCAGCCAATTGAGCGCGCCGCCCAGGCCGGTCGCGACGGCGCAGAACAGCGCCAGCCCCCACAGGCGGCGCCAGAGCAGGCCGGCGGTCATCAGCACGCCGATCACCGTGAGGAGCGTGCGGTCGCCCAGGTAGGTGAACCAGGAAAGCAGCCACAGCATCGAGGTCGACATCGACATGCTCAGCGCGTTGGCCAGCGCCTCGTCAAACGCCACCACGTGGCCGCGGCGCTCGACCGCCAGGGCCAGCAGCAGGAAGATTGCCAGGGAAACGCCGATGGTCGAGCCGAACAGCACGGCTCGGCCGCCCCCGGACAGCCGGCGATAGCAGTGCATGAACAGCAGCGCCGCCGCGCCCGACAGGAGCGGCAGGACAATGAACAGTTGCATGGCATGGGCAGCGGCCCATGCCGCATAGATGTCGGTCATGAATGCGCCATCAAGAAGAAAAACGCGCGGCGGCGCCGCGCCAAACGCTATCTATCGGGTGATCAGGGTCCGGTCGACGGGGGCAAACGCGTGCGTCCCGGCGGCGTAGTCCCAACGCTCGACATGGCACACCACGGCGCCATCCTGCTCCTGCCGGGTGATCACGCCGAGCGAATTGGGCACGCTGCCCCGCACGCGGTGCGAGCAGGCCGTTCCGGCCTGGACGATCCAGCCGGCGGGTCCCGACGCGGATGCCAGGGGCAGCACGTAGGGCAAGTGTATGTGACCGCCCAGGACAAGGTCGACTCCCGCTTCTGCCCAGGCCGCAAGCGCGCGCTCCCTGCCGATCAACAGATTGGAGAGGTCCGACTCCACCTTGGCGCGCACCGGATGGTGCGCCACCACGATCCGCAACTGGCCTGGCCGCGCCTGGCGCAGGCGCTGGGCGACGCGGGCGATCTGCGAGTCGGAGATCTCGCCGTCCTTGCGCCGCCTGGGACGCGTGGTGTTCACGCCGATCGCCAGCACGCCGTCGTTTTCGAAGACAGGCTCCAGGATGGGACCCAGCGCCCGCTTGTAGTTGCCGTAAGGGTTCAGCGCCCGCGCGAACACGTTGAACAGGGGAATGTCGTGATTGCCGGGCACCGCCAGCACCGGCAGCGACAGGCGTTCGATGAAGCGGCGGGCGGCGGCGAACTGGCCGCGCCGGGCCCGCTGCGTGATGTCGCCGCTGAGGACGACCAGGTCCGGCGCCAAGGAGCGGGCCAGGTCCAGCACGGCCTCGACCACCGCCTTGCGTTCGGTGCCGAAATGGGTATCGGATATATGGAGGATCCGCGTCATGAGCGGTCCAGATATTGGGAGTCCGAGGGCACCACAAGCGGCAGGCGCTCTTGCGCCACCTTGAATTCAAGCGGCGTGTCCATCCAGGAGATCTCGCCATCCATCGCCACCTTGACGCGACGGCGGCCGCGCACGCGCACCGTCAGCCGGTCGAAGGCGAAACTGACGACGTGTTCGGCGTCGCCCAGGCGGCTGAGCAGTCCGCGCACCAGCAGGCCATACAGCGCCAGGGTGCCGACGGGCCGCGCCGCCATGGCGACGAGGCGGTTGCGGTCGAGTTCCTGGGAGTCGATGCCGATGTGCTCGAGCTGGAGCTTGTTGTTGCCCACCACCAGTGTCGGCGAACGCAGGCTGCGCGCCTGCCCTTCGAATTCGAGCTGCAAGCCGAGGTGACGCGGCTCGCGCAGCAACGTGACCAGCCCCGACCACAGGGCCACCCAGCGCTTGCGGCCGAACCGCTGCTTGTAGGCCTCGCGATCTTCGAGCAGTTGCGGATAGAGCCCGAGGCTGGCGTTGACCAGGAACAGCCGGCCATTAAGCATGCCGACCTGCACGGGCCGCAGGCTGCCTTGCAGGAAACCGCGCAGCGAAACTTCCGTGTCCTGGGAAATGCCGTAGGTGCGGCCGAAGTAATTGAAGGTGCCTTGCGGGAGGATGCCGAAGGGCACGCCCTGGCCCAGCACCGTGCCCGCCACGGCATTGAGCGTGCCGTCTCCGCCGGCGGCGATGACTGCGCCCTGCTCCTGCTGCGCGCGCCTGACGGCCTGGCGGGCGACGTCGGTCAGGCGGGACGGATCGTCCACCGGCAGAAGTTCGTAACGCCGGCCGGCCTCGTCGAGGATGCGGCGGATGGTGTCCTGCAGGACCTGGGCGTCGCCGCGCCCCGACCCTGTGTTGAGGACAATGAAGAGGGGTTCTTTTCCCGTGAGGGATCGAGCCGCTGTTGCCGGGCTCTGCTCGGATGGCGTCATGCGACAAACATACCCCATGCGGGCAAAACGCCGCAAGAAGCCGCGCGGCGCACGGCTCCCGCATGACCGGGACCGTGCGCCGCGGGGCTCAGCGCCCGATGGCGTAGGCCTGCATCAGGCGCGGCGTGGCCGCCGCATGCAGCAGCCCGTCCGGATCGCGCGAGGCGGCGGTCAGGCGGCCCACCGACCATTCGGGCACTTCTTCGATCTCGTGCCCGCGCTGGCGCAAGGCGTCGATGACGTCGCGGCCAAAGCTGGCCTCGAGCGCCAGGTGGCCCGGCTTGCGGTCCCGGGGATAGAAGGACGTGGGGAAATGCATGGTGTGCGACATGGGCAGGTCGATGGCTTCCTGCAGGTTCAGGCCATGGTGCACATGGCGCAGGAAGAACAGCAACTGCCATTGCTCCTGCTGGTCGCCGCCCGGCGTGCCGAAGGCCAGGTAGGGCTTGCCATCGCGCAGCGCCAGCGAAGGCGTCAGCGTGGTGCGCGGGCGCTTGCCCGGCGCCAGCGTGCCCGGCAGGCCCTCTTCCAGCCAGAACATCTGGGCGCGGGTGTTCAGCCCGAAGCCCAGTTCCGGAATGACCGGCGAGGACTGGAACCAGCCGCCCGACGGCGTGGCCGAGATCATGTTGCCCCAGCGGTCGATGACGTCCACATGGGTGGTGTCCCCGCGCTTGGCGGAGGCGCGCATGTCGGCAAGCGTGGGTTCGTTGGTGGCGCTGCCGGGCGCGGTCACTGGGGACAGGCGTTCGAGCGTGTCCATGACGCGCGCCACTTGGGCCTCGAAGCCAGGCACCTGGCCGGGCAGCAGCTCCCGGGACGCGAGCTCGCCGATCAGCTTGCGGCGCTCGGCGTTATAGCCGTCCGACAGCAGATGGGCGAGCGGCACGTCGATGAAGGCGGGATCGCCGTAGTAGGCCTCGCGGTCGGCGAAGGCCAGTTTCATGGCCTCGGTGACGCGGTGGACGAACTCGGCGCTGGACGGGCCCACGCCGGCCAGGTCCATGTCCTTCAGGATGGCGAGCGTCTGCAGGAACACCGGGCCCTGGCTCCAGGCGCCGGCCTTGGCCACGGTGTAGCCGTGGTAATCGTAGGTCAGCGGCGTGTCGTAGCTGGCGGACCAGCCGGCCAAGTCGTCCGCCGTGATGACGCCGCGGTGGGTTGTTCCGCTTTCGTCCATGACGTCGGTGTTGCGGGCGAAGCGGTCGATCTCTTCGGCAATGAAGCCGCGATAGAACGCGTCGCGGGCGGCTTCGATCTGGCGTTCGCGGTCGGCGCCCGCGCTTTCGGCCTGTTGGAGCACCCGCGTCCAGGTGCGGGCCAGCGCCGGATTACGGAACAGCTTGCGCGCCTGCGGCACCTGGCCGCCCGGCACGTAGACCTGGGCGGTCGTGGGCCAGTGCGTTTCGAAGAAGTCCTTCAGGCCGGCGATGGTGTTGGAGATACGGGGCATCAGCGCGTGGCCGTGCTCGGCGTAATAGATGGCGGGCTCGAGCACGTCGCGCACGCGCATCGTGCCATGGTCGCGCAGCAGCAGCATCCAGGCGTCGAAGGCGCCCGGGATCACGGTGGCGAGCAGGCCATTGCCGGGGATGAGCTTGAGGCCTTCGGCGCGATAGCGTTCCAGCGTGGCGGCGGCAGGCGTCGTGCCCTGCCCGCACAGCACTTCAACCTTGCCGGTGCGCGCAGAGTAGAACACGGCGGGCACCTCGCCGGCCGGGCCGACCAGGTGGGGCTCCACCACTTGCAGCACGAAGGCCGAGGCCACGCAGGCATCGAACGCATTGCCGCCGCGCTCCAGCAGCGACATGCCGGCCGCGCTGGCCAGCCAATGGGTGGACGTCACGACACCAAAGGTGCCGAGGATTTCCGGGCGAGTCGTAAACATGGTGGGTCCTGGTTCTTGGGAGGTATGACACCGGGGGACAACTATATTCTTGCGGGTGTCTGACACCCTTGAAGCATCGAGGCAGGCGGAGCACGGCGCGTTTGGGTGTCAGACACCTTGGAAGGGCGGCGTGTCCGAGTGTCAGAGACCTGAGGAATCAGAAACACCCGACACCAGCAAACGCCGCCATCGGGGACGCCGCGGATCCGGCTCCGCCGGTCCGCTGGCGTCGCCCCCTTGAGGGGGCCCGCGCCAGCGGGTAGGGGGTGGGCCCTACTACCAGCGGGTAGGGGGTGGGCCCTACTTCTTCGCGACAGTGACACCCTTCAGGCGGATCAGGCCATCCGGGTAAGGCACGAAGCCATCCACCTTCTTCTGCACGCCGAACGTCCACGGCAGGTAGAAGAGGTACACGATGGGACGCTGGTCCTGCATGGCGGTCAGCACCTGGTCGTACATGGCGCGGCGCTTGGCGGTGTCGGCTTCGGCGCGGGCGTCGTTGAGCAGCTTGTCCACGGCGGCGTCGCAGAACTTGCCGTCGTTCAGGTTGCCCTTGCAGCTGAGGTACTGGTGGATGTTGCCGCTGGGATCGACGCGGCCGGACCAGCCGGTCTGCCCGACCTGGAAGTCGCCGCGGGCAAGCGACGATTGCAGGGAGGCGAATTCGACCGGACGCAGGGTAATGTCGAAACCGGCTTCGGCGCCCATGGCCTGCACCAGTTCGAAGACCTGCTGCATGGTGGTGTTGTTGCCGAACGTGATTTCGAACTTCACGCGGTCATAGCCGGCTTCCTTCAGCAGCGCCTGCGCCTTCTTGGGGTCGCGGCCCGGGCGGTCGAACGACTTGTTGTACGCAAAGCTGGCCGGCGGGAACGGCTGGTGGGCGGGCTGGAACATGCCTTCGCCGATCACCTGGTTCAGCACGTCGCGGTCGATCGCCAGGTCCAGCGCCTGGCGCACGCGCTTGTCCTTGGCCAGCGGATTGTCGGCGCGCGCGCCGTTGGCCAGATTCACGGAGATGGACTGGAAGCCCAGGCCGGTCACCGGGGCCAGGCGCAGGGCGGGATCGTCCTTGACGGCCTTGGCGTCGCTGGGCGCCACGCGCTCGATGATGTCCAGGTCGCCGGCGCGCAGGTTGTTCAGGCGCACGGTGTTGTCCGGAATCGGCGTATAGACCAAGCGGTCGAAGTGGTAGTTGGCCGCGTCCCAGTACTTGGGGAATTTCTCGAGCACGATGCGGTCGTTCTGCACGCGCTCCTTGAATTGGTACGGGCCCGAGCACACGGGCTTGCCGCCGGGATCCTTGTCGAAGCTGGCGGGCGAAATCATCATGCCGGCGCGGTCGGACAGCTGCGACAGCAGCGAGGCGTCCGGCTCCGACAGGTTCAGCACGACGGTCTGGGCGTCCGGCGCGTCGACGCTGGCGACGGTGGCCAGCTCGCTCTTGCGGTTGCTGTCCGGCAGGGTGCGGGCGCGGTCCAGGTTGGCCTTGACGGCCGCGGCGTCGACGGGGGTGCCGTCATGGAACACGGCATCCGTGCGCAGCTTGAAGGTCAGGGTCTTGTTGTCCGGGCCGATGGTCCAGGACTGCGCGAGCTGGGGCACGATCTTCAGGTCGGGCGTGATGTCGACCAGCTTGTCGCACAGCGACGCAAACACGATACGGCCGACAAAGGTGCGGGCGCGCGCCGGATCCAGCACGTCCGGGTCGTCCTGCAGCCCGATACGCAGGGTGGACTGGGCTTGCGCCAGTCCGGAAGCCAGCATTCCCGCCATGGCCATGGCGAGGCAAAGTTTACGCATGAATGATCTCCGTGATTCAGGTGGGCCTGCTTCTACCCGCGCCTGTGGCGCGTCGCCCGGCAAGGTGAAACAGACCCCGACCCGTGCCGCATCGCCGGGCCCATCCCCCCGCTGCGCACGTTCTTGTTGGATTCTGCGCCAGGCGCGCGGCGATTGTATAGACCGGCGGCTGTCGCGCCGCCAACTATACGCCCGGGATGGCCGTCTTGCGGACGCGCTTGTCAGGGCAGCCGGCAAGGCGCCGAAAAATCGGCGGCGTCGGCAACGGCGTCGCGCAGCCGGGCGACCAGCGGCCGCGCGTCGTCGCGCCGGTACTGGAAGGTGTAGGGCAAGACGCCCAGCTCCGGTTCGCCCGGCAGCACGCGCAGGCTGCCTTCGGCCTGAAGCGCGTCCGCCCAATGGCTGGGCAGCAGCCCCACCCCGGTGCCTTCGATCAGCAGCCCCGCGATGGCGCCCCAGTTGTTGCAGCAGAGGCGTTCGCCCGCGGCTTCGCGTCCGCCCAGCCAGTCGTCGATAAGGCGCGTGGTGCCCGCGCCGGCGGGCAGGGTGACCAGTGGCAGGCGGGCCAGCAGCGCCATTGTCATGCGGGTTTCACCCGCGGACAGCACGGACGGCGCCGCAACCCAGGAAAAGCGCGCCTCGCCGATGGGCGAGGAGGCGATGCCGGGGCGCGACGAACGCCCCGCGATCACGGCGAAGTCCAGTTCGCCGTCCGCCACGCGCTGCTCCAGCACCTGGCCGATATCCACGTAGGGCTCCAGCACCAGTTCGGGATAGGCGGCCCGCACCACGCCGATCAGGCGCGGCAGCCAGGTCAGCGCGGTGAGCTCGCCCACGCCGAAGCGGCAGCGGCCGCGCAGCCCGGGCGCTTCGGCCATGGACGCGCGGACCTGGTCGGCGGCGGCGAGCAGCGCGCGGGCCTGCGGCACCAGGCGCTGGCCCGCGTCGGTCAGCGCGGCCTTGTGGCCGCTGCGGTCGAACAACGGCTGGCCCAGCGCTTCTTCGAGTTCGGAGATGCGCTTGGACAGCGACGAAACGGACAGGTGCAGGCGGTCGGCGGCCACGGCGAAACTTGCGCAGGTGGCGGCCCAGTAGAAGGCTTCTAGCTGCTTGAGCGTCATGGGCGCTCGCTGACTCGGTAGGCGCAGCGGCGCGCCCCCGCCAGAATGTGCTCTTCCCGCTCTACCCGCGTCTGCGGGCCCAGGACCTTGCGGAACAGTTCGAGTTCGCTGCGGCAAAAGCCCATGCAGGCTTTCGCGGCCGAACAGATGGGACAGTGGTTCTCGATGAAGACGAAATCGGCGCCGTCCTGGCGCAATTCGGCCATGTAGCCTTCCGCGCAGCGCACGTCCACCAGCCGCTCGAGCCGCCCCTCAAGGCTGCTGGCGCCCGCCATGGCCTGCTCGTAGCTGTTGAGCATCGCGCCTTCTCGCACCTGGATCAGCCTGTCGATGCCCTCGTCGCCAAACACCTGGCGCACGGCGCCCAGCATCTGCACCGTCATTTCGGCATGGGTGTCCGGAAAGCGGCCATGCCCCGCGTCGGTCAGGCGCCAGATCTGGGTGGGCCGGCCGCGCCCGGCGCTGTGGCTTTCGAAATCGACCAGCCCCTCAGTGTGCAGCCGCGTCATCTGCTGGCGCACGGCCTCGGCCGTCACGTCCATGGCCCGCGCGATGACCGCGATGGATTGCGGCCCGCGCGTCTTCAGCGTCATCAGCACGCGGTCGGCGGGCTGGTGCGGCGCCGCAGCAACGGGTTGGGACAGATTGTCGGACATGACGATGACGGTGCTCGGTAAGAAGTTCCTATGGTGCCACGGACGGACCCGCCGGTCAGCCGGCGCCAGGCGGCCCGCCGGCCGCGGCCCGGGTTTCGGTCCGGGTTTCGGTCCGGATTTCAGCCTGGGATTCGCCCGCGGCGGCCGGCGGCGCCTCCCAGCCCCCGCCCAGCGCCTTGTACAGCGCGATCAGGCGGGTGTAGGACTCGGTCTCGGCAACCGCCACCGCGTCCTGGGCGCGCAAAAGCGTACGCTGCGCGTCCAGCACGGTCAAATACGGCGCGCTTCCTTCCCGGTAACGCAGCGTGGCCAGGGCGGCGGCCCGCCCGCTGTGCCCGGCGGCCTGGACCAGGTTGCCCAGGCGCTGCTGGGTCTGTCCATATTCCGTCAACGCCGACTCCAGCTCCTGCACCGCGCGCAGCACCACCTGTTCGTAGCGCGCCGCCTCGCCCTGCAGGCGCGCGGCCGCCCCGCGCTTGCGCGCCAGCGCCGTGGGCAGGTGGAAGGCGGGCCAGTCCGCGGCGGCGGCCACGCTGAAGCCCCGGCTGGCCGCCGTGCCGAAGTCCGCGCCCCGCAGCGCGATGAAGCCCAGGAAGCCGCCCAGGTCGATCCTGGGATAGAGCTCGGCAGTGGCCACGCCCAGGTCCGCGTTGGCGGCGGCCATGTTGCGTTCGGCGGCCAGCACGTCCGGACGCCGCGACAGCAAGGCGCCGGCATCGCCGATGGGAAGCCTGGCAGCCAGGGGAGCAAGCGGCTTGCCCGCGTCCAGTTCGCCAAGTTCCACCGGCCTCAGGCCCGCCAGCACCGCGATGCGGTAGAGGGCCAGGCGCCGCGCGGTCTCCTGCACCGGCACGCTGGCCAGCACCGTTTCCAGCTCGGCCCGCGCGCTGGCCA
The DNA here is from genome assembly GCF_000236785.1 of Achromobacter arsenitoxydans SY8. Taxonomy (GTDB): domain Bacteria; phylum Pseudomonadota; class Gammaproteobacteria; order Burkholderiales; family Burkholderiaceae_B; genus Achromobacter; species Achromobacter arsenitoxydans. The sequence continues at coordinate 6,381 of NZ_AGUF01000038.1, read as the reverse complement.
GGTCGCCTTCGTCCCCCCTCCCCGCAGACACCATGGCCTGGGTCACGCGCAGGCTGTCGCGCTGGCTGGCGAGGTTGGCGCGCGCCACGGCCAGACGCTGCTCCGCCCCCCGCAGTTCGAAGTAGTTGCGCGCCACTTCGGCCGCCACCACGATGCGGGCCTGGGCCAGGTCGGCGGCCTGGGATTCGCTGCGGGCGGCGGCGCCTTCGGCCGCCCGGCGCAGCCTGCCAAACAGGTCCACTTCCCAGGTCGCGTCGAAGCCCGCGCGATAGCTTTCCGCCAGATTGCGTTGGCCGGCGGGGCCGGGGTTGGCCTGCGACAGGCTGCGCTCGTAGCCGCCGTTCAGCGTGACGGCCGGCAGCTTGTCCAGTTCCTTCTCGTCCAGCACCGCGCGGGACTCGGCAAGCCGGGCCTGGGCGATGCGGATGTCCAGGTTGCGCGCCAGCGCCAGGTCGATCAGCCGGTCCAGTTGGGGATCCTGCAGCTGCTTCCACCAGTCGCGCTGGAGCTGGTCGGTGGAAAACAGCGCCTGCTCCGGGCTGGCCAGGGCGACGGGCGCCGGCCGGGGCTGCTGGTAGTCGGGCCCGACGGCGCAGCCGGCGGCCAGCGCGGCCAGCAGCGCCATGGCGCCGCGGCGCAAGAGCAAATAGAAGTAAGGTTTTTCCATGATCGGTTCTTCCAGGCTAGGCGGACGCGCCTGCTGTGCGCACGTCCTCGGCATCGGCCTGCGCCAGTTCGCGGGCGCGCGGCGTGTCATTGGCCGCCCGGTGGTCGCGGGCGAATACGGTGTAGACGGTAGGCAGCACGAACAGCGTGAAGAGCGTGCCCACCAGCAGGCCCACCACGATGACCAGCCCCAGGCTGTAGCGGCTATGGGCGCCGGCGCCCGTGGCGAACAACAGGGGAATCAGCCCCATGACCATGGCCGCCGTGGTCATCAGGATGGGACGCAGGCGGATGCGCGCGGCCTGCTCCATGGCGGCGCGCCGGTCCAGGCCGTGGCTGACCTGCATCTCGTTGGCGAACTCCACCATCAGGATGCCGTGCTTGCTGATCAGCCCGATCAGCGTCACCAGGCCGATCTGGGTGTAGATGTTGACGGTGGCCATGCCCAGCGCCAGGGGAATCAGGGCGCCGCAGATCGACATGGGCACGCTCACCAGGATGATGAACGGGTCGCGCAGGCTTTCGTACTGCGCGGCCAGCACCAGGTAGATGACGATGATGGCGAAGATGAAAGTGATCATCAGCGCCGAGCCTTCCTGGCTGAACTGGCGCGCGTCGGATTGCCAGTCATAGCTGAAGCCCGCCGGCAGCGACTGGGCCTGCCGCGTCAGGAACTGCACGGCGTCGCCCATGGTGACGCCCGGCATGGGGATGGCCTGGAAGGTGGCGGCATTCAGCTGGTTGAACTGGGTGAGCTTGTTGGGCTCCACCCCCATCGACACCGTCACCAGGTTGGACAGCGGCACCTGCGCCCCGCTGGCGCTCTTGACGTGGAATTGCGCCAGCGCCTGCGGCGATATCCGCTGTTCGCGCAGGCTCTGCGGGATGACGTCGTAAGAGCGCCCGTCCATGCCAAAGCGGTTGACGTAGTTCTCGCCCACCAGCACCGCCAGCGTGTCGCCGATGGATTTCATGGTCACGCCCAGGCTGTTGGCCTTGGCGCGGTCCACCTTCAGCTGGACGACGGGATTGTTGTAGTCCAGGTCGCTGTCCACCACCATGAAGAGGCCGCTGGCGCGCGCGGCTTTCTTCAGATCTTCCATGGCCTCGTAGACGACGGCGTAGTCGGACGCGCTCATCAGGACCATCTGCACGGGCAGGCCGCCGGTGGACCCCGGCAGGGACGGCAGCTGGAACGCGAAGACATTGCTGCCTTCGATCTGGTTCGCCATCGACTGCATATCCGCCTGGATCTCGTCGGCCGAGCGCTTGCGGTCCTGCCAGTCCACGAAATCGACGCCGCCGATGCTGTTGGACACGCCGTCGGATCCGTTGATCAGCCAGCGGCCCTTCTGTTCCGGCAGCGTCTTCATGACGTCGTCCCACTTCTTGCCGAACTTTTCGACGTAGTCGATGTTGGCCTGCTGCGGCGACTTGATGGCCGTCAGGACCGTGGACTGGTCTTCGACCGGCGCCAGCTCCTGCTGGGCGGCGTTGTACAGGAATGGCAGGCTGGCCAGCACCGCCACCGCGAGCGCGCCGGTGACCCAGCGATGATGCAGCGACACGTCCAGCACGCGGCCGTAGGCGTCGCCCAGGCGGCCAAAGAAATGTTCTGCGCGGCGCGCCATCCAGCCCTCGGAGACCCGGCCGTTCAACAGGAAAGAGCTCATCACCGGCGACAGTGTCAGCGCAATCACGCCTGACACGACCACGGCGCCCGCCAGCGTGAAGGCGAATTCCTTGAACAGCGAGCCAGTCAGCCCGCCCATCAGGCCGATCGGCGCATAGACGGCAGCCAGCGTGATGGTCATGGCGATCACCGGGCCGGCCACTTCACGGGCGCCGACCAGGGCGGCGCGCACGGGCGACTTGCCCTCTTCGATATGGCGGTGCACGTTTTCGACCACGACGATGGCGTCGTCCACCACCAGGCCGATGGCCAGCACCATGGCCAGGAGCGTCAGCAGGTTCACACTGAACCCGAACAGCGCCATGATGGCCGCGCCCCCCAGCATGGACAGGGGGATGGTCACCACCGGGATCAGCACCGCGCGCAGCGACCCCAGGCACAGGAAGATCACCGCCACCACGATGGCGATGGCCTCCAGCAGCGTGCGCGTCACGCCGTCGATGGAGGCGCTGATGAAGCGGGCCAGTTCGAACGGCACCTGCACGCTCGTGCCGGGCGGCAGATTCTGCTTGATGTTGGGCAGCAGCTCGTTCAGGCGCTTCACGATGACCAGCGGATTGCCGACCGGCGTCGCGTTCAGGCCAAAGTACACAGCGGGTTCGCCATCCATCAGGCCGCTGGAATCCGTGGATGCCGCCCCCAGTTCCACCGTGGCCACGTCGCCCAGCCGGACGATGGCGTCGCGGTCGCGCTTGACGACCATGTCGCGGAATTCCGCCACGTTGACCAGATCGGTATTGACCTGGATGTTGGACACCACGTACAGGCCCTTGGCCTGCCCGGGCGCGGCCTGGACGTTGTTGTCGCGCAGCGCTGCGGCCAGTTCGCCGGCCGAGATCCCGCGCGCCGCCATGCGGTCCGGATCCAGCCAGACCCGCATCGCCAGCTTCTGGCCGCCGTAAAGCTCGACATTGGCGACGCCGTCGATGGACGACAGTTGGGGCTGCACCACCCGCGACAAATAGTCGGTCAGGGCGGCCAGCGACATGTCCGTGCTGGAAAAACCCATATAGGCCACGGCGGTCGCCTCGCCCGCGGACTTGACCAGGACGGGATCGTAGACGTCCTGCGGCAGGCGGTATTTGACCTCGTTGACCTTGGCCATCACCTCGGTCATGGCCTTGTTGGAGTCGGCGTTCAGCTTCATCCGCACCGTGATCACGCTGCGGCCCTGTGTGGACGACGAGGACAGGTAGTCGATGCCCTCGACCGTGGCGACGGATTGGGCGATGGGCTGGGTCACGAAGCCCTGCATCAGGTCGGGCGAGGCGCCCGGATACTGGGTGGTGATGGTGATGGTGGTGCTCTCGGTCAGCGGGTACTGCCTGACAGGCAAACCGCTCAGGGCCTTGATGCCCAGCAGCAGGATCAGGGTGCTGACCACCAGGGCCAGCACCGGCCGGCGCACGAAAAGATCGGTGAACTTCATGTCTGCCTCCGCGCCTTACCGGACCTGCGCCACGGCTTGCCGCGGATCGCCCAGCGCCACGGTGTCTTCGGGCAGGATCTCGACCGGCGCGCCGTTGTGCAGGCGCAGCTGGCCGGAGGTCACCACGCGATCGCCGGCCTGCAGGCCTTCGGTCACGACCACCCTGCCGCGCTGGCGCTCGGCCGTTTTCACGTAGGCCTGCCGGACGGTCGGACCCGCCCCCTGCCCGCCCGGCCCGGGCTGCGCCACCACATAGACGGAATCGCCATAGGCGCTGTAGCTGACGGCGGTCTCCGGCACAGTAATCACGCCGGGCCGGTCCGGCAGGCTGACCCGTCCGTGCGCGAACATCCCGGCGGCAAGGGCGCCGTCGGCGTTGTCCAGCACGGCCTGCACCCGCACCGTGCGCGTGCCCGGATCCACCTGCGGCTCAACCGTCGTAACCCGGCCCTGGAACTCGCGTCCGGCATGCGCGTCCACGCTGACCGCGACCGGCTGGCCCGTGCGCAGCACGCCCAGCGCCTGCTCCGGCAACGTGATGTTGGCGTACATGGAAGCGCCATCAGTCAGCGACACCAGCGGGTCGCCCGCCCGCGCGAACTGGCCCAGGTTCACACGGCGCACGCCAAGCACCCCGTCGAACGGCGCCTTGATCCGCTTCTGGTCGATCAGCGCCTGCACGCGCCGGATGTCGCCCGCGGCCTGCTCGTAGTCGGCCTGCGCCTGATCCAGCTGCTCGCGCGTGGCGGCCCGCAGCGGCACGAGACGACGGGTGCGCTCAAGCAAGGCCCGCGCGTTGCGGGCCTGCGCCTGGAGCCGCGCCAGTTCGCCCTGTTCAGGCGCGTCGTTCAGCACCACCAGCAACTGGCCGGCCTTCACCCGTTCGCCCGGTGTGAACAGGATCTGCGCCACCCGGCCATCCACTTCGGCCGGCACCAGCACCTGGCGCGTGGCTTCCAGCGACCCGATGCCGGCCAGGACCACCGGGAAATCGGCCTGGACCGCGGCCGCCACGGCCACCTTCGCCGGGGCCATCGTCCAGCCCCCGCCTTGCTGCGCGCCCCCGGATTTCCAGTAGAGGGCCCCGCCCGCGAGCGCCGCCGCCAACGCCAGGGCGCCCGCCGCCCATGCTCCTGATTTCGCCTTCATGTTCCGATCTCTTTATTTAACCAATAATAAGCTTGGATAATCCATGATCCGGCCGCTTTCGTCAAAGCGGCATAAGCAATGGCCGGGATAGGAAAGCGCTATGGCAAAAAAAATCGCCACGCGGCGCGTGGCGATTTCGAGGCGGCTGGCGGGATCAGCCCCGGACCATGTGCAGATAGTGGCGGTGCCTTTCGTATTGGTCGAGGATGTCGCCAATGACGGCGTCGCGGCTCCAGCCCATGATGTCGTAGTCCTGCCCGCCTTCGCGCAGATGGACCTCGGCGCGGAAGTACTTGCGCTCTTCTTCGTCGGCGGCCTCGTCAGGAGTCAGGCTGGGCCGCACGAAGGCCTGCGGCTGCACGGCATAGGAGAAATCCAGGTGCTCGCCATGCGAGACCTCGAGGATCACGCCGCCGTCCCCTTCGCTTTCGCGCACCTCGACGGCATATCCCTGTTTGCGCAGTTCGTCCGCGACGTCCTCGAACGCCGGCCGCACCACGTCGGCGATGAAGCGCTGCACATGGGCGCGCCGCGGCATCATGACCATGTTGCGCAGCCGGCGCTCCCAGGATTGGCCGCCCCGCGCCGGACGCGACAGGGTCAGCGACTGATAGCGTATGCCGCGCTTGGTCGCATCCAGCCTGAGCGCCTTGAACAGGCCCCACAGCGAGAGCAGCAAAATGATGGAGAACGGCAGTGCGCTGGCGATGGTGGCCGTCTGCAAGGCGGTCAGGCCGTCGGCCAGCAACAGGGCGATGGCCACCGCGCCCATCAAGAGCGACCAGAAAATGCGCTGCCAGACCGGCGTGCGATCCTGTCCGCCCGAGGCCAGCAGGTCCACAACCAGCGCACCCGAGTCCGCAGATGTGACGAAGAACACGGCGACCATCACGATCGCCACAATCGACAGCACGCCGCTCCAGGGAAGTTTTTCAAGAAATGCGAACAAGGCCAGCGAGGAATCCGCTTCCACCACTTGCGCAAGGTCCTGCACGTTGTCGACCAGGATCATGTGGATCGCCGTGTCGCCGAACACGGTCATCCAGAACAGGGTGAATCCGGCCGGCACCAGCAAAACGCCCGTCACGAATTCGCGGATGGTGCGTCCACGCGAAATCCGCGCGATGAACAGGCCGACGAAAGGCGACCAGGCGATCCACCAGCCCCAGTAGAACAGCGTCCAGCCCCCGATCCAGTCGGTGGGTTCGTACGCATAGAGATTGAAGGTTTTGTTGACGATGTCTGACAGGTAGGCCCCCGTGTTCTGCACAAAGGTCTGGAACAGGAACACCGTCGGCCCCACGATCAGCACAAACAACAGCAGCACCACGGCCAGCGCGAGGTTGGTCTCCGACAGGATGCGAATGCCCTTGTCCAGCCCGCTGGCGACGGACACCGTCGCCAGGCCGCAAGTAATAACGATCAGGATGATCTGCGACTGCAC
>NZ_AGUF01000039.1 GCF_000236785.1 Achromobacter arsenitoxydans SY8 | reverse complement strand
GCCCACCGGTATGCCGAACAGGTGGTTCAGGCCGCTGTTGATCTGCGCGACGCCCAGTCCGAGCGACGTGGCCACGCCCAGCACCGTGCCGATGATGGCGAAGATATCGACGGCATGCCCGATCGGTCCGTGGATGCGGTTGCCGATCAAGGGGTACAGGGCTGACCGCAGCGTCAGGGGCAGCCCGTGCCGATAGCTGAAAAACGCCAGGATGAGCGCGACCACGGCGTAGATGGCCCACGCATGCAGTCCCCAGTGGAAAAACGTGATTTTCATGGCCTCGCGGGCGGCTATCGCGGTCCCGCCCTCGCCGACAGGCGGCGACATGAAGTGCATCACGGGTTCGGCTACGCCGAAGAACATCAGCCCGATGCCCATGCCCGCGGAAAACAGCATGGCGAACCAGGTGAAGTTGCGGTAGTCGGGCTCGCTGTGGTCAGGCCCCAGCTTGATGTCGCCATAACGGCTGACGGCCAGGAACACCACGGCCAGCAGAATGATGGCCACGACCAGGATGTAGAACCAGCTGGCGTTGCCGAGTATCCAGTCCTGCACGGATTGGAAAGCGCCCTGCGCGGCCTTGGGCGCGAGAATGGCGAAGCCCACGAGCAACAGCGTGAAAATGGCCGCCGGGAAGAACACGGGCCGGTTGATGCTGGGTGTCCGGGTTTCTGAAGTCATGCGGCTGCTCCTTACGCCCGAGGGATGGAAACTACGACGCGACGAGCCCCCTCAGTCCGGCTGCGCCCCGGGTATTACTATCACGGCAAAAGCCTGCCTGACAACCGGGGCCCGCATCGGGCGCCCTCTGGAGACGCCCATGATTGATCATCTGGACCATCTGGTCCTGACCTGCACCGACCCCGACGCCACCGTGGATTTCTACACCCGCATCCTGGGCATGCGCCTGGAAACGTTCGGCGAGGGCCGGCAGGCGCTGCGCTTTGGCAACCAGAAGATCAACCTGCACGTGCGCGGCCACGAGTTCGAACCCAAGGCCCATCTGCCCGTGCCGGGCGCGCTTGACCTGTGCTTCATCGCAGACCGGCCACTGGACGAGGTGATCGCCCGCCTGGAGCAGGCGGGCGCGGACATCATCGAAGGCCCGGTTGCGCGCACGGGCGCCACGGGCAGGATCCGCTCGGTCTATCTGCGCGACCCGGACCTGAACCTGATCGAGATATCGGAACTGCTGGCGTAACGGCCCCGGCGCCCTATTCCGGCCTGGGCTCGCCGAAAACCACGCGGCGGAAAAATCCCGCCAGCACGGCTTCGGTCATCTCGGGGGTCACGGCCTGGGGGTCGAAGGCATAGCTGAACTGCATGCCGTCCGACAGGGCCAGCAGGCCCAGCGCCAACTGTTCGGCCGGCAGCGGCAGCGGCGTGCCGACGTGGGCCGAGAACTGGCGGATGTATTCCGTGGTGGCTTCGCGCAGTTCGCGCAGGCAGGCCGTGAAGCCCACCCGGAAATCCGGATCGCGGGCGGCCTGCAGCTTGGCTTCCATCCAGAGCAGGAAGCAGTCGTTTTCGCGGTAATGGGTGCTGTAGTACTGAAGCACGCGGGCTTCCATCTGCGAACGGCTCTCGCCGTCTTCGAAGATGGCGCGCATGTCGGCCATGACGCTTTCGTGGTCGCGCTTGAGCAGTTGCAGGAACAGTTCGGACTTGCTGCCGAAATTCGAATAGAAAGCCCCGCGCGTATAGCCCGCCTGTTCGGCGATGTCTTCGACGCTGGCGGCCACAAAGCCCTTGGAAAGAAAAATTGATTGCGCGGCGTCGAGCAGGCGCTGGCGCGTCTGGTCGCGGCTCTGCTCTCGGGTTAGGCGGACTTTTGACATGGCGCGAGTTTAGCACTGGACGGTATTTGGGATTCAATATTGAATCCAGATACATCACTGTATTAGAATCCAGTTCGTACCAGTCCGACCCGAATTTTTTGCGCCCATTCCGCGCCCCGAGGTGCTTCGTGAACTTTCCTGGCCCCTGCGTGCGCCTGTTCGCCCGCAATGCCGCTGCCGATGCAGCGCCGCCCGTCCCTGGCTCCCCGGCCCGACGCTGGACGCGCCGGCTGGCCCTACCCGCCGCCGTGGCGCTGGCCGCCTCCCTGGCCGCTTGCGGCCGCAAAGAAGCCCCGCCGCCGGCGCCCCGGCCGGTGGTTGCGATGCCGGCGCAGGCCGACGCAAGCCTGCCCGCCTGGACGCTGCCGGGCGAAGTGCAGGCGCGCTACAGCACGCCGCTGTCGTTCCGGGTGGGCGGCAAAATCATCGAACGCCAGGTCCGCCTGGGCGATACCGTGGCGCCCGGCCAGATCGTGGCCCGGCTGGATCCGGCGGACGCCGCGAAGAACGCGGCAGCTGCCCGCGCGGCCCTGTCTGCCGCGCAGCATCAGTTTGATTACGCCCGCCAGCAGCTGGACCGGGACCGCGCCCAGGCGCGCGAAAACCTCATCGCCGCGACGCAACTGGAACAGACCCGCAACGCCTACGCCTCGGCGCTGGCGCAGCGCGACCAGGCCGCCCAGCAGGCCGCGCTGGCCGCGGACCAGCTCAAATACACCACACTGCAGGCCGACCACGCCGGGGTCATCACCGCGGAAGAGGCGGACACCGGCCAGAACGTGTCGGCGGGCACGCCCGTCTATCAGCTGGCGTGGTCGGGCGACGTCGACGCGCTGTGCGACGTGCCGGAGAGCGTCCTGGCGGGCCTTGCCATCGGCCAGCGCGCCAGCGTCACGCTGGGCCCCCTGCCCGGCCAGACCTTCGGCGCGGTGCTGCGCGAGATTGCGCCCGCCGCGGATCCGCAAAGCCGCACCTACCGCGCCAAGCTCACGCTGGAATCGCCCTCGCCCGAGGTCCGCCTGGGCATGACCGCCAACATCAGTTTCGACAACCGATCGGCCAACGGCCGCGCCACCTATACCGTGCCAGCCACCGCGCTATTCCATGAGGGACGCGAGCCGGCGGTCTGGATCGTCAAGCCCGAGGAAGACACGCTGGAGCTGCGCCGCGTGCAGGTGCTGCGCTACGACGCGCGCACCGTGACCCTGTCGCAGGGCGTCGCGGCGGGCGAACGCGTGGTGTGGCAAGGCGTGCATACCGTGTCCGCCGGCGAAAAGGTCCGCCCGGTGCCCCCGCTGCACCCCGAGGATTTCGCGTCATGAGCACGCCCGGCATGCAAGCCGGCCCCGACGCGCACCGCCACGAGGAAGGCCGGTTCAACCTGTCCGCCTGGGCCCTGCGGCACCAGCCGCTGGTGATTTTCATCATCACGCTGGTCACGCTGTTCGGCGTGCTGTCGTATTCGCGGCTGGCGCAGTCCGAGGACCCCCCGTTCACCTTCCGAGTCATGGTCATCCAGACCCTCTGGCCCGGCGCCACCGCGCAGCAGGTGCAGGAACAGGTCACCGACCGCATCGCCAGGAAGCTCCAGGAAACCGCCAACACCGATTTCCTGCGCAGCTATTCGCGGCCTGGCGAATCGCTGATCTTCTACACGATGAAGGATTCCGCGCCCGCCAGCACGGTGGCCGAGCAGTGGTACCAGGTCCGCAAGAAGGTCGGCGACATCCGGGCGACCTTGCCGCAGGGCGTGCAGGGCCCCTTCTTCAACGACGAATTCGGCGACGTCTACACCAATATCTACACCCTGCAGGGCGACGGCTTTTCACCGGCGCAGCTGCACGACTATGCGGACAAGCTGCGCACGGTGCTGCTGCGCGTGCCCGGCGTGGCCAAGGTGGACTACTTCGGGGACCAGATCGAGCACATCTACATCGAGATCACGAATACCCAGCTGACCCGCCTGGGCGTATCGCCGCAGCAGATCGCCCAGGCGATCAACACCCAGAACGCGGTGCAGGGCTCGGGCACGCTCACCACCGCCGACGACCGCATCTTCGTGCGGCCCACCGGCCAGTTCCCCAATAGCCGCGCGCTGGCCGACACACTGATCCGCGTCAACGGCAAATCCGTCCGGCTGGGCGACATTGCCACGATCCACCGCGGCTACGAGGATCCGCCTTCGCAGCAGATGCGCCAGGGCGGCGCAGGAGTGCTGGGCATCGGCATCACCATGCAGCCGGGTCAGGACGTCGTGCGCCTGGGCAAGTCGCTGGGCGTCAAGTTCGAGGAACTGCAGGCCCAGTTGCCGGCCGGCCTGACGCTGACCGAAGTCTCCAGCATGCCGAAGGCCGTCTCGCATTCGGTCGACGATTTCCTGCGCTCGGTGGGCGAGGCGGTGGCCATCGTGCTGGCCGTGAGCCTGGTGTCGCTGGGGCTGCGCACCGGCATGGTGGTGGTGATCTCGATCCCGGTGGTGCTGGCCGTCACGGCGCTGTTCATGGACATGTTCGGCATCGGCCTGCACAAGGTGTCGCTGGGCACGCTGGTGCTGGCGCTGGGCCTGCTGGTGGACGACGCGATCATCGCCGTCGAAATGATGTCCGTGAAACTGGAACAGGGCTGGAGCCGCGCGCGCGCCGCCGCCTTCGCCTACACCAGCACCGCCTTTCCCATGCTGACCGGCACGCTGGTCACGGTGGCGGGTTTCCTGCCCATCGCGCTGGCCAAGTCCAGCACGGGCGAATACACGCGGTCGATCTTCCAGGTGTCCGCCATCGCGCTGATCGTCTCGTGGTTCGCGGCCGTGGTGCTGATTCCGCTGCTGGGCTACCGGCTTCTGCCGGAGCGCAAGCGCGAGGCCCATCTGCCCGACGACCACGAGCACGACATCTACAACTCGCGCTTCTACCAAAAGCTGCGCGGCTGGGTGGCGTGGTGCGTGGACCGCCGCTACCTGGTCCTGGCCGGCACCGTGGCAGTGTTCGTCGTGTCGATGGCCGGGTTCAAGTTCGTGCCGCAGCAGTTCTTTCCCAGCTCCGACCGCAGCGAACTGCTGGTGGACGTGCGCCTGCAGGAAGGCGCGTCGTTCGCGGCGACGCTGCGCCAGGTCGAGCGCCTGGAAAAAGCACTGGAAGGCCGGCCCGAAATCGACCATTCCGTCAGTTTCGTCGGCACCGGAGCGCCGCGCTTCTACCTGCCGCTGGACCAGCAACTGGCCACGCCCAACTTCGCCCAGCTGGTGATCACCACCAAATCGGTGGAAGACCGCGAGAAGCTGGCGCAGTGGCTGGAGCCGATGCTGCGCAGCGACTTCCCTGCCATCCGCAGCCGCCTGTCGCGGCTGGAGAACGGGCCGCCCGTCGGCTACCAGGTGCAGTTCCGCGTCAGCGGCGACAAGATCCCCGACGTGCGCGCGGTGGCCGAGAAAGTGGCGGCCGAGGTCCGGGCCGACAAGCGCTCGGCCAACGTGCAGTTCGACTGGGACGAACCGTCCGAACGCTCCGTGCGCTTCGAAATCGACCAGCAGAAGGCGCGCGAACTGGGCATCAGCTCCAGCGACATCTCGGAATTCCTGGCGATGACGCTGTCGGGCTACACGGTGACGCAGTACCGCGAACGCGACAAGCTGATCAACGTAAGCCTGCGCGCCCCGCGCGAAGAGCGGGTCGATCCCGCCCGGCTGGCCACCCTGGCCATGCCCACGCCCAACGGCCCGGTGCCGCTGGGCAGCCTGGGCCAGGTGCGCTACGACCTGGAATACGGCGTGATCTGGGAGCGCGACCGCCAGCCCACGATCACCGTCCAGGCCGACGTGACGGGCGGCGCGGAAGGCATCGACGTCACGCGCGCCATCGACAAGAAGCTCGACGCGCTGCGCGCCGGCCTGCCGGTGGGCTTCCGGATCGAAGTGGGCGGACCCGTCGAGGAAAGCGCCAAGGGGCAATCGTCCATCAACGCCCAGATGCCCCTGATGGCGGTGGCCGTGCTGACGTTGTTGATGGTGCAGCTGCAAAGCTTCGCCCGCGTGCTCATGGTGGTGCTGACGGCGCCGCTGGGGCTGATCGGGGTGGTGGCCGCCCTGCTGCTGTTCGGCAAGCCCTTCGGCTTCGTCGCCATGCTGGGGGTGATCGCGATGTTCGGCATCATCATGCGCAACTCGGTCATCCTGGTGGACCAGATCGAGCAGGACATCAACGCCGGCCACAAGCGGGTGGACGCGATTGTCGGCGCCACGGTGCGGCGCTTCCGCCCCATTACATTGACGGCCGCCGCGGCGGTGCTGGCGCTGATTCCGCTGTTGCGCAGCAACTTCTTCGGCCCGATGGCGACGGCCCTGATGGGCGGCATCACCAGCGCCACGGTGCTGACGCTGTTTTTCCTGCCCGCCCTGTACGCCGCCTGGTTCCGGGTGCGCCATGAAGAGCGCGACGAACCCGAAGGCGTGCCGCCCGGCGCCAACGCGGGCGACACGGTGGAACGAGGAACCTGACATGAGCATCCATTTTCCCCGCCGCGCCGGCCCCCTGGCCGCCCTGCCGCTGCTGCTGGCGCTGGGCGCCTGCGCCTTTGCGCCGGACAGCCGGCCGCCTGCCGTGACGCAACCCGCGCAGTACGGCGTCGAACCCGCGCCGCCTGCCGGCGCTGCCGCCCAAGGCGTGGCGCAGCGCTTCGAGCCGGGCGCGCAGCCCGTTCCGCAGTGGTGGAAGCGCTACCGTTCCGCGGCCCTGGACGCGATGGTCGAAGAAGGCCTGGCAAACAGCCCGGACCTGGCCGCCGCCGAGCGCAACCTGGCCGGCGCGCGCGAACAATTGCGCGGGCAGGTGAATTCCTCGCTGCTGCCGTCGGTGGATGCCGGCGCCAGCGCCACGCGCAATCGCGCGCTGACCATGCCCAACCTGGCGCAGCCCACGGCGCTCTACAACGTGTTCACGGGCCAGATCCAGGCCACGTACGACCTGGACCTGTTCGGCGCGGCGCGCTACGCCAATGCGTCGCTGGCGGCGCAGGTCGATCAGCAGGCGTTCCAGCTGGAATCCGCGCGGCGTTCGCTGGCGGGCAACATCGTCACCGGCGCCATCACCTCCGCCTGGCTGGCCGAACGCGTGGCCCTGACGGAAAAGCAGGTGGTGCTGCTGCGCCAGGTGGCGCGCGACACGCAGCGCCGCTATGAATTGGGATCCGCGTCGCAGAACGACGCGCTGGATGCGGACCAGGACGCCGCCACGCTGGAGGCGTCGCTGCCTGGACTGCGCGCGCAATGGCACGCCACGCGCCATGCGCTGGCGGTGCTGATGGGACGCAACCCCGACCAGGCGCCGCCCGACCTCGCCTTCGGCGCGCTGGCCGTGCCCGAGCAGGTGCCTGTGGTCGTGCCGTCGACGCTGCTGGCTTCGCGTCCCGACATCCAGGTGGCCGAAGCCGTGGTCCAGGCGGCCGCCGCCGACGTGGGCCTGGCCACCGCGCAGCTTTTCCCCAGCCTGTCGCTGTCGGCGTCCATGGGCAAAGGCGGCTTTGCATGGGGTGACGCACTATCGGGAGCCGGATCCATCTGGGCCATCGGCGCGTCGCTGACGCAGCCCATCTTCCACGGCGGCGCGCTGCGGGCCGAACGCAACGCGGCAAAGGAACGGTACGAGGCCTCGATCCTGCAATACAAGCAGACCGTGCTGACCGCGTTCAAGGATGTGGCCGACACCCTGTCGCGCCTGGAGGCTGACGGACAGGCGCTGGCGTCGGCGGAAGCTTCGCGCCAGGCGGCGGAGCAGTCCTACCGCAATACCGCCAGCCGTGTGCGGCTGGGCGCGTTGGCGCCCTATACGGAATTCGCTTCCGAGCAGCATTATGTGGCGGCGCGCCTGCGCGAGCTGGAATACGCGAATGCGCGGCTGACCGAAACGGCCGCGCTGTTCCAGGCCATGGGATCGCCCGCAAGCGCTCCCGAAGTGGCGGCGCGGCAACCTTGACCGCGCTGGGGTTCACGCTTTCTTGAACAGCCGCTTGGCCACGCCGACCAGGCCCAGCACCACGGCGCCAGCCACGATGCCGAACAAGGCGTTGAGCAGCGTCGAGACGACAGCCTGCACGACGCCGCCCCCGCCCACTGCGGCGGCGGCGTGTTCAATGGCGGTATGCACGGGCGGAATCCCGTGGGTCAGGATGGCGCCGCCGACCATGAACATGGCCGCGGTGCCCACGACCGACAGAGTCTTCATCAGATAGGGAGCCGCCCCCACGATGCGCTTGCCCAGCCACGCCAGCGCCTGCGAGGACTTCTGGCTGAGGTAAAGGCCCAGGTCGTCCAGCTTGACGATGCCCGCCACCAGTCCGTAGACGCCGACCGTCATGCCGATGGCGATGATGGAAAGCACCGCGACCTGGCGGGTGAAGTCCGCGCCCGCCACCGCGCCCAGGCTGATAACGATGATTTCAGCCGACAGGATGAAGTCGGTGCGCACCGCGCCCTTGATCTTGGTCTTTTCGAACGCCACCATGTCGACGGTCTGGTCCTGCAGGGCCTCGGCGCGCGCCGCGTGGTGGCCTTCGGGGGATGCGCCGTGCGACAGGTACTTGTGCGCCAGCTTTTCGACACCCTCGTAGCAGAGGAACGCGCCGCCCAGCATCAGCAAGGGCGTGATCGCCCAGGGCGCGAAGGCGCTGATCAACAGCGCCGCCGGCACCAGGATCAGCTTATTGACGAAGGATCCCTTGGCCACCGCCCACACCACGGGCAGTTCGCGGTTGACCGGCACCCCGGTGACCTGCTGGGCGTTCAGCGCCAGGTCGTCGCCCAGCACGCCGGCCGTCTTCTTGGCCGCCACCTTGGTCATGACGGAGACGTCATCCAGGATGGTGGCGATATCGTCGAACAACGCAAAGAAACTGCTTCCGGCCATCAGGTATCCCCACTCGCCTAATCAGGTGCTCCGAGTGTACAGGCGGCCGGGCCGAACGGCGTTACATCGCTTCGATGCGGGGGTAGAGATCGCGGTTTTCGCGCTGCATCCGTTCGTGGACCCGGCGCAGCACCGTATTGGCGTCGTCCCGGAAGCCGCGTTCGTCCAGCTCCAGGCTGCGGGCATTGTTCCAGCGCCTGGCAAAGGCCTCGTAGGCGGCGGCGATCGCGTCCATCTCTGCCTGGAACTCCCTGCCCTGGCGCGCCAGGTCGGCGTCGGCGCTACGGGCGACGGCCGGATACAGCGCCCGGTCCTCGACCGCCAGGTGCAGCTTGATGGTTGCGCTCATGGCGACGATGCCCCGCGCGATCTCGGCCGCGTTGCGCGCCACGCCGGCCAGGGCCAGCTTGCGCAGCGACGCGATGCCTTCCAGGATATCCACGTGCTGCTGCTTGAATTTGTCGATGTTCATACTGACTTTCCTGCTGATGCGGCGGGGCCGGCCGGCCCCGCCTTGCTGCCTGCCGTGCGCCCTTCAGGCTTCGACGCGCGCTCCCGCGTTCTCGAACAGAATGTTGTTTTCCAGGTGAATGTGCGCCATCAGGTCTTCCTTGAACTGGCGGATGCCCAGGTACAGCGCCCGCCACGTATTGCAGGCGGCGCGCGGCAGCGTCACGTTGTTGGTCAGCGCCATCAGGCGTTCCAGCGCCACGCCGTGGTCATCGTGTTCCATGCGCATCACCATGATCGGCATCGCGGCCATGCCGCCGTGGCCGCGCGCCAGCATCGGGAACAGCACCTGTTCCTCCTTCTGCATGTGGCTTTCCAGTTCCTGCTGCATGGTGCGCAGGTGGTCGGCCAGGCCGGCCGGGCAATCCGGGCTGTCCGCATGCACCTGTTCAACCTTCAGCGCCAGGCGGATAAGCTCGGGCAGTTGCTGGCGGTGCACCTCGTGGTAGCGCTCCAGAATGTGGTCCACCAGTTCTGCGGGGGAGGCCTGGCCCCAGTCCCTTTCCTGCGACGGATTCTGCGCCAGCGCAATCAGCCGCGCCTCGATCTGGGCCGGATCCAGGGAACGCTGTGCCGCGGCCTCGGCCAGGCTCTTCTTGCCTCCACAGCAAAAATCCAGCTCGAACTCGTGAAAAACCTGCGTGGCGCCGGGAATGCTGCGGGCCAGCTGGCCCAGGGATTGTTCAACCATGCTCATCGCGTCTCTCCATTGATCATGACGGTGCCTGCATAGACGCGAAAACCGTGCCAGGAAAAACTTGCGATTTATCAAGCACCTGCAAATTAAAGGGTAGATATCACCATTTGGCGTCAGGGTTTAATTCACCCCGCAACGGTAGAATCCACCCATGCGAAATCTCCTGCTTGCCGACCTGGTCGCCGACCTCCCCCCCGCCATCCGCCTGCAGCGGCTGGTGTCCAGCCTGCGCACCCACTTCCGCTGCGGCGCCGTGGCGCTGCTGCAGCTCGAAGAAGAGCACCTGCGCCCCATCGCGGTCGACGGACTGACGCAGGACGCGCTGGGCCGGCGATTCGCCGTGCAGCAGCACCCGCGGCTGGCCGCCATCCTGGGCCGGCGCGGCGTCACCTGTTTCCATCACGACAGCACGCTTCCCGATCCCTACGACGGCCTGATCAACGGCATGGCCGGCGAACCGCTGCCGGTCCACGACTGCATGGGGACCAGCCTGCACATCGAAGGCAAGACGTGGGGCGTGCTGACCCTGGATGCGCTGGAGGTCGGCACGTTCGACATGGAAGCGCAAGCCGACCTGCGCGACTACATCGTGCTGCTGGAGGCCGCGCTGCGGACCACGCGCCTGGAGGCCGAGATCCGCGCGCTGCGGGTGGCGCGCGGCCAGGCGCCCGCGGACAACGCCGCGCCCGCCGGCAGCGACATCCTGGGACAAAGCGAATCCATCGGCCGCCTGCTGCACGAAATCGACGTCGTCGCCGATTCCGAACTGCCCATCCTGCTGCTGGGCGAAACCGGCGTGGGCAAAGAACTGTTCGCGCACCGCGTACACGGCCTGTCGCGCCGCCGCGACAAGCCGCTGGTGCATGTCAACTGCGCGGCGCTGCCGGAATCGCTGGCCGAAAGCGAGCTGTTCGGCCACGCCAAGGGCGCGTTTTCCGGCGCCGTGGCCGACCGTCCGGGCCGCTTCGAAGCCGCCAACGGCGGCACGCTGTTCCTGGATGAAGTCGGCGAACTGCCGCTGCTGGTGCAGGCCAAGCTGCTGCGCACCCTGCAGAACGGCGAGATCCAGCGGTTGGGCGACGACCGCCCGCGCACCGTGGACGTGCGCATCGTAGCGGCCACCAACCGCAGCCTGCGCGACCTGGTGCGAGCAGGCGACTTCCGCGCCGACCTGTATCACCGCCTGTCGGTCTACCCGATCCCCATCCCTCCCCTGCGCGAACGCGGCAACGACGTGCTGCTGCTGGCGGGCCGCTACCTGGAGCTGAACCGGGCCCGGCTGGGACTGCGCAGCCTGAGGCTGTCGCCCGACGCCGAGGAAATGCTGCGCCGTTACCGCTGGCCCGGCAACGTGCGCGAACTGGAACATGTCATCAGCCGCGCCGCCATCAAGGCCGTCAGCCACGGCGCCAGCCGCAACGAGATCGTGACGCTGGGCGTCAAGCTGCTGGACCTGTCCGACGGCGACATGCCCGAGTCGCTGCAGGACGATGCGGCCGATGCGCCCGCATCCGGCGCGCCCGCCCAATCGCTGCGCGACACCGTGGACGCCTGCCAGCGCCAGGCGATCCGCCGCGCGCTGGACGCGAACCAGGGCAATTGGGCCGTGGCCGCGCGCGCCCTGGACGTGGATCCCAGCAACCTGCACAAACTGGCGCGGCGGCTGGGTTTGAAGGCTTGAGCGGCGGAGCAAGGCCGTCAACGGGAAGTTGTGAACGCGGCCCTCCCCGCATTAGTGCTTCGTAGCGACTTCCTCTCGTGTGGGCAACGAGGAACGATGCGCACAAATATTTCGACTGAATCAGACGGTACTGATAGCAAGTCGGTTTGGCATTCGTGATGATGTCCGTTTGCCGAACCAAAAGGTGGTGGACATGGGTGACTGGTCGATGAGGATCGGCATCGCTGCTGCGTTTGCGACACTCGTGGCATTGGCTGGCTGTGTAAAAGGCGAAGAGGAACAGGCACTGGATTCCAGCCCGAGACACAGTGTGTTTCTGTCCATCGACACAGGAAAGGAAGAGGATGCGTCACGGCTGTTTTCCGCCATACAAAATCTGCGCCATGAGAGACTCGATTTTTCGAAAACGGCTTTCGGGTATGACCCGCCTACTGGATTCTTCTTCAAAGCGCAGGGGCGATGCGCAGCACTGCCGCAGATAGCCGTTCGAGTTCAAGCCTTGATTACCGAAATCCTCGGTAAGCCTCCCGATTGCGAGGACGTCCCGTCCCCGTCCCTCTCGCCCCACGGTACTGAAACATCACAGAACAAGGCCCTATCGCTTCACATTGAAAGTGCTAAATCATCATTCGATGATCACAGCGGGCTTCCTTCGATGAGGATTGTCTTGACGGCAGACAGTGCAAAAGACTTGGCATCATTCACGGCGGATCATG
The DNA here is from genome assembly GCF_000236785.1 of Achromobacter arsenitoxydans SY8. GTDB lineage: Bacteria > Pseudomonadota > Gammaproteobacteria > Burkholderiales > Burkholderiaceae_B > Achromobacter > Achromobacter arsenitoxydans. The sequence continues at coordinate 88,774 of NZ_AGUF01000039.1, read as the reverse complement.
TTGGCAAGGCTGCACGACTTTCCGTTGACAACAAAACGCTAATAGACCCTGTAATTTTGAGTCCTGTTTCAGGGCCGTATTTCGATCTTTCCGGGGGGATGACTCATAAGGAAGCCGACAATCTGTCGGAATACCTCACCAAAGATCGAAGCGTATTGAAAATAGAGATTCTGGTTTCTCGTGAAAAGTAGCCGGCCCTGCTTGACGCACAAGCAGTCGTGATCGCCCGATTGCGGCGACGCGGAAACGCGCTCGAGGCCGCCAAAGGCGGTAGCCGACGCGGGCCGACATGGTCATGTAGCCGCCCTGGCGCATCGACGAGGTGTACACGTCGCTTTGGGCCTGCACCCCAGCGCCCACCCGCCAGCCGAGCAGCGCGCCGCCGAAATCTTTGTGTGGGCAAACCACTGCCGCCGCGCAAGACGTTTCACGCCTTGATGTACACCCAGGCGTGAGCGCCGGACTTCAGCAGCACGGACACGCGCTTGTAGTCGGCGACCTCATAGTCGTCCGCCGCCTGCAGTTCCTTCTGCGTGATCTCGAAGACGGTTCCCGGCACTTCGTCTTTGGGGTCGTAGCTGGCGTGGACGATCGGATGCTGCGCCTTGCCGCTGGTCTTGAGCACCGCAGGGTCTGTGATGTCCACCCAGTTCAGGACATAGCCCGTCATGGCATCCGGCCGGCCGTTAAGCTCGCGGCCGAAATTGGCCATTTGCACGGCCTTGTCCTGCAGGGTGCCGTAGGAGAAAAGCAGGATCGCGGGCTCGAGACGTTCAGGCACCAGAGTGTCCTTCAGGAAAATTTGGGTACTTCTCCGGAAATTTACACCATGCCGGAATCGCCGCCCCCCTCGCCAGGACGCCCGCGGACGCGGGCGCCCCGGGTCACGAGGTTCAGCGGCCGAACACCGATTCCAGCACCACCCCGGTGGCCACGCCGATCAGGAAGTAGTCCGCGCCCACGCCGATCCACTGATAGCCGCGCGGCGGCTGCTTCAGGTGATAGCCGCGCCAATCGTCGATCACGTATTGCGGGCCGCGGTAGGGCTGGGGCACGCGGTCGCCCTTGCCCCAACGCGCCGGCGCGGGATCGGGCCTGCCCGAGGGCATGCCGCGGCCATGATCGGGACCGCGCTGCTGGCTGTGACCGGGACCGGCATGCGGCGATTTGTCGGGCGAGCCGTTGTGTCCATTGCCCGGTCCCTTCCCCGGTCCCTTCCCCGGGCTATTGCCCGGTCCGCCCGCCTGGCCGGACGGGCCGGGGCCGCCGGGACCGCCGGGGCCCCTGTCGGGCTGAGCCTGAGCCAGGGAGCTGCTCGCCGCAAGCACGGCAACCAAGAGCGTAGAGATGAACTGTTTTTTCACAACGTACCTTTTCTATCTGCGGCATATGCCGACGCCTTGAATTCTAGGCAGCGGGTTTATCCTGGCGACGACGATCCGTTACAGCATGTCAGCCCGAGCCGTTTTCGAAATCCGCTGTGACAGCTATCGGCGCCCGCGGCTGCCGCGCGCGCCCATCGGATATGCTTGCGGCTGAAAAAATCCTGGTCCCCCGATGACGAACGCCGCCGATATCCTGGACGCCTACGCGCGCCTGGGCTGGAAGAACAACGACCCCATGGCCCAGACGCTGCAGTTGCGGCGGGAAGCGCCCGAAGCGCTGGCGGACCTGGTGCTACAGGCCCTGGACAGGCCGCTGAAGAACGCCACTTTCATCGACGCCGCGCTGGACCTGATGGACGACCACGCCTACGGCACGACGGTGGCCGCGGTCTGGCGGGGAGGCTCGGATTCCGAACTTGCGAGCGCCATCCTGGATTCGGCCGCCCTGCAGCATCCCGAGGCGTTCGCCCCCGAATGGGAGCGCCTGCTGTCGGCCGTGCACGAGGGCCGCGGCGGCCCCGAGTATCTTGCCGACCACGCGTGGCGCGCTGTCGACGACGCCACGCTGAACGACTGGCTGAACCGGCTTGAGCCGGACCTTTCCGCAGGCAGCCTGGGACGCGCGCGCGCAATCGCGCTGCTGCGGTCGCGCCGGCCCGGGATGGTGCACGAGGCCTGGCGCCGCATGTTCCCCGATGCCGCCGACCCCGAGGCCGCGTCGTGGCTGATGCTTGCCGGCTATGCGCCGCATGGCGTCGGCCTGCGCGCGCTGCATGGCGAGCGGCCACTACATATCGGTTTCAGCGCGGCGCAACGCCGGCATATGCTGGCGCAACAGCCGGCATGGCGGCGCGAACTGCAGAAGGCGCATCCGACCTGGGACGCGGGCGCGGCCCCCGTTGCGCATGCGCGCATGGGCGGCGCGCTTGCGAGCGTCTGCGGCCTGTGCCACGCGCCCCTGCACCGGCTGCTGACGCTGCCCGATCCCTTTGCTGCCGGCATCGCCAGCGACACCGGCATTGAATTTGCCACCTGCCTGTCCTGCCAGGGATGGGAGGCCGACAGCGCCCTGTTCTATCGGCACGGCCCGGACGGATCGCCCCAAGCGCATCCCGGCCAGCGGCGCGACGCGCCATTGACGCCGGAGCAGATCGCGAGCCCTTTGCTGGAAGCCGACGTAGCACTGTTCGAGGCGCCAGCGCGCTGGCGCTGGCAGGATTGGGGCGAATCCAATGGCCGCCAGAATCTCAGCCGCGTGGGAGGCGCCCCAAGCTGGGTGCAATCGGCGGACTACCCGGCGTGCCCCGATTGCGGCCAGGACATGGGCCTGGCGATGCAGCTCGATTCCGGCCTGCCGCAAGAGGACGGCGGCGAATGGCTATGGGGCAGCGGCGGATGCAATTACACCTTCTGGTGCGCAACGTGCCGGGTGAGCGGGCAGCGCTGGCAGTGCACTTGAATCGTTTGAGCGGCCCGTCAGCCCTTGGGCAACTCGCGTTTCAGGCACGCATTGACCACGTCCATGACGCCCTTACTCAGCCTGTCCCGGTCGGGGGTTGAGGTCTGGGTCGCCAGCTGCTGATCTAGTTCCTTGAAGTCCTTGTACGGCACCGACTCCTGCAGTCCGTCCACCACGCAATTGCAGTACTTGGCGGCTTTCGCCTCGGCCTCCGGCATAGCCTTGACCTTGGACTTGAAGCCCGCGACGCAAGAGCTGTAGGTCTCGCGCTGGACTTCGGGCGGATACGGATCTTTCTTGCCGCAGGCCGCCAGCACCGCCAGCGAGATCACGCCCGCGACCGCCGCAACATGCAATGACGTCCTTGCCATGGACCACGCTCCTGATGAAATGAAACCGGCACATTGTGGCACAGCCCGGATGGCGCGCGCCGGACAGGCTGACTCAGGCCATGGCGGCCGCGCAGTCCAGGATGGCGCGCCGGAATTCGTTCATGAGCGGCGACCAGGTGGTGCCCTGGCGCGAGATCAGCGCAATGGAGCGCGGCAGGGGCCGGCCCAGCGCCACGGGCAGCGCGACGACATCCCCGCTGCTCCCCAGCGCGCTTTGCGGCAGCAGTGCAAGCAAATCGGAATGCGCCAGCAATTCCAGCGTGCCCTTGGAAAAGTGCTCTACTTCCAGCGCGGCGGCCGGCAGCGGGAGCTTACTGTCCGCATACCGCGAATCCAGGGCGTTGCGCGCGATCGACGAAGGCTTGGGCAGGATCCAGCGCAGGCCCGTCAGATCGCGCAGGGCAAGCTTGCGGCGTGCGGCCAGGGGATGGCGGCGACTGGCCGCGACGCACAGCTTGTCGTCCACGATCAGTTCCTGGTGCAGCGTCAGGGGCACGTCGGCATAGATGGGCGTCACCGCCAGGTCCAGCTTGCCGCTGGCGACCTGCTCATTCAGGTCATCCGACAAACCCTGCGTCAATTGCACCCGCAATGCCGGGCGCCGCGGCAACAGGCGGCGCATCGCCGGCATCGCCACGCTGTCGACCGTCGCGCCCGTCACGCCCACGCGCAGCAGTCCCGCCTGGCCCACGCGCAATTCCGTCGCATGCCGCACTGCGTCCAGGTATTCCGCCCAGAGCTTTCTTGCATGTTCCAGGAACACCAGTCCGGCAGAAGTCAGACGCAGCCCGCGGCCGCTGCGGTCCAGCAGGCCCAAGCCCGTGTCGCCCTCCAGCCGCCGCAGCGACTTGGACAGCGCCGGCTGGCTGACGCCGCACGACGCCGCGGCGCGGTCCAGGTTGCCGTGCTCGACAGCGGCGAGGAAGTATTCGATATCGCGCAGCGACAGATTCATAACTGAAATTCATCCAATTGCTCACTTTCAGGAATATTACGATCGCCCCGCCCTCCTAGAATCCTGGGATCAACCCGAGCATTCGTAGAGGCGCAGCACAATGGGAAAGAAGCCAAACATCGTCCTGATCGTGGCCGACAATCTGGGATGGGGAGAACTGGGCTGCTACGGCGGCGGCGCCCTTCGCGGCGCGCCCACCCCGCATATCGACCGGCTTGCCGGAGAAGGCCTGCTGCTGCAGAACTTCAACGTGGAAAGCGACTGCGTGCCCACGCGCTCGGCGCTGATGAGCGGCCGCCATCCGATCCGGACCGGCTGCCTGCAATCCGTGCCGCCGGGACTGCCGCAGGGCCTTACGCGCGACGAAATCACGCTGGCGCAACAGCTTTCCGGCCAGGGCTACGCCACCGCGCACTACGGCAAATGGCACTTGGGCGACGTCCCGGGCCGCTACCCTTCCGACCGCGGCTTCGACGAGTGGTACGGCATTCCGCGCACCACCGATGAAAGCCAGTTCACGTCGTCGATCGGCTTCGACCCCTCGGTGGCGGACATCCCCCACATCATGCAGGGCCAGGCGGGCTCGCCTTCGGAAAACGTCAAGGTCTATGACCTGGACACCCGGCGCGGCATCGACGCCGAACTGGTGGACAGGTCCATCGGCTTCATGCGCACGCACGCCCAGGCCGACCGCCCCTTCTTCCTGTACCTGCCCCTGGTGCATCTGCACTTCCCGACCCTGCCCCACCCCGATTTCGCCGGCCGCACCGGCGCGGGCGATTTCGCCGATTCCATGGTTGAAATGGACCACCGGGTCGGCCAGATCGTGCAGGCCGTGGACGACCTGAACCTGCGCGATGACACCGTGTTCATCTTCTGCAGCGACAACGGCCCCGAATACCGCAAGCCCTACCGGGGCACCGCCGGGCCCTGGAGCGGCACGTACCACACCGCCATGGAGGGCAGCCTGCGCGTGCCCTTCATCATCCGCTGGCCTGGCCGCGTGCAGCCGGGCCAGGTGTCCAACGAGATGGTCCACGTCACCGACCTGTACACCACGCTGTCGCGCATCGGCGGCGCGGACATTCCGCAGGACCGCCCCATCGACGGCATCGACCAGACTGATTTCTTCACGGGCGTCAGCGGCAAGTCCCTGCGCGAGGGCTTCCTGTTCTACATCAAGAACGATCTGCGGGCGGTCAAATGGCGCGACTGGAAGCTGCATTTCTACTGGGAGCCCGAGGTCAACGAAGGCAAGGGCAAGCTGGAATCGCCCTACCTGTTCAACCTGAAGCAGGATCCCAAGGAAGAAAGCGACATCCTCATCTTCAACACCTGGGTGCTGGGGCCCATTCTGAAAATGGTGCAGGCGTTCAACCAGTCGTGCGCCGCACATCCGAACACCCCGCCCGGCAAGCTGGATCCCAGTTGACGCCGACGCGGTTCATCCGATAGCAGAAATCAAGGGGAAAACATGAAATTCGCTATCCAATGCAGCGCGATGCTGTTGAGCGTCGCGCTGCCCGCCGCGGCAGCCAGCGCGGCCGACAACAAAACGGACTGGCCTGCCCGGCAGATCACCTGGGTGGTCGGCTTCGTGCCGGGCGGCACCGCCGACGTGCTGACGCGCATCGCCGCCCAGGATCTGGCGCGCAGGACCGGGCTGAACGTCATCGTGGAAAACCGTCCCGGCGCCTCCGGCGCGATCGCCCTGCAGATGGTGGCGCGCAGCAAGGCCGCCGACGGCTATCTGCTTACCGTGCCGGGCCCGCTGATCTATCCAACGCCGCAGCCGGAAATCGGCCGCGAACTGGCGCCCGTGATGCTGATGGCGCAGGGACCCATGGTGATCGTCGGCCCGACCCGCGATGCCAAAGACAGCCTGCAGGACGTGCTGGCCGACGCCAAGCGCCGCCCCGAAGCCTGGAGCTACGGCAGCTCCGGCAACGGCACGTCGCAGAATCTGGCGGGCGAACTGCTTAACCAGTACGCCGGCACCCGCATCGTGCATGTGCCGTACAAGGGCGGCGGGCAAGCGGTGGCGGACGTGGCCGGCGGGCAGATCCCGCTGGCCATCCTGGGGTCCGCACCAGTCATGCCGCAGATCAAGGCCGGCGCCCTGAAGGCCTACGCGGTGACGACGCCCTATCGCCTGGACAGCCTGCCCGGCGTGCCCACCGTGGAAGAGTCGGGCTTCAAGGGCTACTCCGCGACCCAGTGGTTTTCCGTCGCGGCCAGCAACGCGATATCGGGCGAACAGCTGGAACCCATCAATGCCGCGCTGCGCGCCGCCGTCGCGACGCCGGAGTTCAAGGCGGCGGTCGACAACGCCGGCATGTTGGCCGGCGGCGGATCGCGGGAAGACCTGCTGAAGTTCATTCAGGCCGACAACGCCAAATGGAAGGAGCTGATCGACAGTGGCGCGGTAAAGCTGGCGAACTAGCGGCCTGGCGCGATGGGCGGCGCAAATGGGCTAAGGTGTCGCCCTGCCCAATTTCGCCGCGGCCCGCTCCCGCCAACACGTCAACTCATGTACACGCCGCCGTTGATGGCGTAATTGGCGCCCGTCACAAACGCCGCCTCGTCAGACGCCAGCCAGGCGCACAGGCCGGCCAGGTCCCGGGCCGTTCCCAGCCTGCCCACCGGCACGCTTTCGATGATGCGGTCCAGCAATGCGGGGGGAAACGCCTTGACGGTGTCGTCGGCGATAAAGCCCGGCGAAACCAGGTTCACCGTCACGCCGCGCGCGGCCACTTCCTGCGCCAGCGACCGGGTGAAGCCGATGACCGCGCCCTTGGCGGTCGCGTAGTTGATCTGGCCGATCTGGCCTTTTTCGGCGGCGACCGATCCGATGTTGATGATGCGCCCCCAGCCCCGGTCCGCCATGCTGTCGACTACCTGCTTGGTGCTGTTGAACAGCGTGTCCAGATTGCTGCGCAGCACCGCAGACCAGTCCGCGTGGCTCATCTGGCGAAAGCGCATGTCCAGCATGGAACCGGCGTTATTAACCAGCACGTCGATCTCGCCGACCTCGCGCCGCACCTTGGCGAAAGCGGCCTCGGTGGACGCCCAGTCGGTGGCGTCGCCTTCCGAGGCGATGAAATCGTACCCCAGGGATTTCTGTTCCTTCAGCCAGTGGTCCTTGCGGGACGAGCGCGGGCCGCAGCCCGCGACGACGCGGTGCCCGGCATGATGCAGCGCCTGGCAGATCGCGGTGCCCGTGTGGCCCATTCCGCTGGTGACGTAGGCAATGCGCAAAGCCATGGATGATCCTTTGTGAGTGGTGCGGCGGGCGCCGCGGTTCAGGCGGCGGAGCCGACCAGCGGGAACAGGCCGAAAACCAGGGCGGCGGCCAGCATCACCATGCAGACCATCGTGGCCCACTTCAACGAATAGCGCTGGTGGTCGCCGAACTCCACGCCGGCCAGGCCGACCAGCAGATAGGTGGAAGGCACCAGCGGACTCAGCAGATGCACCGGCTGACCGATCAGCGAGGCGCGCGCCATTTCGACCGGCGAAATCCCGTAGCCCTGCGCCGCTTCGCTCAGGATGGGCAGCACGCCGAAATAGAAGGCGTCGTTGGACATGAAGAAGGTGAACGGCAGGCTGACCAGCGCCGTGATGCCCGCCAGATAAGGCCCCAGCGCGTCGGGAATCACGGCGAGCAGGCTGCGCGACATGGCTTCGACCATGCCGGTGCCCGACAGGATGCCGGTGAAGATGCCCGCGGCGAAGATCAGCGACACCACCGACAGCACATTGCCCGCATGCTGCGCCACGCGGCGGCGCTGCTCGGCCAGGTTCGGATAGTTGATGATCAGCGCGACCGCGAACGCGATCATGAACAGCACCGGCAGGGGCAGCACGCCCATCACCAGACTCACCATCAGCGCCAGCGTCAGGCCGGCGTTTACCCACAGCAGTTTGGGCCGGCGCAGGTCGTGGTCCACCTCGATCTCGGGCAGGTTCTTGGGGCCGTCCTCGTCGTAGCCGGCATGCAGCGACGCGCCTTCGGGCAGGGACAGGACGCCAAGGCGACGGCGCTCGCGCAGGCCCAGGAAGACCGCCAGCACCAGGATCGCCACGATGGACACGCCCATCACCGGCACCAGCGGCACGAAGATGTCGCCGGCGTCCACGTGCAAGGCGCTGGCGGCGCGCGCCGTGGGCCCTCCCCAAGGCGTCAGGTTCATGACGCCGCTGGCCAGCATCGCCAGGCAGGTCATCGACAGCGCGTTCATCTTCAGGCGCCGGTACAGGGGCAGCATCGACGCGACCACGATCATGTAGGTGGTCGAACCGTCCCCGTCCAGGGAGATGACCAGCGCCAGCACCGTGGTGCCGACGACGATCTTGAGCGGATCGCCCTTCACCGCGCGCAGGATGCGTCCCACGATGGGATCGAACAGGCCGGCGTCGATCATCACCCCGAAGTACAGAATGGCGAACATCAGCATCACGCCCGTCGGCGCAATCTTGCGGATGCCGTCCAGCATCATCTTGTCGATGCCGGCGCCAAAGCCGCCCAGGACGGCAAAAATAATGGGGACAAGGATGAGCGCAACCAAGGGCGACAGGCGCTTGGTCATGATCAGCGTCATGAACGTGATCACCATGCCGAAGCCAAGCAGGGTCAGAAGCATGAGGGTTATCTCCGGCTAGTCGTTGTTATGTGTGGCTGCCTCCGGCGGGGGAAGCAGGACCGCAAGACTAGAAATAAAAGCTGTCTGGAACCTGTCGTTTTTTCGGCTCGCGCGCGGCCTGGGGGGCAAGCGCACCATGCGCCGCATGAGTGCCATCCAGCCATGCGACAATCGCCGCATGCGCATCCTGGTGATCGAAGACGACGAGGACCTGTCCGACGCACTCGTGCGCCGGCTGCGCCGTCTCGGCCATGCGGTGGACAGCCAAAGCGACGGCCTCAGCGCCGACGGCGTGCTGCAGTACGAGACCTTCGATCTCGTCATCCTGGACATCGGCCTGCCCCGCATGTCGGGCTTCGACATCCTGCACCGGTTGCGCGACCGCGGCAGCAAGACGCCCGTGCTTGCACTGACCGCGCGCATCGACATCGAAGACCGCGTGCACGCCCTGGACACCGGCGCCGACGACTACCTGGCCAAGCCTTTCGATTTCCGCGAACTGGAAGCCCGCTGCCGCGCCCTGCTGCGCCGTCCCAGCGCCCAGGCGGCCGGCGTCCTGCGTTTCGGCGAGCTGGTCATCGACAGCGCCGCCCGCCAGGTCACCCTGGCGGGCCAGCGCATCGAACTGCCCAAACGCGAATACAGCCTGCTGGAAATCCTGCTGGCCGGCATGAACCGCGCCGTCAGCAAGACCGAAATCGCCAACAAGCTTTTTGCCTTCGACGACGAGGCCGCGCCCAACGCCATCGAGGTCTACATCGCCCGCCTGCGCCGCAAGCTGGAGGGATCGCCGCTGCGCATCGAGACGCAGCGCGGCACCGGCTATCTGCTGACTGCGACGGGCGATGCGGACCACGCGCCGCCCGCAGAGCCGCGCGGCTAGGAGTTGCGCCGCGTGAACCGACCGCTTCCGGCGCAGCCGCGCCGAATCTCCGTCCGCCGCCGGCTGCTCGCCATGCTGCTGGCGCTGTTCGTGGCCGGCCTGGGCGCGATCTACCTGCTGGTGCGCGGCTACGCCCACCAGACCGCCGACACCACGTACGACCAGCTGCTGCGCGCATCGGTCCTGTCCATGGCCGACAGCCTGCAGCTGGTGCAGGGCGAATGGCAGATGGACATGCCCTACGCGTCGCTGGCGCTGCTGGAGCAGGCCCCGCGCGACCGCGTCTTCTACCGCGTGGCCGCCGCCCCGGGCGCGCTCATTTCCGGCTATGGCGACCTGCCTGCCCCGCCCGCGCGCGGCAACGCCGACGCGGCCGACTCGCCGTGGCTCTACGAAGCCGTCTACCAGGGCCAGCCCGTGCGCATCGCCTGGATGGAACGCAAGGTTGCCGGCCCTCGCGAAACCCAGACCGCGATCATCCAGGTCGCGCAGACGCGCGAAGCGCGCAACGCGCTGGCCGAGGGCATTCTGTGGCAAGGCACGCTGGCGCTGATCGGCTTCACCGCCGCCGCGCTGGCGCTGGCCTACTGGGGGCTGCACCGCTCGCTGTCCCCCATCCAGCGCGTCGAACGCGAACTGGCCGGACGCAGCGCGTCGGACCTGCATCCCATCGCCGCTCCGGTGCCCGAAGAGCTGGACATGCTGGTGCACTCGCTGGACGGATTCATGGCTCGCCTGTCGGAAAACCTGGACACGCTGCGCCTCTTCATCGCCGAAGCGGCGCACCAGCTGCGCACACCCCTGGCCGCGCTGCACGCGCAGATGGAGGTGGCGCTGGACGAGGACGATCCCGCCGAGCAGCGCCGCAGCCTGCTGGCCGTGCTGCGCAATGCCGAAAAGCTGTCGCGGCTGGTCAACCAGCTGCTCAGCGACGCCAGCGTCATCCATCGCAGCAACGTCAGGCAGTTCCAGCCCGTAGACCTGGCCGAGCTGCTGAGCCAGGCCGTTTACGACACGGTCCCGCAGGCCGATCCGCAGCCCGACGTCCGCCTGCGCCTGCCGGATTCCGCCGATCATCCGCCGCGCGTCCTGGGAGACAGCCTGATGCTGCGCGAGGCCTTCAAGAACCTGATCGACAACGCGCTTCGCCACGGCGCCTCGGAAGACGGCCACATCGACGTCCGGCTGGAACGGAAAGACGCCGACTGGCTCGTCACGGTGTCGGACCAGGGTCCGGGCATTCCGCCCGCGCTGGCCAACACCGCCTTCGAGCGCTTCGCGCGCGGCCCCAATCCCCGCGCGCCCGGCGCCGGCCTGGGTCTGTCCATCATCAAGCGGGTCGCCGACATCCACCAGGGCAGGCTCAGCCTGAGCAACCGGGTGGGCGGCGGCCTGGATGCCGTTATCGCGCTGCCGGCGCTTCCCGATCATGCCTAGCTTCCTGTCCATCTTGCGCCGACTGGCCTGCGCGGCCGTGCTGACGCTGGGCGCGGCGGGTCATGCCGCCGAGGTCAGCGGCAGCGGCCTGGCGCTGGGTCCAGCCGATAGCAACAACGTCCTGGTCGTACACGCGTCCAACAGCGTGCAGGTGTTTCGCGGCGTGCTGGAAGACTTCAGCCAGCTCAATCCCGGCGTGCGCCTGGAATACACGGAACTGTCCACGCAGGATCTCTATGCCGAAACCGTGGCCCGCGCCGCCAGGGAACCGGCCTCCCGGTCGGGCCCGGATCTGGTCATCAGCAGCGCCATGGACCTGCAAACCAAGCTGGTCAACGACGGCTATGCCCAGGTGCACGTGTCGCCGGAAACGCGCGCCCTGCCCGGCTGGGCCAATTGGCGCGACGAGGTCTTCAGCATCGGCACCGATCCCATCGTGATGGTCTACAACACGCGCAAGCTGGACCCCGCACGCGTGCCCCACACGCGCCGCGAACTGCTGTCGCTGCTGCAGGCGCCGGACCAGCCGCTGGCCGGCCAGATCTCGACCTACGACGTGCAGGGCAGCGGCATCGGCTACCTGGCCGCCACGCAGGACACCCGCCTGGACAGCATGGCGGGCGCGCTCCTGGCCGCCTTGGGCCGCAACGACGTCGCCATCCACGAATCCACGGAACATGCGCTGGACAGGCTGGAGCGCGGCGAAATCACGCTGGCCTACAACCTGCTGGAGTCCTACACCCGGCACCGCATCGCGCAGGGCGCGCCGCTGGCGATCATCTACCCGCAGGACTACACGCTGATGCTGTCGCGCTCCGCCATCATTCCCCGGCAAGCGCCGCGCGGCGACCTGGGCGGGATGTTCCTGGACTACCTGCTGTCGCCCCGCGGCCAGGAGATGCTGGCGCAGCAGTCCGGCATGCGGCCCGTCAGTGCGTCGGTCATCCCTGCCGCGGGCGTGCGGCCCATGGCGCTGGGCGTCGGGCTGCTGGTATACCTGGACCCGCTGAAGAAGCGCCACTTCCTGGACCTGTGGCGGGCGGCGATCTTTCCACCGGGTTAGGACCTGTGCGCTTCGTGTAGCATGCGGCCCAGTTTCCGCAACGAGCCCGCATCATGACCTCTGAAGTTTCCGGCGCCATCGGTCTGCACCACAAAACAGCGCAGCAGATCCAGGACGAGACGCTCGCCGCCATCCATGGCTGGTTCGACCAGCTGGAAGGCCGCCAGGACATCGACGCCATCGTGGCTCGAACGCCGCTGCAGGCCGGCATCCACGACGAGATCCTGCTGGAGTACGAGCCGTCGCGCATCGTGCTCGATGTCATGCCCGGCTGGGAACCCGACGATGAAGACGGCCTTCGTTCGCAGGGCCGCAATGGTCCGCTCAGCCCCGCGCAGGTTCGGGACGAGCTTGCTCCCGCGCTGGGCGAGGCGGTGCGCGCGCGCATCGCGCGCCTGGCCGGCAAGCCCCATCTCAATCACCACTTCCGGTTCCGTGCGCAGTTTCCCACCACAGAAGGCCGGCTGCGCGTGACGCTGGCCGACCATACCGACACCGCCAAACAGCAATGGCTGCGCGAACGGGTCACGCAGTTCGTGGACGAAACCCTGCTGAACGGCAACCACCCCACCAAGCGCCTGCACATCAGCCTGCTGTGCAGCCATCTGCTGGACACGCGCCTGTTCCCCAAGCCGGACGCCGCCTGGCTGATCCAGATTTTCACGCGCGTGCTGCAGCTGAACGCGGGCCAGCAATCCCTGGCCGAGCAGCGCGGCTCCATCATCCACGCAGTGCGCCGCTGGTCCGAGGAGCAGTACCTGCCCCGCTACTTCGATATCGCGCAGAACGCCTTCCGGCAAAACATCTACACGCCTAAGCCGGGCGCGGCGCTGGATCCGTCGGATACGGACGTCGACCTGCTGCTCTTTGCCGCCACGCTCATCCTGCGGCACGAACCCGGCTTTTCGCGCCCCACGGGCCTGGGCTTTCTTGAACTGGCGCGCGACCTGGGCAGCGCGCGTGCGGCCGGCATGCTGACCGAGGGCAGCGGCGCGCACCCGCCCGAGCACGCGCGCCTGGCGAACGCAGATGTGGACGGCATGGCCAACGACGTGCTGGCCACCGTCGCCATCCGCATCCGCAATGAAACGCCCGCGGCATATATCCAGGCGCTGGATTTCATCGCCCGCCTGCTGCGGGAAGGCTTTCCGGCCGGCTACCGCATCACGCTCAAGAGCTCGGCGCGCCACTACCTGCCGATCAAGGGCCTGGCCAGGTCCGATACCCACCGCTTCTTTGCGAACGCCGCGCAGCACCCGGAGACGCACGAGGCGCTGACCGCATACGCCCTCGCGGCAATCCAGCCCTACGAGTGGTACGCCGACGCCGAAGCCGAGAAAGCCTGCCTGTCGGGCACTTACGCGGCCTTCGCGCTGGGCCTGGCCGATGCTCGCCACTTTCCGCTGCTGCGGCACTACATGGAACGGGTGGACGACGAACACCAGTCCGCGCAGGACCGCTATACGGCAGTGTTCATCGAACATTACGGCCTGACGCCTGGCACCGTGTCCACCATCGTCGCCTGCCTGCGCTGCTGCACCGACAATTTCAAGCTGACCGCCAAGCCCCCGCTGGAAGACGCGCGGACGCTGGAACTGCTGGCCGAGGCGCTGGCCGACCTGCCCGATTATCTGAGGGCTCCTGTACGCGAACGGCTCTGCGGCCCGGACAAGAAACTGGCGGCGCTTGCGCGCAAGGCGGAAGAGCCGCGCAAAGCGCTGCTGCTGCGGCTGCTGGAACCTGAGAAAGTCTGATCCGCTACGCGCCGCTGGCACCCTTCTGGTGCGCTGATTGAATTATCCCGGTATCGCCGTATTAGGGCGCTACTGAAGGCGATTGCCGCATCCGGAAAGCGCAGGGATTTTCTCCTTTGCGCGCGGATTTCCGACGATAATTTCCGCTTGGACTTGCCGCCGGCGCCACCCCCAGCGCGGCGCGTCCTACCGCTTTGATCCGCAGCAGCGGTGCGCCGCCAGGCCTTGCTATCCGGCGCCACCTACAACCATCTGTGACACGTAGCAGCGTTTACGTTTGACCCAGAGTTGGAGGCTCGCCATGCCCGATCATCGAATCGCCTTGCGTCGCGCCATCGAGGCCGTCGATCACATTACGGACCCCGAGCCGCCGTGGCAGGACATCCTCTGCACGGCTCGCGACCTGGTCGGCGCCGAAAGCGGCACACTGATCGTCTTCGACGCCAGGAACAAGCTGCTGACGCTGTCGGCGATCGGTTTTTCAGACGCGTGCTTTTCGGAATACCAGGAGCACTACTACAGCTGCGACATCCTGGAACAGGACGGCCGCAATGCGCCTGCGGGCACCTGGCTGGACACCGCGCGAATGTACGACGCCGCGCACCTGCAGCGCACCGAGTTCTATGCGGACTACATGGCCAAGCACCGCATGGCGCAGCTGCTGTCGCTGATCATCGAATCCAACACCGTGCTGCACGCGGCCATCGGCTTTCAGCGCGCCTCCATCGACCCCAAGGCCAGCGACCGGCTTCAGTCCGGCGACTTCGCCCGCTACTTCCTGGCGCTGCGCAGCCAGCTGTCGCAGCGCGAGCGCAACCAGGCCATCGGGTGGCGGTCGCTGGAAAGCGCCTTCTCCGAGGTCCAGGAAGCCTTGCTGCTCATCAGCAGGGACTCCATGGTCGACAAGCTGTCTTCGCTGGCGGTCGGCTATCTGGACGACGCCGGCGGCTGGACCCTGCACGGCCGCAGGCTCCGCCACGCAGACCCCAAGGTGCAGCGGCTGTTCGATGCCCATTGCGCCGCCGTCGCGCGCGATGGCCAGATGCGGTCCATGGCCACGGCATCGGGCTGGGGCGAACTGTTCTGGGTCGATATCAGCATCGCGCCGCAAGCGCTGAGCCTCATCGGCGGGCGCATGCTGCTGGTGCGCATGCGCAAGAAAAGCGCGTTCGCCATGCCGGACATCGCCAAGCTGCAGACCGT
Source organism: Achromobacter arsenitoxydans SY8 (assembly GCF_000236785.1). GTDB lineage: Bacteria > Pseudomonadota > Gammaproteobacteria > Burkholderiales > Burkholderiaceae_B > Achromobacter > Achromobacter arsenitoxydans. Next base: position 73,600 of record NZ_AGUF01000039.1, on the reverse strand, counting down.
GTTCTCCATCACCCACGCCGAGGCCGCCGTGCTGGCCGGGCTGGCCGCCGGCCACAGCGTCGAGGAAGTGGCTACCCTGCGGCACGCGTCGGTGCTCACCGTGCGCAAGCAGGTGGCCTCATTGCTCAACAAGATGGAATGCAGCCGCCAATCCGAGCTGGTCAGGCTGGCCTCGCTGCTCTAGGCGTCAACAGGGAAGAGGCATCTGCTTACAACTCGGGCGTACCTAATTTTGAGTATGTGGCCTGCACCCATCCGGCCCTTACGATGACCTCGAAGGCATGAGACCGCAGCGACGGCTCGACCGTCCGGACGACACCCCGGCCCGCGCCTGCCGCGCCACGAGGCTGCTTCCCGAGCTTGGTTTGCTCAACCAGCACATGAACACGCCATTCCGGTCACGCAGCTGCCCTCGGCCCAGGCCGCGCCGCGGCGCGCTCCGAGGACACCGGCCCCAACGCTGCGCCCTTATCCGTCCTCAAGGAGCCATTCATGAATCCTGTCCTACCCTTCCGCGCCCTCATCCCGGTCGCGCTGGCGGCTTTCGCCCTGCTGTCCGGCCCTGCCGTCGCGCAAACCGCCGCCACCGTGCCCGCCACCGCCGCCCCGCCAACCAATGTCACGCTGACCCGCGCAGACGTCGAACGTGATCTGGCCGCCTGGAAGGAGGCCGGGGTCGAAAACCAGTGGAGCGGCGATGACGTGCCGGATCCCGGCAATTCGCAGTATGCCGCCAACTACAACAAGTACGTGAGCACCCGGCCGGCCAGCATGGCGCAGCCATGGAATCAGATGCCCGCGGGGTATCAATCGCAGCCCGCCTCAGGGTCGCAAGGCAAGTGGTGACGCTGCCCCTCAGCCCACGGGGCGCATACGCGAGGTCCGCCTCGCGCATGCGCCCCGATTTCTTTCTGTAAATATTGATCCACAATATTCTTGTTTTGAAACAAGAGGGAAGCGTTCCCCATTTATGCTCCAGCCCTTATTCACCTGGAGCACGCCATGACGAACACCCCGCAGGACGTGGAGCGATACCTGGCCAAGTCCCATCCGAGCGAACTCTACGTTCACGCGCTGACCTTGTTCGAGCAAGGGCACAAGGATGAAGCGGTCAAATGGTTCTACGCCGGCCAGCTGCGGTTTCGCTATCTGCTGGCCGCCAACCCGGGCCTGCCCCAGGATGACGAGCCGGCCGCCATGGACGCGTTGAACGCCACCGTGGGGTCCAGCATCAACGAATGGGCCGGCGGATCTCCGCAGGACTGGGCCGACGCGATGCAGTCCGCCCTGGACTGGGATGCGGCGACGCCCAATCCCACCACCCCGAAGGACCAGCACGCCGACGCGCTGCGCGAAACGCGCGCCGGCCTGGAATCGCTGATTGGCCAGATCCGCGACAACGTAGACCTGATCCGAGAACAGCGCACGCAGGCCGGCCTGGAAAATCGCTAATTCCGGCATGACGGATGCGCGCTGCATCGCAGACCCGCGCGTTCAATCCCATCGAGTATCCCTATGACCACCCCTACCCACGCCCAGGCGCTGAAGAAGCTAGCCGCGGATATCCTGGTCCAGACGCTGGACGAAGACCTGTCCCGGCTGCTGACCGTGACCATGGCGCGAGCCAGGCACGACCCCGCGATTTCCGCCGACCTTGCGGCCCACGTCCTGCCTTGCCTGCTGCGCCGCTGGAATTGCGTGCTGCAGGCCGGAGATGACGCGGCGTCCCCGCTATACCGCCACAAGGCCGCCGTGGCGCTGGCCATCCTGCTGCACAGGTACGGCATCGCCGACGCCGCCATCGCAGCGCGCGCCGACGCCGGCATCGACGCCCTGAACGACGCGGTGGCCCTGAGCGACGACTTCCACCGCAAGACGAACGACATCAAGACCGCCTTCCTGCGCACGCCGCCCGCCCCGCTCAAGCGCGCGCCGGGCCTGCCTGACAGCCTGACCTTCCACCGCGCCGGCGACGTCGTGTCCTACCAGCTGGACGGCCGCCATTACGCGGCCTATGTCCACCGCTGCGCCAGCACCAACCAGAGCCCCGTCATCGAGTTTTACGATGCCGTTTTCGACCACGTGCCCACCATCGAGGAACTGCGGGACAAGCCCGCCCGGGGACGCCGGTTCAATGACGGCAGCGTCCGGATCGAACACCTGTCCGTCGCCGGCATGAAGTTCATGCCCGATCCCGCCGGACAAGTCGTGCTGGTCAAGGCATGCGTGGAAACGCCGCCCGACAACAGCCGCCTGGGCAAGCGCGTCGGGCTGCACGTGGTGTCGGACATCTTCGATCTGCAGGAAAGCGTGGACGGGATGTTCGCAGCCGACTGACGCCCCGCCCCTGCGTCAAGCCAGATACGACGCCGCCTCTTCGGGCGTGAGATAGCGCTTGAACGTCATGGACGGCTGCTGGGCCTCGTGGATGACGCCGTTGAAGCCGGACCAGTTGCGCTTGGCGCCCTCGTCCGTTTCCAGCGCGATCAGCACCCGCTTGCCATGCCTGGACGGGTGGTCGCGCAGCGCCGCCTCGCCCCAGGCCCACTGCATGATGTTCCTGAGTTCGCCGTCCGCGTACGCGCCCGCCTGCAGCCACTGGAAATCGGCGGTGTCGCCGTCCATGTCCGGCTCTCGGGCGGCGATCTCCCGCTTCACCCCAAGCGTCTGCGCATGCTCGCCGATGATGATCTGCAGCAGCGAGAAGGCGTGGAAGGTGTTGTTGATGGCATGCGCCTCGGCGATGAATCCCGTGCCTGAAGCGGGCAGCACCACGACCAGCTCGTCCTCGTAGCTGAGCTGCGAGGCCAGCCACAGATAATGCAGCTGCTCGAACGGCAGGCTGTCGTTCAGGGTGGCCATCGGATGCAGCATGGCCATCAGCTCGCTATCGGCGATAAAGGCCTGATGATTGGCCCGGTCGCGCATCAGCATGGTCATCATCGGCAGGACCAGCAGGTCCACCGCCTGGTGCAGGGATTCGACCTGCCAGCGCTCGTCCGTCGGGACGGCCGCCATCCTGGACTGGGCGTCCAGCCAGGCTTGGCGGTCCGCCTCTTCGACCTCATCGTCGTCGTCCTCCACTTCCTGCGCGCAGAAGGGGCGCAGGGACCGCAGCCATTTGGCCAGCAAGGCCTGGAGCACGGGGAAGAGAATGGCAGGGTCCGCGCCGTCTTCCACCAACGAGCCGCTCATCAGGGCCAGGGCCGCGGCCCGGGACGGGTGGACCCTGGGCAGCAGATCGGCGCAGGCCCGGAGGTTCCCGCCGGTGTGGGCCGGGTCGCGCGTTTGGGCAAGAAAGGCGGCGACCTCGGGACGCTTGAAGAACTGGTCCAGCGTATCCAGGCCGCTCGCGGCGAGAATCGGAGGCGTAAGGGTGCGGGTGAGGGCTTTGATCGGCATGGCGCGCAGTGTAACCAAGGGAAGTGACCCTTATTTGTCGTGACCAAAAATATCAAGCCGTGGCGAGACTTGGATGCCTGGTTACAAGTCCTGCCAGATTTAGCCAAATAAAACAGTTCTCCGGCGGCTTCCGGTTTAGTTCTACTGCTTGCCTGCTGTTGCGTCCGGCGCGGCTCTCGCGTCTGCCACCCGCTGGCATACACAAGATCAAAAATCGGAGGAGGAGTCTATGCGCACGTTCAAACGCAGGGCCGCCGCATTCCTGGCGAGCGGCCTGATTGTCTTGCTGGCCGGCTGCGCCGCGCCGGGCGGCAAGAAGGACACGATAGCCATGCCGGGGCTTTCCCAGCCCGTGGAAATCGTCAGGGACAAGTACGGCGTATCCCACATCTATGCGAAAAACCAGGCGGACCTGTTCTTCGCCCAGGGCTTCAGCGCCGCGCGCGACCGGCTGTGGCAGCTGGACCTGTGGCGCCGCCAGGGCGAAGGCAAGATGGCCGAGCAGTTCGGCCCGCGCTTCATCGAGCAGGACCGCGCCGCGCGCCTCTTCCTGTACCGCGGCGACATGCAGGCCGAATTCGCCAGCTATCACCCCGAAGGCAAGGCCATCCTGACCGCCTTCGCCAACGGCATCAACGCCTACGTGAACTGGGTCAAGGCCAATCCCGACCAAATGCCGCCGGAGTTCAAGCTGACCGGCACGGAACCCGGCTACTGGAGTCCCGAAACATCCCTGATCCGCATCTACGGCCTGACGCGCAACCTCAACCAGGAAGTCAGGATGTCGCAGCAGATCGCGGCGCTGGGACTGAACGCCGTGCAGGGGCTGAGCACCTTCGAGCCTCCCCTGGCGCTGCAGGTGCCTGCCGGCCTGGACGTGCGCCAGATCGACAATACGGTGCTGGGCGTCTACAAGCTTGCGCGCGACGGCCAGAAGTTCGAGGCCGGCGACTTCCCGCGCAGTCCGCTGGCGGCCGACGAGCGCGCCAAACTGGCGAGCGCCTTGTCCGAAGGCAGGCTTGCGTCGCTGGACCCGGCCTTCGACCCCATGGCGCCGCGCTATGAAAGCAACAACTGGACGCTGGGCGGCCAGCACACCGCCACCGGCAAGCCCATCCTGGCGGGCGATCCGCACCGCTCCATCACCATGCCGTCGCTGCGCTACATGGTCCACCTGAACGCGCCGGGCTGGAACGTGATCGGCGCGGGAGAACCCGCGCTGCCCGGCGTATCCATGGGCCATAACGACCGCATCGCGTTCGGGCTGACCATCTTCGCGTTCGGCGACGAAGAGGATCTATACGTGTACGACACCAACCCGGCCAATCCCAACGAATATCGCTACCAGGGCGGATGGGAAAAAATGCGCCAGGTGGACGAGTCCATACCCGTGCGCGGCGCCGCCCCAGCCGCGCGCAGCCTGAAATTCACGCGCCACGGCCCGGTCATCCATGAAGACCCGGTGCGGCGCAAGGCCTACGCCGTGCGCGCCGCCTACCTGGAATTCCCCGGCACCGCCGCCTACCTGGCCAGCCTGCGCCTGAACCAGGCGCAGAACTGGAACGAGTTCGTGGCCGGCATGGAAAAGCACTACACGCCCAGCGAAAACATGGTGTACGCCGACGTGGACGGCAACATCGGCTGGTTCGGCGGCAGCATCGCGCCGATCCGCCCGCGCGCGGACTGGTCGGGCATGCTGCCGGTGCCGGGCAACGGTGATTTCGAGTGGCGCGGCGTGCTGCCGGGCAGCTCGCTGCCCAAGGTGTACAACCCGCCCGAAGGCTATGTCGCCACGGCCAACGAGTACAACCTGCCGGCCGACTTCCCGTACAAGGACATGTCGGCGCGCTCCTGGGCGGAACCGTTCCGCGTGCAGCGCATCCGCGAGGTGGTGGCCGACGCCAAGGGCCTGACCGTGCAGCAGTCGCAAGACCTGCAGTTCGACAACCTGTCGATTCCCGCGCGCACCCTGGCGGGCTATGCCAAGTCGTTGAATTCCGCGGACCCGGCGGTCGGCCCGGCCCTGAGCCTGCTCAAGGACTGGGACTACCGCATGGCTACCGATTCGCGGGCCGCCACGGTTTATTCGTTCTGGCTGCCCGAGGTCGTCAAGCGGGTCACCGACCTCTACGTGCCCGCCAGCGGACGCGCGGCGTTCGGCGAACTGTCCACCCGCAAGACGCTCGAGAAGCTGGCCACGCCCGACGCCGCCTTCGGCACCCGGCCAGAACAGGGGCGCGACGCCCTGCTGCTCCAGGCGCTGGCCGACGGTCTGCAGAAGCTCAGCGCCAAGCTGGGACCGGATTCGAACCAGTGGCAATGGGGCAAGCTGCATCACATCCAGTTCGAGCACAGCCTGGCCAGCCTGCTGCCGCCCGACACCGCCAAGAACTGGAGCACTCAGCGCTATCCGGTCGGCGGCGACAACGACACCGTGCATCGCGCCACGTTCCGCAAGAGCGACTTCCGCGTGACCAGCGGCGCGTCGTACCGCCAGGTGATCGACGTGGCGGACTGGGACAGGTCGGTGGTGCAGAACGTGCCGGGGCAATCGGCCGATCCGCGCAGCCCGCACTACCAGGACTTGATCAAGGGCTGGGCCACCGGGGAATACTTCCCCATGGCGTTCAGCCGGGCCAAGGTGGACAGCCAGCGCGCCGACACGCTGACGCTGCAGCCGTCGGGCAACTGACGCCCCGGCGACTCGCCGGGCCGCGGCTCATGGGACGGGGCCGCGGCTGGGCTGACATGCACGCCAGCCCGCGCGCCCGGCATTGACGTTTGTCATTCCGCCCGGCTCCGGCCGGGTGGGAGAATTCCAGACAAACATTCCGGGACCGGCTATGACTCTCTACCCCGTGCTGCTCATCGTGCACCTTTTGGCCGCCTTTCTGTTCGTTGGCACGGTCGCCTTCGAGGTGCTGTTTCTGGAACCCGTGCACAGGCGGCTTCCCGCCGATGTCCGCAAGGCGCTGGGCAGCCAGCTCGGCCCGCGCGTCCGGTCTGTCGTGCCGTGGGCCGTGGTCGTGCTGTACCTGGCCGGATTGGGACTGGCCTGGCAGCATCGCGGCGCGCTCGCCGCCCCCGCGGCCTCGTCGTTTGGCATCCTGCTGAGCATCAAGATCGCGCTGGCTGCCAGCGTGCTGATTCATGTGGTCTGCGCACTCGCGCTGGCGCGCCGCCGCCGGCTCACCGGGGCGGCGCAAGGCCGCCTGCACCTCAGCGTGTTCTGCCACATGATCGCCATCGTGGTGCTGGCCAAGGCCATGTTCTACGTCACGTGGTGACGCCGAGCATTTACTTGCCCGAGGCGTCCTGCTCCACGACCAGGTCCAGCACATAGACCTTCGACGGCGCGTCGGCGGGCGGATTCTTCCTGTCGTAGCGCTTCACGCGCAGCACGGTGCGCACGCCGTCCTGGTGTTCGAATCCCTCGATCGACTGATAGAGCGGATGCCACTTGTCCTGCGCCGGCTGGGCGATGCCCGCTTCGTTGAACTTGCGCTCGCGCACCATCAGGCACTGGTAGTGCGGAATCATGGGATGGCCGCATTCAGCGCGCTTGGCCGCGACCTCCAGGAACATGATCTTCCCCGTGCTGCCGTACAGCGTTTCCGGCGTGGGCTCGCCCACGAACTTCAGCACCGTGCCGTCCTGCGCCGTCAGTTCCAACGCAGGCTCGGCCTTATCGCCGGTCTGCGTCGCGCGCAGCTCGCCCTTCATGCGCTGGCCGATTTCGGCATCGAGCTGCATCAGACTCTGTTCGCACGCCTTCATCGTGGAGGCCAGATTGGCGATGGTCAGCACGCCGTTCTTGTACGTGTATCCGCCGAACTGGGCGTTGCAGCCGCCGCGGATGTTCAGGGCGTCGTTCGTAAAGCTCAGGCGCAGCTGGTGCTCGATGCCCTTCTGCAGCGCGGCAATCGACTTGCCCGAGGCGTCGGTGGCGGAAGCCAGGCGCCAGTAATAGGCGGTCAGGCTGGACGGGTCGGCGGCTGCGGCAGCGGCGGGAGCGGGCATGGTGGACGATCCTTCGCGAGGGGTGGAGGTCGACGCGCAAGCGGAGAGCAGCGCGGCGCACACGGATGCAAGAAGGATGGTTTTTTTCATGATTGGTTCCTGTCAGCCGGCTGGCCCTGATGAAAAGCGGCATTCTACGTCCGTAGTGTGGACGCATTTGGCGGAAGCGCCGCCAGACAGTTTCCAAATCTTGCCACACGGCGGCGCCTCGGATCCGTTCTCGGACAGGCCTCCGCGGCCGCGTCTCATGCGGCATCCGGCGCGACAAGCGGCGCAGGAACCGGTCGCCGGAGACCGGGCCTGCGATTACAGTCTGAAACCTTCCGCGCAGCGGTCTTCACGCTGCCCGCAGCACACCGTCTTCTTCCCGCAGCACGCCGCGCTCCGTCAGCCCGGCCACCGCCCGTCCGATCCGCGCTTCCGCGTCGGCCAGCGTGCGAGACATCCCGAGCAGCCGCGATACCGACCTGACCACGTCGGCCTTGGGCGCGTTCCCGGCCTGCGCCAGCACGTGCAGCACGCCATTTGCCAGTTCCTCCAGGCAGACGTCGTCGACCCGGCGGCGCGCGGCCTCATCCGCGCCCGCAGCGCGAAAGCCTTTCCAATCCTGGGGCAGGACGCCCGCCGGCCAGTAGAACCTGGCATGGCCTTCATCGGTCTGCCCCGCGTCCGCCGGCGTCAATGCGCGCAGGCGCTCCACGATCCTGGCGCCAGTCCGCTCCAGCCCCCAGGCGCGGGCGATCCGCCGATGCAGGGTCGCCTCTGAAATCGGCCCTTCGGCGTCGATGGCCGCGCGCAACTGCTGGACGAGCGTGTCGTCGCTGGCGCGGCTATGGAACGTCTCCGGCGCGCCGCCATCCAGTTCGGCCAGGCGATACGGCGTCGCGCCGCCGGCGGCAGCGTGCTCCGCCGGCGTGTCCTCGTGCGTCGTGATCACGAATTCCACGGCGCCAGGCCCGGCGTCTTCCGCCAGCGGTGTTTCTTGCTCGTCAGCCTGCGGCGCGATCTCGGGCTCCGCCTCCGGCTCGTCCTCGGGCTGTCGCTCCAGCTCCGCGTTCAGCCGCGCCAGCAGCTTGTCCACTTCGCGCTCCGGGTTGATCCACCAATCGGTGGACCAGACGCGGTGCAGCCGCCAGCCCAGCCCTTCCAGCACCACCTGCCGCAGCCTGTCCCGGTCGCGCGCGGTGGCGCCGGAGTGATAGGCCCGGCCATCGCACTCGATGCCCAGCAGATACCTGCCCGGCGCGCGCGGATCCACGACGCCCATGTCGATCCGGTAGCCCGAGCACCCCACTTGCGGATGCACAACCCACCCGTGCTGGCGCAGCACCTGGATAACCTGCGTCTCGAACGGGCTGTCCGGTTCGCGCCCCGTGGGCAGCGACTGTTCGGCCAGCGCGCGTGGACCCTTCAGGGCGAATTCCAGGTAGTGCTTCAGGTCCCGCACGCCGGTCGCGCGCACGCGCGACAGGTCGATCTGCTCCGGCATCAGCGTGCTGTAGATCACCACGCCTTCGCGTGCCCGCGAGATCGCAACGTTGAGCCGGCGGTGTCCACCCTCGCCGTTCAGCGGGCCGAAGTTCATCGTCATCTTGCCGGCCGCGTCCGGGCCGAAGGTAATCGAAAAATAGATGACGTCGCGCTCATCGCCCTGCACGTTTTCAAGGTTCTTGATGAAGAGCGGCTCGCGCGACTGCGCGGATATGGCCTTGTCCAGCTCCGCGTTGGCGCGGCGGCGCGCGTCCAGCAGCGTCTCGATCAGCGATTGCTGCGGCTGGTTGAAGGTGACGACGCCCAGGGTCTGGCGCCGGCGCGCCTTGTCCAGGTAGTGCTGTTCAATGCCCTGCACGATGGCTTCGGCTTCGCGGCGGTTAGTGCGGCTGCCGCCACGGTCGTAGACGCCGGCGACTTGCTCCAGGCGCACCGCGACGTCGTCGGTGACGGGCGACGGGAAGGTGATGAGCTGCGAGTCGTAGTAGGTGACGTTGCTGAAGGTGATCAGGCTTTCGTGCCGGCTGCGGTAGTGCCACTGCAGGCGCAGGCGGTTCATGTCCGCGCCCAGGCACTCGTCCAGGATGCTCTCCAGGTCTTCGACCTGCCCGTCGTCGCCCGCGCCATCCTCGTCGGGCGCGGACTTGCTGAAAAAGCTGGTGGGCGGAAGCTGCTTGGTGTCGCCCACCACAACCAGTTGCTGGCCGCGCGCGATCGCGCCCACGGAATCCCACACGGGAATCTGCGAGGCCTCGTCGAAGACCACGACGTCGAACTGCGAGTGGCCGGCGTCCAGGTACTGGGCAACCGACAGCGGCGACATCAGCAGGCAGGGCTTGAGCTTGGGCAGCAGCGTCGGCAGCCGCTGCATCAGCTGGCGCACCGGCACATGGCGGGCCTTCTTCTGCAGTTCGCGGCGCAGCAGGCCCAGCTCGCTGTCCGGGCTGACCAGCACGCCGTTGCCGGCCGGCACCTTGCCCGCCAGCACGGCGTCGATGTAGGCGCTGGTCAGTTGCTGGAAGCGGTCGTCGGCCTGGCGGAACTCCCGGATCTTGCGTTCGTGGTCGGCGCTGGAGAATGACCGCAGCACGGGCGTATGGTCGATGACCTTCTTCACCCACCAGTTGCGGTAGCTGAATTCGAAATGGGCCTCGACCTGCTCCAGCGGAACGCGGCCCTGCTCCAGGGAATCGACGAGTCCGTGCAGGTTGAGCTGCGCGGCCTCGCCACGGGCCTGCCGCCACACGCACCACGGCATCAGGAACTGCCTGTTGCCGCGCCATCCTCCGATGACGGCCTGGAGGCGGGCCAGCGCGCCATGCGCATCGGACTCGCCCGCCAGAGGCTGCGTGGGCCGGGCCAGCGCGTCGACCTCGGCCAGCCTGTCCTGCAGCGCGCGCCACGCGTCCCGATAGGCCAGCAGGGCCTTGCCCAGCGCGGCGCCGGGTTGCAGGAACGCCCGGTTCTCGCCCACCAGGGGCGCCAGCCGCGTACGCAGTTCCGTCGCGCCTGCGGGGTCGCCCCCCACGAGCGCCACGGCATCCGCAAAATGCTGGGCCCACTGTTCATGGCGCCGGACCTGCTCCCAGTCGGTAGCCAGGCCCGCGTAGGCATCCAGCAAGAGGCGCTGCGCATCGGCCTTCAGCGCGGCCAGCTCGCGGTCTTCGGCATTGACCTGGGCCAGCGGCGCCAGCGCCGCGTCTATCGCCGCGTCGTCGGGTCGCTGGCCGTCGCGGCGCAAGACTGCCAGCCGCTTGCGGATGCCGCGCGTGGCGAAGGCGGACTTGGGCCACCACGAAGCGCGCGCGGCCAGCCATTCCGCCTTGAGCGCTGCCGCGTCCACATCGGCCAGCTGCGCGTTCCACTGCGCATCCAGCGGTTCCCAATGCGCGTTGCGCGCCAGGCCGTGGCGAGCCATGGCCTGGACCTGGAAACGCGCGGCGGCGTCATGCGCCTGCGCAGCCAGGCCGGCGGGCACCTGCGGCGCGGCCAGCAGCACGTCGGCAAGCTGATCCAGCCGGGCGTACGCGTCCAGGCTCAAACCCGCCGCCTCTACGCCCAGCCCTTCGCTCACGGCGGCAGCGCGGTCGCTGAAGGTCTGCGCCGCCAGATCCAGCGCCTGGGCGGCCGCCAGCAGCGCGTCCTGCCAGCTGGGACTCCATTCGTCCATGCCGATGTGCGCCAGCGGATGGCCTTGCAGCGTGCCCAGTTCTCCCGACAACGTGGCCATGCGCCGCGCCGTCTCCCGCAGGCGGGCAAGTTCCTTGCGGTCGTGCGCCTGCGCATCGGGCCAAGGCAGGAACGACGGCTCGCGGCCAGCGTTCTGGATGCAGGATCCGATGGCGTCGAACACCGTCAGGCCGTTGCGGTGCTCGTGGTGCAACGCATCCACCAGCCCGTTCAACTCCTGGCGCAGCGCGGCCAGGCGCTCGGCCTCGCGGGCCCAGTCCTCGGACGTGCGCTGCCCGCCGTGGTCCAGCGCCTTGCCCAACTGCTGCAGGACTTCCGCCTTGCGCGCCTTGGACGAATGCAGTTCCAGGCAGAACGGCCCCAGCCCGATACTGGCCAGGCGGCGGTGCACGACTTCCAGCGCGGCCATCTTCTCCGACACGAACAGGACGGTCTTGCCGCGCGCCAGCAGGTGCGCGATCAGGTTGGTGATGGTCTGGCTCTTGCCGGTGCCCGGCGGGCCCTCCAGCACCAGGTCGCGGCCGGCGTCGACCGCGCAGATGGCCTTGAGCTGCGACGAATCGGACAGGAGCGGCGTCAGCAGGTCCTGGGGCTGGTAGCTGTCGTCCAGTCGGTCGAATCGCGCTTCGTAGGGCTCCCTGGCGAAGGCCTGGCCCGGTCGGTCGATCAGGTGCTGGACGACGCGATTCGCCTTCAGCTGGGCGCTGCGGTCCTGCAGGTCCTTCCACATCAGGTACTTGGTGAACGAGAAGATGCCCAGGTGCGCCTGCTCCAGCACTTCCCAGCCCGCGATCTCGCGCACCGCCAGCCGGAAGGCCTGCAGCACCCGCGCCACGTCCACGCCCTTGTCGTCGGCCGGGGCCGCGGCGTCCAGACCGGGCACGCGCAGTTCGTAGTTGTTGCGCAGCATCTGCAGCAGCGTGGGGTTGATGATGGTCTCATCATCGTGCCGCACCAGCCGGAAGCCGCTGCGCACCGACTGGCGCTGCAGCGACACGGGCACCAGGATCAACGGCGCCAGATGGGCGTTTTCGGCGCCGGGCGTTTCCGTCCAGCGCAGCATGCCCATGGCCAGGTACAGCGTGTTGGCGCCGCCTTCTTCCAGGCCGGTCCGGGCCGCGCTGAAGATGGCCAGCAGATTGGCGTCCAGCGCCTCCTGCTGCACGCGGGCGATCAATTCGTGGCTCCCCAGGGCCTGCAGCGCCATGTCGTCCAACGGCGCGCGCCCGCCGCGGCCGACGTGGACCTCGGCCATGCGCGGGTCGCCGCCTTCCATCAGCGCCGCGGGCAAGGGGCGGATGCGGAATTCGCCGCCGTCCGCGATGGCGTCTTCCAGGCGGCTCAGATCGGGCACAACCAGCGGCAGCGTGGACTTGGTGGGCTTGAAGTTGAGCAGCCGGTTGCGCAGCGTCAGGTCCAGCAGGCGCGACTTCCACTTGGCCAGGCGGCCTTCGGGCGTGTCGTCGGCCGGCTCCAGGCTGATGACGAATTCTGGGTCCAGCGGCGGCAGGTCGGGCGTGGGCTCGATGGCGGCCGGCGGTTCCGAAGGCGCCGCATCGCCGGGCGCGGCGGGCGCCGCGCGCGACGGCAGCGGCTTGATCTGAAGTTCGCGCGCGCGGTGGATGTCGATGGCGTAGCGGAAGGTGCCTTCTTCCCGCAGGTGCGCGGCGCCCTGCTCCAGCGCCAGCCGCAGCGAGGGGCGATGGTTCGGGTGCAGGGCGATGCCCGTGGTTTCGAACGCCAGGAATTCGCCGCTGTCCACGCGCTTGCGCACGGCCTGCACGTCGTCGGTCAGCGGATCCGCGAAGCTGGCCTGGTGCAGCCACACGCCGACCCACGCGTGGCCGTCCTTCATCAGCACGACCGGGCGCAGCCCCGCCTGTTCCAGGCAGGACGAGAACAACATGGCCAAATCCAGGCACGTGGCGACGCGGGCCTCGATGATACGGTCCGGCGTACGGATCTTCTGGCCGCCCACGCCGAACGACGCGGGCGGTTCGGCGTAATGCAGGGTCTGCGCGGCCAGCGTGCTGTAGATGGCGGACACCTGCTTCCAGACGACGTCGCGGCTTTTGGACTGGTAGCCGTTTATCGTCAGCTCGCTGTGCTGGCTGCGCAGCAGCGCCGACGCCTGGCCGATCAGCCCGTCCACGGCCGCGTTGTTCGGCATGGAAAAGGCCGCCAGCAGTTCAGGCAAGGCGCGCGTGCCCGCCCACTGGTCGTAGGCCAGGACTTCGACCGGCCGCGACGCCCGGCCGACCTCGCGCCCCGCTGACCGCGCCACCACGGTGATGCTGGCGCGCACGGCCTCCTGCAAGTTCGCGACGTAGGCGTGGTCGGGGTTCAGATCCAGCGGGGAGATGCGGCGGATTTCGCCGGACTCCAGGCTGTCGAAGCGCAGCGTGACAGCCTGTGCGAAGGCCGGATTGCAGGCGACGTGGACCTCAATGTCGTTGCAGGCGTGCGGCGCATGATTGGTCAGGCGCAGCGACCGCAAGATCGGGACCGCGTTCTGAAGCGAGGCATAGCCCTGCGTGGGATCGGCCTCGATGTCGATGACGATGCACGGAGCCTCGGCGCCTTGGGGATCGCCAGGCGTGGGATCAGTCGAGGGCTGCGCGGCGACGTGCGCCGCCCCTTCCAGGATCGCCGGCAGTTCCAGGTCTAGTCGCTTGTCCATCCATCTCTCTCGGTTCGATGCGTCGTCAGGCATGAATTCTAAGGCGGCGGGGCACGGCGCCGCCCCTCATCTGCGATTGATTGGAATATTCGCGCCTTGCGCGGCGTCCATACCCCTGAAGCCCCGCGCATCCGCACAATGCCGGGCCGCTTTCGGACCCACCCGCCGATCCTGCATGCGCAAGCCGCCGCCGCGCGGGCACAGGCCGGCAACGAACGAGGATGCTGTCATGAAGCTGAAGAAACACCACGCCCTGCGCGCCATCGCCACGCTGGCCTGCATTGCCGCCAGCACGGCCTGGGCCGCGCAAGACCTGAACGTGTACGGTCCCGGCGGCCCCGCGCCAGCCGTGAAGGAAGCGGCTGAAGCTTTCGGCAAGGCGCACAACATCAAGGTCGCCGTCACCGCCGGCCCCACGCCCGCGTGGGCCGACAAGGCCAGGCAGGATGCCGATGTGCTGTTCAGCGGCGCCGAGAACATGATGAGCGGGTTCGCCGCGGCACTGCCCGGGGTGTTCGACCTGCGGGACGCGCGCACGCTGTACCTGCGGCCGTCGGCAATACTGGTCCGCCCGGGCAACCCGAAGGGCATCAGCGGCTTCAAGGATCTGCTCAAGCCCGGCATCAAGGTGATGGCCGTGTCCGGCGCGGGCCAGACCGGGCTGTGGGAGGACGTGGCGGGCCGTCTGGGCGATATCGAGACGGTGCGCGCATTCCGCGCCAACCTGGTCCTGCCCGAGGCAGGCAACAGCGCGCAGGCGCGCACGCAATGGACCGAGGACCAGAGCATCGACGCCTGGCTGATCTGGAATATCTGGCAGGTGTCGAATCCCACGCTGGCCAGCGTGGTCGACATCGAAGAGCCCTATCGCATCTACCGCGACGCGGGCGCCGTCGTGACCAAACAAGGCAAGGGCAATCCGCAGGCGCAGGCCTTCGTCGACTACCTGGCCTCGGCGCAAGGCAAGGCCATCTTCAAGAAGTGGGGCTGGAAAACGGATTGAGGCTCAGCGGGGAAAAGCCGGATCCGCCAGGCACGCCCCCACCCAATCGAAGTCGTCCGCGTCCGCGATCTCGCTGTCGATCTTCGGCAGCTGTCCGGCGGCGTAGAGCTTCTCGGGCTGCGCGGGCTTGCGGTTCCATTCGGTCTTGCCCCCCGCATCGAAGCATTCCGCGTCATCGCCGTTGAACGAGCAGGTGGCGACGACCTTGGGCTGGCCGTCCACCACATCGGCGACGTAGCGCCGGGTGTAGACGCTGCCGGATGCCCAGTATTCGTCGACCGAGCAGACCCGGTCCTTGTTCTGATAGTGCCGGGTCGCAAAGCAGGCGTAGAACGCGTAGTCGCGCGGCAGCACGTCGCACGACGTGGAATAGCCGGCGAACTCGCCGCCAGAGAATTGCCCCTGGAACCGCTGTTGCGCGACTGCGCGGCTGATCATGCCGGGCACGGTCTGGCCCTTGGGCGTTTCCTTGAATTCCGCGCTGCGGCTGCGGATCAGGTCGCGCGCGATTCCGGCCGCCGACTTGCCGTCCGGCAGCGCGTCGGGCGTGTTGATCAGCGTCTCCAGCGCCTGGTCGCGCGCGGCCAGCCAGCGCTTCTGGCTTTGCACCAGCATGGCGCGGATATCGCTGTCGGGCGCCTGCTTCAGCAGCGCGGCGTAGCTGCGGTTCAGTTCGGCATCGGCGGACACGGCGCCGCGGTCCGAGCAAATCAGCTTCTCGACGGCCGTGGCGGCCTTCTTGCAGTCGATCGCCAGCGCGGGCGCGGACAGCGCAAACGTGGCGCCCAGGAAGAGCAGGCGTAGCGCGGGGTATGCAGGTTTCATCTGGTCTTTTCGTGGATGCGGTGGCGGACCCGCCAGGCCTGGCGGCTGATGAGCCGGGCAATTTTTACATAAAACGGGGCCGCTTCCCGCGCGCGGGGTGTCAGGATGCGAGCGGCTCGGCGCCCGCCAGGCTGTTTTCGCGCACCTGCAGCATGACGAAATCGGACAGCAGCGTGCGCACCGCAACGGCGGGCGGCGCCAGCGGCATCTCGTCCGAGGCAATCAGCGTCGCCGTCAGGTAGACGGGCGGTTCGAGCAGCACGGCCCAGACCATGGCGTGCCCGGGCACGCCCGAGAAATCTCCCAGCGGCAGGATCGTGTTGCCGATGCCCGCCTGCACCGCCGACAGCATCCCCGAAAAGACCTCGGTTTCCGCCACGATCTGCGGCAGGATGCCCGCCTGCGTGAACAGCCGGTCCAGCTTGCCGCGCATGATGTTGGGATGCGCGGGCAGGACCAGCGGCATGTCGGCAAGTTGCTCGAAGCGCATCCCGGACGGCGGCCGCCCAGGCCTGCGCGGACTGACCACGAACAGCCGCTGCCGGAACAGCGGCCGGCGCTCAAAGCCGGTGCAGGGATCATCCTCGAACACCAGGGCCAGATCCAGCGAACTGTCGCGGATGCGCGAGCCCAGCTGGCCGCTGGCGTCGCTGCAGAAGCACAGACTGATCCCCGGCTGCGACGCCCTGCACTTTTCCATCAGTTCCCCCGCCAGGAACGACGCCAGCGCGGAAGACATGCCCACACGCACCACGCCCTGGACCTCGTCGCCCGCTGATCGCACGATCCCCGGCAGGCGTTCCACCCGGCTGAGGATGGAGGCGGCCTCCGTGTAGAGCGCGGCCCCCGCCGCCGTGGGACGCGCGCCGCGGGCGCTGCGGTGCAGCAGCGTCACGCCCAGCTCCTCTTCCAGTGCGGCGATCTGCTGGCTGAGCGCCGGCTGCGCCACGGAAATGAGCGCGGCCGCGCGGGAAAAGCTGCCCGCCTCGACGATTTTCACGAAGTAGCGTAGGTGGCGCAGCTGCACGGGCCAGCCCCGGTCAGAACGTCACTTTGACCGACGGCGCGCTGCGCTGGGCCGCACCATGGAAGACGGCTTCAATATTGTTGCCGTCCGGATCCAGTACGAAGGCGCCGTAATAGCCGGGGTGGTAATCCCGGAACCCCGGGGCGCCATTGTCCTTGCCGCCGTTGGCCAGCGCCGCCTTGTGGAACGCGTCGACCATGGCCTGGTCCCGCGCCTGGAACGCCAGGTGGTGGCGTCCGGTCAGCTGGCCCAGCGCGGCGACGCTGTCGGCCGTGGAGACGAACAGTTCGTCCGCCCAGAAGTAATCGTCCGCCGTGCCGCCCATCGGCACCTCCAGCGCGTCGAACACCGCCTGGTAAAACCGCTGGCTGGCGGGCAGATCGCGCACAACCAGCTGGATGTGATCAATCAGGCGGCCGCGATGGATCTCGTTGGTCTGCATGCTGGCTCCTCTTTCCGGTGGGGGGCTCGCTTGACTATAGCGCCATCCTCCCCGCTGAAAGACAGCGCCGCAAGCATGGCGCACACATGGTTGCAGACGGAAAATACGGCCCCGAAAAAACGGCAGGCCCGCATTCCCCAAATGGGGAAATGCGGGCCTGCGAGCCTGCGTCGTTCGGGACGTCCGCGGACGTCCCGGCGGCCGGTCAGCCGAACACGCGGAAGCGTTCGGCGTCGTCCATGAAGGGCTTGTCGCCGAAGCCGGCTTCGTTCGAGCCGAACGGCATCTGCGCGCGCAGCTTCCACCAGGCCGGAACGTTCCATTCACGCGCCACGGCGGCGTCGATCAGCGGGTTGTAGTGCTGCAGGCTGGCGCCGACGCCGGCGTTGGCCAGGGCGGTCCAGACCGACAACTGGGCCATGCCGCCCGCCTGCTCCGACCACACCGGGAAATTGTCGGCGTACAGGGCAAACTTTTCCTGCAGGCCGCGCACCACGTCCTGATCTTCGAAGAACAGGATCGTGCCCACGCCAGCGGCAAAGCTCTTGAGCTTGGCTTCGGTCTTCTCGAAACCTTCGGCGGGCGCAACCTTGCGCACTTCTTCGATCGCCAGGTTCCACAGCTTTTCGCTTTCGGCGCCGAACAGGATCACGGCGCGCGAACTTTGCGAATTGAAGGACGACGGGCTGTGCTTGACCGCGTCCTGGATCAGGGTCGTCAGTTCTTCCTTGGAGGCCGACACGTTGCGGCCCAGCGAATACTGCGTGCGGCGCTTCTTGAGGGCGTCGAGATAAGCGTTGCTCATGGGAATATGGCCTTTCGACTAGTAGATAGAGGGAAACGATGGAAGGAATTCTACCGGCTGGCCCATGACACGAACACCCGTTCAGGCGCACTCAAACCGGAACAGACTGTTCTACCAATGAAGCGAATGGGGTTTCTAGTGCGCACGTGCGCGCAGAATCCAGCTCACAGATCCATGTCGAGCACACGGGTCTCGGTACCGCACGACGCGCATCGGCCCGACACGATGAGATTGCTGAAGAAGTTCTGCACGGTGTCCGGATCCTCGTCCCAGAGTTCGTCCGTGCCGTCGTAATCAAACTGCGCGAACACGGCAAAGCGCGTCCCCTTGCAGGCCGGGCAGGCGAACACCTGCGGCGCGCCCTCGCCGCGGATCTTGGCGGAGCAGTCCAGTTCGCCGTGGTAGCCGTGGATATCGCTGTCGAACACCACCGCGCCCTCCGCCGCGCCGTCCCACTTCACGGCCAGGGGCGACACGAATTCATAGGAATCGACGTGCTCGTTGTAGTCGCGCAGGTCATAGCCCAGGATCTCGCCGACCTGCGCGCCGTCCAGGCCCGTCAGGCGGAAGGCCACGGAAACTTCGCCGCGGTCTTGCACGATGACCGGCGCGGGCGTGGCGCGCACCGGATCCAGGCAGCGGGGCGGGTGGGCCAGGACGTGGTCGTAGGTGGGATCGGACATGCGGCGGCGACTCCTTGGATGCGCGGAAAAAGAGGAGCGCGTGACTATAAACAATCGGCGCGTCTTCAGGTACGCGTGCAGCCGCCGCAACGCAGTTCAGTCCGCCCGGAAGCCCGTCGCCTTCACGACCTCCGTCCAGCGCTTGCTCTCCGTCGCCAGCAACGCCTGCAGCGCTTGCCGGTCCGACCCCACCACGACGAAGCCGGCTTCGCCCAGCGTGCGCACGGCTGCCGGCTGGCGCAGCGCCGCCGCGCTGTCGGCGGCAAGGCGCGTCAGCACCGCGTCCGGCGTGCCAGCCGGCGCAAACAGCGCAAACCAGGCGCCGAAGTTCACTGCGGGCAGCCCGCGTTCCGCGAACGTGGGCACGCCGGCCAGCGCAGACGAACGCTGCGCGCCGGTGGTGGCCAGCGCGCGCAGCTTGCCGCCCTGCACCTGCGGCGCCGCCAGCGCGGTCGTCACGAAGGCCGCCTGGACGCCGCCGGACACCAGCCCCGACACGGCGTCGCCGGTCGAGCGGTAGTGGATGGCCTCGATCTTCAGGCCCGCCTCCCGCGCGAACAGTTCCGCGCCGAAGTGGCCGGGCGTGCCCGCGCCGAACGTGGCGAAGTTCAGGCGGTCAGGCGCCTTCTTCGCGGCGTCGATGAACGCGGCCAGATCCTGGTAGGGCGACGCGGCCGGAACCACCAGCACGAAGTCCGCGCGCACCACCTCGGATATCGGCGCGAAATCGCGCGGCGGATCGTAGTTCAGATTGCGGTACGTGGCGGGCGAAATGCTGATGGAGCCGACCTCGCCCAACAACAGCGTCTGCCCGTCCGCGGGACTGCGCGCAACCGCCTGCGCGGCGATCTGCCCACCCGCGCCGACCTTGTTTTCCACCACGACGCTTTCACCCAGCAGCGGCCCCAGGTGCTGGGACAGGGTGCGGGCCACGATGTCGGGGCCGGTGCCGGGCGGAAACCCCACGTTCAGGCGCACCGGTCCGTTCGGAAACTGCGCCGTCGCCGCAAGGGGCAGGCACAGAAGGAAGCCGCCCAGCAGGCGGCGCAGCATGGTGTTCATCGTTGTCTCCTGGTTTTTTTATTGCCGCGGCGCACGCCGCGGGTTCAGCAAATGCGGTAGAAGCGCAGCTCCACCCGGTCGGGATAGCGCGCGCCGGTGCCGATGAACAGGCTCTCGTTCATCCAGCCCAGCGCGGGCGACGCGGTTTCAAAGCGGGGATAACTGCGGAAATAGATCCGGGCGGGATCCACCGCCTCGCCGCGCGCCAGGCGCGCGATGTCCTCGGCGCTGCCCGTACGGATGCCGGTGTTCTCCACGTAGACGCGCTCGCCGTCCGGCGTTTCGATGACATAGCGCGCATGGATGTCGGTGTAGGTCGCCGACCGGATGATCTGGAAGTCGGCCCCGCCCGGCAGCACCTTGCCGCGCAGGCGCGGCCCGTCGACCGTGCCTCCCGTAATCGGGATGACCCGGCGGCGGCCTTGCGGCGTGTCGCCGACCTCCTGCGGCGCACCCACGTCGACCACCACGGTGGCCACGTGCTCCAGCCGGGGCGCCAGCGATTCCTTCAATTCGTCGATGCCGCTCATTGCTTTTCTCCACGGGCAAGGCGCAGCGCGGCAGGATCAAACCCCGCAAGCTGCTTGTAACGCAGCGACACCGCCGCCAGCTCCTGCTGCGGGATCACATCGTTGATATCCGCAAAACCCGCCGGTGCGCGCTCTTCGGCCATCTGCATAACCTGTTCGGGACCGTTCAGGCGATTGCGCAGCACAATGCCGGCGGTGCGCGGCAGGCGTTCGGCCTCGTATTCCAGCAGCGCGATTTCCATTGAACGCGTCGCGCCACGCGCCGCCAGGTCCAGCCAGTCGGACAGACAGCGAGCATCCAGGATCGCCTGGGCCGAGCCGTTGGACCCGATCGGATACATCGGATGCGCGGCGTCGCCCAGCAGGGTCAGGCGGCCGCGCGTCCAGCGCGGCAAGGGATCGCGGTCCACCAGCGGGAATTCGTAGATCGCCTGCGCGCCGTCGATGATGGCGGGGATGTCGATCCAGTCCCAGCGCCAGTCTTTGAAGCGGCCGGCAAAGACCGACTTGTCGACCTTGCGGTTCCAGTCGGTGGCGGGCAGTTCGGCATCCGGGATGGAAAGCTCGGCGATCCAGTTGATCAGCGAACGGCCTTGCCGGCGCAGCGGCTCGGAAATCGGATAGCAGACGAACTTCTGGTCCTGGTGGCCCGCCATGAACATGCTGCGCCCGTCCAGGTACGGCGGCGCCTCGGTCACCGCGCGCCACAGCATGCGGCCGGAAAACCGGGGCTCATCGCCCACCGGGTGCAACTGGCGACGCAGCGCCGAATGGATGCCGTCCGCGCCCACCAGGATGTCGCCGCGCACGGTCTGCAGTTCGCCGTCCGCCCGGCGGCGGAACTGCGCCGACACGCCCGCGGCGTCCTGGCTGGCCGACTCCAGCACCATGCCCGGCACGATGGCGTCCGGCCCCAGGCGTTCCCGCACGGTTTGCGCAAGCAGCATCTGGAACTCGCCGCGATGCACCGAATACTGGGGCAAGGGATAGCCCGCCTGCAGGCCGCGCGGCTCGCGCCAGATAGGCTGCCCGAGCTTGTTGTAGTAGTGCAGCTGCGAGGTTTCGATGGCGCGTTCGGCCAGGGCGGGCATCAGGCCCAACTGCTCGATCTCGCTCACCGCGTGCGGCAGCAGATTGATGCCGACGCCCAAGGGGCGCAATTCCTGCGCGCTTTCGTATACGCGGCAGCCGATGCCGCGTCGATGCAGCATCAGCGCGAGCGTCAGCCCGCCGATGCCGGCGCCGGCAATGACGATTTGCATGTCTACTCCTGGTCTTATTTGTTATGCAACATAACAAAATCGCCATCCGTTCCGCACCGGGGATTTCCCGTAATCCGGTGGCGCGGCGACAATGCCTGCATTAGTGTTGAGCCCCCCCGCGCCGCGATTCCCCCATGTCCCGAACCTCCGCCCAACGCCCCCGCCGTCCCGCCGCCCGCGGCGAGCACTTCGATCCGCATGTCCCCGGCATCCAGTACGGCGCATTGGACGATCTGGTCGGCTACGCCATCCGGCGCGCGCAGATCCTCATCTATGAAGACTTCCTGTCCGCGCTGGCGCCCTGGGACATCACGCCTCAGCGCTACTCGGCGCTGACGCTGATCGCGGCCAACGCCAGCCTGAAGCTCACGGACCTGGCACGCATCCTGGGCATCGCGCGCTCAGGCGCGGTGCAGCTCGTCAATCAGCTGCAAGACCTGGGATACGTGGAACGGCAAGAGGCCGAGCGCGACAGGCGCGCATACGCCCTCGCCATGACCCCGGACGGCAGGGCCGCCCTGGCCGCCATCACTGCGGCCGTGCAGGATCACGACGCACGCATCAGCGCAAAACTGGGCGCGGCCGACCGGCGCAAATTGATCGCCCTCCTGGGCAAGTTGGGATAGCGCGCGCCCATCAGGGCATTCCCCTATTACTCCCCCGCCGTCAAAAAACTATCGTATTCGAGAATTATCAAATAAGAGAATTCTCGCTTCCGACAAAATGACTGCTGAATCCCTATACGATTTCGCCGTGGTCGGCGCCGGCATCGCCGGCGCGTCCGTGGCCTACCGCCTCAGCGCCTCGGCGTCCGTGGCGGTGCTGGAACGCGAGTCCCAACCGGGTTATCACTCCACGGGCCGCTCCGCGGCCATGTTCATGGAGACCTACGGCACGACGCAGATCAAGGCGCTGACGCGCGCCAGCCGCGCCTTCTACGAACACCCGCCGGAAGGCTTCTGCGAACACCCGCTGCTTAGCCCGCGCGGCGTGCTGTATATCGCCACGCCGGAACAGAAGGACCTGCTGCAAGAGGTGTATGACGACTTCCACAGCCAGTCGCCCAACGTGACGCTGATCGACGCCGGGCAGGCCGCGGCGCGCGTGCCCTGCCTGCGTGCAGACCAGCTCTGCGGCGCGATCGAAGAACCGGATGCGCGCGACATCGACGTGCACGCCCTGCATCAGGGATTCCTGCGCGGCATGAGCCGGCAGGGCGCGGTGCTGCACAACAACGCTGAACTCGTTTCCGCCGCCTATGCCGACGATGCCTGGACGCTGACCACGGCCGACGGCCGCACAATCAGGGCGCGCGTGCTGGTCAACGCCGCCGGCGCGTGGGCCGACCACGCCGCGGCCCTGTGCGGCGCGGCCCCCATCGGGCTGCAGCCGTGCCGCCGCACCGCTTTTACCTTCACCGGTCCGGAAGACGTGGACTTTTCCCACTGGCCCGCGGTGGTCGGCGTGGACGAAAGCTATTACTTCAAGCCCGACGCCGGCCAACTGCTGGGCTCGCCCGCCAACGCCGACCCGGTGGCCGCGCATGACGTCGTGCCCGAAGAGCTTGACGTAGCCACCGGCATCTACCGCATCGAAACCGCCACGTCGCTGACGATCCGCCGCCCGAAGCACACCTGGGCGGGCCTGCGCTCGTTCGTGCGCGACGGCGACTTCGTGGTGGGCTGGGACGCCTGCGCGCCCGCCTTCTTCTGGCTGGCGGCGCAAGGCGGCTACGGCATCCAGACCGCCGCAGCCACGTCCGAACTGGCGGCGGCGCTGCTGACGCGCCAACCCGTTCCCGAGCACCT
Source organism: Achromobacter arsenitoxydans SY8 (assembly GCF_000236785.1). Classification (GTDB taxonomy): domain Bacteria; phylum Pseudomonadota; class Gammaproteobacteria; order Burkholderiales; family Burkholderiaceae_B; genus Achromobacter; species Achromobacter arsenitoxydans. The sequence continues at coordinate 50,370 of NZ_AGUF01000039.1, read as the reverse complement.
GCGCGCGCACGGCGTGGACGCCAATGCCGTGCGTCCCGAGCGCCTGCGCTGAACCGAATTCCCACGACCGAGATCCCGACATGACCGCCATCACCCGCTACCCCAGCACCCTGCCCCTGCCCTTCTCGCGCGCCACCCAGGCGGGCGGATTCCTCTTCCTGTCCGGCCAGATTCCGATGGACGCCAACGGCCAGGTCGTGCGCGGCGACATCTCCGCCCAGACGCACGCCGCCATCGAGCGCATCAAGGAAACGCTGGCGCTGGCGGGCGCATCCCTGAAGGACGTGGTGCGCGTGACCGTCTGGCTGTCCGACCTGGCGCTCTTTGCGCAGTTCAACGAGGCCTATCGCAGTCATTTTTCGTCCGACTTCCCATCGCGCTCCACCGTCGAGGCCAAGCTGGCCATGGAAGTCGACGTCGAAATCGAAGTGCAGGCGTGGCTGGGCGACGTCCAGGCCCGCGGCTACTCGCCCGGCCCGACGTCCGAAGCCTGACGCCGCACCCGACCGATTGCATGACACCGCCAGGCCCGGCGCCTGGCGGCGCGACACCCCCACGCGCGCGCGTCGATGCCCGCGCCCCAGCCCCTCTTTGCGCGGAGCGTCATCCATGAAGATATTTTCCGGGTCCCTGGCGACCGAGACCAACACTTTTTCCCCCATCCCGACCGGCCTGTCCGCCTACCGCTCGCGCGGCTACTACCCCGCCGGCCAGCATCCGGACCGCATGCAGATGTTCTCCGGTCCGCTGTGGGCCGCGCGCCAGCGCGCCGCGGGCAAGGACTGGACGCTCATCGAAGGCCTGACCGCCGGCGCGACCCCGGCCGGCATCACCACCCGCCATGCCTATGAAACGCTGCGCGACGAACTGCTCGAAGACCTGCGCCGCGCGGGCAAGGTCGACATCGCCTTGTTCGGCCTGCACGGCGCCATGGTGGCCGACGGCTACGACGACTGCGAAGGCGACCTGCTCGCCCGGGCGCGCGAGATCGTCGGCCCCGACACCGTGATCGGCGCCGAGCTGGATCCGCATTGCCACCTGACGGACGCCATGGTCCACAGCGCCGACTTCCTGGTCTGTTTCAAGGAATACCCGCACACCGACATCCTGGACCGCGCGTACGACCTGGTGGACCTGTGCGTGGCGCGCGCCGAAGGCCGCATCAAGCCCGCGCGCGCCGTCTTTGACTGCGAGATGATCTCCATCATGCACACCAGCCGCGAGCCCATGCGCGGGTTCGTGGACCGCCTGCTCGCCATGGAAGGCAAGGAAGGCGTACTGTCCGTGTCCATCGCCCACGGCTTCCCGTGGGGCGACACGCCGGACATGGGTTCGAAAGTGCTGGTCTACACCGACGGCGACGCGGCCCAGGCCGAAGCCCTGGCGCGCGCACTGGGCGAAGAGATCATCGGCTTTCGCGACCAGCTCGCGCCGCCCTACCCCGGCGCGGACGAAGCGCTGGACCAGGCCCTGGCGCACAAGGAATTTCCCGTGGTGCTGGCGGACTCCGCCGACAACGCCGGCGGCGGCGCGCCCAGCGACGCCACCTTCATCCTGGAACGCGTGCTGGCGCGCGGCATCGCCGACGTCGCCACGGGCCCGTTCTGGGACCCGGTGGCCGTGCAGCTCTGCTTCGAAGCCGGCGAAGGCGGCCAGATCAAACTGCGCGTCGGCGGCAAGGTGGCGCCAGTCTCCGGCCAGCCGCTGGACCTGGACTGCGAAATCCTGGCGCTCAAGCGCGACGCCGTCATGACTGGCCTTGCCGGCACCCCCGCGCTGCTGGGCGACGTCGCCGTCGTGCGCACGCGCGGCGTGACCATCGTCATGACCACGTCGCGCACCCAGGCGATGGGCACGGACCTGTTCACGCAGTTCGGCGTGGACCTGCAGGCGATGAAGCTCATCATCGTCAAGTCCTCGCAGCACTTCTACGCCTCGTATTCCAAGGTCGGGCGCCACGTCATCTACGTCGAGACGCCGGGCGCAATCACGCAGGATGTCAACGCGCTGCCGTTCACCAAGCGCAAATTGCCCAAGTGGCCGTTCAAGGCCTGAGGCCGCACCCATTTGCCGCCCGTGACGGGCGCACATAACCAACAAGGGGAAAACGATGATCAGACGTTTCAGCCTGCTGGGAGCCGCCGCGCTCCTGGCCATGAGCGCCGCCACCGGCGCGCTCGCGCAGACCAAGACCCTGCGGCTGGTGCCGCACGCGGACCTGAAGACGCTGGACCCGCTGTTCAACACCGCCTACATCACGCGCAACCACGGCTACATGGTGTTCGACACGCTGTTCTCGCAGGACAGCAAGGGCCAGGTCAAGCCGCAGATGGTGGACACCTGGACCGCGTCCGACGACGGCAAGCGCTGGACGTTCACGCTGCGCCCCGGCCTGAAGTTCAGCGACGGCACGCCCGTCACGGCCGAGGACTGCATCGCGTCGTTGCAGCGCTGGGCCAAGAAAGACACGATGGGACAGGCCATGATGGCGGCCGGCGCCGAGCTCGCCGCCACGGGCGAAAACACCTTCACGCTGACGCTGAAGGAGCCCTTCGGCCTGGTGCTGGACGCCCTGTCCAAGCCCTCGGGCATGCCGCCGTTCATCATGCCCAAGCGTCTGGCCATGACGGACCCGAACACCCAGGTCACCGAGATGGTCGGCTCGGGTCCCTTCCTCTTCAAGCGCGATGAATGGGTGCCCGGCAACAAGGTCGTCTACGTGAAGAACCCGGCCTACGTGCCGCGCGCCGAGGCGCCGGACGGCCTGGCCGGCGGCAAGACCGTGAAGGTGGACCGCGTGGAGTGGGTGTACATCCCCGACGGCAACACTTCCACCGCCGCACTGATGAACGGCGAGGTCGACATGATCGAACAGGTCACGCCAGACTTCCTGCCCGTGCTCGAAACCAACCCGGACATCACGCTGAGCACCTCGGTCGCCTCGCAGGGCATGGTGATCCTGAACTCGCTGCATCCGCCGTTCAACAATCCGCTGGCCCGCCAGGCGCTGTATCACCTGGTCAGCCAGAAGGAAATGCTGATGGCAATGGGCTACCCGGACAAGTACCGCGTCGACTACTGCGCCACCATGTACATCTGCGGCTCGCCCCTGGCGACCGACGCGGGCGCCGCCCCCTACGCCAAGCCCGACGCGGCGCGCGCCAAGCAGTTGCTGCAGGAAGCGGGCTACAAGGGTGAAAAAGTGGTGCTGCTGTACCCGACGGACCACCTGAGCGCGCCCGCAGTCATGGTGCTGGCGCAAAACCTGAAGAAGGCCGGCGTGAAGGTTGACGTGCAGTCGATGGACTGGGCCTCGCTGGCCGGCCGCCGCCTGAAGAAGGACGCGCCGGACCAGGGCGGCTGGAACATCTTCCTGACCTGGGGCGGCTACTTCGACGCCAGCACGCCGCTCACCAACCCCTGGCTGTCCGCCGCCTGCGGCAACAGCCTGCCGGGCTGGCCCTGCGACAAGGAACTGGACACGCTGCGCACCAGCTGGATCCGCGAAACCGACGCCGCCAAGCGCAAGGACATCGCGGCGCAGATCCAGGCGCGCGCCTACCAGACGGTGCCCTACGTCATGTGGGGCGAGTTCAAGCCCGTCTTCGCGGTGCGCGGCCTCAAGCACACCGAGCTGATCAAGTCCGGCATCCCGGTGATGTGGAACATCGAAAAACCGTAAGGCAGACGCCGGGCGCCGCGCGCGCCCGGCCGCAAGCCGGGGGGAATCCAGCGTGAAATTCATCCTGCGCCGCATCGCGGCCGTCATACCCGTCATGGCCGTCGTGGCGGTGGTGGTGTTCCTGCTGATACACCTGTCGCCGGGCGATCCGGCGGCGGTGATCGCGGGCGACAACGCCACCGCCGACGACGTCGAGAAAATCCGTCAGAACCTGGGTCTGGACAAGCCGCTGCTGCAGCAGTTCGTCATCTGGGTCAGCCACATCGCCGTTGGCGACCTGGGCACGTCGATCGCCACCCAGATGCCGGTTTCGCAGCTGATCGCCCAGCGCATGGGTCCGACGATCTCGATCGCCATTTTCACGATGCTGTTCGCCGTGCTCGCGGCCATTCCCCTGGGCGTGCTGGCCGCATGGAACGCCGGGAAGTGGCTGGACAGATTGGTGATGGTGGGCGCGGTCTGCGCGTTCTCGGTACCCGTGTTCCTGATCGGCTACAGCCTGGTCTACGGCTTCTCCATCAAGCTAGGCTGGCTGCCGGTTCAGGGCTACAAGCCCATGGCCGACGGCATCGTGCCCTACCTGCGCCACCTGGTGCTGCCCTGTCTGTCGCTGGGACTGGTGTACATGGCGCTGCTGACGCGCATGACGCGCGCCACCATGCTGGAAGCCCTGTCCGAGGACTACATCCGCACCGCCCGCGCCAAGGGCCTGTCCTCGGGGCCCGTCGTGTGGCATGCGCTAAAGAATGCCGCCAATCCGATCGTCACCACCATCGGCGTCGGCGTGGCCCTGCTGATCGGCGGCGTCGTCGTAACCGAAACCGTGTTCGCGATTCCCGGCCTGGGCCGCCTGACCATCGACGCCGTGCTGCGCCACGACTACCCGGTCATCCAGGGCGTGCTGCTGGTGGCCTCGGGCATCTACGTGCTGATCAACCTGCTGGTCGACCTGAGCTACCGGCTCTTCGATCCCCGCATCCGCTACTGAGAAGGGGCAACGCATGAACACGACCACCCTGCCGCTTCCCGCCGCGCGCCCGCGCCTGCGGCGAGCCTTCAGATCGCTGCGCCGCCACCCCATGCTGTTCGCGGGCGGCGCAATACTGGTGCTGCTGGCGGCCATCGCCCTGGCCGCGCCCTGGCTCGCCACCGTCGATCCGCAGGACATCAATCCGATGGCGCGCATGAAACCGCCGTCCGCCGAGCACCTGTTCGGCACCGACGCGCTGGGCCGCGACGTCTATTCGCGCACCGTCTGGGGCGCTCGCATATCACTGCTGGTCGGCGTCGTCGTGGCGCTGGCATCCACCGTGGCGGGCGTGCTGCTGGGCATGCTGGCGGGCTACTTCCGCCGCATCGACGCCGTCATCATGCGCATCATGGACGGCCTGATGGCCATCCCAGGCGTGCTGCTGGCGATCGCCCTGATGGCCACCCTGAAGGGCGGCCTGGGCACCGTCATCATCGCCATCGTCATCCCTGAGATCCCGCGCGTGGTCCGCCTGGTGCGCGCGCTGGTGCTCACCATCCGCGAGCAGCCCTACATCGAAGCGGCCGTGTCGGTGGGCACGCGGGTGCCGTCGATCCTGCTGCGCCACATCCTGCCCAACCTGTTCGCGCCGCTGATGGTGCAGGCCACCTTCATCGCCGCCTCGGCCATCCTGACCGAAGCCGTGCTGAGTTTCCTGGGCGTAGGCATCCCGCCGCACATCCCCAGCTGGGGCAACATCATGGCCGAAGGCCGCAACTTCGTGGCGGTGGCGTTCCACATCATCCTGTACCCCGGCCTGTTCCTGGGCGTGGCCGTGCTGGCCGTCAACCTGGTCGGCGACGGGCTGCGCGACATGCTCGATCCCCGCCTGGCCAAGAAGCTGTAGGAGCGCACATGCAACCCGATCCCGTCCTGCGCGTGCATGACCTGACCACCTGTTTCGACGGCGACGACACGACCGTCCTGGCCGTCGACAAGCTCTCGTTCGACCTCCTGCCCGGCGAAACCCTGGGTCTGGTCGGCGAATCCGGCTGCGGCAAGAGCGTCACGTCCCTGTCCATCATGCGCCTGCTGCGCGCCCCCGGCCGCGTCGCGGGCGGCAGCATCGAATTCGACGGCCGCGACCTGCTGGCGCTGCCCGAGAAGACCATGCGCGCCATCCGCGGCAACCAGATCTCGATGATCTTCCAGGAACCCATGACCTCGCTGAACCCCGTGATCACGGTGGGCAAGCAGATCAGCGAGTCGCTCATGCTGCACCAGGGCCTGTCGCGCCGCGACGCGCTGGCGCAGGCCGAAGCGCTGCTGGACCTGGTGCAGATATCGGATCCGGCGCGCCGGGTGCGCGAATATCCCTACCAGCTCTCGGGCGGCATGCGCCAGCGCGCAATGATCGCGATGGCGCTGGCCTGCCAGCCGAAGGTATTGATCGCGGACGAACCCACCACGGCGCTTGACGTGACCATTCAAGCGCAGATCCTGCACCTGCTGCGCGACATCCAGGCGCGGCTGGGCACGGCCATCGTGCTGATCACGCACGACCTGGGCGTGGTCGCGCAGATGTGCCAGCGCGTGATCGTGATGTACGCCGGCCGCAAGGTCGAGGAAGGCAGCGTGGACGACGTCCTGGACCGCCCGCAGCATCCCTACACGCAGGCGCTGATCCGGTCGCTGCCGGACTTCGTGGACGGCCAGGACCACACGGCGCGGCTGGCCGAGCTGCCCGGCATCGTCCCCGTAAGAACGCCCGAATCGCGCGGCTGCGCCTTCGCCGCGCGCTGCCCGCAGGCGCTGCCGCGCTGCGCCCAAGAGGCCCCATCCGCCACCGACGCCGGCGCCCGCCACCGCGTCTGGTGCTGGGCCCGGCAGGCCGAGCCCGCCGCCCTGACCGCGTGAGACCCGCCATGAACCTGCACGACATCCCCCTTGCCTCTTCCGCGCCCGCGGCCACCGCTGTCCCCATGCTGGAAGTCATCGGCCTGAAGAAGCACTTCCCCGTGGACAGCGGCGGCGGCGCCAGGGTGCTGCGCGCCGTCGACGGCATTTCGCTGTCGGTCCCGCGCGGCCAGACGCTGAGCCTGGTCGGCGAATCCGGCTGCGGCAAGTCCACCACCGGCAAGTGCCTGATCCGCCTGACCGATCCCACCGAAGGCCGCATCCTGCTGGAAGGCGAGGACCTGGCGACGATGAACAGCAGCCAGCTGCGCGCCATGCGCCGCCGCATGCAATTCATCTTCCAGGACCCGTTCTCTTCTATGAACCCGCGCATGCGCGTGCGCGACATCATCGGCGAGCCGCTGCGCAACTTCGGCCACGACCGCGCCGCCATCCGCGAACGCGTGGCGCAGTTGCTGGCGCGCGTCAGCCTGCGCCCCGACGCCGCAGACCGCTATCCGCACGAATTCTCGGGCGGACAGCGCCAGCGCATCGTCATCGCGCGCGCCCTGGCGCTGGACCCCGGCCTGATCGTCTGCGACGAGCCGGTGTCCGCCCTGGACGTGTCGGTCCAGGCGCAGGTCATCAACCTGCTCATGGACCTGCAGCGCGACCTGGGCCTGACCTACGTGTTCATCTCCCATGACCTGAGCGTGGTGCGCCACATCAGTCACCGCGTGGCCGTGATGTACCTGGGCAAGATCGTGGAGATCGGCACCCGCGACGCCATCTTCGACCGCCCGGCCCACCCCTACACGCGCGCACTGCTGGCGGCCGTACCGTCCGCCCGCCAGGGCGAGCGCACGCCGGTCGAAGTCTTGAAGGGCGAAATCCCCAGCCCGCTATCCCCGCCGTCGGGCTGTGCGTTCCGCACCCGTTGCCCGATGGCCCAGCCGCGCTGCGCCGAAGAAGCCCCCCTGCCCCGCCAAGTCGCCGCCGAACAGCAGGTTGCCTGCCACTTTGCCTGACCCTATCCGCCGGAGAAACGCATGTCCCAGCACGACGCCACCCCGTTTGACTACATTCTTGCCGGCGGCACCGTCATCGACGGCACCAACGCCCCCGGCCAGCGCGCCGACGTGGGCGTGCGCGGCGACCGTATCGCCGCCGTCGGCGACCTGACCGCCAGCGCCGCCCGCCGCCGCATCGACGTGTCGGGCAAGGTGGTCGCCCCCGGCTTCATCGACTCGCACACGCACGACGACAATTACCTGCTCAGGCGGCGCGACATGACGCCCAAGATCTCGCAGGGCGTCACCACCGTCGTCACCGGCAACTGCGGCATCAGCCTCGCGCCGCTGGCCCACGCCAACCCGCCCGCGCCGCTGGACCTGCTGGACGAAGGCGGCTCCTACCGCTTCGAGCGCTTCTCCGACTATCTGGACGCGCTGCGCGCCACCCCCGCCGCCGTCAACGCCGCCTGCATGGTGGGCCACTCCACGCTGCGCGCCGCCGTCATGCCCGACCTGCAGCGCGAAGCCACCCCGGACGAAGTGCAGGCCATGCAGGCGCTGGCCGACGACGCCCTGGCCAGCGGCGCCATCGGCATCTCGACCGGCACCTTCTACCCGCCCGCGGCTCGCGCCACCACCGAAGAGATCATCGAAGTCTGCCGTCCGCTCAACACCCACGGCGGCATCTACGCCACGCACATGCGCGACGAGGGCGAACACATCGTGCAGGCGCTGGAAGAGACCTTCCGCATCGGCCGAGAACTGGACGTGCCCGTGGTGATTTCCCACCACAAGGTGATGGGCCAGCCCAACTTCGGTCGGTCCCAGGAAACCCTGCCCCTGATCGAAGCCGCCATGGCCAGGCAGGATGTCTCGCTGGACGCCTATCCCTACGTGGCGGGCTCCACCATGCTCAAGCAGGACCGCGTGCTGCTGGCCGGCCGCACCATCATTACCTGGTGCAAGCCCTATCCCGAACTGAGCGGGCGCGACCTGGACGAAGTCGCGGCGGAACGCGGCAAATCCAAATACGACGTGGTGCCAGACCTGCAGCCTGCGGGCGCCATCTACTTCATGATGGACGAGCCCGACGTGCAGCGCATCCTGAAATTCGGCCCCACCATGATCGGCTCGGACGGTCTGCCCCACGACGAGCGTCCGCATCCCCGGCTATGGGGCACCTTCCCCCGCGTGCTGGGCCACTACTCGCGCGACCTGGGCCTGTTCCCGCTGGAAACCGCCGTCTGGAAGATGACGGGCCTGACCGCCGCCAAGTTCGGCCTTGCCGAACGCGGCCAGGTGCAGCCCGGCTACTACGCCGACCTGGTGGTCTTTGACCCCGCCACCGTGGCGGATGCGGCCACCTTCGAGCGCCCCACCGAACGCGCCGCCGGGATTCATTCGGTTTTCGTCAACGGCGCCCCGGTCTGGGAAGACCAGGCCTTCACCGGGCAGCACGCCGGCCGCGTATTGCACCGGAGCGCCGCATGATCGCCGAACGCACCGGCGCCTGGCCGGCCGCCTGAACCAGACCAGCCCTTACAATCCGGCTAGACGCGGCGGGGCTTGCGGGCCCTGCCCCAGCCCTCAACCCTAGAAGCCAGACCGCCACATGGCCCCAACCGGCAATACATCCCCGCCCGAAATCGTGGGCAAGGAAGAAATGGGCGCCCGCCTGCGCGCCGAGCGCAAGGCCAGGAAAATGACCCTGCAGGCGCTGTCCAAATCCAGCGGCATTGCGGTATCGACCCTGTCCAAGGCCGAACTCGGGCAGATCGCCCTCAGCTACGAAAAATTCGCCGCCCTGGCCCGCGCGCTCGACATCGACATGACCCGCATGTTCATGCTGCGCGACGCCTCCCAGGCCGCCGTCGCGCCCACCTACGTCAAGAACAGGCTCAGCGACGCCCGCGACTACATCACCGAGAACTACCACTATCGCCTGCTGATGGGCGAATACCCCGGCAAGAAGATGCTGCCGATGGTCGCCATGATCGACTCGCGCAAGGTGGTGGAATTCGAAGACTACATCCGTCACCCGGGGCAGGAATTCGTCGTGGTGCTGTCCGGCAAGGTCCGCATCCAGTTTGAAAACGGCGACAGCGTCGTGCTCAGCCGGCTGGAGTCGGCGTATTTCGACAGCAGCATCGGACACGTGTATCTGTCGCTGAGCCGGAAGCCGGCCGAGGTGCTGGCGGTGTGCAGCGATATGGAGGATGTGCCGGAGCGCTTGAAGGGCTGAACCCTTACTTCAGACGGTCGCTCGCCGCCATGAGCTTCTTAGCCATGTTGTCGTATCTGCGCAGGATACGCCGGGCGTTCAGCGCCTTGCTCCAGGAATACACCGGAATCAGTTGCTTGGAACCGTATCCGTCCACCAGGTAAAGGCCTTCCCGCCCGCTGGCATTGAAGCCCACGACGATGTTGCTGGCGCTCACGTCGTTGAAGATGACGTGGGCGTCGATCAGCGCCATGACAAACTCTTCCACGCGGCGGCGAAGCTCTGGATTGAATCCTTGCCGCGCCACCACCTCTTTCAGGGTGGGCGCCAGATTTCCATGCGCGTCGACGATACGCTCCACCACCAGACCCAGCCCCTTCGACGTCAACACCAAGCCGAAGATGCGCGCCATCAGCGAATTGCCCGTGATGGCGGATTGCCGGGTCGAAGTCGCTATGTACTCGACGGTTTCGGCGATGATGACCCGATTGCCGCCCTCGCGCTGGAAACGCTTGTACCAATGGCGCTTGCGGTGAATCTGGCTGCTGCGGGCCCAGTTGACGGTTTTGATGAGCAGGGCTGTGTCGGTGGGGTGCAGGTACACATCACGCTCGCTGCCTGCCGCGGCAATGGCGAGCGGTCTCAAGTCCAGGACCTCGAACGGGTCGGATGACGTTACGGGGAAGAACTTCTGCTGAAGCATGACTTCCATACCCCCCAAGGAGGTCGCCGCGTTGGCCACTTTTTTCCGGACGGATACATTCAACATGTCGATCCCTCAGCTTGACTGCTGCATCGCGGCCAAGCCCGGGGATCCGCGCTGCGCGAGCCATGCTTCGTAAACCTGTTCGGTGCGAGCACCCAGCCCCGCCAGGGAGAATTTTCCCTCGGCATACGCCATGCGCCTGCCCGCCTCTCCCATGCGCGCCCGCAGCTTGTCATCGTCGATCAGGCTGGCCAGGGCCTCCCTGAGCTTCACGACATCGCCTGCCGGCACCAGGATGCCCGTCTCGCCGTCATTGACCATTTCGCTGACGCCGCCAACGTCGACGCCGACGACGGGAAGGCCGGCGGCTGCAGCCTCGACATATACCGTGCCCGACGCCTCTTTCTGCGTAGCCAGGGCAAAAATGTCGCTGCCGGCCAGAATGGCGTGCACGTCATTCCGGAATCCCAGCATGTGGATGCGATCGGCCAGTCCGATTTCCGTGATGAGCGCCTGCAGTTGCTCGAACAACGGCGATCCGTTGCCGACCAGGACCAGGTGCACCTCAGGCCGCTCCGCCATCAAGGGCCGCAGCGCTTCGATCAGTTCGCGGTGTCCCTTGGTGGCCCTGAGAATGGCGACACAACACACCACGATGGCATTGGCGGGCAGGTTCAACTCTTCCCGCAGGCCGGATCGAAGATCGGGCGGGGGCAACTTGATGGGCGAGTAGACGGTCTCCACCCGCGCTGCAGGCACGCCGCGCTCGATCAGGTATCCCCGGACATGATTGCTGACCGTGGTGATCCGATGCGGAATCCAGGTGTACGCCAGCATGGAATTGACGCGATTGGTCAAGTGGCGCGTACGTACGATCAAAGGCGTGCCCGCCATGCGAGCCCCCATACCGGCCAGCAGCGTGTCAATGCGGCTATGGGTATTGAGGACATCGAAGCGCCCCTTGCGCAAAATGCGGGCCACCTGCGGCGCGCCGCGCAGCAGGTTCATCAAGCCCCCCATGCGCAGCGTATGGACAGTGATTCCCGCCTCGGTTGCAGCCTGGACGAGTTTCGCCTCTGGCCGGCATATCAGTTCCACGTGATGCCCGCGATCACGCATGGCCTGCATTTCTTTGAGGATTCGGCGTTCCTGGCCGGCAAAGCCTAAAGCGGCTTCGGCATGGGCGATGCGCAAAGATCGTGGATTTTCAGAAGACATAGGGAAATATGAAGGCAACACTTCGACCTGAACGAATGGTTGCCTGGAGTCTTGATGGCGTAGTGGCAACATGGTATTCGCGCGACCCCGGCGGCACAAGCGCCGATCGGCCGCCGGCGAAGCGAAATTCGCCGAAATATCCGCGCTGTTGCTGCGCAGCTGGCGGCTAAGCCCGTTGTTTCCCAATCTGGAAATGTGTTTTCCACCAGTCAAGCGCCGCTTTTCGTTGCGTCCAGGTCACGGTTCGCTCGGTCTACGGCTGCTCCAGGCAACAAAAAACCCGCACCCCCTTGCGAGGATTGCGGGTTATTTGCGAGGAATTCTGGTGCCGACGGCGAGACTCGAACTCGCACAGCTTTCGCCACTACCCCCTCAAGATAGCGTGTCTACCAATTTCACCACGTCGGCTTGACCATCCCAGAAAGGCATACCTTCCTGGAAAGTCGAGCATTCTATCACGTAAATCGGAATGCGGGGAACCCGTCCCGTTTTATCCGTGAAAGCGTCCCCAGGGCCGGCCGATGACGCCGCCGCGGGGACCGTCCGATCAGTTGATCTGCAGGTTCGTCGCCTTGACCACTTCGCCCCACTTGCGGGTTTCGCTTTCCATGAAGGCCTTGAATGCCTGCGGGGTGTTGGGCGGCGGGGGCAGCAGGAAGCCATTGGTCTGGTAGCTGGCGGCCAGGGCGGGATCAGACGTCAGCGCCTTGTTGATGGCGGCGTTGACCTTTTGCACGATCTCCGGCGGGGTGCCGGCCGGGGCGAACAGGCCGAACCAGGCCGCCACGTCGAAGCCCGGCACGCCGGATTCGGCGATGGTCGGGATTTCGGGGGCGAACGGGACGCGGCTGCCGGTGGTGACGGCCAGCCCGGTCAGCTTGCCGGCGCGCACGTGCGGCAGCAGCGGCGGCAGGTTGTCGAAGATGGAATCCACCTGCCCGCCCAGCAGGTCGGCCACGGCCGGGCCGCTGCCGCGGTACGGCACGTGCAGGATGTCGATGCCGGTCTTCATCTTGAACAGCTCGCAGCCCAGGTGGGCGGACGAGCCGTTGCCGGGCGACGCGCAGGTCAGCTTGCCGGGATTCTTCTTGGCGTAGTCGATGTACTCCTGGACGGTCTTGACCGGCACGTTGGCATTGACCGCCAGGATGTTCGGCACCACATTCAGCAGCGCGACGGCGTCCAGGTCCTTGAGGGCGTCATAGGACATCTTGGAATACAACGACTGGTTGATCGCGGTGGAGATCGACCCCACGAACAGGGTGTAGCCGTCGGCGGGCGCGCGGGCGACAGATTCCGCGCCAATATTGCTGTTGGCGCCGGGCTTGTTCTCCACGACGAAGGTCTGGCCGAATTCCTTGCCCAGCACATCCGCAATCATGCGGGCGCTGATGTCGGTCGTGCCGCCGGGGGCATAGCCCACGACCAGACGGACCGGCTTGGTTGGATAGGCGTTCGCCTGAGCCTGGACGGCTCCCGACGCGAAGCACGCCAGCACCGCGGCTGCGCCAGCCAGCCTGGAATAGATTTTTCTCATGTTTCCTCCTTTTGAGAACGATCGGGCGCGACGGGACGTGCGCGCCATTTTTTGTTGTTGTCCGGGCCTGCCGGCCCGGCGGGGATTACGCGGCGGCCTGTGGCCGCCAGGAACCAGCCGCGCTCACCGGCGCGATCAGGTCTGGTGTGACGTCGGCAAGCGTGCCGCAGCCTAGCAGCGCCATGTTGGTCGAGATTTCGCTGCGGAAAATATCGGCCACCTTGCGGATGCCGGCGGCGCCGGCCACCGCCGCGCCGAAGAGTTGAGGCCTGCCGGTAAATACCATGCGCGCGCCCTGCGCCACCGCCTTGAGCACGTCGGAACCGCGCCGGAAGCCGCCGTCGACCATCACGGGGTAGCCAGGCGGCACCGCCGCCACGACGTCGGGCAGCGCCTGCAAGGGCGAAATGCAGCCGTCGAGCTGGCGGCCGCCGTGGTTCGACACGATCACGCCGTCGGCGCCGGCCGCGCAGGCCAGCCGCGCGTCGTCGGGATGCATGACGCCCTTCAGCACCAGCTTGCCGGGCCAGTTGTCGCGGATCCAGCGAATGTGTTCCCACGACAACTTGTCGCGTTCGCCGCGAAAGCCGTTGGGCGGGTCCTGCGTGATCGGCGGACCGATGTCCTCGTACAGATTCGAGAAACGGGGCACGCCGCTGCCCAGTAGCGTGCGCATGAAAACGTTCAGGGTCCAGCGCGGATGCAGCATGCCGTCCAGGACGACCCTTGCGCTCATCTTGAACGGCACCGTGAAAGCCAGGCGCTGCAGGTTCTCGCGGTTGGCGCCGACGCAGGTGTCGATGGTCACGACCAGGACAGGAATGCGGGCCTGGCGCAACCGCGCCATCAGCTTGCCGATGCGCTCGATATTGCCCGGCAGGTAGGCCTGGTACCAGCAGCGGTTGCCGGTGGCTTCCTGCAGGCGTTCGAGCGGCACGCTGGAGGCGCCGCTGATGATGAAGGGAATCCGGGCGTCCTGGGCCGCGCGCGCCAGCGCCAGATCGCATTCGTGCATGACGATGGCCGAAAACCCGGTGGGCGCGAAGCCGACGGGCATGGCGTAGTCCTCGCCGAACAGGCTGACCTGGCTGCTGCGCTGGTCCACGACACGCAGCCCGCGCGGACGAAAGCCGATGCCGCGAGGGGCGCGCAGGCTTTCGGCCAGCGACTCGCCGTCTTCGGTGCCGCCGCAGATGTAGCCTTCGACGCAGCGCGGCATGATGCGCCGCGCTTCACGTTCAAAGTCGCCCACCGACAGGCAGCGGTCCAGGCGGCTCATGCGGCCACCGGCGAACCGGCTTGCGCGCCCAGCGCCTGCTGGCAGGCGGCAAGCGACCGCGCCTGCGTGTCTTCATACAGCGCCAGCTCGTCCTTCACCGGCGCGCCCAGGGCCTGCTCGAAGGCAACCTGGCTGGCGTTCTGCGCGTACTCGGCCTGCGCCTTGTCGCCCAGGTTGGACTGGAAGATGCCCGCGGCGCTGACAGGCAGGAAGTCTTCGTACACCAGCGGCTCGAATTGGATGTAGCCCTGCGCGATCAGCGCGTGCAGGTCCGCCGTTCCTGGCTCGCCCTGCTTGCCGGTCAGGAAATAGCGGAAATAGGCCAGCCCCTGCTCATGCAGTTGCGCGTAGTCGTCCGGAAACGCCGCAAAGCAGTCCTGCAGGTTCTGCATGTAGGCGGCTGCGTTGCCTTCGTTGGGCGCGCCGCTGATCCGGCTGCGCGCCAGGTCCAGCAACTGGTCGTATAGAGCGCGCCCCTTGCGGGTCAGCGCCACGCCGCGCTGCTCGATCTCGCCGAAGCGGGCCGTGTGGCTGCCCACGGACGAGACGCCGTCCGCGCCGGCAAAACGCACGGGTTCTTCCAGCGCCTTGAAGCTGGTCTGGCGCAGCAGGATCGGGCACTTGCGCGGCGGCGGGCCTTCGATCACGGCCTTGGCCGACACGCCACGCCGGGGCATCTCGGCCTGCGCTTCGTCGATGTCCAGGGTGCGCGGGGTCAGATGATTGATGTGCGGCCCCTTGAAGGCCACCACGTCTGCGATCAGGCGGTGCTGGCCGTGCAGTTCACGATAGTCGTCCAGGCTGACCGTGGACTCGCTGTGCCAGCGGAAGGTGTGCAAGGCCTCGGCGACGAATTCCCGCGCGTCAGCCTCGTTCAGGCCGCCTTGCGTCTCGAAACAGGCGGTCAGCGCCAGCACGCGGTCAGTGAAGATCTGGCGCGCCGCCAGGATGCGGGCCGCCTTTTCGCGCAGGCCGGCGTCGTCGATGAGTTCCAGGCGCAGCAGCGACGTGAACACGCGGAACGGACTGGCCTGCAACGCCGCTTCGTGGGTAGCGCGGAACGCCGTGGAATGCACCGGGACGCCTGCGGGCGACAGGTCGTAGTAGCCCACGGGCTGCATGCCCATGACGGCGAACACGCGCCGCATGTTGGACAGTTCCTCGGGGGTGCCCACGCGGATCGCGCCATGGCGCTCGATGTCCAGGCGCTCGATCTCGCCGGTGCGCGACAACTGCGCGGCCAGTTCGGGCTGCTCGGCCATCGTCTTGGCGTTCACCTGCGCAACCAGGTCCAGCAGCGTGTCGTACAGCGGCACTTCCTGCTTGTACATGTCGGACATGGCGCGGGAGAACCAGGCGCGGATTTGATCGGGATTAACGAAACTCTGACTCATGGCGGGCTTGACGCATCGGTAAACAAGGATGGCCCGCATGAAATCACGCCCGGCGGGGCGCAATCAAATGAAAAAATTCGGCCTAATCAGTCCGTTTTTTCATGGACCGCAGCCGCCGGTCCTGTCGGGCGTCCCGCGGCCCCCGCTTCGTCTTCGACCCAGGTCACGAACTGCTTGATTTTCGGCACCTCGGCCGAGTGTTCGGAATAGGCGACGAAGTACGCGCCGCCGCTGGGCTGCACGTAATCCCAGGGAATGATCAGCTTGCCGGCCTGCAGCTCTTCCTCGGCCAGCAGGCGCGGCGTCAGCGCGATGCCGCAGCCGCCTTCGGCCGCGCGTACGCACATGTAGAACGTATCGAAGCGCGGACCGTGGTAGCTGCGGTCGGACTGGAACTGCTGATGGGAAAAATAGTCGTGCCACGCCTCGGGGCGCGAAGCGCACTGGATCAGCGTCTGCTGGCCCAGTTCGCCCAGGCTGGCGATTTTGTCGCCGCGCAGGAATCCGGGCGCGCATACCGGCACCACGTCGGCTTCGAACAGTTCTCGGCATTGCGCGCCGGGCAGCGTGCCGTGGCCGAAAAAGAACGAGATATCTATCTTCGCCTGCATCAGGTCGAACGGCCGGGTTTCGCTGCGCACCTTCACCTGGATGTCCGGGTGCGCGGCCATGAAGCGCTGCAGGCGCGGGATGAGCCAGCGCGCGCCAAACGTGGGCTGGGTGCCGATGGTCAACACCTGGGTTTCGCTGCCGTAGGTCAGGATGGCGCGCGAGGACATGTCCACCTTGTTCAGGATCGCCCTGACCTCGGACTGGTAGAGCGCCCCGGCGGGCGTCAGCTGCAGGCGGCGCCGCACTCGCAGGAACAGCGGATTGCGCAGTAGCCCCTCCAATTGCGCGATCTGCTTGCTGATCGCGCTTTGCGTCATGTGCAGTTCCTCGGCCGCGCGCGTAAAGCTCATGTGCCGCGCCACCGCCTCGAAACACTGAAGCGCCATCATCGACGGCATCAAACGCTTTTCCATGGGGCCTCCACGCGGATCGCTACATTGCTGCAAGCGTAAAAAAAGGCCGGCATGCGCCGGCCTCTTTTCCTGCTGCCCTCTTACTTCGCCGGTGCGGCGGGCGTTTCCGCCGGCTTTTCGCCAGCCGGTGCGGCAGGCGCGGCGGGTGCGGCCGGCACCGACGCGTCGGGCTTGGCGGCGGGAGCCGGGGCTGCGCCGGGGACCGACGAAGCGCCAGGCACCGACGAGGCGCCGGGAGCGGCGGGCACCGAGGAACCCGGCGCTTGCGGAACCGAACGGTCGGCCGGGAAGCTTTGCATCACGCCGGAATCGACGGCCGGGCCGCTGGTGCCTTTGTGACTGACATAAGCCAGGCCCGCGGTGGAGGCGAAGAAGACCACGGCGGCCCACTTGGTGGCGCGCGACAGGAAATTGGCCGCGCCGGTGGCGCCGAACAGGCTGCCGGACGAGCCGCTGCCGAAGGCGGACCCCATGTCGGCGCCTTTGCCCTGCTGTAGCAGGACCAGGACGATGATAGCCAGCGCCGAGATCACTTGGACGGCCAGCAGGATTTTGAGCATCAGGGGCATTACAGACTCCGGAACGGAAACTTAGATGGCGGCAATTCGCAAAAACTCATCGGCCACGAGCGACGCGCCGCCGACCAGGGCTCCGTCGATATCAGTCATGGCGAACAAACTGGAGGCGTTGGCGGCCTTCACGCTGCCGCCGTACAACACTTGCACCTGCGCGGCGCCCAGGGCGCGCAGCGCGGCGCGGATGGCGCCGTGGACTTCCTGGGCCTGCTCGGGGCTGGCGGTGCGGCCGGTGCCGATGGCCCAGACGGGCTCATAGGCCAGGACCATGCGGGAAACGGCGTCGGCGCCCAGGGCCAGCACAGGCTTCAACTGGCGTTCGATGACGGCCAGCGTGTTGCCGGCTTCGCGGTCGGCCAGGGACTCGCCCACGCACACCACGGGGGTCAGGCCGGCGGCCAGCGCGGCCTGGGCCTTGGCGGCCACGGCTTCGTCGGTTTCACCGTGCAGCACGCGGCGCTCGGAGTGGCCGGCCAGCGCCCAGCGGCAGCCGAATTCCTTCAGCATGGCGCCGGACACTTCGCCCGTGTACGCGCCCTTTTCGTGCGCGCTGACGTCTTGCGCGCCCCAGGAGACGCTGCTGCCGGTCAATGCCGAAGCGGCCTGCGCCAGGTACGGGAACGGAACACAGATGCCGATTTCGCAGTGGCTCGCAGCATCCGCGGCGCGAAGCTCGGTCAGCAACGCGGCGTTCTCGGCCAGGTTGCCGTGCATCTTCCAGTTGCCCAGCACGAGGCGGGCGCGGTTTTCGACTGAAGTCATGGCGAATTTGTTTGGCGAATTTGTCTGAAGCGGAAAAACCAGCACAACGCGCGCCCTGTCCGGAAGTCCGGCCTGGAAATCCAGGCTGGGAGACGAATCAGGGGCCTTGTGCGGCAACCGCCCACGGGCCTGCCTGGAAAAAATTCCAGGCGAAACCCGAGATTGTATCCTGTTGCGCGGCGATACGCCGAACGCCGCGCGTTTCTTACATTGTCAGGATGATTTTGCCGATGTTTTCACCGCTTTCCATCATGGCGTGCGCCTTGGAAGCCTCGGCCAGCGGGAACGTGGCGTGCACGATGGGCTTGATGGCCCCATTTTCCAGGAGCGGCCAGGCCTGCTCACGCAGGGCGCGGGCAATGGCGCCCTTGAAGGCAACGGGACGGGGACGCAGGGTGGAGCCGGTGATAGTCAGGCGACGGCGCATGACCTGAGCCGTGTCCACATTGGCGTGCGAGCCGCCCAGCTGGGCGATGATGACGATGCGCCCGTCGTCGGCCAGGCACTGCATGTCGCGGGCGATGTAGTCGCCGGCCACCATGTCCAGGATCACATCCACGCCGCGGCCGCCGGTCGCGTCCAGCACTTCCTTCACGAAGTCCTGGGTCTTGTAGTTGATGCCCTTGTCGGCGCCCAGCGCCTCCACGGCGCGCGCGCGGTCATCGCTGCCGACCGTGGCGTACACCTTGTGGCCCATCGCGCGGGCAAGCTGGATCGCCGTCGTGCCGATGCCGCTGGCGCCGCCATGCACCAGCAGGGCTTCGCCTTCGGCCAGCCGGCCGCGATCAAACACATTGCTCCAGACGGTGAAATAGGTTTCCGGCAGGCCCGCGGCCTCGATGTCGGACAGGCCCTTGGGGATGGGCAGGCACTGCGCGGCCGGCGCGACGCAGTATTCGGCGTAGCCGCCGCCCGCCACCAGCGCGCAGACCTTGTCGCCCAGGGCAAATCCGCTGCCCGCCAGGTCGCCGCCCACGATCTCGCCGGCCACTTCCAGGCCCGGCAGGTCGGACGCGCCGCGCGGCGGCGCATAGTTGCCCTTGCGCTGGAACACGTCGGGACGGTTGACGCCTGCGGCGCTCACTTTGATCAGGACTTCGCCGGCGCCGGCTTCGGGCGTGGGACGTTCCACGGGGACCAGGACATCCGGGCCGCCGGGGCGGGAGATTTCAACAGCGTGCATCGCGTGCCTCCTTCGCAGCAAATGGATTATTATTGCGCCCTTTACGGGATATCGCGTTTCCGTTCAGGCAGAATGTCTGCCAGACGGCCGGATCGCGGGGCGACTGCCCGGCGGCCTGCGCATAGCGGCAAGGCCAAGTCCCAGCACTACCCCAGCAGTACCCCGGAAGCGTGGCAGAGTGGTCGATTGCACCGGTCTTGAAAACCGGCAACGGGCAACCGTTCGTGAGTTCGAATCTCACCGCTTCCGCCAGCAGGCCCATGCCTGCTCCAGCCTTGTGGGCGCGGCGCAGCCTTGCAGGCCGCGCCGGCTTGCCATGTGTTCAGCGCTTGCCGAACAGGCGCCTGATACGCCGGCGCAGCTTCGAAGGCTGCCGGGGCGGCTGCAGGACGGGGGCAGCGTCATAGGCGCCCGCAAGCACGGCCAGATCTCCAGCCGCGGGCCGGGCGCCCTGAAGCAGTTGGCCGGCCACGCCGATCATCGCCCCCTTCAGCGTTTCGACCTCTTGCGAAACCGCCTTCCAGTCGATCGACGAAAACTCCGACGGCGTATACACCGGGATCAGCCGGTCGATCGCCGAGAAGCGGTCATCCCTGTCGCGCCGCGCCAGCACCACGGGAATGCCCATCGCCAGACAGGGGCTGGCCACATGCAGCAGGGGCGTCACGACGAGGGAGGCCTCGTTCTTGTAGACATCAAGATAAGACTGCGCCAATGCGTCCATTTTCTGGATGGCGCCATCGCTCAACGGCACGTCGGGCACGGGTTCCCGCTGATAGACGAGCCGCGCGTGTTCCAGGATGGGCTTGGGGATGTTTTCAAGCAGATTCTGCTGCAGGACGCCCGATCCCGCGCCGAACGCGATGACCGGCTTGCCGCCCACTGCGGGGTCTTCCCGCTTGGCCAGCGTAAGCGTCGCGCAACCCGTCACAAAAGCGGAGATGCGGTGCTTGTCGAACAGGCGCTTGGTGGCGTTGTCGCGACAGCCGATGGGCTGGTGCTTCTGGAACAACGCCTTGTTCCGGGTAATGACCGTTTCAGTTTCCGCGTTGAATCCAAAAAAGACGGGCTCGATCTGCGGGGGCAGCGGAAAACAGTCGTCGTGGAAACACCCATTCATGATGAGCTTGACGGGTTCTCCGTCATAGTCGCGGAGCGAGTCCCGATCTATCCCTACGATGCTCGTGTCCTGGATTTTCAGGCGGTTCAACAATCTGCGCACGGCAATGGATTGAATATTGTCGCCAACGTTGACAGTGCGCCGCTTTGGATTATTGCCGTACCGGAATTCCAGGTACCCGAACTTCTGGGTGTGCATGATTTTCAAATTTGAGGGGCTGCGCGGGCGCCCCCCGCCTATCGGAGGGTGCCGGACAGGCAGCGGTGAATCACAGGCTTATGCCGACATAAATTGTAAATCATCAACATAATCCCAAACATTGCTGCCAGCGAACTCGGACCGCTTCCGATCACCAGGCGGCCTGCCGAACGCCCCCTTCAGGCGTAGTATTGACGCAGATTCCCACCTGGAGGTTGCCATGTACAAGCACATACTCATCCCCATCGACGGATCCAGCCTGGCCAATTCCGGCCTGGAGCAGGGACTGGCCCTGGCCCGCGAGCTAGGCGCCAGCGTCACGGTGCTGACGGTGTACAGCCACTTCCACATGCCCTCGATGGAGACCGTGCAGCTCGAAGGCGTGCGTCAGGTCTACGAACATCAGGCCAAGGAACTGGCCAGCTCGTATCTGTCGGAAGCCGCCGGCAAGGCAAGCGCGGCGGGCGTCGCCTGCGCCACCGAACTGCGCGAAAGCGACACCCCCTACCAGGTGATCGTCGATGTGGCGATGACGCACAACTGCGACCTGATCGCCATGTCCTCGCACGGGCGCGGCGGCATGGCGGCCCTGTTGCTGGGCAGCCAGACGCAGAAGGTGCTGGCGCACTCCACCCTGCCGGTGCTGGTGTACCGCTGAAACGTCAGGCGGCTGAGTAGGTCCTGGGAATGCCGGCGGCGGCCACGCCGCTGCGCAGGCTTTCCCGCGGCAGGGACGCCGCCAGCAGTTCGCGCGCCGCAATTAGCCGGGACAGATCGACCCCGGTCCGGTAGCCCATGCTTTCCAGCATGAACACCAGGTCTTCCGTCACGATATTGCCCGACGCGCCCGGGGCGAACGGACAGCCGCCCAGCCCGCCCAGGCAGGAATCGAAGCCGCGGATGCCTTCATCCAATCCCGCCAGGACATTGGCCAGGCCCAGCCCCATTGTGTCGTGCAGGTGCAGCTTGGTCAGCGTCGCGCCCACCGCATCCTGCGTGGCGCGCACTGCCTCCCGCACGCGCGCCGGATGGGCATAGCCCACGGTGTCGGCCAGCGCGATTTCATCGGCGCCGGCGCGGGCCGCCGCCTGGGCCACCTGGGCCACGCGCCGCACCGGCACCTCGCCTTCCATCGAGCATCCGAAGGCGGTGGCCACGGCGGCGTCGATGCGCATCGGCCGCGCCTGCGAGCGGACCCAGTCGACGATGGATTCAAGCATCGCCACCTGCGCGTCCGTGCCCTTGCCCACGTTGGCATGGCTATGCGTGTCGCTGACCGACACCGGAAATGCCAGCACGTGCGCGCCCGCCTCGTAGGCGGCGATGGCCCCCTTGAGATTGCAGGCCAGCGCGCAAACGGTCACGCCGTCCATCTTCAGGACCTCGGGCAGGATATCGCCCGTATCCGCCATCTGCGGCACCAGCCGCGGCGACACGAAGCTGCCCACCTCGATCTCGCGCAGGCCCGCGTCGGCCAGCTGCCGTATCCAGCGCAGCTTGTCGGCGCCGGCCATCATGCCCTTGGCCATCTGCAGGCCGTCGCGCGGCCCCACTTCGCAAAGCCTGACTTCCTGATTCATGTGCGTCCCGCGCTCCGTGTCCTGACTATTGCTGGATGACGATGCCAGCGCTCTTGATGGTCTGGCGCGCCTTGCCGATGTCCGACTGGATCAGCGCGGCGAATTGCTCGCTGGATACCGGGTCGGTCTCCAGGCCCTGGGCCGCCAGCGCTTCCTGCACGTCCTTGCGCGCCAGCAGCTTGTTGAAGTCGCCATTCAGGCGCGTCACGATGTCGGCGGGCGTCTTGGCCGGGGCCAGCACGCCGTAGTAGGTCACCACGCTGAAATCCTTGTATCCCAGCTCCGCCACGGTGGGCACGTCTGGCAGCGCGGGATTGCGCTTGGGCGAGGTCACCGCCAGCGCGCGCACCTTGCCGGACTTGATAAGGGTCGCCGCCGACGAAATCGACGAGCCTGCAAACTGCAAATGCCCGCCCATCAGATCGGCCAGCGCCGGCGCGGACCCCTTGTACGGCACATGCTGCATCTTGAAGCCGGCCGCGTGCTGCAGCATTTCCATGGCGATGTGCACGCCGCCGCCGGTGCCGGAGGTTCCGTAGGAAATTTTGTTGGGCTCCTTCTTGGCGGCCTCAATCACCTCCGGCAGCGTCTTGTAGGGCGATTGCTCGGCCACCAAAAGCACCATCGGCGTGGTGGCCACCAGCGCCACCGGCGCCAGATCCTTGACCGGGTCGTAGGCTACCTTCATCAACAGCGGAATCAGCGTGACATTGTCGGACTGGCCGATCACCAGGTCGTAGCCCTGGGCGGGCGAACGCGCCGCCTCGGCCAGGCCCAGCGCCGTGCCCGCGCCGGGCTTGTTTTCCGGCACCACCGCCCAGCCGTTCAGTTCATGCAGCTTGGTACTCATCAGGCGCCCGATGTAATCGGTGCCCCCGCCAGGCGTCGACGGAATGATGATGCGGATGGGCTTGCTGGGATAGTCCTGCGCATGGGCCGTGCAGGCGATGGCCAACGCGGCCAGCGCAAAGAGTTTGCGGATCATCTCGGGTTGTCTCCTCTTTGGTGGACGTCTTGGCGGTCTGGCGCCGCCTCGACAGGGATCAGGCGCTATGGCCTGGTCTTCATGCAATGACTCCCTCGGCGCGCAGGGCTTCGATGCGCGCGGCATCCAGGCCCAGGCCCTGCAGAATGGCGTGCGTCTGCGCGCCCTGGTCCGGCGGATCGAACCGCTTGCCCGCCTTGCGGCCGTCGAATTCGATAGGCAGCGCGGCGGCCGATATTTCGCCGCCGTCCGGCAGCCGGGTCTTCAGCAATGCGCCGCCGGCGTTCAGGTGCGCGTCGTCCAGCAGATCGTGCGGCTGGCGGATCGGACCGTAGGACAGATTGGCCTCTTCAAGCGCCGCGCACAGCGCGTCGGTCTTCCAGGTTTTCAGGATCTCGCCCACCCCGGGAACCAGCCAGGAACGCGCGGCCTCGCGGTCGACGGCCGTGGCCAGGCGCGGATCCGCAGCCCACTCGGGAGGCAGGAACCTGCGGGCGAAATTGCGCCATTGGGCGTCGCCCACCACCGCGACGAACACGCGGCCGTCGGCGGTTTCGAACACGTCGTAAACGCCCCATGGCGGCTTGCGCTCCGCGCCCATGGGCTTGGGCGCCGTTCCCGTCAGCTGGAATTGCGCGATGAACTGGGCCACCAGCAGCAGGTTGTTTTCAAACAGGCCGGACCGCACGTGGCGGCCACGGCCGGTCGCATGCCGGTCGTGCAGCGCGGCCAGCGCGCCCACCACGCCGAAGGTGCCGCCCAGGATGTCGTTGACCGATGCCGCCACCCGCTGCGGCGTGTCGGCGCCGCCGTTGATGTAGGCCAGACCGCCCATCATCTGCACCACTTCATCCAACGCGGTGCGGTGCTTGTAGGGTCCGGACAGAAAGCCCTTCAGCGAGACATAGATCAGGCCTGGGTTCTCGGCCGACAGCGACTCGTAGTCCAGCCCATACTGCGCCAGGCTGCCGTCGCGGAAATTCTCCACGATCATGTCGGTCTGCAGGGCCAGCTTGCGCACGACCTCCTGGCCCTCGGACGACTTCAGATCAATCGCCAGGCTCTGCTTGTTGCGATTGAAGACCGGAAAATAGCCGCTGCCGGAGCCCTTCAGGCGCCGCGTGCGGTCGCCGTCGATGGGTTCGACCTTGATCACGTCCGCGCCCAGATCCGCCAGCGACAGGCCGGCCGCCGGCCCCATGATCATGTGGGACAGTTCCAGGACCTTGATGCCGCGCAGGGGCAATTCGGCGCTGTCCATGAAAGGTGAAGCCGGTGCTGCTGTCATCCGTGTTTTCCTCGTGCCTGCCTGTTCGACCAGTGTGCGCCGGCGGCGGGGAATCAGGCTTGCCGCCGCCAGCATGGACCCATGATCGCGGGCTTGCGCGGGCTGCGGGTAGCGGTCTTTCAGCACGGGGGCATTCTCGTTTCGGAACGTCCGGGTTTGCCCTGGGCTTGCCCCGACATCTCAGGTTGGCGCGGCGGGCAGCACCCCAAGGTGCGCCAGCAAGGCGCGTGCGGCCGGCGACAGCGCCTGCGGATCGCGCACGGCGATGCAGAGCGGCGTGCTGGACCAGGGACCGCGCAGCGGGATGAAGCGGATGTCCAGGTGCGCAAGGCGCGGCTTCAGGTAATGCGGCACCACGGCCACGCCCATGCCGCGCGCCACCAGCAGGCAGATGGTTTCGTGCGAGCTGACCCGGGCGCTGATGCGGCGTGTCATGCCCGCGTTGCGCGCAGCCTGGTCGAATACGCTGCTGATGCCGTTGTCGCGGTTCAGTTCGATCTGCTCGAACGGCAGCAACTGCGCGTAATCCAGCGTCTCGCGGTCGGCCAGCAAGTGCTGGCCGGGCACCACGGCCGCCAGTTCGCAATGGCCGCAGGGGTACACCTGCAGGCCGTCATGTCCGAAGTCCGATCCGGCGGCCACGTCCGCCTGCCCTTCCAGCACGGCGCGGAAGGCGGCCTGGGTCGTGTCCTCTTCCAGCGAGATGTCGATCTGCGGATACGCGCGCCGGAACGACTGGATCTGCGCCGGCAGGTCGCCCGACAACGCCGCGAAGCTGACCGCCAGCCGGATGTGGCCGCGCACGCCGGTCGCGAATCCCGCCATGTCGCGATGCATGCGGTCCATGTCCTGCAGCACCCGGCGCACGTGGGTGGCCAGCGCGTCGCCGGCCGGCGTCGGCTGCACGCCCTTGACGCCGCGCTCCAGCAGCGGCACGCCGAATGCGTCCTCCATCTCGGACATGCGTTTGCTGACGGCGGAGGGCACGATGTTTTCGCGGGCGGCGGCGCGCGCCAGGCTGCCCTCTTCGAGCGCGGCAAGAAAGAGACGCAGGGAAACGGGGTCGATATCGCGGATTGGCGCGGCGGGCGGGGACGGCTTCATGGCGCAAAGTGTCGTCCTTTGTCGGCCCGGGCTGGGATCGGGGTTTTCCCGTGGCGACGCATCGGGCCCGGGCATGGCCCAAACGTTGTGGGCGCCCGCGGCAACCTAGACGCTGGTCCAGTCGTAGTCTTGCAGCAATTCCAGCAAACAGCGCCTGACCGCCGCCACCGCCCCGTCGCGCAAGGCGTCGCCGCGCCAGCCCACTTCAATGGCGTATCCAGGCATGGCGATCGGACAAGGCAGCAGCCGCAGGCCCGACGCTTCGGCCAACCCGCGCGCCGCGTGCGTCGGCAGGGTCGACAGCGACTCCCCATCCCGCAGCAGGAACGCCAGCGCGGAGAAATGCGTGGTCGACGCCTGCACCCGGCGCGTCAGGCCCATCCCATGCAGCACTTCGTCCACCACGCCGATAAAACCGCCCGACGACACCAGCACGTGCTGGCGGCGCGTGAACTCTTCCACGGTCAGGCTCGCCTGGCCCGGCGCCAACGTCGCAGGATCGAGCAGGCAGGCATAGCCGCCCTGCCCGACCGTCACGTGCTGCAGCGCCGGCGCGGTCAGGCCGCCCGATGCGATCACCAGATCCACCTCGCGCGCCATCAGCATCTCGGCAGCCAGCCGGCTGTGCGTCTGGCGAAAAATGACGCGCAGGCCCGGCGCGCTGTGCGCCAGCGCATGGATCACATCCCGTCCCAGCGCGATCTCGAAATCGTCTGACAGCCCCAGCGTCACCGACCGTCCCGCGTAGCCCTGCGCGCCAGGGCGCACCAGCGACAGACTCTGCCGGAACTTGTCCAGCGCCTCGCCGATGATCGGTCGCAATTCGCGGGCGCGCAGGCTGGGCGTCAGGCCCCGCCCCGTACGCGTGAACAGCGCGTCGCCATACAGCGCACGCAACCGTCCCAGCGCCGCGCTGACCGCCGATTGCGTGACCCCCAGCCGCAGGGCGGCCCGGCCCGCGCCGCCCTCGTCATAGATAGCCTCGAAGACCTTGAGCAGGTTCAGGTCGGCCGACTCGATATCTATCTGGTTCATATCATTTATCTTTGGGCGGGATTGATTGATTTTAGGACGAGCCAGACACTACCGCCTTGCCCGCCCACTTCCCGAAGGAATCGCCATGACCGCCACCACCGTCGCCGCCCTGCAGATCGGCTCCGCCCCCGAGGGCAAGGCCCGCACCCTGGAACAGATCCTCGCCTTCGAATCCGACATCGCCGCCTCGGGCGCCTCGCTCGTGGTCATGCCCGAAGCGCTGCTGGGCGGCTACCCCAAGGGCGAAATCTTCGGCACCCGGCTGGGTTACCGGCTGCCCGAAGGCCGCGAGGCGTTCGCCCGCTACTACGACAATGCGATCGACGTGCCGGGTCCCGAGACCGAGGCGCTGGCCGGCCTGTCCCAGCGCACGGGCGCCAGCCTGGTCGTGGGCGTGATCGAGCGCGGCGGCAATACGCTCTACTGCACGGCCCTGTTCTTCGAGCCGGGCATCGGCCTGGCCGCCAAGCACCGCAAGCTCATGCCGACCGGCACCGAACGCCTGATCTGGGGCCAGGGCGACGGCTCCACCCTGCCCGTCATCGACGCCGCCGCAGGCCGCATCGGCGGCGCCATTTGCTGGGAGAACCACATGCCGCTGCTGCGCACCGCCATGTACGCCAAGGGCGTCGAGATCTGGTGCGCGCCCACCGTGGACGAACGCGACATCTGGCAATGCTCGATGCGCCACATTGCGCACGAAGGCCGCTGCTTCGTCGTCAGCGCCTGCCAGGTGCAGCCCTCGCCCGCGGAACTGGGCGCGGACGTCCCCGGCTGGGACGCGGGCCGCCCGCTGATCAATGGCGGCTCGGTCATCGTCGGACCGCTGGGCGACGTACTGGCCGGCCCGCTGCGCGGCGGCGCGGGCCTTTTGACGGCGCGGATCGACACGGCGGAACTGGTGCGCGCGCGCTACGACTTCGACGTGACGGGACACTATTCCCGTCCCGACATCTTCTCGTTGACCGTGGACGAACGGCCCCGCCCGCCCGTCCGATTCATTTCGTGATTACCCTTGCACCCGCGTTGCCCGCGAAAAACCGTGCGGCCAAGATGGTATAGTCTCGCCCGCTGCCGGTCCGCAACGGGCCGCGCAACGCCCGAGTGGTGAAATTGGTAGACACAAGGGACTTGAACTAATTTGAGCCCTTTGGGGGAAACTCCAAAGGTGTAGCCCGTCAAACTCGGCGAAGGCCCTGGACCTGTTCCGCGCTAACACCGAGCCAAGCCCCGGTTTCGCAACCGGGGAAGGTGTAGAGAGCAGACGGCGGGCACCTAAGGCCTCGGGGCTATGGTGAAGGCGTGCTCCAGACCACGAACAGCAAGCCCTTGCTGGCGGCGAAAGCCGAAGTGGTAAGAAAATCCCTCGGCCTCGCGGCCGTACCGGTTCGATTCCGGTCTCGGGCACCAAATATCTATCCAGATGATCTGGCGCTACTTCCATTCCGCGCCAGCTGCCGCTTCGGCGTGCAGGCGAATGCCCAGCGCGCGGACCACTTTCCAGATAGTGGCAAATTCAGGATTGCCTTCAGCCGACAACGCACGGTAAAGGCTTTCACGTTTGACGCCGGTGTCTCGGGCAAGCTGACTCATGCCGCGCGCGCGGGCAATCACGCCCAGCGCATGGGTGATGAATTTAGGATCGTCTCCGGCTTCTTCAAGCGCCGCCTCAAGATACGCCACCATTTCTTCCTCAGTGCGAAGATGGGCAGCAGAATCCCACGGACGAGTTTTTACCTGGGTCATGACTCACTCCAAATCGAGCGCGGCGGCAATCGCCTTCGCTCGCGTTATGTCGGCCTGCTGGGTGGACTTATCGCCGCCACACAACAGCATCACAAGCACGGCGCCCCGCTGGGTGAAATACACCCGGTAGCCTGGCCCGTAGTCGATGCGCAATTCGATAATCCCGCCACCCACCGCCTTGCAATCGCCTGGATTTCCCATTTCAAGCCGGTCAATCCGTATTTGGATACGAGCTCTGGCGCGGATGTCGCGCAACTTCGAGAACCAGTCATCGAAAGCCGCAGTAGTGCGGACCGATATCATGGAGTTACTGTAATCCATAAGAGACAACCCTTCAATCCGATTTCTTCTAGCTTCGCCTAAGGCCGTCTCGCATTTGGCGCCACCGTGCCGAAAATGCCACGCCGCCCACCCCGACGTACGCCCACCCGGCGCTGGACAACAGGCGTCGCCTCGGCGCAAGCTTGGCCTTCCAGGGGCGCCCCGCCGCGGCGCCTGACATCCGGGGGCCACGCATGTGTTCGCACTATCAGACGCTTAAGGATGCGGAGCTGCTGCTGCAGAAATTCGGCGTGCGGCGAAAGCCCGCGGCCGTCGGCAAATACGACATGTGGCCCCGGTACGAGGGCTTGTTCGTGCGCCGTCCCCCTGAACACGATGCGGGCGACGAGGCCGTGCCCGACCGCGAAGCCTGCGTCGGCCGCTGGGGCCTGATCAGCGCCATGACCCGGGCGGACGGTCTGGACAAGGCCGGAAAGCTATCCACCTTCAATGCCCGCGCCGAGACGGCACCCGCCTCGTTCACCTTCGGCAACGCCTGGCGCCGCGCGCAACACTGCATCGTGCCCGCCGACGCTATCTTCGAGCCCGACTGGAGATCCGGCCGCGCCGTCGCCACGCGCTTCGCCCGCGCTGATGGCGAACCGATGGGCATCGCGGGCCTATGGGACCGATACCGCGACGCGGCCGGACAGTGGCGCGACACCTACACCATGCTGACCATCAACGCCGACAACGACCCCGTCTTCCGGCATTACCACCAAGCGGGTCACGAAAAGCGCATGGTCGTCATCCTGGCCGAAGGCGCCTATGGCGAGTGGCTGAACGCCGACGCATCCCGGAGCCGGGAATTCCTGGTTCCCTTTCCCTCCGAAAGGCTGGTCGCCACGCCGGCGCAGCCGCCTTCCTCCCCTGCCCCGATCCAGCCCGCCGGGAGCCCGCCATGATCACCCTCCACTCCTATCCCGGACTCTACGGCCTTGAGGACAACAATCCGTATGGCCTGAAGGTTTATGCGTTCCTGAAGCTGTGCCGCCTGCCGTTCGACCACGAGCATGGCATCGACGTCAGCACGGCGCCCAGGGGCCAACTGCCTTACCTGACCGACAATGGCCTTTCCATCGGCGATAGCGACACCATCATCGCCTACCTGAAGCGCCAGTACGAACTGACCATCGACGCTTCGCTGAGCCAGGCGCAGCAAGACCAGGACCTGATGATCCGGCGCACCCTGGATGACCTGTATTGGGTGATGTCCTATTCCCGCTGGCGCGACGACCGCTATTGGCCCGCCTTCCGCAAGGCGCTTCTGGACACGCATCCGGAGGTCTCGCCCCAGCAGCTGGAGGCCGCGCGGCAATACAACTTCCAGCGCTACCACTACCAGGGCATCGGCCGGTATGCGCCCGAAGAAGCCTACGCGCGCGGCATCGCGGACCTGGACGTGATCGCCGATCTGCTGGGCGACAACCCGTTCATGTTCGGCCCCAATCCCGGCAGCGTGGACGCCGGCATCTATGGATTCCTGGCCAATATCTATCACTACGCCATCGACACGCCGCTCAAGCAGCGCCTGCTGTCGCGGCCGAACCTGGTGAGCCATTGCCTTGCCCTGCGGGCCGAACTGGACTGAGGCCCGCGCGGCAAATCCGGAAAATCGTTATGCTCTCCGGCTTGCTCCTGTCTGACCGATGTTTCCATCTTGACCGCTCCCGCCGCTACGCCCCCCTTTATCGTCCTTGACGCCTGCGTGCTCATGTCCGGCATCCTGCGCCGGCTGCTGCTGCGACTGGCCGAGGCCGGCGTCTTTCTGCCGGTCTGGACCGAGCGCATCGGCGAGGAATGGCGCCGCAACGCGTCGCGCATCTGGGACATTCCGCCGGAAGTGATGGCCGAGTTCTGGGCCGACATGAATGCGCGCTTTCCCGGGGCCATCGAATCCGACACCCAGGTCTACGAAGCCTCGTTGCGCTACAGCGACCCCAAGGACTTCCATGTGATCGCGGCCGGCCTGGCGCGCCGCGCGCGCTGCGGGCTGCCGCAGACGCCCACGGTGCAGGTGCTGACGTGGAACCTGAAGGATTTCAACCGGTCGGAACTGCGCCGCCAGGGGCTGGACGTCTACAACCCCGACCGCATGCTGGTGCAGTGGTGGCAAGCAGGCGCGGACCGCATGCGCGACGCCATCGCACAGATTCCCGCCGACTACATCGCGCTGGGCCGCGAACCGGAGCCGCTAGCCGCGACCCTGCATCGTGAGCGCCTGTACGGCCTGAAAAGCCTGGTTTCCCGGGGATAGCGCGGCCGCGGCCACTGGGCGCGCCAGCGATTCCAGGCAAGCGCCTTCTGCCGCCTGAGCGCCCAGAAGCAAAAAAAAGGGCCTGGCCGGCTTGCGCCGAACCAGACCCGGAGCCAACCGTGTCCGACCTGTCAGTCGACCTCTACGAAGGCTTCCTCGCGCTTCTTGCGCAGCGCGGGCATCGCCACCAGCACAAGCAGGATTGCAGCAAGCGCCAGCAATGTCGCCGACAGCGGCCGGGTGACAAAGGTGCTGAAGTCGCCTCGCGAAAGCAGCAGCGCCCGGCGGAAGTTCTCTTCCATCATCGGGCCCAACACCAGGCCGAGCAACAGCGGGGCGCCTTCGCAGCCCAGCTTGCTCCACACGTAGCCGACAATGCCGAATATGGCGAACATGAAGATATCGAACGCGTTGTAGTTCAGCGAGTACACGCCGATCGTGCAGAACACGAGAATCGCCGGGAACAACATCCGGTACGGCACGCGCAGCAGCTTCACCCAGATGCCGATCAACGGCAGGTTCAGGATGACCAGCATCAGGTTCCCGATCCACATGGACGCGATCAAGCCCCAGAAAAGCTCCGGATGGCTGGACATCACCTGCGGACCCGGCTGGATGTTGTGGATGGTCATGGCCCCCACCATCAGCGCCATCACCGCGTTGCCCGGAATACCCAGGGTAAGCAGCGGAATGAACGAGGTCTGCGCACCTGCGTTATTCGCCGACTCGGGTCCGGCCAATCCCGCGGGGTGGCCCTTGCCGAACCGTTCCGGCTCTTTCGACAGCTTCTTTTCCAAGGTGTAAGACGCGAAAGCGGACAGCACCGAACCGCCGCCGGGCAGGATGCCCAGGGCCGAACCCAGCGCCGTCCCGCGCACGATGGCCGGAGCGGCTTCGCGGAATTCCTGGCGGCTGGGATAGAGCGACCCGACCTTATCGGTAATTTCCACCCGGTTCTCTTTCTGTTCCAGGTTGCTCATGATTTCCGACAGGCCGAACACACCCATTGCAACGATCGCGAAATCTATGCCGTCCTGCAGCTCAGGGATACTGAAGTCGTAGCGGGCGACGCCAGAGTTGACGTCGGTGCCGACCATACCCAAGAGCAGGCCCAGCAGGATCATGCAAATGGCTTTCGGCAACGAGCCCGACGCCAGCACCACTGCGCCGATCAGGCCCAGCGCCATCAGGGAAAAGTACTCCGCGGGTCCAAACGCGAACGCCACTTCCGCCAACGGCGGCGCGAATGCCGCGATGAGCACCGTCGCCACGCTTCCGGCAAAAAAGGATCCGATGGCCGCGAGCGACAGCGCCGCCCCGGCGCGTCCATTGCGCGCCATCTGGTGACCATCCAGGACCGTCACCACCGCCGAGGTCTCACCCGGCAGATTCACCAGGATGGCCGTGGTGGAGCCGCCATACTGCGTGCCGTAATAGATGCCCGCCAGCATGATCAGCCCAGCAGTGGGCGGCAGCACGTACGTGATGGGCAGCAGCATCGCGATGGTAGGCACCGGCCCCAGGCCGGGCAGCACGCCGACCAGCGTACCCAGCAGGCAGCCGAGGAATGCGTAAGTCAGGTTCTCGGGGGTAAAGGCCACCGAGAAACCCATCATCAGGTTTTGTAGTAGTTCCATGCCCGGTCTCCTAGTTGGTCAATACGCTGGGCCACAGCGGAAAAATCAGCCCAAGTCCGCGTATGAATGCAATGTAGGAAAACGCCACCAGGAACAGGCCGTTGGCCACAGCCACTTTCCAGTTGAATTCGTGGCTGGCGTAGCTGCTGATGAGGACGAGCAAAAATACTGAGATATACAGCCCGAGGTAGCGCAGAGAGAAGCCGTACAAGGCTACCGAGCCAATCACGAGAAAAAGGATGCGGAAATCGTAGCGACTGATCGTGGTGGATTGGGCTTTCGGGGACAAGGCGCCCAAAAGAACCGTCGCGCCCATCAGCGCCAGCACGATGCCCAGCCAGAACGGGAAGTAACCCGGTCCCATGCGGGCCGCGCTTCCCATGGAGTACTGGGTCGCCTGCGCGGCGAAGGCGCCCCCCAAGACGATGAACATCACGCCGGACCAGAAATCCTGTCTGTTTTTTATCAAATCGCTGTCTCCCCTGATTTGCCGCGCCCGGGCTTTCGTGCCGCGACGCGCGCATTCTTCGTTCAACGCCGCCGGGCCATGTCGCCCGGAAACGCCTTGAACGCAGGATACTAATTCGCAACACGACATAACCCATATCCGGAAGAACCATGATTTTTTTGGGGATATCCCCTAGACCATGGAACGGACAAGATGCGGTTGGCAAAGGGCGTAAACGGCGCCATGGCCGGGCCAGAACGTGGCTCCAGCACTTGTTCCGCGTGGAAGTTGGCCTTTCACGAAAAAGTTCCCCGCGGCCAGCACGACGATCAGCGCCGTAACATGTAGATGCATTTTTCGCGCATCGACGGGGCGTGGGTCGGCGGCCGAATCCGGCTGGTCGATCAGGTTGCGAAGGGCGCAGCCAAGCCCCGCAGCGGAACCGGAATCACCACGATTCTTGCCAGCGGGGCCATGAAGGCTGAATGACAGCGATGTGAAAGGTTCTGGACGAGCGTGACGGCGGCGGACGCCGCCGCGTGGCCGCTTTAGTGGTCGTGATTGCTGGCGGCGAAGCCCGCCGCGTTCAGGACGTCGATCACTTCCTGGATATGTTCGGGCCCGCGAGTCTGGAGCACAAAGTCCACCTCGACGTTGCGCACCGGCAATGACGTGAACGCCCGCTGGTGATGCACTTCGGTGATGTTGGCCTGCGCGTCGGCGATGAGCTTGGTGGCATGGGCCAGCGCGCCCGGCAGGTCGCGCAGGTCGACACGGATGCGGGCCAGCCGGCCTGCGCGCACCATGCCGCGCTCGATCAGCTCTCCCAGCATCAGCGGATCAATATTGCCGCCCGTCAGGACCAGGCCAATACGCTTGCCCTTGTAGCGGTCGCTGCCCTCTTCCTGCGCGCGCAGGAGCGCAGCCAGGCCCGCGGCGCCTGCGCCCTCGACCACGGTCTTTTCGATCTCAAGCAGCACCACGATCGCGTGCTCGATGTCGGCCTCGCTGACCAGTTCAACCCGGTCGGCCAGCCGTTGCACGATGGGCAGCGTCAGGTCGCCAGGAGACTTGACGGCGATCCCTTCGGCGATGGTGTATTGGCCCTGCGGCATGGACACGCCCTTGACCGCCGCGTACATCGCCGGAAAGCGCTCGGTCTGCACGCCCACGATCTCGATGCCGGGCTTCAAGGCCTTGGCCGCCGTGGCGATACCAGAGATCAGCCCGCCGCCCCCGATGGCGATGACCAGCGTGTCAAGCTGCGGCTGGTCTTCCAGCATCTCCAGCGCCACCGTCCCCTGCCCCGAGATGACGGCTTCGTCGTCGTAGGGGTGGATCATGATCAGGCCGCGTTCTTTGGCCAGCTCGTAACCGCGCGCCTTGGCGTCGTCGAAGGTGTCGCCGGCCAGCACGACTTCGGCGCCGAAGCGCCGCGTGTTGGCGACCTTGACCGTGGGGGTGAAGCGCGGCATCACGATCACGGCGGGCACGCCCATGCGCTGCGCATGATAGGCGACGCCCTGGGCGTGATTGCCGGCCGACACCGCGATCACGCCCTTGGCGCGCTCATCGTCCGACAGCGTCAGCATGCGATTCAATGCCCCCCGCTCCTTGAAGGACGCGGTGAACTGCAGGTTCTCGAATTTCAGCCAGATCTCGGCGCCGAAAATGTCGGACAGCGTGCGGGACAGGGTGAAGGGAGTCTTAAGGACCTGGCCGCGCAGGTTCTCGCGGGCGGTCTGGATGGAGGCGATATCTATCACGATGGAAATCCTGTTAGCGCACGGGCAGGAAATTGAACAGCAGGAGGCCTTGCGCGTAGTTGATCCCGATGCGCCTGGAGTTCTCGCCGAGCAGGTTGGCGATCAGGTCGAGCCGGCCAATGATGGCGCCGAACTCGCGCTCGAAGCTGAGATTCGTGGCGTTCGGGGATATTTCGTTGGCCAGCAGCAGCAACTCGCCTTGATTGTTGCGCCGCGATGCCAGCAGCCACGCCGCGGCCTCGACGTTCCGAGCGGCATTGTAGACCCGCTGTCCGTCCAGCGCGTCAGTGGCGTAGAGGCGCGTCTTGCCGTTGTGCGCCGCGATGATGGTGTCGGCGAGGCCGTAGATGAAAGCGCCGACGCGGTCGCCCGGATAGTTCGGATCCAGCGAGACGGCCAGGATCTGGATGTCGCGCAGTCCCGACAGGTCGCTGGGCGGGACGCGCACTTCGATGGAATGTTTGACCCGGTTGATGGCCGTCGCCAGGTCAGGCGCGCCGGTCTTGCGCCACTCGCGGGGATTGCGGCGGTACAGCTTGTCCAGCAGCGAATACAGGCTGGCCAGGTTATCGCGAACTTCGAGCGTGACGGTGCGGTTGAAATCGGTCTGCGCGAGCTGGTCGGCGGACATGTCCTCGCCCCTGGGGCCGCGCTGGCCCGCCCCTGGCGGCGCCATACAGCCGGTCATCAGCAGCGCGGCAAGCAGCGCCCCGGCGACGGCGGTTATCGGCCACGCTGTCATGCCTTGTTCATCCGTATACCCTCTTTCAACATCGTGTCGAGGGCGTCCTGCCGGACCGGGGCGGCGCCTCTCTCGCGCAAGACTTTACAGGAAGGCCGCGGAAGTTGGGAGACGCCTCGCATCCTGCCGTGGCAAGCCGATTCGTGGCCACCGTGCGCCCGAAAAAAAACGGCGCCTTTCGGCGCCGTCTTTCAATCAGTGACCTGCGGGCTTATTCGGCCTGCGGTTCCGATTGGGGAGCGGCTTCAGGAGCGGCAGCGGCTTGCTGCTGCTCGATGCCGCCGATCGCCTTGATGGACAGGCGCAGACGGCCCTTGTCGTCGGCCTCGATGACCTTGACGCGGACTTGCTGGCCGACCTTCAGCACATCGTTGATGTTCGCGATGCGGTAGTTGGCGATTTCCGAGATGTGCAGCAGGCCGTCGCGGCCCGGCAGCACCTGCACGATGGCGCCGAAGTCCAGCAGGCGCAGGACCGAGCCTTCGTAGATCTGGCCCACTTCGACGTCGGCGGTCAGTTCGACGATGCGGCGCTGGGCTTCCTTGGCCTGCGCTTCGTCGACGCTGGCGATCACGATCGTGCCGTCGTCGGAGATGTCGATCTGCGTGCCGGTTTCTTCGGTCAGCGCGCGGATGGTGGCGCCGCCCTTGCCGATCACGTCGCGGATCTTCTCGGGGTTGATCTTGATGGTCAGCATGCGCGGAGCGAAAGCCGACAGCTCGCCACGCGAACCGTCCAGCGCATCCTTCATCTTGCCCAGGATGTGCAGGCGGCCTTCGCGGGCCTGAGCCAGCGCCACTTGCATGATTTCCTTGGTGATGCCCTGGATCTTGATGTCCATCTGCAGTGCGGTGACGCCGTTTTCGGTGCCCGCAACCTTGAAGTCCATGTCGCCCAGGTGATCTTCGTCGCCCAGGATGTCCGTCAGCACGGCGAACTTGCCGCCGTCCAGGATCAGGCCCATGGCCACGCCGGCCACGTGATCCTTGACCGGCACGCCGGCGTCCATCATGGCCAGCGAGCCGCCGCAGACCGATGCCATCGACGAGGAGCCGTTGGATTCGGTGATTTCCGACACGAGGCGGATCGTGTACTGGAAGTCTTCGGGGGCCGGCAGCAGCGGGATCAGCGAACGCTTGGCAAGGCGGCCGTGGCCGATTTCGCGGCGCTTGGGCACACCGATGCGGCCCGTTTCGCCGGTGGCGAACGGAGGCATGTTGTAGTGCATCATGAAGCGGTCGCGGTACTCGCCCATGAGCGCGTCGATGATCTGTTCGTCTTGCTTGGTGCCCAGCGTGGCAACGACCAGCGCCTGGGTTTCACCGCGGGTGAACAGGGCGCTGCCGTGCGCGCGGGGCAGCACGCCCAGACGCACGCTGATCGGGCGCACGGTGCGGGTGTCGCGGCCGTCGATACGCGGCTCGCCGTTCAGGATCTGGCCGCGGACGATGGCCGATTCCAGCGAGAACATGATGTTGTCGACGGTGACGGCGTCCGGCAGCGATTCGCCCTTTTCGGCGGCGGCGGCGGCCAGCTTGGCCGACACGTCGGCCGACACTTCACGCAGCTTGGCGGTGCGGGCCTGCTTTTCGCGGATCTGGTAGGCGGCGTTCAGGCCTTCCTGGGCGGCGGCGGTCACCGCAGCGATCAGGGCCTCGTCCTTGGCGGGAGCCTGCCAGTCCCAATCGGGCTTGCCGGCGTCCTTGACCAGTTCGTGGATGGCGTTGATGACAGCCTGCATTTGCTCGTGGCCGTACACCACGCCGCCCAGCATGACTTCTTCGGACAGCTGGTCGGCTTCCGATTCCACCATCAGCACGGCGTTTTCCGTGCCGGCGACGACGAGGTCCAGCTTCGAGGACTTGAGCTGCGTAGCGGTCGGGTTCAGGGCGTATTGGCCGTCGATGTAGCCCACGCGCGCGGCGCCGATGGGGCCGCTGAACGGGATGCCCGAGATGGCCAGGGCGGCGGACGCGCCGATCATGGCGGCGATGTCGGGGTCGATCTCAGGATTGACCGACAGCGTGTGGATGACCACCTGGACTTCGTTGTAGAAGTCTTCGGGGAACAGCGGACGCAGGGGACGGTCGATCAGGCGGGAGGTCAGCGTTTCCTTTTCGGACGGCTTGCCTTCGCGCTTGAAGAACCCGCCCGGGATGCGGCCGGCGGCGTAGGTCTTCTCGATGTAGTCGACGGTCAGGGGAAAAAACGTCTGACCCGGCTTGGCCTTCTTGGAAGCCACGACCGTGGCCAGGACAACGGTGTCCTCGATCGACACCACAACGGCGCCGGAAGCCTGGCGAGCGATTTCGCCGGTTTCCAGGACGACCGTGTGCTGGCCGTACTGGAACGATTTTGTCACTTTATTGAACATGACGATTATTCCTTACAAATGAAAAACCGTGGCCGCTGCGACATGCGTCGCACCGACCACGGTTGCGTCATGGGGAGCCAGCCCCGTCGATCACTTGCGCAGACCGAGTTTTTCGATCAGTGCGCGGTACGAATCGGGATTGCGGCCCTTGAGATAGTCGAGCAGCTTGCGGCGACGGCTGACCATACGCAGCAGACCGCGGCGCGAGTGATGGTCCTTCATGTGTTCTTTGAAGTGACCAGTCAGTTCGTTGATACGGGCGGTGAGCAGAGCCACCTGGACTTCGGGGGAGCCGGTATCGCCCTGAGCGCGTTGGAACTGCGCAACGATATCGGATTTCTTGATGTCAGCTACAGACATTGATGACCTCTTCGGACATGCGACAGGGCCGAGGCGCCCTGACGTGGTTTGGAAAAATTTGCGCGCGACCTGGCTAAATTCGCTTTCTCACTGCAGCCAATGTTGGCGCGCGCAAAGTATCTTGCAGAATCAATACACTTGATAAAGCTCGATGATTATAGCTGAATAGCTAGAATTACCCCAATGAGGGTCGGCGCCCCTGCGAGAGGCCTCCGTCCCGCGGCACCGGAAGGAGAAAAACATGATCAATTGTTACAGAATAGCCCGCTTGACCCTCGCTTCCCTGGCGCTGACGGGGCTGGCCGCCTGCGCCAACATGGCCCAAGTGCCGCCCGGCACGCCGCTGGCGGACGTCCAGGCGCAATTCGGGGCGCCCAATTTCGAGTGCCCGCAGGCCAACGGCGGCCGCCGCGTCATCTGGACCCAGCAACCCATGGGTCAGTACGCCTGGGGCGCCAACGTGGGCACGGATGGCCGGGTGGACCGCGTGACGCCGCTCCTGACCGACGAGCATTTCAGGGTGCTGGAAACCGGCGACTGGGGACCGGAACGCGTCCGCTGCGAGTTCGGGCCGCCCGCCCGGATCGACACGGTCGGCCTGGGTGAAAAGCGCGAGGTCGTCTGGTCCTATCGTTACCGCGAAAACAGCGTGTGGAATTCGCTGATGTACGTCTACATGAGCCGCGACGGCAGCAAGGTGACGCGCTTTCATCCCGGCCCCGACCCCATGTACGACGACGACAAATTCATGTGGCATTGAGCGCGCCGCCCAAAGAAAAACCCGCCTTCACAGAGGCGGGTTCTTTTCTTTGTGGCATCAGGACGAATGGCCCCGGCGCTCTTGCTGCAGGCGCCGGGCCTTGTTCCAGCGCCACGCCCAGGTGACCCAGCCCGACAGGCCATACAGCACGAACAGGCCGAACAGGACGACCGGGGGATCGCTGGACACGAACACGAACACGGCCACCACCAGCAGGATGCCCCAGAAAGGCACGCTGCGGCCCAGCGCGAAGCTCTTGCCGCTGAAGAACGGCGCGTTCGACACCATGGTGATGCCCGCGTACATGGTGAGCGTGAACGCCACCCAGGCCATCAGGCTGTCGTGGATGGGCAGCTTGTTGTCCACCGCCAGCCAGACGAAGCCCGCCACGAGCGCGGCCGCGGCGGGGCTGGGCAAGCCCTGGAAGAAGCGCTTGTCCACGACGGCGATGTTGGTGTTGAACCGCGCCAGGCGCAGCGCCGCGCCGGACACATAGACGAACGCCGCGAGCCAGCCCCAGCGGCCCAGGTCGTTCAGGATCCATTCGTACATGACGAGTGCGGGCGCAACGCCAAACGACGTCATGTCGGACAGCGAGTCGTATTGCTCGCCGAAGGCGGACTGCGTGTTGGTCAGGCGGGCCACCCGCCCGTCCATGCCGTCCAGCACCATGGCGACGAAAATGGCGATGGCGGCCACTTCGAAGCGGTCGTTCATAGCCTGCACCACGGCATAGAACCCGGCGAACAAAGCGGCGGTGGTGAACGCGTTCGGAAGCAGGTAGATGCTCCGGTGGCGGTTCTCGGAATCGCGCATGGAAAAATTGGGCATGGTCTCAATAACTTACAACGGACTTTGAAAGGTTAACCTATCTGGCCCTGCTTGCGGGCTGCAGCAAGGGTCGTGCCCGGCCCGAAATGGGTGCAAACGGCGCAAATGGCCAAAAAAAGCGGCATGCCCATGCAGGCATGCCGCTTCGATCCTGACCGGCGGGGCCGCGCCCCGCCCGCCCAGGCAGATCAGTTCTTGGACTTGTCCACCAGCTTGTTGGCGGCGATCCAGGGCATCATGGCGCGCAGCTTGCCGCCCACCTGCTCGATCTGCGATTCCGCGTTGATGCGGCGGCGCGAGGTCAGCGTCGGGGCGCCGGCGGCGTTTTCCAGGATGAACTTCTTGGCGTATTCGCCGGTCTGGATGTCCGTCAGGCACTGGCGCATGGCCTTGCGGGTTTCTTCCGTGACGATCTTCGGACCCGTTTCGTACTCGCCGAATTCGGCGTTGTTCGAAATCGAGTAGTTCATGTTGGCGATGCCGCCTTCATAGATCAGGTCGACGATCAGCTTCAGTTCGTGCAAGCACTCGAAGTACGCCATTTCGGGCGCGTAGCCGGCTTCCACCAGCGTGTCGAAGCCAGCCTTGATCAGTTCGACGGTGCCGCCGCACAGCACGGCCTGTTCGCCGAACAGGTCGGTTTCGGTTTCTTCGCGGAAGTTGGTTTCAATGATGCCGGCACGGCCGCCGCCGTTGGCGCTGGCGTACGACAGGGCCACGTCGCGCGCGGCGCCCGACTTGTCCTGGTACACGGCCACCAGGTGGGGCACGCCGCCGCCCTGCTTGTACGTGTTGCGCACCGTGTGGCCCGGGGCCTTGGGGGCGATCATGATGACGTCGATGTCTTCGCGCGGCACGACCTGGCCGTAGTGGACATTGAAGCCGTGGGCGAACGCCAGGGCGGCGCCGGCCTTGATGTTGGCGTGGACTTCGTTGTTGTAGACCGAGGCGATGTTCTCGTCGGGCAGCAGCATCATGACGATGTCGGCCGACTTGACGGCTTCCGCGACTTCCTTGACTTCCAGGCCGGCGTTGGCGGCCTTGTTCCACGAGGCGCCGCCCTTGCGCAGGCCGACGATGACCTTCACGCCCGACTCATGCAGGTTCAGCGCGTGCGCATGGCCTTGCGAGCCGTAGCCGATGATGGCGACGGTCTTGCCTTTGATGAGGGACAGATCGCAGTCTTTGTCGTAGAAAACTTTCATGTTGTGCTCCAGATTCCAGTATTTGGATATTCGATTAATTCAGATGTAGGGTGAGGCAGGCCTGGAAGGCCGGTCAAATCTTCAAAATCCGTTCACCGCGTCCGATGCCGGACACGCCGGTGCGCACGGTTTCAAGGATGGCACTGCGGTCCAGGGCCTCAAGGAAGGCCTGTACTTTTTCCTGCACCCCGGTCAGTTCGATGGTGTAGGACTTGTCGGTGACGTCAATGATGCGGCCGCGGAAGATGTCCGCCATGCGCTTCATTTCCTCGCGTTCCTTGCCCACGGCGCGCACCTTCACGAGCATCAGCTCGCGCTCGATGTGGGCGCCTTCGGTCAGGTCCACCACCTTCACGACATCCACCAGGCGGTTCAGGTGCTTGGTGATCTGTTCGATGACTTCATCGGAACCGGTCGTCACGATGGTCATGCGCGACAGCGTGGAGTCCTCGGTGGGCGCCACGGTCAGGGTTTCGATGTTGTAGCCCCGCGCCGAGAACAGGCCCACCACGCGCGACAGCGCGCCGGGTTCGTTCTCGAGGAGGACGGAAATCACGTGCTTCATTGGTGGCCTCCTTACAGGTCTTCAGAGCCGAGCAGCATTTCAGTCAGCCCGCGGCCGGCCTTGACCATCGGCCACACGTTTTCCGTGCGGTCGGTGATGAAGTCCAGGAAGACCAGGCGCTCCTTGTG
The DNA here is from genome assembly GCF_000236785.1 of Achromobacter arsenitoxydans SY8. GTDB lineage: Bacteria > Pseudomonadota > Gammaproteobacteria > Burkholderiales > Burkholderiaceae_B > Achromobacter > Achromobacter arsenitoxydans. The sequence continues at coordinate 8,459 of NZ_AGUF01000039.1, read as the reverse complement.
CTTGCCGAACGCTTCGCGCAGCGCCGGCTCGACGTCCGCCGGGCGTTCGATGCGCAGGCCCACGTGGCCGTAGGCCTCGGCCACCTTGACGAAGTCGGGCAGCGAATCCATGTAGGACTCGGAGTAGCGCGAGCCGTAGTCGATCTGCTGCCATTGGCGCACCATGCCCAGGAACCGGTTGTTCAGGCAGATGATCTTGGGCGACAGGCGGTACTGGTGGCAGGTCGACAGTTCCTGGATGTTCATCTGGATGGAGCCTTCACCCGTGATGACGGCGACGTCATGCCCGGGATTGGCCATCTGCACGCCCATCGCGTACGGCAACCCGACGCCCATGGTGCCCAGGCCGCCGGAATTGATCCAGCGGCGCGGCTTGTCGAACTTGTAGTACTGGGCCGCCCACATCTGATGCTGGCCCACGTCGGAGGTGACGAAGGCGTCTCCGCCAGTCACTTCCCAGAGCTTTTCCACCACGAACTGCGGCTTGATGACTTCGTCCGAATTGGCGAACTTCAGGCATTCCTTGCCGCGCCAGGTCTCGACCTGATCCCACCACTTGGCGATGGAGGCGGGCTTGTGCTCGGCGGCCGCGATCTCGTATTGGGCGCTGATGTCGGCCAGCACGTCCTTGACGTTGCCCACGATCGGGACGTCCACGCGCACGCGCTTGGAGATCGACGACGGGTCGATGTCGATATGGATGATCTTGCGGGCGTTCTGCGCAAAGTGCTTGGGATTGCCGATCACGCGGTCATCGAAGCGGGCGCCGATGGCGAGCAGCACGTCGCAGTGCTGCATGGCCATGTTGGCCTCGTACGTACCGTGCATGCCGGGCATGCCCACGAACTGGCCGCTGCTGGCCGGGAAGCCGCCCAGCCCCATCAGGGTGCTGGTGCAGGGCGCGCCCAGCTGCGACACGAGCTTGTTGAGCTCGGGCGCGGCGTTCGACAGGATGACCCCGCCGCCCGTGTAGATCATGGGCCGCTCGGCGGCCAGCAGCATCTGCACGGCTTTCTTGATCTGCCCCTGGTGGCCCTTGTTGACGGGCGCGTAGGAGCGCATCGAGATCTCGCCCTTGGGCGGCGTGTACTTGCAGTGCGCAATGGTGATGTCTTTGGGGATATCGACCAGCACCGGACCGGGACGGCCCGTGCGCGCGATGTAGAACGCGCGGCGCATGGTTTCGGCCAGGTCCTTGATGTCGCGCACAAGGAAGTTGTGCTTGACGCAGGGACGCGTGATGCCGACGGTGTCGCATTCCTGGAAGGCGTCTTCGCCGATGGCCGCAGTGGGCACCTGCCCGCTGATGATGACCATCGGGATGGAGTCCATGTAGGCGGTGGCGATGCCGGTGACGGCATTGGTCACGCCCGGGCCGCTGGTCACGATGCAGACGCCGACCTTCTGCGACGAGCGCGAATAGGCATCGGCCGCGTGCACGGCAGCTTGCTCGTGACGAACCAGGATATGCTGAAATTTGTCTTGCTTGAAGATAGCGTCGTAGATGTAGAGCACCGCGCCGCCGGGATAGCCGAAGACGTGTTCCACGCCCTCATCGGCCAGGCAGCGCACGACGATATCGGCGCCATTCATTTCCATGTTGTAGTTCCTTTCAGTACCGGCCCTGCAACCCTGACTGCTGCTCGCCCGGATACGGCGGCAACTGAACCCATACCGGCTACGACAACATGATCCGGCGCTTAGCGGCTCACGGAGCCACGCCACCCGGACACCTTGCCGACCCGGCACACGCTCGACAGAACGCAGTGCAAACGCCCCTGGGGGACGCTGGAGGTCGAAATGGAAGCCTTGGCAACACACGCTTGTGGCGCGGCCAACGGCAGGTGTGACTTGCTGCAGGACGGCTGGGATGTGACCTTGGCCGTTCGCATCAACGCTCCGGTTTCGGATAGGCAGACCGAAGCAAGTGGAGCAATTTACCGCGTTGCGTCAAAGGTGGCAAATCGCCCTTTTCCGACCGTTGCGCGGAAGGTTCGGTAACTATCCGACCCCAAAAAGCACGGCAGCCTCTCTATACTTGTTCCGTCTTCCAGAACCGAGCCCCCTGCCCATGGATTTGCGCATTGCCAGCATTCGCCGCTTCCTCTACAGCCACTACTTCTTCGGAGGGGTGCGCCAGGGGGTCGGCATGCTGTTGCCCGTGCTGGTGCTGGGGGGGCTGTTCGGCAACTACACCACCGGCCTGGTCGCCACCTTCGGCGCGCAGTGCCTGGCCATCATCGACCAGCCGGGCGGCCCGCAGCGCCACCGCACCAACGAAATGCTGGGCGGCGCGGCGCTGGGCACGATCACGGTCATCATCACCGGCCTGGCGTCCTCGCATCCCGTGCTGATCTGGCTGGCGGTCATCGCGCAGTGTTTCGTCTATTCGATGTTCACCGTGTTCGGCAAGCGCGGCGGGCTGATCGGGTTCGCCGGCCTGCTGCTGATGACCCTGACCATGCACTCGCCGCTGGCGCCGCACGAAGTGCTGGCCCATGCCGCGGCCACGCTGGGCGGCGCGCTGTTCTACGTGGTGTTCAGCCTGGGATTTTCCCGGCTGTTCTGGCTGCGCGAAGAGCAGCAGGCCATGTCGGTCGCGCTCTTCGCCACCGCCGACTACGTGGCGGCGCGCGCGTCCTTCTACGACGAAACCGCTGATCTGGACGAAGCCTACCGCACCCTGATCCAGCGCCAGTCCGTCATGACCGAAAAACACCAGGCCGCGCGCGACATGGTGCTGCGCGCGCTGCCGCGCGGCAAGGGCCTGGGCGACCGCCAGCGCGTCATGATCTGGAACATGTTCGTGGACATGCTGCAGCTGCTGGACACGCTGGTGGCCACGCATACCGACTACGCGGCGCTGCGCCGCACGCTGGCCGGCAACGACTGCCTGATGTTCATGCGCGACGCGCTCGTGAAGATGTCGCTGGAACTGAACCGGATCGCGCTGGACGTGTCGCGCGGCCGCAAGGTGCAGTACCGCAGCAGCGCCAAGGCCGAGCTGCGCGCCATCGAATACGAGATCGAACAGCTCAAGCACCAGGGGCTGGGCGAACGCGACCCCGAAATGCTGGCGCTGATCATCCAGGTGCTGCGCCGCCTGCGCAATTCGGCGCGCATCGTGGACCGGCTGGCCGACCACACCGCGGCCTCGCCCGACGCCCGGCCCACCGACGTGCTGCGCATCAACAAATCGCTGACCCGCTTCATCTCGCGCCAGGAGTTCCGCTTCGGCCTGCTGACCAGCAACCTGCGGCTGGATTCGCCGCATTTCCGCTACGCGCTGCGCGTGACGGCCGCCGCCGCCATCGCCATGACGCTGGCCAGCCGCTGGCTGTCGCCGGCATTCTCGGCACACAACTACTGGATCATGCTGACCATCGTGATCATCATGAAACCGGGCTTCGCGCTGACCCGCCAGCGCAACGGCTGGCGGCTGATGGGCACGGTGATCGGATGCATCTGCGCGCTGCTGCTGTTCAACGTCACCGACGAGCCCGGCGTCCTGTTTGCCGTGCTGCTGGGCGCCTGCATCATGGGCAACAGCCTGGTGCAGCTCAACTACATGGCCAGCGCCATCTTCAACACCCTGTTCGTGGTGCTGGTCTTCCATTTCGTGTCGCCGGGCACCGTGTCCATGTCCGTGATCGGCGAACGCGCCATCGACACGCTGATAGGCTGCGCGCTGGCGCTGATCTGCAGCTACATCCTGCCCTGGTGGGAAGCCCGTTACCTGAAGCCCCTGGCCTCCGCCGCCACCCGCGCCAACCGTGAATACCTGCTGGCGGGGTTGCGCTACGCCGAAGCCATGCAGGCGCACGGCGCTCCCGTGGGCGCGGCGGCCGCCGAGACGCCCGCCGTGACGGACGCGGACCTGGCCTGGCGCCTGGCGCGCAAGAACGTGCATATCGCGTTCAGCAACTTCGCGGAAGCGTTCTACCGGATGATGAGCGAGCCCAAGTCGCATCAGGTCGATGTCCCCGAACTGAACAACCTGCTGATCCAGAACCACGTGCTGGCCTCGCAGATCACCGCCGCGATCCCGATCCTGGCGGCGCTGCCCGCCACGCCGGAACCGGTCCAGCAGGCCCTGAAGGGCATGGCGGACCTGCTGGACGAAAACAACACGCGGCCGCCGGCCAGCCTGCCCACGCAGTTCGACACGGGTGGAGACCAGGCCGCGCTGGCCTATCCGGTCAAGCAGATGCTGAAAGCCACCCACATGATCCGCCAGGAACTCCAGGCGTTGGCCGACCCCATGCACGCGCCGCCCGTGGCGGCGGCGTCGTAGGCGCTGCGGGCGACATCGTCAACCAAAAGAAAAATGCCGGCCCGGTTCCCGGGCCGGCATTTTTGTTGAAGCGGCGACTTACTGCGTCAGGTGCCTCAATCCAGCTTGCGTCGGAACACCAGCTTGTCTTCCGACGACGCCGAGGCGTCGAACGCATAGCCTTCCAGGTCAAAGCCCTGCAGCCCTTCCGGCTTGGCGACCTTGTGCTGGATGGCGTAGCGGGCCATCAGGCCGCGCGCGCGCTTGGCGTGGAAGCTGATGACCTTCCAGGCGCCGTTCTTCCAGTCCTGAAACACGCACTGCACGACCCGCGCCTTCAGCGTCTTCAGGTCGACCGACTTGAAATACTCTTCGGACGCCAGGTTGACGATGACGGGCGACTTCTGGCCGGACTGCCGCTCGTTCAGATAGTCCGCGATGGCGCTGCCCCAGTATTCGTACAGGTTTTTGCCCTTGGGGTTGGCCAGGCGGGTGCCCATTTCCAGGCGGTACGGCTGCATCAGGTCCAGCGGGCGCAGCACGCCATACAGTCCGCTGAGGATGGCGACGTGCTCCTGCGCCCAGTCCAGCTGCTTGGCCGACAGGGTGCCGGCGTCCAGGCCTTCATAGACATCGCCGTTGAAGGCCAGCACGGCCTGGCGCGAGTTGGCCTGCGTGAAGCTGCGCTTCCAGTGCGCATAGCGCTGGACGTTCAGTTCGGACAGCGCCGGGCTCAGGCTCATGAGTGCCGAGATGTCCTCGGCGGTCTTGGTCTTCAGGACCTTGATCAGGCCGGCGGCCTGATCCACGAACAGCGGCTGGGTGTGCGTCTCGATGTGCAGCGGCGAGTCGTAGTCCAGCTTCTTGGCGGGGGAAAGCAAAAACAGCATTCGGGGGTCCTTTGTTAGCGCGCCGTCCAGCCGCCATCGACGGAGACGGTGGTGCCGGTGATTTGCGCGGCGGCGTCCGAAGCCAGGAAGACGGCGGTGCCGCCCAGTTGCTCCGGCGTCACGAATTGCAGCGAGGGCTGCTTTTCGCTGAGCAGGTCGCGCGCCGCGGCTTCCTGGTCAACGCCATTCTTTTCCGCCAGCGCGGTGATCTGTTTTTCGACGAGCGGGGTGCGCACCCAGCCCGGGCAGATGGCGTTGGCGGTGATGCCCTGGCCGGCCGTTTCCAGCGCCGTGACCTTGGTGAAACCCACCACGCCATGCTTGGCGGCCACGTAGGCCGATTTGCTGGCCGAAGCCACCAGCCCATGCGCCGACGCGATGTTGATAATGCGGCCGGAGCCCTGCTTTTTCATGTGCGGCAGGGCCGCGGCGGTTCCGTGGAACACGGCCGACAGGTTGAGCGCCAGGATGGCGTCCCATTTTTCGGCGGGGAAATCCTCGATCAGTGCGGTGTGCTGAATGCCGGCGTTATTGACCAGGATGTCGATGCGTCCCAGCTGCCGGACCGTATTTTCGACCAGTTCGCGCACAGCTGCGCCCTTGGAGAGATCCGCGCCATCGTAGATCACCTTCACGCCGTGTTTTTCGGCAAGGCCCGCGCGCAGCTTTTCAATGTCGGTCGCATCGCCAAAGCCATTCAGGACGATATCGGCGCCCTGCTGGGCGAAGGCGGTGGCGATACCCAGGCCGATGCCGCTGGTGGAACCGGTGACAAGCGCTACTTTTCCTTTGAGCATGAGCTTTCTCCTGTGAGCTGGCGCATAAATCGGGAAGCGAAAACGGGCTTCAAGTGTAGCTGCCCGGCAAGGCGGTCATCATGCCATGCCCCCACGCGCAGCGGGGTCAAGCGGCGGGCGGCTTGTCGGTCGGGGAGGACGGCGACGCGTCCTCGGACTGCGCGCCTTGCGCGGCGGGCAGGCCCGCCATGCCGCCGTATCGTTCCGGCACGCGTTCGAGCAGCTTGATCAGCACGGGCACCACGCCCATCGACACGGCCACGATGACCGACAGCACGTCGCGCTGTTCCAGGTTCACCAGTTGGTTGTCCCAGGCTTCGTTGAAGATGGCGAAGCTGAATTCGCCGCCCTGCGCCAGCACCAGGGCAAACAGCAGGCGATGGTAGCGGGGCAGGCCCAGGAAGCGGGCGAACCCATAGAGGATCACGGCCTTGACGGCCAGCAGTGCCGCCACCCCGCAGAAAATGAACATCCAGTGGTGCGCCACCACCTTCAGGTTGATCGACATGCCGATGGCGACGAAGAACAGGCCCAGCAGCAATCCCTTGAAGGGGTCGATCGCCTTTTCCAGTTCGTCCCGATATCGCGATTCGGCCATCATCACGCCCACCAGGAACCCGCCCAGGCCCGCCGACAGGCCGGCATAGTCGAACAATTGGGCAGCGCCCACCACCATCAGCAGCGCCGCCGCAGTGAAAAGCTCGTTCAGTTCGGCCTTGGCCGCCCAGCCCAGCAGCCGCAACCGGTGGGCCACCGCCACCACGGCCACCGCCAGCAGCGCCTCTTTGAAGGACGGCGCCGACGTGCCGCCGGCGCCCAACAGGCCGGCGGCGACCAGCATCGGGATCGCGGCCATGTCCTGGAACAGCAGCACGCCCAGGGCGGAGCGCCCCAGCGGCGTGCGGGTAAGCTGGCGTTCGTCCAGCAGGCGCAGGGCCACCGCCGTGGACGACAGCGCCAGCGACAGGCCGCACAGCACCGCCGCCTGCCACTCCATGCCCGCCAGGTGCCGCAGGGCCGCCCCGAACACCAGCCCCAGCAGCAGGCCACAGACCAGCATCTGCAGGGAGCCCAGGATGAAGACTTCGTTGCGCATGGCCCACAGGCGTTTGGGCGACAGTTCCAGGCCGATGATAAACAGCATCATCACGACGCCCCACTGCGAGACGCCGATCATCGTGTCCACATTGGTGACCAGCTTCAGGCACGACGGCCCGACCAGCACCCCCGCCACCAGGTAGCCGGGAATGGCGCCCAGTCCCAGCCGCTGGGTGATAGGCACGCACAGCACGGCGGCAAGCAAAAGGATGAGGATCAGGTCCATGGGGCGGGCGGCAGGCGGGATTGGGGGAATTCTGGCCAAAGATTGCGCCGGCCGAAAGCCGGATGAAACCCGCTGTGGTCCTTTTACCCGTCTTCTTTTTCCACCCCTTTACACAAAAGAAAAAAATCCTGTAGAATTGCGGGCTTCGCTGCTCCGACAACGAAGATCCTTCCGACCAGGGATCTTGGCGTGAAAACCCCGAAGTGAAAATCTTCAGGAATTCACCGTTACGGAATCCAGCCACGGAGAGGTGGCAGAGTGGTCGAATGTACCTGACTCGAAATCAGGCGTACGGTATCCCCGTACCGTGGGTTCGAATCCCACCCTCTCCGCCAGTATTCAAGAACGAAGCCCCTGAGAAATCAGGGGCTTTTTTCTTTTTCGCGCCGCTGCACTCGTTGGCCAGGTCGTCAGGCTTGTTTTCGCGTGGCCGATACCTCGGATGCGCATTCATCTCCGCGGCCATCGTCCGCTCAATCCCCGCATTTTTCGCTTACGGAAGCTCCCAATTTAGTACTGGTCCAATTTTCAGCTTTTTGAACCATGGGCAGGATTGCGAACGGCATCCATGCACGCCCGCTCCGATCAGAGACTCGATGGACGGGTAGCTGAACAGGGAGTGAACGTTCTTATGTATAGCTGGAAAGAAACCTTCGAGCTGTGCGCGGAAAACCGCAGGTGGATCGAAAACGAAATGAAGTCGGGTCCGGCGGTCACCTGCACACGCAGCTTCATCATTTTGCCCCTGCGCTATGGCGCGGTGGGCGGCGCAGAGATCCCCCGCAAGCAGTTGCCGCCGCTGCCGGTAAACGCCGCTGACCCCTACAAGGTTGGAATGCTTAGCGAATCGTCCTACGCATTGCGGCCGTTGCGTCAGGGCTTTCTCTATGTGCTCATCAAACGCAAGCAGAAGCCGTATGAGTGGCACAGCCAGTACCGTGTCTCCGAGATCAGCACGCTCACTTACATTGATGCGGACAAGCCCTGGGAGTCTCCAGCGTCGGCCGGTGCAGGTGCGGGGGGATCAACAAGGCTGGCTTGGTCGTTGAAGATCTTCGATGTGGACGGCATCGACGACTTGCGCTTCCTTTTCAGTCCGGTTCCTCTCACGTCCGCAGTGCGGGACAAGTACCGCACCCAAGAGAGCCACCGTCAAACGATGAGATCGGTGAACG
>NZ_AGUF01000040.1 GCF_000236785.1 Achromobacter arsenitoxydans SY8 | reverse complement strand
GTCCGGCGGGACGGCGGCGCCGCCCGGCGGCAAGGGCTTGACCGACGTGTCGACGCCGTCGGTGGAGCGGTTGTTGTTCAGGAAGTCGGTCAGGGCGTCGCCGGACGACAGGTCCAGCGAGGCCACCGCCTGGCCCGGCGGGAATTCGGAGAAGTAGTATTCGCCGTTGTCCACCAGCAGGCCGTCGGGACGCGCGGCGGGCTTGGTTTCGGGGACGCCCTTCAGGACCGGCTGCATGTAATCCAGCCAGGTGCTGAGCGCGAGACCGCTGCCGAATTCGTTGGTGCCCAGCGACTTGGGCTGATCAAAGCCCATCCAGACCGTGGTGGCCAAGTTGCCCGAAAAGCCCGAGAACCACACGTCAACGGCGTCGTTGGTGGTGCCGGTCTTGCCGCCGACGTCATTGCGCTTGAGCACCTGGTGCGCGCGGGCGGCGGTGCCGTTGACGGTGACGCCGCGCAGGATGTCGTCCATGACCCAGGCGGTGCGCGGGTCGATGGCGCGCGCGGCGGCGTCGCCAGCCACAACGGGCTGGGCCTGCATCAGGACCTTGCCGGCGCGGTCGGTGACGTGGTCGACCAGGTAGGGGGTGACGCGGTAACCGCCGTTCGCGAACACGCTGTAGCCGTTGACGACCTGCAGGGGCGTGGCCCCGCCAGCGCCCAGCGCCAGCGGCAGGACGGCCGGCCAGCGGGATTTGTCGAAGCCGAAGCGGGTGAGGTAGTCCTGCGCGTACTGCGGGCTGATGGCTTGCAGGATGCGGATCGACACCATGTTCTTGGACCGGTACAGGCCCTGGCGCAGGGTCAGCATGGGTTCGTACTGGTTGCCGTCGTTCTTGGGCTGCCAGGCCTTGGAGCCGGTCTGCTCGGCAGACAGCATGAAGGGCTGGTCCGAGATCTGCGTGGCGGGCGTCAGGCCGCGCTCCAGCGCCGCCGCGTACACGAAGGGCTTGATGTTCGAGCCGGGCTGGCGCCAGGCCTGCGTGACCCGGTTGAAGGTGCCGCGGTTGTAGTCGAAGCCGCCGATCATGGCGCGGATGGCGCCGTCCTGCGGGGCCATCGACACCAGCGCCGCCTGCAGCGCGGGCATGTTGATGATTTCCCAGTTGTCGCCGGTCTTGTGGATGTAGACCACGGAGCCGCGGCGGATGCGCTTGCCGTCGGCGGCCTTGGGGTTCAGCGCCCGCGCGACGACGGCCAGCGCCTTCTTGTCCGAGATGGTGATGACGTCGCGCGCGCTGCGCGCGACCGTGACTTCAGTGGGGCTGGCGGCCAGCACCACCGCGGCAAGCAGGTCTTCGCTGTCGGGCGTCTTTTCCTGCACGCCGTCCAGGATCTCGTCCAGGGCCTGCGCGTCCTTTTCAATGCCGTCGGGCAGGTCGACCTGGTCTTCCGGCCCGGGGTACACCGCGCGGCGGGTGTAATCCAGGACGCCGTCGCGCACCGCGCGGTAGGCGGCTTCCTGCGCCTTGGAGTCGATGGTGGTGTAGACGTCGATGCCCTTGGAATAGGTGTCTTCCTGGAACACGCCGTACATCAGTTGCCGGGCCAGTTCGGCCGGGTAGTCGCCATGCACCGCGAAGCCGCGCGTGCTGGCGCCGTCCGCGCCGCGCACCGTCAGGCGTTCCTTCAGGGCTTCGTCCGCCTGCTCGGGCGTCAGGTAGCCCAGCGTCTTCATGCGGCCCAGCACGTAATGCTGGCGGATTTCCGCGCGCGGGAAATTGGTGATGGGGTTGAAGCGCGACGGGGCCTTGGGGATGCCCGCCAGCATCGCAGCTTCGGCCGGGCTGACTTCGGCCAGCGGCTTGCCGAAATACGTGCGCGACGCGGCCGCGAAGCCGTAGGCGCGGTGGCCCAGGTAGATCTGGTTCATGTAGAGCTCAAGGATCTGGTCCTTGGTGAGCTCGGATTCGATCTTGAAGGTCAGCAGCAGTTCATAGAACTTGCGCGAATAGGTCTTTTCGGACGACAGGTAGAAGTTGCGCGCGACCTGCATCGTGATCGTGCTGCCGCCCTGCGTCTTGGAGCCCTTGACGATGTTGGTCAGCACCGCGCGCGCCACACCCATCCAGTCGACGCCGCCGTGGCTGTAGAAACGGTCGTCCTCGGCCGCCAGCACGGCCTGCCGCATTACGGGCGGGATTTCGTCGAAACGCAGCACGTTGCGGTGTTCTTCGCCGTATTCGCCGATCAGCACCTTGTCCGCGGTGTAGATGCGCAGCGGCACGCGCGGCCGGTAATCGGTCATGGCGTGCAGGTCGGGCAGGCTGGGCCATGCCAGGGCCAGCGCCAATCCGAACAGGACTGCGCCGCACACGGCTGCGCCGGCCGCGGCAATGCCCGCTTTGACCAGGAGTCGTTTCCAGGGAAGGCCCGATTTGCCGCCCGGGGTGGCGGAAGATTGCTGAGGGGTGCTCATTGCAGGCGATTCTAGGGCAGAACGCTATAGACCGACCATCGCGCAATAAGGTTTCAGTAACCAAATCTGCGGACAGGGGGACGGGGCAATCTGCCGGTGAAATAAGGGGACGGCCCGCGGGGGGCGCGAATGCGGCGCCTGTGCGCCGCCAGCGGGCGCTTGCGCCCGATGCGAAGCCTGAACTGTATTGTGCGCAGTCACAAACAGCAAGGCCCGTTGCAGGAAAAGGCCGGGTTTTCAGCTTGTATTCAGCAGGGAAGGCGATTCAGGGACGGATTGCAGATAGCGCTGGGGCGGGGCGCCCAGCGCGCGGTGGAACATGGCCGAGAACGCGCTGGCGCTGCGGTAGCCCAGGTCGGACGCGATCCGCGCCACAGGCACGCCCAGCGACAGCCTGCACACCGCGTCTGCCAACCGCACCTGCTGCACCCATTGGCGGTAATTAAGTCCGAGTTCCGCCTGGAACAGGCGGATGAGCGTGCGCGCGCTGGCGCCGACTTCGCTGCCCCAGTCCTCGATGCCGCGCTGCATACCGGGCTGGTCCAGGATTGCGGCGCAAATGGTCTGCAGGCGGCGGTCGCGCGGCCAGGGGATCTGGATGGGCACGACGCGGGCCGCGGCCAGTTCGGCCAGGATCAGCGCGGCGATCTGTTCAACCCGCCCGCCCAGCGGATAGTCGATGGGCTCTGCGGTCAGGGCCAGGATCAGTTCGCGCAGCAGCCCGCTGACCTCGATCACCTGGCATTGCGGCCAGTAGCCTTGGGCGGCGTCGGCCTGGATATAGAGCGAGCGCATGGACACGGCGCCCACCATGTCCACGCCATGCGGCACGCCCGCCGGCACCCACAGCGCGCGCAGCGGCGGCAGGGCCCAGAATCCGCTGGGCGTGGTGACGCGCATCACGCCTTCGACCGCGTAGATGAGCTGGGCGCGGGGATGGGAATGGGCGCCGGTCTGCGCGCCGGCCGGGAATTCCTTGGCCATGGCGGTGACCACGCGGGGGCGGTGCTGGTAGTCCTGGGCGTCGATACTGCGGGACGGATCGGGCGCAGGGGCGGGGCGGGCGGGCATGGGTGTCACTTCCGACGAAAGGATGACGCGGCGCATAAAGCGAGATCAGCCTATTTTGTCACTTTAGCGACGAAAATTGGCAGATGGTTCCCATGGCGGATTCCTACACTGTCCCCTGGTTCCGGCGTTTGTCCGGCAGGCCCATCCTTTATGTGTGCGACCCATGAATTCCGCCCAGAATCCCGCCGCCGGCATGCCCGGCGCTCCAGCCTCTACCGCCGCGCCTTCCGCCGCGGCGTCCGATCCGTCCACGGCCTTCAAGGTGTTGGGCGCGATCAGCGTGGCGCACCTGATGAACGACATGATCCAGTCGATCCTGTTGGCCATCTATCCCATGCTGAAGGATTCGTTCAGTCTGACGTTCACGCAGATCGGGCTGATCACGCTGGTCTATCAGCTGGCCGCGTCGCTGCTGCAACCCTTTATCGGCTTCTACACCGACCGCCATCCCAAGCCGTATTCGCTGCCCGTGGGCATGGGGTTCACGCTGGTCGGCCTGTTGATGCTGTCGGTGGCGCCGTCGTTCGGCTGGCTGCTGGTGGCGGCCATCCTGGTGGGCACGGGGTCGTCGGTGTTCCACCCCGAATCCTCGCGCGTGGCGCGCATGGCCTCGGGCGGGCGGCACGGGCTGGCGCAGTCGCTGTTCCAGGTGGGCGGCAACGTGGGGTCGGCGCTGGGGCCGCTGCTGGCGGCGCTGTTCATCATTCCGCACGGACAGGGCAGCGTCGCGTGGTTTTCGCTGGCGGCGATGTTCGGCATTGTGGTGCTGGTGTGGATCGGGCGCTGGTACAGCGCCAACCGCGTCCTGCTCAAGCCGCGCGCGCGGCGCGAGGGCGCGGGCAACGGGCTGTCGCGCAATCAAGTGCTGGGCGCCATGGGCGTGCTGGGGGTGCTGGTGTTCTCCAAGTACTTCTACCTGGCCAGCCTGAACAGCTATTTCACGTTCTACCTGATCGACAAGTTCGCGCTGTCGGTGCGCGAAGCGCAGCTCTATCTGTTCCTGTTCCTGGCCGCCGTGGCCGTGGGCACGGTGGTGGGCGGGCCGGTGGGCGACCGGATCGGCCGCAAGATCGTGATCTGGGTGTCAATCCTGGGCGTGGCGCCGTTCACGCTGATGCTGCCGCACGCCAACCTGTTCTGGACCGGCGTGCTGGTGGTGATCATCGGCGTGGTGCTGGCGTCGGCGTTTTCGGCCATCGTGGTTTATGCGCAGGAGCTGGTGCCGGGCAAGGTGGGCATGATCGCGGGACTGTTCTTCGGATTCGCCTTCGGCATGGGCGGCCTGGGCGCGGCGGCGCTGGGCAGGCTGGCCGACGCCACCAGCATCGGCTATGTCTACCAGGTCTGCGCCTATCTGCCGCTGCTGGGCGTGGTGGCCATTCTGCTGCCCCGGATGGGCAGGGCGAAGGCCTGAGCGCCCGCTAGCCCGCGCGCAGCGCCTGCAGACGCGGCAAGCGGTGCTCGATGCCGTCGATGTCGCCCGCGTCGCCATGGTGGATGACGGCGATGCGCGCGCCCCGCAGTTGCGCCAGTTGGTCAGCGTCTACGTCAAAGCTCTTGGCCAGGCGCTGGTCGGAGAGCGGCCGGATCGGCTTGCGGCGGTCCTTGCCGCCGAAGCGGCGGTGGTTGTAGACCGCCCAGGCCACCAGCGCCGCGGCGTTGGCGGCCGCCAGCAGCACATAGCTCCACAGCGTATGCACGGTGGGCAGGAAGACGGGCAGAAGCGGCGCGTCGGGGCCGCCCGCGGCCCCGCGCAGGATCGCCAGGATGCCGGCGCCGAACAGGTAGACAAAGGCGAACCAGCCGATGGCGGTGAGCGCGAGGTCGAGCAGGTAGCCCGCGCGGGAGCGTTGCGTGGTGATGATCATGATGCGTCCGGAGATTTGATGCCGCGGTCGGGGCTGGTCCAGCGCGCGCGCTCGGCCTGCTTGCGCAGCATGACTTTGGGGAAACTGACCAGCGTGGTGAACAGGCTCACCATCCAGTAGGCCAGCGGATACCAGATGACCCAGTAGAGCGAGCGCGCAAGCCCAGGCTCGTAGCGGCGGTCGATCAGGATGCTGACTGCGAATTGCAGCAGGCACACGACCGCCAGCATCATGCCGGTGAAGGCCGGCGGCATCAGGCTGGCGATCTGCATGTTGTTGGGCAGCGTGACGACCTGGCTGATGAGCCACAGCAGCACGGACACGCCGAACGCGAAGGCCCAGGCGGTGGACAGGCAGAACTCCGCCATCAGGGGCCACAGGCGGCGATGGCGCCAGACCCAGATCGAACGCAGGTTCTTCAGGAATACTTCTGCGCCGCCCTGGGCCCAGCGCAGCCGCTGCTTCCACAGACCCTTCAGGGTTTCGGGCATCAGGATCCAGCACAGCCCGCGCGGCTCGTAGAAGATGGACCAGTGATCGCGCTGCAGCTTCCAGCTGATGTCGATGTCCTCGGTGATCATGTCCAGGCTCCAGTAGCCCGCGCGGTCCAGGGCCGCGCGGCGGAACGCGGCGACCACGCCCGACACCGTGAAGACCTGGCCGTATACGCGCTGGGTGCGCTTGATGAGCCCGATGATCGACGAGAACTCGCCCACCTGGATGCGGCCGATCAGCGTGGAGCGGGTGCGGATGCGCGGGTTGCCCGTGACGGCGCCCACGCGCGGATTGTCGATCAGCGGGGCGACCAGGTAGGCGGCGGCATCGGGATCGAGCATCGCGTCGCCGTCGATGCAGACCAGGTACTCGCTGCGCGCCGCCAGGGCGCCCATGCGCAGCGCCATGGCCTTGCCCTGGTTTCTGGCCAGGTGCACCACGCGCAGGCGCGGATGCTCTGCGGCCAGGCGGTCCAGCATCGGGCCGGTGCCGTCGGTCGATCCGTCGTTGATGGCGATGACCTCGATGTGCGGATAGTTCTGGCCCAGCGCGGCCAGCAGCGTTTCCTCGCCGTTGTCCGCTTCATTGAAGCAGGGCACCAGAATAGACACCAGCGGCGAGCCCGCGAGTTCGGGCGGACGCCGTTCGGCGCCCCAGGGCCAGCGCCGCTCCCAATGCCACCAGAAGTAGATGCCGCCCGCCATCCACATGCCGGACATGAACAGGGGGTAGAAGAACACGAAGCCCAGCAGCGCTTCGCCGGTCAGCATCAGGGTGAAGCCGAACGGCGCGCCGAGCACCGCGCAGAGAATCAGCAGGGCAATCAGTCGATCAGTCATTGGAGGGGATACCACGCTTCGGAGATGGCGGGCCGGATGCCTTGCAGCCGGGGCTGGTCTTGCGAGAAGTCGTCGGGGTAGTAGCCGTAACTGCGGGCGCCGCGCAACTGCAGGCGCTTCATCCAGCCGGCCAGGACTTCCGTGTCCACGGGGGTGGCGCCGGGCTTGTCCGGGCTGGTGCGCCAGTCGCGGCTCTGCAGTTCGAAAACGGTCCTGGACAAGGCGCCGGGGCGGCGGGCGATGGTGTCGACCATCGCGTCCAGCCAGGCGTTTTCCTTGCCTCGCGGCACGTTCTCCATCAGCGGCATGGCCATGGGCGCGGTCCAGTCGTAGGCGCCCAGGAAGTCGTCCAGGTTCTGCGCGAACCAGGTCTCGCTGTCCGGATTCAGGATCGGCTGGGCGTAGATGTTGCGGGCCGTCTTGATCTGCGGGCCGCGCACGGCGCGCACGCGTTCGGTCAGATCGGCGGTGAAGTCGACCAGGACGCGGCTCTTGTAGCGGGTCCAGCGCCGCATCGTGTCCGGGTCCGCGCGCAGCTCGGCGATGTTGCCGGGCAACCCCGCCGCGCGGTAGGCGGCAAGCGCGCCGGGACTGGCGTCTTCAAAGTCCGACAGCAGGGCGTCGTCATGGAACAGGATGCCGTCGAAGATTGCGTAGCGGGCCAAGTCCTCGTACAGGTCGCCGATGCGCGCGCGCGCCGTGGGGTCGAAGGGCGACAGGCGGCGGTACTGGTCCGGGTCCGGGGCCGCCAGCCCGCTTTCCGGATCCCAGCGCGCGACGCGCGGCAGGGACGGGTCCAGGTCGAAGGCCAGCACGGGCATCCAGGCGTAGACCATCACGTTGGCGCGGTTGTGCAACTGCCAGGCGGCGCGGTTGAACAGGTCCGCGCGCATCGGCAGCCAGCGGTTGGGGAAGTACACCGACTTCACCAGGCCGTCGCCTTCGGGGTCCGCGTAGGCCTGCAGAAAGACTGTGTTGATCTGCATGTCCAGAATGCGCTGCACCAGGATCCCCAGGTTGCGGTCGGTCTGCTCCGGGTCCGGGTCGTACACATAGTCCAGGTCGATGTGCGCCACGCGCATGAAGGGTTCGGCCTCCATGCCGACCACGCTGTTGGCAAAGGACTTGAGCGCCGGATCGCTGGCCAGCAGCATGCGCGGCGTCGACATCAGACGGCCCAGGCGGCCGGGGCCGTCTTCCAGCGTCAGGGCAAGCTGGTAGCCGTTCTCGGCGGTGATGCGCAGCGTGGAGCCGCCTTCCGCGCCATACGGCCAGACCCACACGCGCGGCTTCTTGCCGGTGGCTGCGCGGATCTTCTCCGTGATGGCCGCGACGTCGCGCCCCATGCGGGCGTTGAATTGCGCTTCGGTTTCGTACTGGCGGGTCCGCGCGTCGTAGGCGCGGATGGCGGCCGCGGGTTCGGTGTTGCCCTGGGGATTGGCCAGCGCGCCGTAGTGCGAGGCGTCGGTATGCGCCGCGATCTCCACCAGGCCGGAACGAGAGAGTTCGCGGATCTCGTCCCAGTTCAGGAAGCGGTTGCGCGCTTCGGGGCTGCCGCCGAAGTCCACGGGCCGGTCGGCCGGGGTGTCCATCCATACGCCCACGGGAGCCAGCAGCGCGGGCCAGCCGTAGGCTTTCAGGATGGGCAGCACCCGGGTGTGGAAGCTGCGGTAGCCGTCGTCGAACGACAGCAGCACGGCGCGGTCGGGCAACGGTTCTCCGCCCTGGCGCGCGGCCAGGATCTGGTCGACGGATACGGCCTGATAGCCGTTGGCGCGCAGCCAGGCCAACTGTTCGGCCAGCCTGTCGGTGCGCACGCTGAGGAACGCCTGGTCGGGGTCGTCATCCTCGACGTCGTGATAGGCCAGGGCCAGGAATTGCCCCTGCACCCAGGGCTTTTCGGCCGCGGCGACGGGGCGCTCGGCGGGGGGCGTATAGACGGGAATGTCCTTGGCGCAGGCCGTCAGCAGCAGGATCAGGAGCAGCAGCAGGCCCGCCAAGGCCAGCCGGATAGGGAGTTTGAGCATCATGTCGGTTCCGGGGCCGGAGTCAGAAGCGGTAGGCAAGGTCGAACACGATGCGCAGTTCGCGTTCGCGGTCGCCGTCGTAGGGGCGGCTGGTGCCGGTGATCATCGCGCCCATGTCCAGGACGTCGTTGGCGCGGTAGCGCTGGCCATAGCCCAGGGCGATCACGCCGCCCGTGCCGTAGCCCCGCTGGCTGTAGGCGCCTGCGCCCAGCGTGCCGATCTGTTCCCACGCGGTTTCGTAGCGGCGGTAAAGCGTGTGCGTCACGCGCACGCCGGGCAGGGCCATGAAGTCGGCGCTGGGGTTGAAGTAGGGCGCGCCGTCCCGCGTATTGCGCTGGGTCGACAGGCCCAGCTCCAGGTCGGCTTTCAGGTGCGGCGCGGTGTAGACGCGTTCGCGCCCGCTCAGGCCCAGTTCCCAGCGGCTGTTGCCGTCGCTGAAGTGGGAGGGCGCGGCCGACAGCGTCCATTCGCGCCGCTCATTGGCGCGCCAGCGCACATACATCGACAGTCCGTTGGACGAAATGTCGTTGGTCAGCGCGCGCAGCGGCGTGTCGCGCGACATGACCGCCGCCGAGCCGCCCACCTGCCAGTGATCGTCCAGGTCGTAGGCGGCAGACAGGCGCACGCCCGGCTTGACGCCGTGGCCGTAGTCGTTGGTGGAGACTTCGCCTTCCACGGTCAGATCGCGGCCGCGCCATTGCGCGCCCGTGCGCAGCCAGCGGTAGTTGCCGCGGCCTTCCTCGAAATCGCCGGCGGCATAGCCGCCGCCGCCGAAGACGCGCCAGTTGTAGTCGATGGGAGAGGAATACAGCACGGCGTCGATGCCGAAGTCGCCATTGCCGGTGACCGGGCTGTCGTTGGCCAGGCCCCGGTAGCCGGTGATCACCAGTTCGGCCTTCTGGTGGACTTGCCATTCGCGGGCCAGCCGGCGGCTGGTCAGGTTCTCGGGGGATCGGGCCAGCGTGTCCGCGGATAGCGCCTCGGCCTGGCGCCATTCCTGCAGGTCTAGCGCCGTGAAGCCTTGGCCGTTCTCGACGGCAAGGCCGCGCGGCGCCAGGGTCTCGGCCATTTTCAGTTCGATTTCCGAGGCGCGCGGCAGGGACCGGGCTCGGTACACGGTGGCCAGATCGGCGCGCAGCCCGGAATTATTGGGGGCGCGTCGAACCATGTCTTCCAGGCGTTGCTGGGCGTCGACGGTGTCGTCGGCCTGCAGGCGCGAGGCCGCTACGGTCTGGCTGCTTTCCAGGTTCAGGTCGTTGGGCATGCGCGTGGCCTGGCCCTTGTAGTAGAGCCAGGGCGCGTAGTCCGACCCGACCGCGTCCGTGATCGCGCCGGTCTCGTCGTACTGTTCGCCTTCGGCCAGCGCGTAGTACAGGCCGGTTTGCGTCGCCAGGCGCTGTTCGGGATCGTCGTTGCGGAGCGCGTCGTCGGCGGCCACCTGCCGGTAGAGGTCGCGGGCGCGCTCGGGCTGGCGCAGGTACAGGTAGGCGGATGCCACGTCGTTCAGCGCATAGCGCGGCACCTGGACGCCTTCCGCCAGCAGCGCCTCGTATTCCTGGATCAGGTCCTGCATGCGCACCCGGGCATGCAGGGCATGCAGGCGGTCGATGCGGGCGCGCAGCACGTCGTCGCGGGCTTCTTCGCCCAACGGGCTCCAGGCGGAGATCGCGGCGTCGTACCCGGCCAGCGCCCGGTCTGCGATGGCGATGCGCTCGGCCTCGCTGCGCGCGGGCATGGCCGCCAGCCGCGCCTGCTGGGCCAGCGCGTCGGCTTCCAGGCCGCGCATCTGGCGGGCGTCGAACAGGCCGGCGTGGCGGCGCGCCAGTTCCAGCGCCACGTCGGCCATGCGGGCGTCTTGCAGCGCAAACACGTATTCGCGCAGGACGTAGGGCGTGCCGGGGGCGCTGTCCAGCGCCTGGTCCGCCTGGTGCAGCGCCTCGAACGGCATGCCTTGGCGCGCATACACGTAGCTGAGCGCGAGGCGCGAGTCGGCGTCGCGGGGGCGGCGCTTGAGCCAGCGTTCGCCAGCCTGGGTGGCCGCGGCGAACTGGCCGGCGTCGGCCAGCGTCATGATTTCCCCGGCCGCGAAGGCGGATTGGGCCGGGTGGCGGCGCAGGCCGGCGCGATAGCTGTCCAGCGCCTCGGGCCAGCGCCGAGCGTCGCGATAGGCCCGGGCCACGGCCAACTGGACTGACGCGGGCAGGGCGGCGCCAGCGGGCAGGGTTTCATAGGCGGCGATGGCTTCGGCCGGCCTGCCGGCCCAGCCGGCGATGACGATGTGGTCGTGGACGGCTCGTTCGCCGGCCGCCGGGCCTTGCTGGCGCAGCATCGCCAGGGCGGGTTCGTAGTCTCCGGCCCGGGCGCGTTCGATCAGCGCGTCGTAGTCGCCGGCCGGCTTGGCCAGGGCAAGCGCCGGGGCCAGCACGGCGCAGGCCGCCATCAGGTTCAGGCTCGATCCGGCGGCGCGAGGCCGCTTCGGTCTTTGGTTTGGCATCTGTAGCACTTCCGCAGTTGCGATTCTGGGCGCCCATGAGCCCGCCTCCCGCAAAGGAGGGCGTCGCCGGTTGGGGCCGGCGGCGGCCGCGGGCGCGCAAAAGGCGCCCGTGGCTCGGGACTGGACGTTTGGTTTTGGGGACTGCGCGGCGCCCGCTGCGGGGACCTTCGCACTCGCGCTATCGGGAGTGCATGGCTAGTACGCGCCACGCCCGTGGGGCGTGATCGCGGCGCTCTGGCGGCGCCGTCGACGGGGTGAACTTTATGGGTTTTTCCCGCATTTAACTGTCAATTACTGCAAAGGGTCATCACGTAGCAGCGGCCTTGGCGTATTCTTCGTCGCATGCCGTGCAATCGTCTTGGCGCGGGCAGTAGAGGTTCATGACGAACAGACGCGCGGCGCCCGGAGGGGCGATCGCGCCGGGAGTTCTTTTCGTCGTTCTGGTAACAAAAAGCATCAAAAATGCTTACGTGTAACGCGATTCCTAGTGCGAACCCAGTGCAATCTTTAAGAAGGCCGGGGCCCAGAAGGCCCGGGCCGACATAAACCATGACGACTACCTTGTTTTTTCTCATATGGGGACTGGCTACAGCGCTTGCGCTGCCGTTGCTGCTGCCGTTCCACGCTCGCGGGGTGGAGGGCGCGCCCGCGTTCACGGCGGCGAACGCGCTGGCCGTGCTGTCATTGCTGGCTTACGCGTCGGCCGAAATCGTTCCACCCGCCGCCTATGTGATGGTGTCGAACGCGGCCTGGGCCAGCGCGGCGGCGCTGGTCTACATCGGCGTGCGGCAGTTTTTCAAGCTGAGTCCCCATGTCCTGCGCAGCGCCGTGCTCTGTACGCTTTGCTCGATTGCACTCGCGCTGATGCTGTACCGCTATGACAGCCTTCTGGGGCGCTTTGTGGTGTTCTCCGCATATACCTGCCTGATGATGTCGGCGACGGCGGTGGTCATCTTCCAGCAGCGCAAGCGCATCCAGACGAACGGCGTGGTGCTTTACCTGATGCTGGCGCTGCTTGGCCTGGCAAGCCTGCATGCGCTGCGCGTGGTCGTCTACGGGACCGGGCTGGAACCGGCGGTTTCCCTGCTGCAGCCGTCGCGCTGGGGCCTGTTCTTCATCGTTTGCGGGTCGGTCACGGTGCCGGGGCTGTTCCTGGCGCTGCTGCTTCTGATTCAGACCCTGCAGGCCGAAAAAATGCAGGCCGCGCTGACCTTCGACAGCCTGACTCAGGCGTATTCGCGGCGCAGCATCCTGGACGAGCTGGAGCACGAGCTCCAGCGCTGCCAGCGCACGGGCGGCAAGCTGGCCGTGCTGGTGCTGGACATCGACCATTTCAAGTCGATCAACGATCGCTATGGCCATGCGGCCGGAGACACCGCGCTGCGCCACTTCTCGCGCGTCGTGCAGAACGCGGTGCGCGCCAGCGACCGTTTCGGCCGGCTGGGCGGCGAAGAGTTCGTGCTGCTGATGTACGACTGCGACCCGGCCCTGGCGCTGGTGCAGGCGCAGCGAGTCTGCGACGCCTTGCGCGACACGCCCCTGTATCTGCAGGGGCTGGAAGTGCGCATGACCACCAGCGGCGGGCTGGCCTCGTATCAGCCCGGCGATACGGCCGACGTGATCCTGGCCCGCGCCGACGTGGCCCTGTACCAGGCCAAGGCGCTGGGGCGCGACCGCGTGGAGATGGCGCGGAGCGGACGCGGCGCGGCGCGCCCGGGCGACGGCCACGCCGCCGCCCCGGTTGCCCTGGAGGAAACGGCGGGCACTACGGCTTGAGGTGTTCCGTCAGGAACTTTTCCATGGCCTCGTAGAACTCGAACTTGTTCTCGTCGTTGTGGAAACCGTGGCCTTCGTTGTCCTTGACCATGTATTCCACGTCGACGCCGCGGGCCTTGAGCGCCGCGACCATCTGGTCGCTCTCGTCCTTGTTGACGCGGGGATCCTTGGCGCCCTGCGCCACGAACAGCGGCGTCCTGATCTTGTCCGCATGCAGCGCGGGCGAGGTCGCGGCGAGGCGTTCGCGGTCGCGTTCGGGGTCGCCCACCATGTCCTGCATCTTGTCCAGCATGGGCTTCCAGTACGGCGGGATGGACTTCATGAACGTGAACAGGTTGGACACCCCCACGTAGTCGACCGCCGCCGCGTACAGGTCCGGCGTAAACGCCACCCCGGCCAGCGTCGCGTAGCCGCCGTAGCTGGCGCCGTAGATGCCGACGCGCTTCGGATCGGCGATGCCCTGCTGCACCAGCCACTGCACGCCGTCCGTGATGTCGTCCTGCATCTTCAGGCCCCATTGCCCGAAGCCGGCCTCCCAGAAGTCGCGGCCATAGCCGGTGGATCCCCGGAAGTTCATCTGCAGCATGCAGAAGCCGCGGTTGGCCAGGAACTGAACTTCGGGGTTGTAGCCCCAGCCGTCGCGTGCCCAGGGGCCGCCGTGCGGGTTTACGACGCAGGCGAGATTCTTGGGCGGACGGCCGGCGGGCAGCGTCAGGTAGCCGTGGATGGTCCGGCCGTCGCGGCTTTGGTAGCTGATCGGCTGGACCCGCGACATATCGGCCTCGGGAATCGCCGGATTCAGATCGGCCAGCTTGGTCAGCGTGTCCGCCGTGGCGTCGTAGATGTAGCGCGAACCCGGCGTGCGGTCGTTGTACGCGGCCACGATGAACTTGTTTTCGTCGCGGTTCGCGCCCTGGATGACGAAGTCGTAGCCGGCCAGGCGGGCCGTCAGGGTCTTGTTCAGCGCCTCGGTTTCGGCGTCGAAGAATTTGTATTGCGGCTTGTCGGTCTGGTAGGACGCCAGCGTCAGCACGCGGCGCTTGCGCGAGAACGCCGCGCCGTCCAGGTCGACCAGGTTGGGCGTGAAGATGACTTCTTCGGCGTCGGGATTGGCGGGGTCGATGACCACCAGCGACAGCTTGTCGCGGCCCCGGTTGCTCAGGGCGTAGAACTTCTTGTCGTCGAAGGTGAAGAACGCCGGGCTGACGCTGGTGCGGTAGTCGGTGGTGATGAGGGGCCGGAACTCGGAGGCTTCATCGTCGCGGTAGAGCAGGGTGGTGTTCAGCCCGTCGCTGGCGACGGCGGCGCGCACCTTGCCCGCGTGGTCGGTCTGCCAGCCCACGATGTTGCCCGGATTCTGCGCCACCAGCACGGCCGCGCCGGTGTGGACGTTGACGCGGTAGACGTCGAAAACTTCGGGGTCGCGCTGGTTGTGGCTGATCAGGACGTGGTCGGGGTCGTCTTCGAGGTCGTCCTCGATGCCCGCGCGCACGCCTTCATAGGGCGTCAGGTCTGTGATCTTGCCCGTTTTGGCGTTGACGGCCAGCACGTGGAAGTTCTCGTCGCCGCCGAAGTCCTTCTGGTACAGCACCACGTCGGCGCCCTTCCAGAAGTAGTTGCTGATGTCGCGCGCGGTTTCGCTGGTCAGCTGGCGGGGTTCGCCCACCAGCTGGCTGCCCTGCAGGGGCTGCACGTAGATGTTCATGCGCGCGGGGTTGCCGTCCACGCTGGTGGGCTGCATGAAGGCCAGCGTCTGGCCGTCGTCCGACAGGCGGAAGTAGCCGCGCTCGGGATTGCGGAAGAAGTCTTTCAGGGGATAGGCGCGGGGAGGCGGCTGCGTGGCGCAGGCACCCAGGGAGGCGCCGACGATGCCGGCAGCCAGGACGGTGCGCAGGAATGAGAACAAGGGAAACCTCCGTGATGTCGATCCGCGTTGCGATGGGCGCGCTCGGGACGATGGCGGCGGCCCGCCAGTCGGGGCGGGCTGTCCGGCGCATGTGCCGGCGGCTCGCCGATAATGCCATAGCCGCGCGGACGGTGTCGAACCGGTCCCGCTTATGCAGTCCGGCCGTTTGCGGGATAATCGCGGCTATTCATCTGGAGATTTACATGTACAGGAATCTGGTCGCGGCATCGGCGCTGGCGCTTGGCCTGGCGGGCTGCTCGATAGGCATCTCGCAGGACGGTTCGTCGCCGCACAGCGAATTCAAGGATGTGCCCGTGGCCTTCAAGGACGCCTTCGATGCGGCGATCCGGCAGTCCAACGGGTGCCTGCGCGGCACCGACAATGCCTATCGTGTCGTGCCCGACCTGAACGAAAGCACGCAATCCGGCGTCGTGCGGGTGCTGGCGCCGTTTTCGGACAATGAAATGTCGCGCGTCGACCTGAAGGCGACCGGCCCCAAGACGACCGACGTGCGCATCGTGATGTGGGGCAAGAGCACCTGGGACGGCGCGGCGATGCAGGCCATGCAGAACGCCATCTACTATGGCCTGGTGTCGTGCAGCGCGTACATGCCGCTGGATCCGCGCCCGAAGGTCAAGCCGAAGCGCGACCTGCCGGATTGATGTCCGGCCCTTGCGGGGTCAGTCGCCGCCCGGACGGCGGCGGATGATCTTGAAGGTGGCGGTGGCGCGGGCCACCAGTTCGCCATCGGCGCGCCGAATATCGCCTTCACAGAAGGCGATGGAAGCGCCACGGCGCAGGCAGCGGGCCTCGATGACCAAATCGCCCGTGCCGGGCGACAGGAACGTGGTGTTCATGTCGATGGTGGCCATGCCCTCGGTGGCGTCCGCCGACCCGCGGGCTGCGGCGCTCAGGGTGAAATCCAGGACGCTCATCAGCGTGCCGCCATGCACGTCGCCGCGGCTGTTGGTCAGGTCCTGGCGCCAGGGCAGCGTGGTGCGCGCGTAGGCCGGCGCGATGCTCTCGGGCACCAGGCCGATGAAGTGCATGAAGGGAATGGTCAGGCCGAAGTAGTCGGTCGTGTGGGATGCGGGTGCAGTCATGGAACCGTTGTGGGCGGGAATGGGTAGCGGGTTGTTGCCGGTCATAATATATGTTTTTGCCACGGAACCGAGGTCATGACCGGGCAGGAGACGACGCGCTCTCCGCGCAAGATCGTCCATGTGGACATGGACGCGTTCTACGCGTCCGTTGAACAGCGCGACAACCCGGAATTGCGCGGCAAGCCAGTGGTCGTCGCCTGGACCGGCCCGCGCTCGGTCGTGTGCGCCGCCTCTTACGAAGCGCGCCGCTTCGGCATCCATTCGGCCATGTCGGCCATCAAGGCCGAGCGCCTCTGTCCGCACGCCATCTACGTTCCGCCCGATTTCAACCGCTACCGCGACGTGTCGCGCCAGGTCCGGCAGATTTTCGCCCGCCACACCGACCTGATCGAACCCCTGTCGCTGGACGAGGCCTACCTGGACGTCACGGTCAACAAGTGCGGGCTGCCTTCGGCCACCGAGGTGGCGCAGGTCATCCGGCAGCAGATCCGCGAGGAAACCGGCCTGACCGCGTCGGCGGGCGTGGCGCCAAACAAATTCCTGGCCAAGATCGCGTCCGACTGGAACAAGCCGGACGGCCTGTTCGTCGTCCGGCCCAACAAAGTGCTGGCCTTCCTGGAGCCCCTGCCGGTGCGCAAGGTGCCGGGCGTGGGCAAGGTGACGCAGGCGCGCCTTGAACAACTGGGCATCCAGACGGTGGGCGACCTGGCCACCCACAGCGCCCAGGAGCTTGAACACTATTTCGGCCGCTACGGCCGCCGGCTGTACGAATTGGCGCGCGGCATCGACGAGCGCGAGGTGCAACCCGACCAGCCGCTGCAGCAGGTGTCGGCGGAAACCACGTTTTCGCGCGACGTGCGGCTGGATGCGGTGGGCGAGGCGATCGACCGCATGGCGGAAAAGGTGTGGGATCAGGCGCTGAAGAAGGGCGCCCTGGGACGCACGGTGGTCCTGAAGCTCAAGACCGACCGGTTCCGCATCCTGACGCGCAGCCAGACCAGCGCCAATCCCCCGGCCTCGGCGGCGGAGCTGGCCGCCCTGGCGAAACTGCTCTGCGAACGCGTGGAACTGCCGCCCGAGACGCTGTACCGGCTGGCCGGCGTGGGGATGAGCAACTTCGCCGACCCGGCGGAGCAGTCGCGCCAGCCGGATCTGTTTGGCGGCGCTTTTTAGGCGCGGCGTGGGGCCCGCCCCGCCGCCCGGCCGCCCGAAGGCGGGGCAGCCCCCTCGGGGGGCAGCAAGCACGCGAAGCGTGCGCGGCGTGGGGGCCCGCCCCGCCGCCCGGCCGCCCGAAGGCGGGGCAGCCCCCTCGGGGGGCAGCAAGCACGCGAAGCGTGCGCGGCGTGGGGGCCTAATTCCTCAGGCCAGACGGGCCTTCACTTGCTGCGACAGCGCCGTCATGTCGGCGCGGCCGGCCAGTGCCTGCTTGAGCAGGGCCATGACCTTGCCCATGGCGGGCGCGCCGGTCACGCCCTGCGCGGCCACTTCGGCCAGCGCGGCGTCGATGGCGGCGGACACTTCCTCGGGCGTGGCGGCCTGCGGCAGGAATTCCTGCAGCACGACCAATTCGGCCTTTTCCTGTTCGGCGGTTTCAGTGCGGCCGGCCTGCTCGAACGCAGCGATGGATTCGCGGCGCTGCTTGACCTGCTTTTCGATGATGGCGGTGATTTCGGCGTCGGACAGGTCGCGGCGCTCGTCCACTTCCTTCTGCTTGACGGCGGCCAGCAGGAAACGCAGCGTGGTCAGGCGTTCGGCGGCCTTGGCGCGCATCGCGTCCTTGACGGAGTCGGACAGGCGGGTCTTGAGCGTAGCAGTGCTCATGGGGAAACCTTTGTGGTGTTGCGGTAAACGGGAAGTGTAAACCGGGCGCGCCGGGAGGCGGCGCGCGGGTGTTTTGATGTCTGCGCTTAAAGATGTATTATAAATATATCTTTAAAAGCGAGCACGATCGCAATACCAAGGAGCAGTTGATGTTGAGCCCCCAAATCCGCGCGCTGGTGAAGGCCACCGCCCCGGTCCTGAAGACGCATGGCGTCGCGCTGACCAAGCATTTCTATGCGCGCATGTTCCAGCACAACCCTGAACTCAAGCACATCTTCAACCAGGCCCATCAGGCCGGCGGCGCGCAGCAGCATGCGCTGGCCGGCGCGGTGACGGCCTATGCCGAACATATCGACGATCCCTCTGTGCTGATGCCGGTGGTGACGCGCATCGTGCACAAGCACGTCAGCCTGGGCATCCGGCCCGAGCACTACGCCATCGTGGGCAAGCACCTGCTGGCCTCCATCCGCGAAGTTCTGGGCGAGGCCGCCACGGACGAACTGGTGGACGCCTGGGCGGCGGCCTACGGCCAGCTGGCCGACCTGCTGATCGCCGAAGAGGCGCGTCTGTATGCGGAATCCGCCAACAAGCCGGGCGGCTGGACGGGCTGGCGCGCGTTCAAGGTGGTGGGCAAGCAGCCGGAAAGCGCGGAGATCACGTCTTTCTACCTGGCTCCGGCCGACGGCGGCGAGGTTCCGGCGTACCGTCCCGGCCAGTATGTGTCGGTGCGCGTCTATGTGCCGGAACTGGGCCTGATGCAGCCGCGCCAATACAGCCTGTCGGACGCGCCCGGCCAGCATCGCCTGCGCATCTCGGTCAAGCGCGAAGCGGCGGGCGACCAGACGCCGGCGGGCCGCGTGTCCAACGCCCTGCACGACCGCCTGGAAGAGGGCGGCGTGCTGGACGTGGCGCCGCCGCAGGGCGATTTCTTCCTGCGCGAAGACGGCGAGGCGCCGGTCGTGCTGCTGAGCGGCGGCGTGGGGCTGACGCCCATGGTGTCGATCCTGAACCACTTGGTGAGCGCCAACGACGACCGCCAGATCCGCTTCGTGCACGGCTGCCGTAATCGTTCGGTCCACGCCATGCGGGACCACGTGAACGAGATCGCCGCTACGCGCGCCAATGTGCGCAAGGCGGTGTTCTACGAGGAAATCGGCCATGGCGACCAGGCCGGCCGCGATTACGACCACGCGGGCCGGGTCGACCTGCACGCCATCCGCGACGAGGCCATCGTGCCGGGCGCGGATTACTACCTGTGCGGTCCGGCCGCCTTCATGCGTGCTCAGCGCGAGGCGCTGCTGGGCCTGGGCGTGGCCGAAGACCGCATCCACGCCGAGGCGTTCGGCACCGGCGGCGTCGCCGCCTGACAGGTGTATCCTGGCGGCCTGATGTTTCCGGGCCGCCCGGTCCGCCCTCCACCCAGCCATGCAACTGACCCGATTCACTGACTTCGGCCTGCGCGTCCTGATGTACCTGACGCAATGCCGCGACCGGTCCGCCGCCGTCACGATCCCCGAGATCGCGGACCGCTTCGCCCTGTCGCGCAACCATCTGGTGAAGGTGGTGCATTTCATGTCGCAGCGCGGGTGGGTCAGCACGTCGCGCGGCAAGGGCGGCGGGCTGAGCCTGGCGCGTCCGGCCACGGAGTACCGGGTGGGCGACCTGGTCCGCGAACTCGAACAGCAGGGGCCGCTCATTGATTGCCGCGAGCCTCCCTGCGCGCTGGACGGCGTGTGCCGGCTGTCGGGCGTGCTGGCGCAGACGCTGCAGGCGTTCTATGACGCGCTCAATGGCTACACGCTGGCCGACCTGGTGCGCGAACCGACCGCCGCCGCCATCATCAAGCTGCATCGGGTCGCCTGATCCAGGCACATGAAGTTTGGTTATGGCCCCTGCGCCGATTGGCATTTGCCGGCGCGGCCGCGCACGTTACAAAATTAACGCCTTCGCGGTTTCATTTGGATAACGGTATGCGCGTTTGCGTAATCGGCGCCGGCGTCGTGGGTGTCACGTCAGCCTATTTCCTGGCGCGTCAGGGACATGACGTGGTGCTGGTGGACAGCCAGGCCCGTCCTGCCGAGGTCTCCAGCTACGCCAATGGCGGCCAGCTCAGCTACAGCTACGTTGCGCCGCTGGCCGGCCCCGGGGTGCTGCCCAGTGTGCCGGGCTGGCTGCTGCGGCACGATTCGCCGCTGCGCTTCCGGCCGCGGCTGGATCCCCACCAGTGGCGCTGGTGCCTGCAGTTCGCGCTGGCCTGCCGCGCGTCCGTGGCCAACGCGTCCACCGCCCAGCTGCTGACCCTGTCGTATCTCAGCCGTGATGTGATGCATTCGCTGCTGGAACAGGAAAACCTGGATTTCGGCCATCTCAAGAACGGCAAGCTCATCGCGTACCGCAGCGCCGAATTGCTGGACAAGGCGCGCGCCCTGGTGGCCTACCAGGCTGCGCACGGCGCCGATCAGCAGGTGCTGGACGCGGCGCAGACGGTGGCGCGCGAACCCGCGCTGGCCGGCATGGGCGCCAGCCTGGCGGGCGCCATCTATACCCCCAGTGAAGAAGCGGGCGACTGCCGCCAGTTCACCGAAGCGCTGTTCGACCGCCTGCAGACCATGGGCAACGTGCAGTGCGTCATGTCCAACCCGGTGTCGGGCCTGCAGCGCGAAGGCCGCCGCATTGTCGCCGTCAACAGCCGGGACGGCGATATCGGCGCCGACGCGGTGGTGCTGGCCACTGGCGTCGGCACGCGCGCGCTGCTCAATCCCCTGGGCCACGACGTGCCGCTGTATCCCCTGAAGGGCTATAGCCTGAGCGTGCCGCTGGCGGACGACGACACGATCGCGCCGCGCATCAGCGTGACCGACTACGAGCGGCGCATCGTCTACGCCCGCGTCGGCGGCGTGTTGCGGATTGCGGCCATGGTCGACATCGGCAGCGACAACGCCGACATCGACTCGGCGCGCATCGGCCTGCTCAAGCGCCAGGTGCTCGAAGCCTTCCCCGGATTGGATCTGCGCCAGGCCATTCCCTGGGCCGGGCTGCGTCCGGCCACGCCCACGGGCAAGCCCTTGATCGGACGCAGCCACGCGGCCGACAACCTTTGGCTGAACATCGGCCAGGGCGCGCTGGGATTCACGCTGTCCTGCGGCAGCGCGGCGCTGCTGACCGCGCAGATGGGCGGCATGGAATTGCCGCTGGACGCCGCGCCGTTCAAACCCTGACGGCGCGGGGAATGTCCATTTTGCGATAGCGTCTGCCTTTTCGTCGGCAGACGGGCTGGCCGAGGCTCAATAGGATAGCGGTCATCCCCCCGCGCGAAGCCGCTTTTCAGCGGCTCGGGCGAGGGGGAACCATCCGCATCCTTCGAGCGAAACCGCCATGTCCTATCTGTTTCCCCTGTTCGCCATCCTGTTCTGGGCGGGCAACGTCATCGTGTCCAAGATGGCCGCCAGCGCCATCTCGCCAACCGCCATCACGTTCTATCGGCTGCTGCTGGCGCTGTTCCTGATGGGCCTGTTCACGGCCCGGCCCGCGTGGCGCAACCGCAAGGTCATTCTGCGGCACTGGCCCAAGCTGGCGCTGTACGGCGCGCTGTCGGCGGCCGTATTCCAGGCGCTGTCCTACCGCGCGGCCGAAACCACGACCGCCACCAACATGGCCATCCTGACGGCCCTGATCCCGCTGCTCAGCATGCTGCTCAGCGTCGTGATCCTGCGCGATCCGCTCACGCTGGGCATGGCCGCCGGCGGAGCGCTGTCGTTCGTGGGCCTGCTGTACCTGGTGGGGCAGGGCGACATGCTGAGCGTGTTCCAGCACGGCGTCCATGTGGGCGACGGCCTGATGCTGCTGGCGGCGTTGTCCTATGCGCTGTACGGCGTGCTGCTGCGGCACTGGAAGGTGCCGGTTCCGGCCTGGCAGTCCACGTTCGTCCAGTCCATCTTTGCGCTGATCTACATACTGCCGCTGTACTTGCGCGTGCCGGCGGCGCAGGCGGCGCTGGACGTAAACACCGTGCCGCTGATCCTCTACGCAGGCATTTTCTCGTCGGTGCTGCTGTCGTACCTGTGGATCGAAGGCGTGCAGCGGCTGGGGCCCAACCGCTGCAGCATCTTCATCAACCTGCTGCCGCTCTTTACCGCGCTGGCCGCGTTCCTCATGCTGCGCGAACAACTGCATGGCTATCACCTGATCGGCGGGGCGGTCACCCTGGCCGGGGTGCTGCTGGCGCAGACGGTGCAGCGGCCGCTGTTCGGCGCGGGCCGCGCCCTGGCGGCAGGCAGGGCCTAGCGCGCCGCCATAGACGCGGGGGCGATTCACGGGCGTTCAAGACATTCGCCCGCCGCGACCGCATAGTGGCCATCTTTGAACGGGATGGCCATGAGCATTTTCCAGAGAACCACGATTGCGCTGGCGCGCAGCCCGGCAGCCGGCAGGGCGATGCGGGCGATTGCGGACCGCAGCTCGC
Organism: Achromobacter arsenitoxydans SY8; assembly: GCF_000236785.1. Classification (GTDB taxonomy): domain Bacteria; phylum Pseudomonadota; class Gammaproteobacteria; order Burkholderiales; family Burkholderiaceae_B; genus Achromobacter; species Achromobacter arsenitoxydans. The sequence continues at coordinate 163,609 of NZ_AGUF01000040.1, read as the reverse complement.
TGGCGCGCCGTTTCGTCGGCGGCGCCGACCTGCCGGCCGCGCTGCGCACCGCCGTCCGCCTGCGGGAAGCGCATGGCATCCGGGTCTCGCTGTTCTACCTGGGCGAATACGTGGCGGACCGGGGCGCCATCGAGCACAACGTGGCGCAGGCGATTGGCGCGTGCCGCGGGCTGGCCGAAGCCGGCCTGGATGTCCATGTGTCCGTCGATCCCACCGCCATCGGCTACATGCACAGCGACGCGCTGGGCGAGGACAACGCGCGCCGCATCGCCACGGCGCTGCGGCCGGCGGCGACAGGCGGGCGCGACGGGATGATGCTGGACATGGAAGACGCAGGCATCCGGGACCGCACCTGCGCGCTGCATCGGAACCTGCTTGAAGCCGGTCTTCCCGCGGCGCTCACGCTGCAGGCGCGGCGGCGGCGCACGCCCGAGGACCTGGCCTGGGCGATTCGCCAGCGCACGTCCGTGCGGCTGGTCAAGGGCGCGTTTCCCGAGCGCGCGCTGGATCACGCGGGCCGCGCCCGCATCGACCAGGCCTATCTGGACGCGGCGTCCATCATGCTGTCGCGCGAGGCGCGGGAATCGGGCTTCTATCCGGTCTTCGGCACCCACGACGACCGGCTGGCGGGCGCCATCATGGATCTGGCCCGCGAACGCGGCTGGTCCGCGGACGACTTTGAATTTGAAATGCTCTATGGCGTGCGGCCCGACTGGCAGCTGGCGCTGCGGGGATTGGGCTATAACGTCAGGGTCTATCTCCCGTTCGGCGCGGACTGGTGGCCGTACGCCATCCGCCGCGTGGGAGAAAACCCTCGCAACGCGTGGCTGCTGGCCCGTTCGCTCAAGTCGGACGGGCGCTACTTCGGATAGCCGCGAAGGGCTGGCCCAACATGGCGGTTTCTCAACATATCTGGCATTGCGGCGCCGGCCTGCCCGGCGACGTCCTGATCGCGGACCTGCGCGCCTACCGCTATGCGCCGCACTTTCACGACGCCTGGTCCATCGGCGCCGTCGAGCAGGGGCGCTGCGATTTCACGGTGCAGGGGGAATCCCACGCTGCGAACGCGGGCGACCTGGTGGTGATCGCACCGGGCCAGGTCCATACCGGCGGCACGTCCGCCGGACCGCTGGCATACCGCATGGCCTACATCGACCCCGCCTGGTTCCAGGACCATGAACGCGCGTTGTACGCCCAGGGCGCCCGGTTCGCCGGGCCGGTCATCGCCGATCCCGGGCTCTGTGGCCGATGGCTGGAAGCGCTGGCGCCCGAAGACATCCCGCCCGCACGGGGGCGCGAGCGCATTTCGGCCGCCCTGTTCGGCCTGCTGGCCGCGCACGCCAAAGCGCGGGAAGCCATGCCCGCCGATGAATCCGCAAGCGAATCCGCCGACATGGACGACGTCTGCGCCTTGCTGCGCCAGCGCATGGCCGCCGATCCCGCTTGCGCGCCGGACCTGGAAACGCTGGCCCAGGCGCAGGACCGGCACCGCACGACGCTGGTCAAGCAGTTCGCCCGGCGCTACGGCCTGCCGCCGCAGGCCTGGCTGCGCAACTGGCGGGTGGCGCGGGCCCGCGCGCTGCTGCGCGCGGGCTTGCCGCTTGCAGATGCGGCGCAGGCGGTGGGCTTCGCGGACCAGGCGCACCTGACCCGCGTGTTCAAGCAGATCTACGGCAGCACGCCCGGCGTGCTGGCCAGGGCCGACGCCTCGGATTCCCAGACGGTGCGGCTGCGGGGCGTCTCGATCCGGTAGTCCGAGTACGTGCGCGTGAAGAATTCCCGGCCCAGCTGCTCCGCCGCTTCCAGCGGCCGCCGGGGATCGCGCGCGACTTCGCCCCGCCGGTTGCCGGCGCCGTGCACGTAGCCGACGAAGTCGGAATGGGTGTAGCGCGCGTACTCCTGCACCTGGTGAACGATGCCCAGCGCCGCGCCCGGATAGGTCTCTTCCGAGGCGACGGCCAGGCCCAGCCGCTTGCCGGTCATGCGGGCCATGACCCGCTCCGGTTCCGGGCCGGATCCGGCGTAGTGGGTGAATGAGCGGTCAAAGAACGCCTTGGTCTGCGCGGACATGCCATACCAATAGATGGGCGTGCAGATCAGCGCGCCGTCGGCCGGCAGGAAATGCTCCAGAAACAGCTCCGCGTAACGGTCGGCGGGTGCGCCCGCACGCCGCAGGTCCGGCAGGAATCCCTGAATGTAGTCGTCCAGGAACAGCAGCGTCGCCAGCGTGCCCGCCGCGTCGGCGCCGCGGCGCGCGGCCTCGCCCAGCGCGGCGCTGTTGCCGTCGCGGCGCGGGCTGCCCACCAGGATGAGCAGGCGCTTTGATTGTTGACTTGAATTCATGTCTGGGTCCTTGGAATGGATGAATAAGCCACGATATTGAGCTTTGGGAAGACCCGCGACAAATGACGATTCCTTCATTAAGATGAACTGAATTCATCCCAGGAATCCGGCCATGTTCGCCACGCTCCCCGTCACCGCGCTGCGCACGTTCGAGGCGGCCGCCAGGCTGCGCAGTTTCAAGCTGGCCGCGGCCGAACTGTCCGTCACGCCAACGGCGGTCTCGCACCAGATCAAGGCGCTGGAGCGTCATGTGGGATGCGCGCTGTTCGACCGCGTGCCGCGCGGCGTGCGCCTGACCGACAAGGGCGCGCGCCTTTTCGCCGGCGTGCATGGCGCCTTGCTGGACGTGGCGCAGACGCTGGACGCGCTGCGGCCCGAGCCCGTGTCGGGCGCGCTGACGGTATCCACGACGCATTCGTTCGCCGCCTTGTGGCTGGTGCCCAGGCTGGGGCGTTTCCACCAGGCCTGCCCGCAGTACCAGTTGAGGCTGGACGCAGCCGCGGACACCGTGGATCTGCTGCAGGACGCCAGCGTGGATGTCGCCATCCGCTACAGCAGCCAGCGTTATCCGGCCCTGCACGCCGCCTGCACGCTGCCCGAATGGTTCGGCGTGTACGGGGCGCCGGCGCAGGTGGCGCTGGCGGGCCGGCGCGCGCCCGCGCTGGTGACCGTGCGCTGGCGGGATTCAGATCTGTACGACCAGGGCTGGCAGGCCTGGTGCCAGGCGGCCGGCCTGCCGGCGTGGCGCCGGCCTGTTTCCGAGCATGCCTATGAGGAAGAGCACTACGCCCTGCAGGCCGCCATCGCGGGTCAGGGCCTGGTGCTGGCCAGTTCGGTCATGGTGTCGGACAGCGTGGCCGCCGGGACCCTGGCGCCGTACCGGCCGCAGGTCCAGGTGCCCGGATCCGCCTACACCGCGCTGTGCGCGCCGGGACGCGAACGCCATCCGCCCGTCAGGGCTTTTCTGGCGTGGCTGCGCAAGGAATTCCAAGCCGGCCAGCGCGGATCCTTGCCGGGATCGGCCGGGCGTCAGGCGTCGCTCGGCAAGACCCGCCAGTTATAGTCAGGGAAACTCAGCGGAGCCTTCCGGCCGTGAATCGATTCCATGAAATGACGGTATTCCTGGCGGTGGCCGATGCGGGCGGCTTCGCCGCGGCCGCGCGGCGGCTGGAGATGTCCGCGCCCACCGTCACGCGCAGCGTGGCCGCGCTGGAGCGCCGCCTGGGCGCCTTGCTGCTGGTGCGCACGACCCGCAGCCTGCGCCTTACCGAAGCCGGACAGCGCTATGCCGCCGATTGCCGGCGCATCCTGGAAGAGGTCGAGCAGGCCGACGACGCCGCCGCAGGCGCCATGGCCGCGCCGCGCGGCGCGCTGGCCATCACCGCGCCCGCGCTGTTCGGCGAATTGCACGTAATGCCGGCGGTGCTGGGCTACCTGCGCCAGCATCGCCAGGTGTCGGTCCGCACGCTGCTGGTGGACCGCGTGGTGAACCTGCTGGATGAGGACATCGACGTCGCCGTCCGGATCGGGGCCTTGCCGGATTCTTCGCTGACCGCGGTGCCGGTCGGGCACGTGCGGCGGGTGGTCTGCGCATCGCCGGATTTCCTGCGCGTCAATGGCGTGCCGGAAGACCCCGAGGCGCTGCATCGCTTCTGCACGATCACGGCCGCCATGGAGGGCAGGGGGCCGCAATGGCGCTTTCTGCAGGACGGCCAGATCCGGCGGCTGAACGTGCAGTCCCAGCTGACGGTGACGTCGTTCCAGGCGGCGGTCATGGCGGCGCGCGAGGGCTGGGGACTGACGCAGGTGGTGTCCTACCAGGTGGCGCCGCACCTGGCCAGCGGGGCTCTGCAGGTGGTGCTGCGCGACTTCGAGCTGCCGCCGCTGCCGGTCCATGTGGTGTATCCCGAAGGGCGCAAAAGCTCGGCCAAGGTGCGCAGCTTCGTGGAGTTCTGCGTCGACGCCCTGCGGCGCGACCTGGCGGCGCTGCCGGCCTGACCGGCTTTATTTCATGTACGGCAAGAGTGTCTTGCCCGCGCCGGCCGTTCTCTTTGTGCGGCGGGCGGCTCAAGATGGAACCTCGATTCCACCCGGAGCCCCCAAATGCCCGCCACCCCCCTGAAGTTCTACCGCTATGCGCTGTCCGGCCATGCGCATCGCGTCGAGTTGATGCTGTCCCTGCTGGAAGTGCCCCACGAAAGCATCGACGTGGATCTGCGCCGCCGCGAACAGAAGCTCCCCGAGTTCCTGGCCCTCAACGCTTTCGGCCAGGTGCCGGTGATCGACGACAACGGCGCTGTGGTCGCCGATTCGACGGCCATCCTGGTGTATCTCGCAAAGCGCTATGGCGGCGAGGCGTGGCTGCCGCAGGATCCCGTCGGCGCCGCGGCGGTCCAGCGCTGGCTGTCGGTGGCGTCCGGTCCGCTGGCGGCCGGGCCTGCGTCGGCGCGCCTGGTAACGCTGTTCGGCGCGCCGCTTGATGCCGACGCCACGCTGGCGCGCGCCCATGCCTTGCTTGGCGTCATGGAAGGCGAGCTGGGCCGGCGCCGCTTCCTGGCGGGCGATGCGCCGACCATCGCCGATGTGGCCTGCTACGCCTACGTGGCCCATGCGCCGGAGGGCAACGTGTCGTTGGCGGAGTACCCGCGGATCCGGGCCTGGCTCGCCAGCATCGAAAACCTGCCGCGCTTCGTGCCCATGGCGTCATCGCCCGTGGGCCTGCTGGCCGCCTGAAAGCGTCCAAGGAGACCGCCATGACCCTTCCAGAAAACACCGCGCCGTCGCCCTGGCATGCCGGCGAGCTGCAGTTGCAGGAACACGCGGGTGTCGCCGCGCGCATGGATCTGGTGGGGCGCAAGGTCATCCGCGGCTTCATGCCTGACCAGCATCGGGAATTCTTCGCGCAGCTTCCGTTCCTGGTGGCCGGCGCGGTCGACGCGCAGGGCGATCCCTGGGCGGGTGTCCTGGAAGCGGAGCCCGGCTTTGCCGTGTCGCCCGATCCGCACACCCTGCGCATTTCGGCGATGCCGGACGCAGACGATCCGCTGCGGGCAGGGCTGGGGCCGGGCAAGCCGGTGGGCTTGCTGGGCATCGAACTGCATACGCGGCGGCGCAATCGCATGAACGGGCGCATCTCAGGCTGGGACGGCAAGCGTTTCGAGGTGACGGTGGCGCAGTCCTTCGGAAACTGCCCGCAGTACATCCAGTCGCGCGACTTCTATTTCTCGCGCTCGCCGTCGCTGCGCTTTGCCGCCGCATTGCCCGAGCAGACTGGTCTGGATGCCGCGTCGCGCGTCTTGATTTCGGAGTCCGACACTTTCTTTGTCGCCAGCTACGTGGACCGCGAGGAAAGCGCCGGCGGCCGCGGCGTGGATGTTTCGCACCGCGGCGGCAAGCCCGGTTTCGTGCGGGTGGATGGCGACACGCTGACCATTCCGGACTTCTCCGGCAACCGCTTCTTCAACACCCTGGGCAACTTGGCGGCCAACCCCGTCGCCGGATTGCTTTTCATCGACTTCGAGCGCGGCGACGTGCTGCAGCTGAGCGGGCGCGCGGAAGTGGTGCTGGACGATCCCGAGATCGCCACGTTCCAGGGGGCCGAACGCCTGTGGCGCGTGCACGTGCGCAGGGCGGTCAGGCGGCCGGGCGCGCTGGCCTTGCGGTGGAGGTTCGATGCCTGGTCGCCGACCGCGCTGGCGACCGGACGGTGGCCGGCCGCGGCATAGAACGAGCCGTTATCCGGTCAGCCGGCGGTGTCCGCCCGCGGGTCCTGACCTGACGATGCGACCTTGCGCACGACCGTGTCGCCCGCGGCAAGCAGGCGGCCATCCTGGGCGCGGATCTCGATCGGGCGCACCGGCTGGCCCCGCTTGCGGTCGATCAGCGCCGAATGCGGCTCGTCGGGGCCGTAGTAATGCTCCTCGCCCCATTGGCGCAGGCCCACGATCACCGGAAACAGGGCCTGGCCTTTTTCCGTCAGCACGTATTCCTGATAGGCGCTGCCGTCGGACGCCGGCGCGACGGCCAGGATGCCGTGCGCGACCAGGGTGCGCAGGCGGTCGCTGAGGATGTTCTTGGCCATGCCCAGGTTCTTCTGGAACTCGCCGAAGCGGCGCAGCCCGTCGAAGGCGTCGCGCACGATCAGCAGCGACCACCAGTCGCCGATGGCGTCGAGCGAGCGCGCCACGGGGCAGGCGGCGCCTTCAAGGCTGGTGCGTTTGACCATGTCGGTTCCTGAGCGGGGTTGCGGGTGGCTGGCGATTTCCCGGGAAGGGGGCGAACGTGGTTGCATTATAAAACCTATCGGCCTAGCATTCTGGTTTCGTAATAAAACTGGATTCATCATGAAACTTCCCGCTCAATCCGACGCCGCGCGTCCGATGTCCACCGCCCTGGTGCTGCTGCTGGCGGCGGCTTGCGCCCTGAGCGTCGCCAACGTGTATTACGCGCAGCCCCTCCTGGACGCCATTGCGCGGGAATTCCGGATGGACGAGGCCGCGGTCGGCATCGTCGTCAGCGCCACGCAGTTGGGCTGTGCGCTTGCACTGTTTTTCGTGGTGCCGCTGGGCGACCTGGTGGATCGCCGCCGTCTGATGCTGGTGCAGTTGGGCCTGCTGGTGTTGGCGCTGGGCGCCGTGGCGTTGTCCGTGAATGCGCCCTGGCTGCTGGCGGGCATGGTGGCCCTGGGCCTCTTGGGCACGGCGATGACGCAGGGCCTGTTGGCGCTGTCGGCCGCGCTGGCCGCGCCGTCCGAGCGCGGACGTGTGGTGGGCGCGGCCCAGGGCGGGGTGGTGATCGGCCTGCTGCTGGCGCGCACGCTGGCTGGCGCGCTGGCCGATCTGTGGGGCTGGCGGGCGGTGTATCTGGTGTCGGCCGGCATGTCCGCGCTGTTGGCGCTGGCCCTGGCGCGATGGCTGCCGCAGCGGCGCCTGCCCACGGCGGGACTACGCTACGGCGCGCTGCTGCGTTCTGTCTTCACCCTGCTTGCCACCGAACGCGTCCTGCGGGTGCGGGGCATGATCGCCTTGCTGATGTTTGCGGCGTTCAGCGCGTTCTGGACGGCGATGGTGCTGCCGCTGAGCGCGCCGCCGCATGCGCTGTCGCACACGGCGGTCGGCGCCTTCGGGCTGGTGGGGGTGGTGGGCGTGCTGATGGCCGCGCGCGCCGGCCGGCTGGCCGACGGCGGCCACGGCCAGCGGACCACCGCCGCGGGTCTGGCCCTGCTGTGCCTGGCGTGGGCGCCCATCGCCTTCCTGGAGCAAAGCCTGTGGCTGCTCGCCTTCGGCGTGCTGGTCCTGGACCTGGCCTTGCAGGCGCTGCACGTCACCAACCAGGCCATGATCTTCAGCATCAGCGCGCAGGCGCACAGCCGCCTGGTGGCGGGCTACATGATGTTCTATGCGGTGGGCAGCGGCCTGGGATCCATCGCGGCGACTGCGGTGTATGCGCGGACGGGCTGGTTGGGGGTATGCGTGCTGGGCGCGGGCCTGAGCGTGGCGGCGCTGGTGTTCTGGATGGCGACGGCGCCGCGCATCCGCCAGGCGCGGGAGAGCAGGGCCGCGTAAGGTCCGGCCATGTCGGATCGGGCCGAATGGAACCGGCCTTGCACGGCCGGCCCCGGCTCAACCCTTCATCGCCACCTTACGGCTGCACCGCATATTCGCCCGAACCCAGCACCACGGCCGCCAGCCCCGGCGCCTGCGTCAGCTTGTGCAGCGCGTAGCACTGCGCCGTGGCGATCTTCGCGTCGTGGAAGGCCGGATCCTGCGCCCGGAGGTCCAGGCTGGCCAGCATTGCGCGGGCCATCTGCCAGCCGGCCAGCGTGGTGCCCGCCAGCAGCAGATAGGGCACCGCCGCGCCGAACACCGCATTCGGATTGCCGGCCGCGTTGGCCAGGACAAATTCGACCGCGCTGGCCAGGGCCTCGCGGGCTTCGCGCAGCGGCTTGAGCATGCGGCCGGCGGCGGGCTCGCTGCGGGCTTGCAGGTCGGCTTCGGTCTGGCGGACCGCGTCCAGCAGGGCGCGCGCCACGGCGCCGCCGTCGCGCAGGGTCTTGCGGCCCACCAGGTCGTTGGCCTGGATTGCAGTCGTGCCTTCGTAGATGGTCAGGATGCGGGCGTCGCGGTAGTACTGCGCGGCGCCGGTTTCTTCGATGAAACCCATGCCGCCGTGCACCTGCACGCCCAGGCTGGCGACGTCGATCGACATCTCGGTGCACCAGCCCTTGACGATGGGCACCAGGAATTCCTGGATGGCGAGCTGGCGCTTGCGCTCGCCGGCGTCGGGGCTGGCGTGGGCCAGGTCCGCATGGCCGGCGGTGACATACGCCAGCGCGCGGCCGGCCTCGGTCAGCGCGCGCATGGTGCCCAGCATGCGGCGCACGTCCGGATGCTGGATGATGGGGACGGCGTCGCGCGACGAGCCATCCACCGGGCGGCTCTGCACGCGTTCGGCGGCATAGGCGATCGCATGCTGGTAGGCGCGGTCGGCGATGGCGATGCCCTGCACGCCCACGGCGTAGCGGGCGGCGTTCATCATGATGAACATGGCGTCCAGACCGCGATTCTCCTGGCCGACCAGATAGCCCAGCGCGCCGCCCGCGTCGCCGAACTGCAGCGTGGCGGTGGGGCTGGCCTTGATGCCCAGCTTGTGTTCGATCGAAACGCAGGCGACGTCATTGCGCTCGCCCAGCGAGCCGTCCTCGTTGACCAGGAATTTGGGCACCAGGAACAGGGAAATGCCCTTCACGCCCTCGGGCGCGTCGGGCAGCCGGGCCAGCACCAGGTGCAGGATGTTCTCGGCCAGGTCGTGTTCGCCATAGGTGATGAAGATCTTGGTGCCGGACAGGCGGTACGTGCCGTCGCCCACGGGCTGCGCGCGGGTGCGGATCATGGCCAGGTCGGAGCCCGCCTGCGGCTCGGTCAGGTTCATGGTGCCGGTCCACTGGCCCGAGATCATGGGGCCGATGAAGCGCTCGCGCAGTTCGGGCGAGCCGGCGACCATGAGGGCCTCGATGGCGCCGTTGGTCAGGAGCGGGCAGAGCGCGAACGACAGATTGGCCGCGTTCAGCATTTCAGAGCAAGGCGAACCGATCAGGCCGGGCAGCCCCTGGCCGCCGTATTCCACGGGATGCGACATACCCTGCCAGCCGGCGTCGGCGTACTGGCGGAAAGCCTGCTTGAAGCCCGGCGCGGTGGTGACGGCGCCGTCGCGCCAGGCGCTGGGCTCGCGGTCGGCCGGGTGGTTCAGCGGCGCCAGCACCTCCGCGGCGAAGTGGGCGGATTCCTCCAGCACGGCCTGGGCGGTGTCGGGCGTGGCCTCCTCGAAGCCGGGCAGGGCAGCCACCTGGGGCAGGCCCGCCAGGTGGTTCAGCACGAACAGCATGTCTTTCACGGGGGCTTGGTACGTCATGGCGTATGCGCTCCTGGTGTTATCGGATAAGAGGGGTCAGGCCGGCTTGCCGGGGTTGGCCACGTCGATGGCGGACGTGGCGCCGACGGCGGCGCGCAGCTCGAATTTCTGGATCTTGCCGGTGGATGTCTTGGGCAGTTCGCCGAAGCGCACCGCGCGCGGCACCTTGAAGCCCGGCAGCAGCAGCTTGCAGTGCGCAATGATCTCATCCGCCGTGGCCGAGCAGCCAGGCTTGAGTTCCACGAAGGCGCACGGGGTTTCGCCCCACTTGGGATCGGGCATCGCCACCACCGCCACGGCCGCCACGGCGGGATGGCGGTAGAGGGCGTCCTCGACCTCGATGCTGGAGATGTTTTCGCCGCCGGAGATGATGATGTCCTTGCTGCGGTCCTTGATGCGGACATAGCCGTCGGCCGTCATCACGCCCAGGTCGCCGGTATGGAACCAGCCGCCGGCGAAGGCGTCTTCGGTGGCGCGTTCGTTCTTCAGGTAGCCCTTCATGCAGATGTTGCCGCGGAACATGACTTCGCCAATCGTCTCTTCGTCGGGCGGCACTTCCTGCATGGTTTCCGGGTTGCGCACGGATACGCCGGCCTGCAGGTGGTAGCGCACACCCTGGCGAGCGGTCAGCAGGGCGCGGCGCTCGGGATCCAGCGCGTCCCAGGCGTCCTGGTGGGCGCACACGGCGGCCGGGCCGTAGACCTCGGTCAGGCCGTACACGTGGGTCAGCTCGAAGCCGATTTCGCGCATTTTGTCGATGACGGCCGGCGCCGGGGCCGCGCCCGCCACCATGGTGCGCACCGTGTGCGTGATGCCGGCGCGCATGTCGGCCGGGGCGTTGGCCAGCGCGCTCTGCACAATGGGCGCGCCGCAGTAGTGGGTGACTCCTTCGTCGCGGGTCAGGTCGAACACCGTCTTGGGATCGAACTTGCGCAGGCACACGTTTACGCCCGCGCGCGCGGCGACGGTCCAGGCGAAACACCAGCCGTTGCAGTGGAACAGCGGCAGCGTCCACAGGTAAACGGGATGCTTGGGCATGTCCCATTCCAGGATATTGCTGACCGCGTTCAGGTAGGCGCCGCGATAGTGGTAGACCACGCCCTTGGGATCGCCGGTGGTGCCGGACGTGTAGTTCAGCGCGATGGCGTCCCATTCGTCGGCGGGCGGCTTCCAGTCGTAGGCGGCCGGTGCGGCCGCCAGGAAGGCTTCGTAGTCGGTTGCGCCGGGCAGCGTGGCGGGGGCGCCCTCCAGGTCGTGCACGGAGATGACCTTCAGGTGGGGAAACTCGGCCCGGGCGCGCTGGGCGATGTCGGCGTATTCGGTGTCGACGATGAGCGCGCGGGCTTCGCCGTGGCCCAGCATGAACAGCACGCTGGGCGTGTCCAGGCGCGTGTTCAGCGTGTTGAGCACGGCGCCCAGCATGGGCACCCCGAAGTGGGCTTCGACCATCGCCGGTATGTTGGGCAGCATGACGGCAACGGTGTCGCCGCGCTGGATGCCGGCCTGCGCCAGCGCGCCGGCCAGCCGCTGGGCGCGTTCGTAGGTCTGGGCCCAGGTGCGGCGCGTCTTGCCGTGGACGATGGCCAGCCGGTTCCCGTAGACCTGCGCGGCGCGCGCAATGAAATCCACGGGGGTCAGGGCTTCGTAATTGGCCTCGCGGCGCGCAAGGCCGTGATCGAACATGCCGCTCATGCTTAGTCTCCAATGGGGCGCGGGGCGCCTCTTATCCGTCTGCGGGGTGTTTGATCCCCGTCGCTTGCTCTAGCTTATGGCCGGCGGGAAAATGGCGTCTGTCGCCTGCATGACAGACGGCCAGACAGCCGCGCATACCCGAGTTTTACACGGTTCTTCCCATGTCCGATGTTTCAAACACAGTTTCCTCCGACGAACTGCCGGCGCTGTATGGCGCCTGTCCGTGGTTCGGGGCGCTGGACGCCCGCCACCAGGACCTGGTGTTGGCCACCTCGCGCGCCGAGCACGTGGGCAACGGCGCGTGGATTGCGCGGCGCAATGCCCCGTCCGACTACTGGCTGGGCGTGAGCCGCGGCCTGCTGAAGCTGGCGATCTATAACGAGTCCGGCCGCAGCTGCACCTTTTCCGGCGTGCCGCCGGGCGGCTGGTTCGGCGAGGGCAGCGTCATCAAGCGCGAGCTGCGCAAATACGATGTGGTGGCGATCCAGCCGTCGCTGGTGATGCTGGTGCCGGCGGCCACGTTTCATGCGCTGCTGGCGGCCAGCCTGCCTTTTTCGCATTTCGTCATCGGCCAGTTGAATAACCGCATGGGCGAGTTCATCGCGTCCATCCAGAACCACCGTTTGCTGGATGCCGACGCGCGGGTGGCGCAATCGCTGGCCCAGCTTTTCAACCCGCAGCTCTATCCGTCCACCGACCTGACCCTGGCGATCTCTCAGGAAGAACTGGGTTACCTGACGGGGTTGTCGCGCCAGCGGGTCAACCAGGCGCTCCAGGCCTTGGCCGACCTGGGCATTCTTGCCTTGGCCTACAACCAGATCAAGGTGCTGGACCTGGAACGCCTGCGGCAATACGGGCTGGACCAGATCTGACGGGCGTCAGGCGGGGCCGCCCAAGGCGCGGTCCAGCGCCGCGCGCGCCAGGATGCGCGTGGAGTCCAGCGTGGGGAGCACGCAGTTGCCGTCGTTCAGGACCAGCGGCAGTTCGGTGCACCCCAGCACCACCGCATCGCAGCCTTCGTCGCGCAGCCGCTCGACAATGCCCTGCAGGCGCGCCACCGAATCGGGCTTGAAGACGCCATACACCAGTTCGTCCATGATGATGCGGCCCAGCAGCAGCCGGTCTTCGTGCGCGGGCCGTGCCCAGCCGAGGCCCTGTGCGTCCAGCCCGGCAGGGTAGACCTCGCTGTCCACCAGCCAGTGCGTCCCCAGAATGCCGACGCGCCGATACCCGCGCGCCGCCGCCACCAGGGCGACCTCCTGCGCGATGTGCAGCCATGGCAGGGGCGAATGCGGCAGGACGTGGTCCAGCGCCTGATGGATGGTGTTGTCCGGGCAGATCAGGAAATCCGCGCCGGCGCGGGCCAGCTTGCCGGCCGACGACAGCATCAGCGCGCCGACGCCGGCAAGATCGCGGCGGTCCAGGCAGGCCACGTAATCCGCCAGCGAATGCGTGTGCAGCGAGATCTCGGGATGCGCATGCGGGCCCATGCGCCCGGCGCCTTCCGCGCACAGGGTGCGGTAGCAGAGCGCGGCCCCTTCGGCGGAGCAGGCGACGATTCCAATGTGCAGCGGGGCGGGGTTCATCCGGGTGGTTCCTTGTTCAGGAGGGGGCGTTCCGTTCAGGCGGGGCCGGCGCCGAACGGGTCGGCCTGGCGCGGGTCCGCCGCGGTCAGGTCATAGCCGATGTCTGCGGCGACCTCGCGCAAGATCGCCTGCGCAAGATTGAAGGCGGTATTCGCCGCGGGCACGCCAGCGTAGATCGCGTTCTGCAGCAGCACCTCTTTCAGTTCGTCCGGCGTCAGGCGCGAGTCGTCGGGGGCCGTGAGGGCGGCGCGCACGTGCAGTTCAAATTCTTCCCAGCGCGACAGCGACAGCGTAACCGCCAGCACCATCATGCGGCGCGACTTGCGCGGCAGGCCGTCGCGGCTCCAGATGTCGTGCCAGGCGTAGCGCGTGATCATGTTCTGGTATTCGGCGGTAAAGCCGGTCGCGCGCGACAGCGATCGTTCCACCCAGGCGTCGCCCAACACGGCGCGGCGGTTGGCCAGGCCTTGGTCGAAATCGTCTTTACGGCTCATGGTGTCTCCTGCATTGATTATCCGGGGTGAGCATAAACGCAAACGCCGGCGCGCGTTTCGCGTGCCGGCGTTGCGGGTGGCGGGTAAGCCGCGATCAGTTCACGTTGATGTTGTTGGACTTGACCACCGCATCCCAGCGCGTCTGCTCGTCTTTCACGAACGCAGTGAAGTCGGCCGAGCTGCTGCCCACGGGCGTGAGACCCAGCTTGCCCAGCTTTTCGCGGGTGTCCGGACGCTGCAGCGTCTTCTGGATCACGTCCTGCAGCTTGGCGACCACGTCGGGCGGGGTGCCTGCCGGCAGGAAGAAACCGTTCCATTCGACCACGTCAAAGTCCTTGATGCCGGCTTCGGCCACGGTGGGCACGTTGGGCAGTTCAGGCATGCGCTTGGCCGACGACACGGCCAGGGCCTTGAGCTTGCCGGTCGTGACGTAGTTCAGGCTGGATGCGGCGTTGGCGAAGTAGACGTCGACCTGGCCGCCCATCACGTCCACGATGGCGGGGGCGCCGCCCTTGTAGGGCACGTGCACGGCTTCGATCTTCGCGTCCTTCTTCAGCAGTTCGCCCGCCATCTGCGCCAGGCTGCCCGGACCGTACGACGCGTAGGTGTAGCGGTTGGGGCTGGCCTGCGCGGCCTTGATGAAGTCGGGCAGCGTGTTGAAGGCCGAGCCGGGCGCAGCCACCACGATGTTGGGCACGCTGATGGCCTGCGACACGGGGATGAAATCCTTCTGCGCGTCATAGGGCAGCTTGCGCAGCACCGGGTTGATCGAGAACGCCGAGGCGTCGTAGAGCACCGTGTAGCCATCGGCCTTCGCGCGGGCCACGTAGGCGGCGCCGATCGAGCCGCTGGCGCCGCCCTTGTTTTCGATGACCACGCTCTGGCCCAGCACCTCGCCCATGCCCTGGGCGATGATGCGCGCGGCGTTGTCCGCGCCGCCGCCGGCCGAGTAGGGCACGACCACGGTGATCGCCTGCGACGGATAGTCGGCCGCCACGGCGGCGCCTGCGAAGCCCAGGCTGAAGCCGGCGATGAGCGCGGCGCGAATCAGGGTTGTCTTGTTTTTCATGTCTTCTCACTTCTCCCGTGCAAGGGCGTACAAAAAATAATTGGAATAGTCGTGCATCGCGCGACCGCTGCCGGTCCGGCCCGGCAGGCCGGAAGCAATCAGACGGTCGCGATGGGGTTGACCGGCGCGCCGACCAGACCGGGCACATACATCGGCGCCGCGGTCAGGAAGAAAGCATGCCGGCCGCGCTGGCGCAGCCAATGCGCCAGCGGGGTCAGGTGCCAGAGCTCGCCCAGCGGCAAGCCCAGCTTGAAGAGGCACTGTTCGTGCAAGGGGAGCAGCGGGCCGCGCTCGGCGGCCAGGCTGTGGTTGCGCAATTCCACCGCGTGATTGTCGGCAGCGATGGCCGCGATGCGGCTGTCCTTGATCCAGGCCAGCAAGTCGGCATCGTCGCCGTCCAGCACGCAGCAGCTGGTCTTGAGCCGGTGCTGTTCATCGTCGGGCAGGGTCAGGGCCAGGTCGGCCAGGCCGGTGTGCAGGCACAGCACGTCGCCGGGCCGCACGCTTACGCCGTCGGCCTGCATCACGCGCTGCAGTTCGGCCAGGCCGATCTTGCGCTGTTCGTCGCCAAAATGCGCGCGCAGATCCACCATCACGCCGCGGCCCTGGATGCCGTGGCGCGCCATCGGCGCGATCGACAGGTCGCGGGTGCCGATGAAGCCTTCGGAGACAGGTTCGCTTACGGTGAAACCGTTGTAGCCGGTGGGCCGCGCATCGCCGTCGCCCTGGGCGTCAAAGAGCGAGCCCACATGGCCCAGCGCGTCCCACTGCGTTGAATATTGCGGAGAGAGCGTGACGCTGTCGTCGCTGATCACGTCGGTCGCGCCGGGCACGTCGGTGGCCAGCGGATAGCGGTAGACGGGCACGCCGTTCTTTTCGGCCGGGCGGATCACCGGGCCCTTGCGGCGCGGGTTCAGCACCGGCGCGCGCGGCACCGTCAGGGGCAGGCTGAGCGAAAACGAAATGCCTTCGCGCACTTCGGCAATCGCGGCCAGGCGCGTCTGCGCATCCAGATAGTTCAGCGTGCCGAGCTGGTCGTCGTCGCCAAAATCTCCCCAGTTCGACCCGGCGGGCCGCTGGTGGTATCGCTGCTGGCTCATCGCCATGTCTCCTCGCGCCGCGCTTTATATGGCGCGCTTTGTTTTCAGGCCGGCGGCTGAACCGCCGGCGTCTTTCTTTGTTGCAACGGCGCGCTCAGCGCACCGCCTCCCGGCCCATCAGGGCGTCGATGTCGTCCTTGCCGTAGCCCAGGCCAGCCAAAATCTGCCGGCTGTGTTCGCCCAGCGACGGCGCGCCGATGCGGGCCGGGGCGGCCGTGTCGTGCACGGTGCCGTCGGGGGCGAAATGCGCCCACTGGGCCAGCCCGACATAGTTGCCCGCCGCCGTGTTGGACAGGGGTTGCATGAACCCCATGGCCTGCACCTGCGGATGGTCGAACATGTCCTCGACACGATTGACCACGGCGCAGGGCACGCTCTGGCCGAACAGCTCGGCCCATTCGGCGGCGCCACGCCGAGCCAGCGCTTCGCGCACCAGCGGAATCAGCACCGCGGCCTGGGCCGCGCGTTTCTTGACAGTATCGTAGTCGGGGTGTTCCGCCAGTTCGGCAAGGCCCAAGTGACCGCACAGCGAACGCCAGAAGTGCGGCGTGTTCGCCGAGATGTACAGATGGCCTTCACGCGTGGGATGGATGCCGGTGATGCCGCCCGAGCGCATATCGCGTTCGACGCGGCGCGGTTCACCCTCGGCCCACACCAGGCGCGCCGACTGCATCGCCAGCGCGCTGCCCAGCAGCGACACCTCGATGGCCTGGCCGCGGCCCGTTTTCTCGCGTTGATACAGCGCGGCGGCCACGCTGTTGGAAATCAGGGCGGCGCCGTAG
Organism: Achromobacter arsenitoxydans SY8; assembly: GCF_000236785.1. Classification (GTDB taxonomy): domain Bacteria; phylum Pseudomonadota; class Gammaproteobacteria; order Burkholderiales; family Burkholderiaceae_B; genus Achromobacter; species Achromobacter arsenitoxydans. The sequence continues at coordinate 147,133 of NZ_AGUF01000040.1, read as the reverse complement.
TAGTCGACCACCGAGCCATAAAGAATCTCGGGCGGGCCGTCGGCCTTGCCTTGCGAGGCGCACATGCCCGTCATGGATTGCAGCACCTGATCGTAGCCGGCGTGGCCCGCCATTGGGCCGGCCGCGCCGTAGCCCGTCATGGCGCAATACACCAGGCGCGGATTGATCGCGGCCAGCGTGGCGAAGTCGATGCGCAGCCGCTCGGGCACGCCCGGACGGAAGTTGTGCACCAGCACGTCGGCCTCGCGCACCAGACGCGTGAGCACTTCGTAGCCGGCCTCGTCCTTCAGGTTCAGGCACAGCCCCCGCTTGTTGCGGTTGATGCCGAGAAAGGCGCGGCTTTCGCTGGCCAGCGTCGACGGATACTTGCGCAGGTTGTCGCCCTCGGGCGGCTCGATCTTGATCACTTCGGCGCCCATGTCGCCCAAGAGCGCGCAGCCATAGGGGCCGGCGATGTAGGCGCTCAGGTCCAGCACTTTGACGCCGGACAGGGGCAGGGAAGATACGGCAGGGTGTTGCATCGTGCGTGTCACTCAGTCTTGCAGATTCGGGAATGGGGCAGAAGCGTGGCCGGCGGCCAGCAGCACGTCCTCGGCGCGGCGCACGAAAGGCGCGTCGATCATGCGGCCGTCCAGCAGGAACGCCCCCGTGCCCGCGTGTTCGCGGCTGGCCGCGACCACGCGGCGGGCCTGATCGACCTCGTCGGCCGAGAAACCGAATTCCTCATTGGCGATGGCGATCTGGCTTGGGTGAATGCACGACTTGCCCAGAAAGCCCAGCGACCGGGCCAGGCGCGCCTCCGCCCGAAAGCCGTCGGCGTCCTTCACGCGGGCATAGGCGGCGTCCAGCGCGAACTTGCCGGACGCGCCGGCGGCCAGGCGTAGCGCCAGCAGGATCGGGCGCAGCGTCTCAGGCTCGTAGCGCGCAATGCCAAGCGGCTCGAACAGATCGGCCAGTCCCAGTTGCAGACCGCAGACGCGCTCGTGCGCGGCCGCCAGCTCGGCGGCGCGGGCAAGCGCCTGCGGGGTTTCGATGGTGACGAGGAAACTGCCCTGGAACCCGGCGGCGCTGGCGCGCGACACGGCGTCCTGCACCGACGCGGCGTCCTGGGTCTTCGGCACATTCAGGATGTCGAACGGCACGCCGCCCAGCATGGCCAAGTCGTCGGCGTAATAGGGGGTGTCGGGCGCATTGATGCGGACGATAATTTTCTTGGCATGTGCGGCGCCTGCTTGCTTGCCCAGCCAATCGGCCAGGATGGCGCGCGCCTCGGCCTTGCGTTCCGGCGCGACGGCGTCTTCAAGGTCGAAGGAAATCGCGTCGGCGGCGCTGGCCATGGCCTTATCAAACAATTCCGGGCGTGACGCCGGAACGAACAGCTTGCTTTTCATGCTTGTCTCCTGAGCCGGATTGTGGCGCGGGAGCAAGCTCGGTGGGGCGAGGCGGGATGCGATTAAACGATAGAATATCTATCATTATGAACACCGACTTCCTCCAGACGCTGGTCGCCGTGGCGCGCCACGGCTCCATGGCCGAGGCCGCGCGCCGGCTTGGCCTGACGCATGGCGCGGTCGCGCAGCAGATACGCGCGCTAGAACAGGAACTGGGCGCGCCACTGGTGGCGCGCGCCGGCCGCACCGTCCACCTCACCGCCAAGGCGGCCGAACTGCTGGCCCCTGTGCAGGAGGTTCTGGCGAGCCTGGAACAGATCCGCTACCTGGCGCGGTCCGGCGAAGTGATGGGCGAATTGCGGCTGGGCGCGGGCAACACCGCGCTCAACTCCATGGTGCCGGCCATTCTTGAACGTCTGGTAGCGCGCCATCCGCTGGTGAACGTCGCGCTCACCCCCGGCCACTCCGCGCGCTTCTACCCCGCGGTGGAGGCTGGCGAACTGGACGCGGCAATCGCCCTGGAAGCCCCGTATCCGCTGGCCAAGAGCCTGGGCTGGCAACTCCTGCGCGAAGAGCCCTACGTGCTGGCGGTGGCGCCACGGCTGGCCGGACGCGATCCGCATGCCTTGCTCGCCAGCGAGCCCTTCATCCGCTATCAACGCAACGACTGGGGCGGCCGCCACGTCGACGACTACCTGAAGCGGGTCGGCATCGCGCCGCGCGACCGTTTTGAACTCAACGCCATCGAAGCCATTGCGGTAATGGTCAGCCGCGACCTCGGCGTAGCCATCCTGCCGCTGGCGACCAACGGCGCAATCGAGCGGCTGGGCCTGGCGGTGCTGCCGCTGCCCGCGCCCTGCGAGCCGCGCCGCTTCGGCCTGATCTGGCCGCGCGGGTCGTCGCGGCTGGCGCTGATCCAGGCGTTTCGGGAGATTGCGATTGGGGAGTATGGGAGGGTGGGGGACTCTCAGGATGCGTCCGCTTCATGAAATGCAGAAGGCCCATGTAATCGCATGGGCCTTCTGCTTTTGAACTCAGGCGTACGCCTTCCGGGCAGCCCGCCGAACCCGGCGGCGATACCACCAGGTGAGCCCCGCCCACACCAGCGCCCAGGCGCCAAGGATTGCGCCCATGAAGGGCCAGAAGATAAAGGTGGAGACATCCTCCCAGCCGGGCGCGGTACGTTTCAGCCCGATGGGCGCGCTGATTTCCAGTTCGATCTGTTCGCCCTGAAGCGCGGGCCCGGCTTCTTCCACCGTGAACGTGAGCTGCGAAGTCCCCTCCGCCAGCTTCGGATAGGGCGGCGCGGTTGCTGGCAGCGCGCCATCCATATGGCTTTCAGGCCAGAGCTTGCGGTAGAAATGCGTGGCGCTGGCGCCGCTGCGCGGAGCCGCGGCTAGCACGACGTCCAGTCCCTTGCCATCGCGCACCCGAATCCGCACCGGCTCTCCGGGGTTGATCAAGCCCCGCTTCGCGTCCGGCGCGCCCACACGCGTTGTGTATTCCCCCAATTCGGGCCGCTCCCTGCCCATCGGGCCGCCAAAACGCGCCTCCATCCACAGTGGCGCCTCGCGGATGCGATAAACCTCGGCATGCGCCGTCTGACCGGCCGTAAGCGTGATCGGCGTCAGCGTCGCATCGGCGGACGGCACATACCGCAGCATGCCCACCGTGAACCACGCCATGGCGGCCAGCCAAAGCGCCCAACCCGTCACTAGCGACATTTTGAAGAACGTGCGCCACATATTGTGCGATCCAGGATTTGCCAGCGACAGAGGGTACCGCAATTGGAGTGGGAGACTCGCCGCGCAGCCACCGATAGGGGCGAGCGCAAGCCGCGCCAGGCCGCTATTCCGACGATGCAATAATCCGCCTTTGGCGGGTCGACGACGCACGAGTATTCGCCGGCCGTGGAATAACCCTTTATTCGCATATATAAGGAAACATCCATCTTGTCGCAACGCGTTCGATTTTTCTCTGCGCCGGCCTTGCGCCGGGCAGTGCCGCTGCTGGCGCTGCTGGCCGCAGCAAGCAGCGGCCCAAGTCTCGCCGACACGCCGGCCAAGTCTGACGCCGCCTCAAATACGTCCGCCCCGGCGTTGCGCAAGCTGAACCCCGCCCCGACACACGCCTACGAGATACGGCTGACCCTTTCCAATGCCTCCGACCTTTCAAGCGCGGCCGACGGCAAATCGCCATTTACGGTGGTCGAGGGCGTCGCGCAGTTCGACGCCAGCAACGCGGCCCGCTGCGGCCGATCCAATGCCCTGGCGGGCAACGTGCCCACGCTTTCCAGCCATGAACCATTCCGCCTTTCCCGCATATCGGCCACCGAATATATAGGCACGGTATACGCCGACATGCTGCTCGACGAAGACTATTACGGGCGAGGGGTATGCCATTGGCAGTTGACTGAAGCCCGCGTCGCCGTGAGCGCGCAAACAGACAGCGCTGATTCACGCTTCGTCGCAGGCCTGCCAGCGCAAAAGGTGCTCGCTGCCGGCACACAGGCGCGCTATTTCTGGAAAGGGTATTACCCCAGCTTCGAGCAGCGGCGACATACCGACTACGGCCGCGATCAGCTCGACGCCGTCCCGGCCGACAGGCGCGGCGAGTTTTTCGTCATGACATTGACGTCCAGGAAAATCGCGGGCGACGTTCAAGGCCGGTGAATGGCCGGCCTGATGCAACCGAAGCGCCTGGCGCCAAGGTTTCTGAGTTACAGTGACGCCCAAAATAAAACAGGCTTGGGCCGCTTCGCGGCCAGGTTGCATCGGGCATGTCGGAGGCGCGCAATAAGTCATTTCAATGACTTGCCGCGCCAAAACACCCATCTCTCAACAATGAAACCTTTGGGGTAATGGTCAAAATGAGAAAGTTGGCACTGCTTGTCGTCCTGCCGTCACTGCTCGCGGGATGCACTACCGGACAGATGAACATGCTGATGGGCACGCGGAACAAGACCTACAACGATGTCAATGCAGTCTGGGTCGGCAGGACGGAAGAACAGCTGATTTCCAAGTGGGGCCCTCCCAAGAAGAGCTACACGCTTGAAAGCGGAGCAAAAATCGTGTCGTACGAAGACATCTGGGGCCCTATGTCCGCCTATCACGTATGCGCAGAGAAATTCATGATTGAAAAGGGCATGGTGACCAAGTGGGGCATTTCGGATTGCCCTGATCGCATTTCGGGCACGCTTCCGAAAGACACGCCGATTCCCCAACCGACGTTGTAGCGGGAAGCGTTCTGGGATTGCTCAGAGCGAAATCAAGGGGTCGTTCAACCCTCTGCACCAGGGTTAAATCCACCCCGCAACGGTCTTTTCCACCCACCACTGCCGCAGTAAAAATCACCGTCCAATTTCCAACCCTCTGATTTTCCGACCCTTTTTTCTGGCACGGATTTCGCATGAGGAAACGCACCCCAACCAACCGCAACACAGGAGGGCGTTCCCATCATGGGTCCGTATCGGAAATTATGGTTCACGCTGATTGCCGTGCTGGCGATCACATTTGCACTGCTGGGCTTCTACGGCGGCGAGGTTTACCGTCAGGCCCCGCCCATTCCCGGACAAGTCGTCACGACCGAAGGCCGTGCGCTGTTCGGCCGCGACGACATCCTGGACGGGCAGACCGCCTGGCAGTCCGTGGGCGGCATGCAGCTCGGCTCGGTCTGGGGCCACGGCGCGTACCAGGCGCCCGACTGGACGGCGGACTGGCTGCATCGCGAGCTCATGGCCTGGCTGGACCTGGCCGCGCGCGACGAGCACGGCCAGGCCTATGACAAGCTGCCCGCGCCGGCGCAGGCGGCCTTGCGCGCAGCGCTCAAGGCCGAGTACCGCGGCAACCGCAGCGATGCGGCCACCGACACGCTGACCATCACGCCGCGCCGCGCGCTCGCCATCGAGCAGACGGCGGCCTACTACGACCAGTTGTTCTCGGACGCGCCGGCCCTGCACGGCAGCCGCGAAAGCTTCGCCATGAAGGAAAACACGCTGCCCGACGCAGCGCGCCGCACGCAACTGTCGCAGTTCTTCTTCTGGACAGCGTGGGTTGCAGCGACCGAGCGCGAAGGCATGTCGGTCACGTACACCAATAACTGGCCGCACGAGCCGCTCATCGACAACCGCCCCAGCGCTGAAAACGTGATGTGGTCCATCATCAGCGTCGTGGTGCTGCTGGCAGGTATCGGCTTCCTGGTATGGGCCTGGGCGTTCCTGCGCGGCGAGGAAGAAGAAGAGCCGCAGCCGCCCGCGCGCGACCCGCTCACCACTTTTGCCTTGACGCCGTCGCAGCGCGCCCTGGGCAAATACCTGTTCCTGATCGTGGCGCTGTTCGGCTTCCAGGTACTTCTGGGCGGCTTTACCGCCCACTACACAGTCGAAGGGCAGACGTTCTATGGCATCGACGTATCCCAGTGGTTCCCCTATTCGCTGGTGCGCACCTGGCATATCCAGAGCGCCCTGTTCTGGATCGCAACCGGGTTTCTGGCCGCCGGCCTGTTCCTGGCTCCGCTGATCAACGGCGGGCGCGATCCCAAGTTCCAGAAGGCCGGGGTCGACATTCTTTTCTGGGCGCTGGTGCTGGTGGTGGTCGGATCGTTTACCGGCAACTACCTGGCTATTGCACAGATCATGCCGCCGGAGTGGAATTTCTGGCTGGGCCATCAAGGCTATGAATACGTGGATCTGGGCCGCCTGTGGCAGATCGGCAAGTTCGCCGGCATCTGCTTCTGGCTGGTGCTGATGCTGCGCGGCATCGTGCCCGCGCTGCGCACGCCGGGCGGCGACAAGAACCTCCTGGCGCTGCTGACTTCGTCTGTCGGCGCCATTGGCCTGTTCTACGGCGCCGGCTTTTTCTACGGTGAACGCACGCACCTGACCGTGATGGAGTACTGGCGCTGGTGGATCGTCCACCTGTGGGTCGAAGGCTTCTTTGAAGTGTTCGCCACGACCGCGCTGGCCTTCATTTTCTCGACGTTGGGTCTGGTGTCGCGCCGCATGGCGACCACGGCCAGCCTGGCCTCGGCTTCGCTGTTCATGCTGGGCGGCATTCCCGGCACGTTCCACCACCTGTACTTCGCGGGCACGACGACGCCCGTGATGGCGGTGGGCGCAAGCTTCTCGGCGCTGGAAGTCGTGCCGCTTATCGTGCTGGGCTACGAGGCCTGGGAGAACTGGCGCCTGAAGAACCGCGCGCCGTGGATGGCCGACCTGAAGTGGCCGCTGATGTGCTTTGTGGCCGTGGCCTTCTGGAACATGCTGGGCGCGGGCGTGTTCGGCTTCATGATCAACCCGCCGATCTCGCTGTATTACATCCAGGGCTTGAATACCACGCCGGTCCATGCGCACGCCGCGCTGTTCGGGGTGTACGGGTTCCTGGCGCTGGGCTTCACCTTGCTGGTGCTGCGCTACATCCGTCCGCAATACGCGCTTAGCCCTGGGCTGATGAAGCTGGCGTTCTGGGGCATGAACGCGGGCCTGGTACTGATGATCTTCACCAGTCTGCTGCCGGTGGGCCTGATCCAGTTCCACGCCAGCGTGAGCGAAGGCATGTGGTACGCCCGCAGCGAAGCCTTCATGCAGCAGGACCTCCTGAAGACCTTGCGCTGGGGCCGCACCTTTGGCGACGTGGTGTTCCTTTTGGGCGCGCTTGCCATGGTCATGCAGGTGATCCTGGGCCTGTTGAGCGCGAAGCCCGCGCTGGTCGAGCCGCGCCTGCAGGCCAGGACCGCGCGCGGCTGACGTCGAGCCGCCGGCCTCTTTGCGCCAGCGCAACGAGGCCGGGCCCTGCGGCCTGTCCAATGGAAGCAGAGCCCGCGCCGCGTTGGCGCGGGCGCTCCGGAGAAACTCCGCATGCGCTTCCTGCCGATCGCCGCCGCCATTTCCTTATTGTTGACTGCTTGCGGGCCCGCAGACCGGGCCCGCGTTGCATTGCCGGAACTCACGCGGCTGCCGCCTGGCGAGGTGAGCTATCAGCAGCCGGGCGAGGCGCTGCGCAATGGCTACCCGGTCACGCCCGCGCCAGTGACCGCGCGCCACACGCGCGGCGTGGCCATCATGACGCGCCAGGTCAGCCAGGCGGAGTACGCGGCGTGCGTGCGCGCCGGCGCCTGCAAGCCGCTGGATGCGGCGCATCGCGAGGACTATTCGCCGCAATTGCCGGCCACCGGCATCAGCTGGTCGGACGCCACGGCCTATGCGGCGTGGCTGTCGGGCTCCACCGGCCAACGTTTCCGGCTGCCCCGTTACGCCGAATGGGTCTACGCGGCGGGCGAGGCCTACCGCGAGGAAGCGCCGGTGGCCCTTGCCGGCGACGGCGGAGCCGAGGCGGGCGATCCCGCCCAGCGCTGGCTGGCCGAGTACGAAGCGCAGAGCCGCCGCGGCGGAGAGGGCGCCGACACAGCGGTGCGGCCGTTTGGCGCCCATGGCGTCAATGCGGCAGGACTGCAGGACATGGCGGGCAGCGTGTGGGACTGGACCTCGGACTGCCACACGCGGCGGCTGCTGGACGCACCGGCGGGCGGCGCCGACGACGATGCGGCGCTGACCCGAAATTGCGGCATCCGCGTCGCGGCGGGCCGGCATATCGCCTATCTGCCCGATTTCATTCGCGACCCCAAGAGCGGCGCTTGCTCGGTGGGCGTGCCGCCGGCCAACCTGGGCCTGCGCCTGGTGCTGGAAGAGGGATAGGGGCCGTCGCCGCTAGTGCGCGGCGATTGCTTCCTGCGCTTGAACTGCGGGCGAGCCATCCCGGCACGACAGGCAAGACGCGCAATCCATGGCGGGCTGCGCGTTTTCGAACAGCCGCTCCAGCGCGGCCGGCGACCGCAGCACGATGCGCTTGCGTCCGCTGCTGACGATGCCGCGCTGCTTCCAGTCGCTGAGCAGCCGGCTGACGGTGTGCAGCGTGGTGCCGGTCATTTCGGCGACGTCCTGGCGGGTGATGGGAAAGCTGATGCCGATGCCGTCCTGCATGGGCTGGCCCGATTGCTGCACCAGCCGCAAAATCGCGCGCGCTACGCGCTGTTCGACTTCGTCGGTGGACAGCTCCTGGATGCGCAGGTGCGCGTCCTGCAGGCGCTGTCCCATGGTCTGGAGGGCGATGGCGCTCAGTTGCGGATGGGCGGCCGTGAAGCCTTCCCAGGCGGACGCGGGCCAGGCGAGGCACACGCTTTCCTGCACGGCCACCACGCTGGCGGGATAACAGGACTGCCGCATGGCGCAGGCCAGGCCGAACATGTCGCCGGGATTGACATATCTCACGACAACTTGATCGCCTTCCGATGTAAGTTGTGAGACTTTCAGGCAGCCGTGCAGCAGCACGAAGAAATGGGCGCCGGGCGCGCCCTGGCGGTAGGCGGCTTCGCCGGCTTCAAGGCGGCAGGGAACTGCTTCCCGAAGCGCGGCGTCCAGCTGAGAATCGGACAAGGGCCTGAAGAGATCCAGGTTGCGCAGCAGGGCATGGCATAAAGGCGATGGCATGGCGATCCGCGTGTGGCCGTGGAGAAGTTTTCCACGAGCCGATGGTGACATCGCGAGTGCCCGCTGACAATGCGCGAGCGGCTGCAGGGTTATCCCGAATTTGCGCTGCGACAAAGAACGCGAACTCCCGCGGTACTTCAATGGAGTTGCCGACAGACTCGGCTTTGAAGAAACCGAAAGAGGAGTTGCACATGAACGCGTTGCGCCCAACCTTGCTTGCCGCCGCCCTGGCTTTCACGATGGCTGGCGGCGTGGCTTTCGCCCAGGATGCCGACAAGCTGCCGCGCGCCAAAGTCACCCTGGTCGCCCCGCCGATGGTCCACCCGCATGAGCAGACGGCGAAGTCGGGGCCCAAGGTGGTCGAATTCACCATGTCCATCGAGGAAAAGAAGATGGTCATCGACGGCAAGGGCACCACCCTTCAGGCCATGACCTTCAACGGCTCCATGCCCGGCCCGACGATGGTGGTGCACGAAGGAGACTACGTCGAGGTGACGCTGGTCAATCCGGCCACCAATGCCATGCCCCATAACGTGGACTTTCACGCGGCCACGGGTGCGCTGGGCGGGGCCAAGCTCACCAACGTGAACCCGGGCGAACAGGCCACGCTGCGCTTCAAGGCGGACCGCGCGGGCACCTTCGTCTATCACTGTGCCCCGGAAGGCATGGTGCCCTGGCATGTGGTGTCGGGCATGAGCGGCACGCTGATGGTGCTGCCGCGCGACGGCCTGAAAGACCCCCAAGGCAAGCCGCTGCGCTATGACCGCGCCTACACGATCGGCGAATTCGACCTGTACATCCCCAAGGACGCCAACGGCAAGTACAAGGAATACGCGACCCTGGCGGAAAGCTATGGCGACACCGTGGAAGTCATGCGCAAGCTGACGCCGTCGCACATCGTCTTCAACGGCAAGGTGGGCGCGCTGACCGGCGACAACGCCCTGACCGCGAAGGTGGGCGAAACCGTGCTGCTGATCCATTCGCAGGCCAACCGCGACACGCGTCCGCACCTGATCGGCGGCCACGGCGACTGGGTCTGGGAAACCGGCAAGTTCAACAACCCGCCCGAGAAAGACCTGGAAACCTGGTTCATCCGCGGCGGTTCGGCGGGGGCGGCGCTCTATACGTTCAAGCAGCCGGGCGTCTACGCCTACCTGAACCACAACCTGATCGAAGCCTTTGAGCTGGGCGCGGCCGGGCACATCAAGGTCGAGGGCAAGTGGAACGACGACCTGATGAAGCAGATCAAGGCGCCGGGTCCGATCCCCCGCTGATGGCCTGACAGCAAGGCGCGCGCTGCGCGCCTTGCCGGCTTCTTATTCCCGAACCCATAGCAGAGATCCTTGCCATGCCCAGAATCGCCCTAATCGCCTTTGCCGCCGCCCTGGTCAGCCTGCCGTTCCAGCAGGCTGCGGCGGACTCCGTGGCCGCCGTCAATCCCACCGGAGAAAAACTCTATAAGTCGGCCTGTGTGGTCTGCCATGCCAGCGGCGTGGCCAATGCCCCCAAGCTGGGCGACAAGCAGGCCTGGTCGCCATTCCTGGCGCAGGGCCCCGACGCGCTGATGGTCGCCGTGCTGAAAGGCAAGGGCGCCATGCCGCCGCGCGGCGGCTCGGCGGCCGACGATGCCACGCTGCGCGCGGCCGTCGAATACATGATGGCCGCGGCGCGCTAACGGCCAGCCCGGTTACGTCCGGCGCGCCAGCAGGGCCCAGACGCCGGCGGCCGACAGCAGGGCGCCGCCGCCCAGGTTGAAGCCGCGCTGGGCCCGGGGCGACGCCAGCATGCGCCGGGCCGAGCCGGCGAAGACGGCGTAGGCCGCCGCGTTGACGCCGGCGCAGGCGACAAACGTGGCCGACAGCATCCAGAGCTGCCGCGTCACGTCGCCCGCGGGGTCGATGAACTGCGGCAGGAACGCCACGAAGAAGATCATGCCCTTGGGGTTCAGCGCGGTGACCAGGTAGGTGTTGGCGAAGAGCTTCCAACGCGAGCCGGCGGCCGTCGCAACGGGCAGGGTGGCCGGCGCCACGCCGGCGCGCAACAGCCGGTAGCCCAGGTACAGCAAATACAGGCCGCCGACGGTCTTGACCACCGTGAACCAGAAGGCCGATGCGGCCAGCAGCGCGCCCAGCCCCAGCAGCGACAGCACCAGGGCGGTGGAATCGCCCAGCGCCACGGCGAGCACCAGCGGCAGCCGCGCGCGCTTGCCATGAGTGAGCGAATAGCTGATCACGGTCAGGATGGTGGGGCCGGGCAGCATCACCAGCAGGGCGGAAGCGCCCAGAAAGGCCAGCCAGGTTTCAAGCGACATGGGTCCAGCTCCGGTAATAAAGGGGGCGGCCCGCGGGGCCGGTCTGCGGCCAATGTATCCCAACCCTTGCCGTCTGAAAACCGGGCCGCTCCGGGCGCCGCCGCCCGGTGGTGTTAAATACGGTATTCCCGGACAGTGAACGCCAGCCGGCAGGCTGCGCGAAGGAAACAACATGGCATTTGATTTTGATCTGTTTGTGATCGGCGCGGGCTCGGGCGGCGTGCGCGCGGCGCGTTTCGCCGCGGGCTTCGGCGCGCGCGTGGCGGTGGCGGAAAGCCGCTACCTGGGCGGCACCTGCGTGAACGTGGGCTGCGTGCCCAAGAAGCTGCTGGTCTACGGCGCGCACTATAGCGAAGACTTTGAGCAGGCCCATGGCTTCGGCTGGTCCGCCGCACAGCCGGCCTTCGACTGGCCCACGCTGATCGCCAACAAGAACCGCGAGATCGAACGCCTGAACGGCATCTACCGCAATCTGCTGGTCAACAGCGGCGTGACGCTGCTGGAAGGCCACGCCCGCATCGTGGACCCGCACAAGGTCGAGATCAACGGCAAGACCTACAGTGCCGGCCACATCCTGGTGGCGACGGGCGGCTGGCCCCAGGTGCCGGACATCCCGGGCAAGGAACACGCCATCACCTCCAACGAGGCCTTCTTCCTGAAGGACCTGCCGCGCCGCGTGCTGGTGGTGGGCGGCGGCTACATCGCCGTGGAGTTCGCGTCGATTTTCAATGGCATGGGCGCGCAGACCGTGCAGTCCTATCGCGGGCCGCTGTTCCTGCGCGGCTTTGACCAGGCCGTGCGCGAGCACCTGCGCGACGAACTCGTCAAGAAGGGCATCGACCTGCGCTTCAACACCGAGGTTGCGCGGATCGACAAGCAGGCGGACGGTTCGCTCGCCGCCACCTTGAAGGACGGCTCCGTCATCGAGACGGACTGCGTGTTCTATGCCACCGGCCGCCGTCCGATGCTGGACAATCTGGGGCTGGAGAATACCGGCGTCAAGCTCAAGAAAGACGGCTTCATCGAGGTGGACGACGAGTACCGCACGGCCGAGCCGTCCATCCTGGCGATCGGCGACGTCATCGGCCGCGTGCCGCTGACGCCGGTGGCGCTGGCCGAAGGCATGGCCGTGGCGCGCCGCCTGTTCCGTCCCGAGGAATACCGCAAGGTGGACTACAAGCTGATTCCCACCGCGGTGTTCAGCCTGCCGAACATCGGCACCGTCGGCATGACGACCGAAGAGGCGCGCGAGGCCGGCCACGAGGTCAAGCTGTTCGAAAGCCGCTTCCGCCCCATGAAGCTGACGCTGACCGAGTCGCAGGAAAAGACGCTGATGAAGCTGATTGTCGACGCCAAGACCGATCGCGTGCTGGGTGTGCACATGGTCGGCCCGGAAGCGGGCGAGATCGTGCAGGGGCTGGCGGTGGCGCTGAAGGCGGGCGCGACCAAGCAGGTCTTCGACGAAACCATCGGTATTCACCCCACGGCCGCGGAAGAGTTCGTGACGCTGCGCACCCCGGTCGCGCAGTAAGCCCGCCGGGCCCGGACGCTACAGGCGTTCGATCAACGCGCGCGCCGCCGCCGGCGCGCGCGTTTTTTCCCCGTTGATGAAGTACGCGAATACGTCCTGCGGCCCTGCGTGGGCGGCGGGATTTGCCTGCGTCACGCGGGGCAGGTCGGCCGGATCGCCGCCGCGCGACCATGCGCGCAGGCGCTCGGCCCAGGCATCGAGCGCCTTGGGGGCGTAGCCGGCCTTATAGGAATCGCTGGCGCGCATCAGGCGCGCATAGATAAAGCCAGCCGTCCGGTCGGCGATCTGGGGATATTCGTCGCTGTCGGTGTAGACGGTCGCGGCGCGGTGGCGGCGGGCCAGTTCGACGTATTCCTCGCAGGCAAAGCTGGCATGGCGCACGTCCAGCGCGTGGCGCAAGGGCAGGCCGTCCAGCGTCGCGGGCAACAGTTCCAGGAACGCGCCGAAGTCGTCCGGGCTGAAGACCTTGGTGGGCGCGAACTGCCAGACGATGGGCCCCAGCTTTGGTCCCAGTTCGGCGATGCCGCTGTGCAGGAAGCGGTCGATTGATTCCTTTGCGCCCGCCAGTTCCCGGCGGTTGGTCGCGTAGCGCGACGCCTTTAGCGAAAACACGAACTCCTCGGGCGTTTCGTCGCGCCACTTGGCAAACGTGGCCGGCTTCTGGGTGCTGTAGTAGGTGCCGTTGATCTCGATGGCGGTGAGCTGGCGGCTGGCGTATTCCAGTTCGCGGGCGTGGGGCAGGTCTTCGGGGTAGAACACCCCGCGCCAGGGCGCGTAGGTCCAGCCGCCGATGCCGATACGGATGGCGGCGGACTTGTTACCTGGGGACGGATGGCGTTTCGGCATGGCCGGGCTCCACGGCGATGAACGATCGGTCAACTGTATCGCCCGCGCGACTGGCCGGTAAACCCTGGCACAAAAATCCGCTGTTCCGGTACAGATTTGCGATAAGGTGTGCATTCCCGATCCGATTTCCGTCCGGCGCGCGCCGGCTCATCATGCCCGATCTGACTCATTTGCTGACGTTCGCCCTGGTAGCGCTGGGCATGGTGCTCACGCCCGGGCCCAACATGATTTACCTGGTGTCCCGATCCATCTCGCAAGGCGCGCAGGCGGGCCTGATTTCCCTGGGGGGCGTGGCGGTCGGATTCGTGTTCTACGTGGCCTGCGCGGCGTTCGGCATCACCGCCTTGCTGATGGCCGTGCCCTACGCCTACGACGCGCTGCGCATTGGCGGCGCCATCTACCTGCTGTACATGGCGTGGCAGGCGGTCCGCCCGGGCGGCCGTTCGCCGTTCCAGGTGTATGACCTGCCCAAGAGCAGCCCGCGCCAGCTCTTCACGATGGGGCTGGTGACCAACCTGCTCAATCCCAAGATCGCCGTCATGTATGTGTCGCTGCTGCCGCAGTTCATCCAGCCCGAGCACGGCAGCGTGTTCACGCAGACGCTGGCGCTGGGCATGACGCAGGTCGCGATCAGCCTGTCGGTCAACGCCCTGATCGCCATCACGGCCGGTTCCATCGCCGGCTTCCTCGCGGGCCGTCCGCTGTGGATGGTGGTGCAGCGCTGGCTGATGGGCACGGTGCTGGCCGGCCTGGCCGTGCGCATGCTTGCCGATACGCGCCGCTGATGCCGGACCAGGACGGTTTCTTCGCAACGCTGGGCGGCGTGCTCGGCGAGGGCCTGCGCGCCATCGTGGCGGGCATCAAATGGCTGCTGGGCGGACTGGGCGGCGCCCTGGGCGACTTCTACGCGGGTCTGGCCGGGGCGATGGGCATGAGCCCGTCCATCTTCAACCTGGTGCTGCTGGTCCTGGGACTGATGTTCCTGTGGGCCGCCGTGAAGGCGCTGCTGCGGCGCTCGATCATCGGCTTCCTGTTCTGGCTGTTGATGACGCTGCTGGTGCTGGGCGGGCTGGTCGACTAGGCCCGCACCCGGCCTTGCTCAGGCGCCTTGGTGAAATATCTGGGCCAGGGCTTCTTGCAGCAGGGCGACGCGCGGGTTGGCGGCCCCTTCCCGAAAGATCAGCGCCACCACGCTGGAGGGCGGTTCCGGGTGCACGCGTATCTGCTTGACCGACCCCGCCAGCAGCGGGCTGCGGCGCAGCAGCGTCATGTCCGGGACGATGCCGATGCCCAGGCCGGCGGCGATGAACTGGATGCCGGTTGTCGGATTGGTCGATTCGACCACGGGCAGGGGAGCGGGCAGCCCGGCATGCGTGAAACAGTCTTCGATAAGCTTGCGGCCCATTGATCCCTCTGCGGGCATCACCCAGCGCTCCTGCGATAGACGGGACCAGTCCACGCGCCGCGACCGGACCAGCGGGTGCTTTGCCGGCCCGACCACCGCGAACTGCACCTCGAACAGCTTGATGCATCGAAGCGCGCCCGCGCCGGATTCCAGTAATTGCAGGGGGAATGTCGTGATCAGCGCGTCTATCTCCCCTTGCTGTAGCGCCTGAATCAGGGCGGGAACCCGGTCTTCCATCAGTTGCACGCGCAGGGGCGACGGCTGGTTGACCAGCTTTTCGACCACGCCGCTCAGATAGGTCTGCGCCACGAAGGGCGGCGCGCCGATCCGGATTTTGGCGGCGAAGCGATCGGCGGTCGAGGCGTCGGTGCGCAGATGCGCAAGTTCTTCAAGCAGCATCGCGGCGCCGCGCAGCACCACGGCCCCCTGCGCGGTGGGCGCCAGGCCTCGCGCCGTGCGCAGGAACAGGACAAAGCCAAACGCGTTTTCGATTTCGGTCAGCGCTTTGCTCAGGGCCGGCTGCGTCAGGTTCAGCGCCTGGCTTGCCGCCCGAAGGCTGCCGGTGCTTTGCAGCACCTGCAGCATGCGCAGATGGCGAAAGCGCAATTTCGCCACCAGATGGTCGGCTTCGATGGGTGGGCTCCTTTTCGGGGATACAACTTAAAGTTATCGCGATATCAAAATATATCAATTTTTCTATTAGCTGCGATCCCGTATTCTGCATGCAAAACAAGGAGACAGCATGCAACGCCGCACCTTCTGCCTGGGCGCCCTGGGCGCCGGTCTGATGTCGCATTTCGCCGCCCAAGCCGCGGGAACCTATCCGTCCAGGGCGGTGCGCATCGTCGTGCCCTATGCCGCCGGAGGCGGGCCCGACATCATGGTGCGGCAGTTCGGGCCCAAGCTCAGCCTGACGATGGGACAGCCCATCGTGGTGGAAAACAAGGTGGGCGCGGGCGGCGTGCTGGCGGCGCAATATGTCGCCCAGGCCGCTCCCGACGGCTATACCGTGCTGCTGGGTTCGAACTCGCACCTGATCCAGAAGGCGTTGCAGCCGACGCTGGCGTTCGATCCGGCAGGCGATTTCGCGCCGGTCACCGTCATCGGCACGTCGCCCAGCGTGCTTGTCGTATCTGCCGGTTCGCCGTACCGCAGCGTGCAGGACCTGATTGCCGCCTTGCGGGCGCGTCCAGGCAAGATGAACTACGCGTCCGGCGGCGTGGGGTCGGCGGCGCATCTTGGCGGCGCCACCTTTGCCGCGCTGGTCGGGGCGGAAGCGGTGCATGTGCCGTTCAAGGGTTCGGTGGAGATTCCGATCTCGCTGACGCGCGGGGACACCGATTTCGCGTTCACGATCGCGGGAACCGCCATTCCCCAGGTCAAGAGCGGAAGGCTGCGCGCCCTGGCCGTGACCAGCCGCGAGCCCATGGCCGAGCTTCCTGATGTGCCCCCGCTGCACGAGCTCCTGCACAGCGACCTGGCGGTCCAGGAATTCTGGTTTGGCCTGTGGCTGCCGGGGAAGCCGGGCGCCGACGTGGTCGACACGCTTTATGCCGCGACGACGGCGGCGCTCAAGGACAGCACGGTCAGGCGCGATTTCGAGGCGGCGGGGATCCGCGTGATCCAGAGCGACAGTCCCCGGGCCGCCGCCGCCTTCGTCCGCGACGAATACCAGAAATGGGCCGACATCATAAAACTGGCCGGCGTTTCCGCCGGCTGACTTGGATACTCATGGCTAAACCACTCGAAGGCATACGCGTGCTGGATCTGTCGCACGTGATCGCAGGCCCGCTCACCTCGTTCTACCTGGCCCAACTGGGCGCCGAAGTCATCAAGGTGGAACCGCCCCTGGCGGGCGAGGTGCTGCGGTCGATGACCAACGGCGTCGATACCGACACGCCCACCGGCTTTGCGGCCATCAACGCCGGCAAGCAGTCGCTGGCGCTGGACATCAGGACACGGCAAGGCGCCGAACTGCTTCGCGGCCTGGCCGCGTCGGCCGATGTCTTCATCGAGAACTTCCGGCCGGGCGTGGTCGCCCGTTACGGGCTTGACTACGCGTCCATCCAGGCGGTCCGGCCCGACATCGTGTATTGCTCGATCTCGGGCTTCGGCCAGCACGGAGACTGGTCGCAGCGCGGCGCCTATGACCACGTGGTCCAGGCCATGACGGGCATGATGATGATGTCGGGGGAGGGCGACGATGCGCCTCCGCTGAAGGTGGGCTTCCCCGTGATCGACGTCGCGGTCGGCATGCTGGGCGCATTGTCCATCGTATCGTCCCTGCACCGCCGGTCCCGCGACGGCGTCGGCCAGTATATCGACGCGTCGATGGTCCAGGCCTCGCTGATGCTGATGTATCCCAACACGTGCGCCTATCTGACCGATGGCACGCCAACGCGGCGAGTCGGCAATCGCGGCTATACGGGCAGCCCCGCTGCGGACACCTACCGCTGTTCGGACGGGTGGCTGGCGGTGGCGGCAAATACGCCGGAACAGTTCCGCAAGCTGACCGCCGCCATCGGGATCGAGGCGCTGTGCAGCGACCCCCGGGCGCTGGATCTGGCCGCGTTCAACCGCCCCAACGGCTTCGTGGTGCCGAACGATCGAGATTATGTCGCCGAACGGCTGCGGCAGGCGTTCTCTAGCCGGAGCGCGGCGCAGCTTGAGGAATTGCTGGGCCATGCGGAGGTTCCGGCGGCCCGGGTCAGGAAGCTGGAGGAATTCCTGCACGAGGTCGACACGACCGGCTGCGTGGACCTGCCCGACCACCGCTTCCGCCAAGACGGGCGCGAAGTGCGGACCCACGGAATCGGATTCGCCTTTGGCCAGGATGGCGGGCCGACGCCGGCCGGCGCGCCTGCGCTGGGCGAGGGCGCCTACGCCGTGCTGGCCAGGGCCGGCCTGGACGAAGCGCGCATCGCTGAATTGGAGCGGGCCGGCATCATCCGGACCCAGGCAGGGGCGGCCACGCCTTCGGCACACTGACTATATATATCGACACCCGGAGAATCCATGACACAACTTCTACAAGAGCGCACCGCCATCGTGACCGGAGCCGGACGCGGCCTAGGCCGCGCGCATGCATTGGAACTGGCGCGCCATGGCGCTAAGGTGCTGGTCAACGACATGGGCGCGGACCAGCCCGGTTCGGCGGCGCAGGCCGTCGCGGACGCCATCTGCGCGGCGGGCGGCGACGCCTGCGTGCATGGCGCCGACGTCACGGACCCGCTGCAAGTCCAGGCGATGGTCGAGATGGCCATCGAACGATGGGGGCGTGTCGATATCCTGGTGAACAACGCGGGAATTCTGCGCGACAAGAGCTTTGCCAAGATGACCCTGGAGGATTTCAGGCTCGTGATGGAAGTCCACGTCATGGGCGCCGTGCACTGCACTCACGCGGTGTGGAACACCATGCGCGCGCAGAACTATGGCCGCATCGTAATGACCACGTCGTCCTCCGGCCTCTATGGAAACTTCGGTCAGTCCAACTACGGCGCGGCGAAGATGGCGCTGGTCGGTTTGATGCAGACCTTGGCGCTGGAAGGCGAACGCCATGGCGTGCGGGTCAACTGCCTTGCGCCGACGGCGGCGACGGCCATGACCGAAGGCCTGCTGGAACCGCAGGCGCTGGAACTGCTTGCGCCCGAGACAGTCAGCCCGGCCCTGATCGCGCTGGTGGCGGAAGGCGCGCCCAGCCGGACGGTGCTGATGGCGGGCGCGGGAAGCTTCGAGCAGGCCCATATCACCATGACCCGCGGCATCTTCCTGGACGAAGCGGAGTTGTCGGCAAACGCCCTGATCGGCCGTCTGGACGAGGTCGCGGATCGCAGCGGGGAAACCGTTCCCGTCACGGGCTTTGACCAATTGCGCCACGAGATCGCCAAGGCGCAGGCAGGCCGCCAATCGCGCGCCGTTCTTGAACAGACAATCTGACCCGGATCCGCGCCATGCATAGCAGGGAAGTCGTTGTCTTGTCCGGCGTGCGCACGCCCATCGGCAGTTTCGGCAAAGGCCTGAAGGACGTGCCGCCCGTCGCCCTGGCGGCGGAAGTCGTCCGCGCCGCCGTTGCGCGGGCGGCGCTTGATCCCGCGCAGGTGGAACACGTCTGCTTCGGCCAGGTCATCAACACCGAGCCGCGCGACCTGTATCTGTCGCGTGTGGCGGCCATCGAAGCCGGCTGCGGCGAGCACACGCCGGCCTTCAATGTGAACCGCCTTTGCGGCTCGGGCCTGCAGGCGGTGGTTTCCGCCGCGCAGGCCATCCTGCTGGGAGATTGCACGGTCGCGGTCGCCGGCGGCGCGGAAAGCATGTCGCGCGCGCCCTATGCCAGCGCGTCGCAGCGTTTTGGCGCACGCATGGGCGACGCGCCCATGGTGGATATGCTGCTGGGCGCGCTGCACGATCCCTTTCACCGCATACACATGGGCGTTACGGCGGAGAACATTGCCAAGCGGTACGGCATCACGCGCGAGGCGCAGGATGCGCTCGCCGTCGAAAGCCATCGCCGCGCCGCGCGGGCCATCGCCGAAGGACGTTTCGATTCCCAGCTGGCGCCCGTCATGGCGCCCTCGCGAAGGGGCCGCATTCCTTTCGTGCGGGACGAGCATGTCCGCGCCGACATCAGCCTGGACGACCTTGCCGGCCTGAAACCCGTCTTTGCGCAGGACGATGGCACCGTTACCGCAGGCAACTCCTCGGGCATCAATGACGGCGCCGCCGCGCTGGTGCTGATGGAGCGGGCCAGCGCCCAGGCCTGCGGCGCCCGGCCCCTGGCCCGGCTGGTTGCCTATGCCCACGCGGGCGTGGATCCGCGCTACATGGGCATCGGTCCGATTCCCGCCACGCGCGCCGCCTTGGACAAGGCAGGCCTGTCGGCGGCCGACATGGACGTCATTGAATCCAATGAAGCGTTCGCGGCGCAGGCCCTGGCCGTTGCGCGCGAACTGGAGCTGGACCCGGACAAGCTCAATCCGAACGGGTCCGGCATCGCGCTGGGGCATCCGGTGGGCGCTACGGGCGCCATCATCGCCGTCAAGGCCCTGCACGAGCTTCACCGCGTGGGCGGCCGCTATGCGCTGGTCACCATGTGCATCGGCGGCGGGCAGGGCATCGCCGCCATTTTTGAACGCATCTGACGCGCGGGAAGCGCGGCCATTCCCTTTCTCTCGATCCTCTGAACACATGTCGCGCAATCCAGATTCTCTTTCCGTGATCCGCCCGTTTCCCTCCGTCCAGTCGCTCATCGACTTCGTGGGGCAGCCGCCCATCGCTTCCGGGACGATTGCGATCACCCAGGAAATGATTGATCAGTTCGCGCGGGTCACGCGCGACGGCCAGTGGATTCATGTAGACCGGGAAAGAGCAAGGGCGGAGTCCGCCTACGGCGACACCATCGCGCATGGATTCCTTGTGATGTCATTGCTGACGGACTGGCAGGCCAGCTGCATCGCTTTTCCGGGCGCGATCATGGCGCTGAACTACGGGTTCGACAAAGTCCGCTTCACGTCGCCCGTCCTGTCTGGTTCCCGCGTATCGGCCAGTTTTGCATTGACGCAAGTGGTCGAAACCAGACCCGGCGAAGCGCGCTGCGCCTGGACTGTCGCAATCCAGGCCGAGGGCGCGCCGCGGCCATCGGTGCATGCCGATTGGCTGATCCTGGTGCGCTACGGCGAGCCGCGGGCAGAGTAGACGGCCGTCACGTCCGCGTAGCGGCCGACGCGGCAGCCGCCAGCGCCACGTCGCGCAGCCTGCGCAGCAGCGCCGGAAACCGTTCTGCGCCCGTATTCCCGTAACCGATGACCAGCCCGTTGTCTTCTTCGCGCGGCGTCAGTGCGAACGTCGACAGCGCGCTGGGATTCATGCCCATCCTGCGCGCCTGTTCCACGATCGCCACATCGGGAAACGCCGGCGGCAGCCGCACCGTCAGATGCAGGCCGCTGTGCCCGCCCAGCACTTCGTGGTCTATCCCCAGATGCGCGGCCAGCGCTTCGCGCAGGGCGGCCTGGCGTTCGCGGTACAGGCGCCGCATGCGGCCCAGGTGCCGCGAGAACTGGCCGTTTTCGATGAAGGCGGCCATGGTCAGCTGTTCCAGCCGGTGGCCGCCGCGCAGCATCTCTGTGATGGAGGGCATCGCTTGCGCGGCGATGGCCTGGGGCAACACCAGAAATCCCAGCCGCAGGGCGGGGAACATGGTCTTGCTGAACGTGCCTACGTACAGCACCGGCGCGTCGGGCAGCAGGCCCTGCATGGCGGCTATCGGTTCTCCCTGGTGGCGGAATTCGCTGTCGTAGTCGTCTTCGATGATCCAGGCGCCCGCGCGGCGCGCGCGTTCCAGCAGATCGAGCCGGCGCGTCAGGGACAGCACCGCGCCGGTGGGGTACTGGTGCGACGGCGTGGTCTGGATCAGGCGGGGCGGCTGTGCGGTCCAGGCGCTGTCCGGGATGACGATGCCGTCGGCGTCGACGCGCATCGCCACCACGTTCAGGTCTCCCGCATGGAAGGCGGACTTGGCGCCGCGGTAGCCCGGGTCTTCCAGCCAGGCGGTGTCGCCGGGGTTGGTCAGCAACTGCACGCACAGCGCCAGCGCGCCTTGGGCGCCCTCGGTGATGACGATGCGCGACGCGTCGCAATGCACGCCGCGCGACACGCGCAGGTATTGGGCGATGGCCTCGCGCAGCGCGGGTTCGCCCACGGGGTGGCCGTAGCCCAGGGCGGTGGCCGGGGCGGACTGCAGGGCGCGGTCCTGCGCCCGGCGCCATGCGCTGATGGGAAACTGGGTCAGGGCCGGCGTGCCGGGCGTCATGGGCAAGGAGCCGTCGTGCGCGTAGCGCGTGGACACGATGCGGGCAAGCCGCCTGGCGGTGGCCGGGGCGGGGGCCGCGTCCGGGGCGGCGGCCTGGCTGGCCGCGCTGCGGGCGGCGGCCGACAGGGGCGCCACGCGCGTGCCCTGCCGGTCCGCGATTACGTAGCCCTCGGCCGTCAGTTGCTCGTAGGCGATCAGCACCGTGTTGCGCGAGATCTCAAGATCCTCGGACAGCGTGCGCGAGGAGGGCAGCTTGCCGCCCGCCGGCAGCTGGCCGGCCAGGATGGCCTGCTTCAGGCGCTGGATGAGCTGGCGCTGGCGGGGCAGGGCGCCGGGCCCGCGCGACAGGGGGCTGGACAGCAGCGAGGCGCCCGCGCGACCGCTCAGGGGAGTGTCAATCATGGCCCTATTAAATCCGAGGTTCGTGGCGCTTTTTATGATGCCACGATTCCGATATCGTGAGGGCCTGCGTGTTGCGCCCGCCACCGCCGGCGGCGCTCCCCAACCTGGATGAGGCTACGTCGCATGCAACCCCGCACCAATGCTTTCCAACAACCCATCGGCCCGGACCTGCCCGGCTGGAGCGCGCGTCCGCGTCCCCCGCTGGAAGCGGCAACCGGCCGCTATTGCAGGCTGGAACCCCTGTCGGCCGAGCGCCATGCGGCGGACCTGTACCAGGCTTTCAGCCAGGCGCCCGACGACAGCGACTGGACCTACATGAGCGTGGGACCCTTTGCGGACGAAGCCGCCTACCGCGCATTCGCGGAGGGCGCGCAGGCGGGCAATGACCCGCTGCACCACGCCATCATCGACCTGAAAACGGGCCGCGCCATCGGTACGCTGGCGCTGATGCGCATTGATCCGGCCAACGGCGTCATCGAGGTCGGTTTCGTGTCGTTCTCGCGCCAGCTCAAGCGCACCCGCATCGCCACCGAGGCGCAGTTCCTGCTGATGCGCCGCGCGTTCGATGAACTCGGCTACCGCCGCTATGAATGGAAGTGCGACAGCCTGAACGCGCCGTCGCGCGCCGCCGCGCTGCGCCTGGGATTCCAGTTCGAAGGCGTGTTCCGCCAGGCCACGGTGTACAAGGGCCGCAGCCGCGACACGGCGTGGTTCTCGATCATCGACAGCGAATGGCCCGCCCTGCGCGCCGCCTATGAGCGCTGGCTCAGCCCGGACAACTTCGACGCCGAAGGCAACCAGCGCAAGGGCCTGGCCGAACTGGCCGCCCAGGAAAAGGCCGCGTGCGCCTGATCCCGGTTGCGCTGGCCCTGTTCTGGGGGCTGAACTGGCCGGCGGTGAAGATCATTCTGTCGATCTTCCCGCCGTTCACGCTGCGCGTGCTTGGCCTGGGCAGCGGTGCGCTGCTGCTGTTGCTGTTGGCGGGCGCCAAGCGTTTGCCGCTGCTGCCGCCGCGCAGCGCGTGGCCGGGCATTCTGGTCGGCGGCGTGCTGGCGGTGGCCGTCTTCAACCTGGCGGTCGCGTGGGCGCAGCTCAGCACCAGCACGTCGCGCGCGGCGGTGCTGACTTTCACCATGCCGATGATGTCCGCCGTGCTGGCCTGGCTGGTGCTGGGCGAACGCCTGGACCGGCGCCGCGGTCTGGCGCTGCTGCTGGGCGCGTGCGGCGTGGCGGTGCTGGCCTGGCCGGTGCTGCACGCGGTGTTCGCGGAGCGCGACATCGCCGCCGCCAAGGGGCTGATATTTCCGCTGGTGGCGGCGTTCGGCTGGGCTGCCGGCACCGTTTACCTGAAGCGCTGGCCGGTGGCCGGCAACCGCATCGTGGTGACGGCCTGGCAACTGGTGGTTGGCGCAAGCTGCGCGCTGGCGGGCGTGCTGATCGCCGGCGAATCGTTTCCCACGCAAGGCTGGACCGCAAGCGTCGCGGGCGCGCTGTCGTTTCACATCATCCTGGGCACGGCCGTGGCCTACTGGCTGTGGTTCGTGCTGAGCGAGCGCGTCAGCGCCACCGTTGCCGCGCTGACGACGCTGATGGTGCCGGTCGTGGGCGTGCTGGGCGCGATGGCGCTGGTGGGCGACCGCCCCGGCGCGGCGGACTGGTGGGGCTTTGCCTTTGTGCTGGCCGGGGCGGGGATGATTGTGCTGAACCTGGGTCAGCGCCGGGGCTGATCCGCGCCGTAGGCGGGCGTCGGCATCCAGGAACCGTGCAGGCCCGCCGGTACGCGGCGCGGCAGGCGGACTCGCGCGACCGGACCCGCCGCCAGATCGCGCGCGTCCAGCACGATGAACAGGCCGCCGGGGTCGTTGGCCGCATGCACGAACGACAGGATGTAGCCGTCCGCTTCGCCCGCGCCTGGCGGATCGGCGGCAAATACCGGTTCGCAGGCGGTCTGCCCGGCGGGCAGGCGAAAGACCGTCTTGGCGCCCGTGTCCAGATCGTAGCGGGCAAAGGCCTCGAAAGCGCCAGGCTGCGGCGTTTCGCCAGGGCGCGGGTCGCGCAGGCCGACATAGCAGTAGCGCGTCCGCCGGCCCAGCCACGCATCGTTGACCCGGCCGAATTCGCAGGGCTGGTCGTCCAGCATCTGGTCTTGCACGCGGCCGCTGGCCGTGTCGATGCGCACCCGGTGTAATTCCAGCCGCTTGCGCGCGCCCGGCCCGTAGCCGTCGTGCCAGGGCATCACGGCCTCGATCACGGCGCCGTCCGCGTGGGCGTTGGCGATGTGCCAATTGAAAAACGGATCCGCTTCTATCCACTGGATCTGGGCCGGGTCCGCGCAGTCGCGCGGGATCAGCAGCACGCGCGTGCCGCGCTGCGGTTCCCAGGCGGGCGCCGCCGGCCCCCGGCTGAAATCGAACACCAGCGGACACACGAACGCGACCACGTGCGTCGCCGTCAGGCCGATGTCGTGGACCAGCGCCGGCCACGGCGAGGCGAATTGCACCTGGCGGTCGACCTGGCCATGCGCGTTCACGCGCATGTATTCCAGCGTGCCCGCGATCAGGTCGTAATTCACCGCCAGCATCTCGCCGGTGGCGGGATCGACCTTGGGATGCGCGGAGCACGCGCCCGTCAGTCTGCCCTGGAAGGTTTCGGGCCCCAGCGTGGCCAGCGCGCCGTCCATTTCATAGGGACAGCCGCCTTCGTACAGCGCGTAGATCCGGCCGGCGTGGCGCAGCACATTGGCGTTGGCCAGGTTGGCCTGCGGCGGCGGACCGAAGGTGGGGTTGTAGATCCGGCGGCCGGCGAGGCGCTCTTCCTGTAATTCACGGGTGAGCACCCAGCGGTTGCGGTAGCGCGCGCGTCCCGCGTCCAGGTGCAGGGCATGGACCATGCCGGTGCCGTCGTAGGGGTAGGCGTAGCCCGGGACCGGCTCGAACTGCGGATTCGGGCCGTTGCGCATGAAGACCCCGTTCAGGCCCGCGGGTAGTTCGCCGTCGACCTGCAGGTCCGTGTCGTCGCGTTCGTCGAAGACGGGGGCGAAGGCTTGCGCCAGGGCGGGGTTGTCGCTGTGCCAGGGTTGCATGGGCGGCTCCGGGGGAGTTTTGTTCATGCTACCCGGACTGCGCCGGCAAGTGCGAGCCTGACGCCTAGCGCCTGCGCAGCAGTTCCCTGACTATTTCCGCGCCGCTGACCAGGGTGATCCCCGCCAGCACCATGACGGCCCCGGCCACGAAGCCCGCGTCCAGCGGTTCGTCCAGGATCAGCACGCCGAAGCTCACGCCGAACAGCGGCGTCAGGAACGACAGGATGGACAGGCGCGACGCGAGATAGCGGCGTAGCAGCCAGAACCACGCCAGGTAGCTGGACAGCGCAACGACCACCGCCTGGAAGGCCACGCTGAGCACCGCCGCCTGGGTGTACCGGACGCCGTGATGGCCGGTGGCGACGGCGAAGGCCAGCAGGCCCACGCTGGCCACGGCCATCTGATAGAACAGGGTCTTGGCGGGGGCGGCTTCCGACAGCGAGGTCTTGCGGATTGCCACGGTGGTGGCGCCCCACAGCAGGCCTGCGGCCAGGCCCATGGCGTCGCCCAGCAGCATGTTGCGGGCGCCGGCGTGGGCGGCCTGGTCGCCGCCCTTGCCCAGGAAGGCGACCGCAATGCCGCAGAACGCGACCGCCACGCCCAGCCACTGCAGCGGCTTCATGCGTTCTTCGGGCAGCAGCCAATGCAGGCCCAGCGCCGCGAAGATGGGCGCGGTGTAGAGAAACACGGACATGTGCGAGGCCGTGGTATAGACCAGGCCCTGGGCGACGAACAGGAATTCGCCCGCGAACAGCAGTCCCACCAGCAGGCCGGGCAGGGCGGTTCCATCGGTGAACGCCCGGCGGCCCTCGCCGCGCCACACCACCGCGGCCAGCACCAGCGCCGCGAAGGTGGAACGCAGGCCGATCTGCATGATGGGCGCGATGTCGTCCGCCACCAGCTTGATCGCGATTTGCTGGAAGCCCCAGCACACGCAAAGCAGCAGCATGGAGCCGGTGGCCAGCGCGTCCAGCGGCAGGCGCTGCGGCTTGGCGGCGGCGTTCACGGCAGTTCGGCGGGGTAGCTGTCCAGCGCCAGGCCGATCTGCTGGCGCAGGTCCCATTCGGCCAGCGTGGATTGCACGGGGCCGAAGAAGGCGCCGTCGCGGGTGACGAACATGGCGGGCAGGTGGAAGACCTCGTAGCGCTCGACCAGGCCGCGATTGTCGCCGGCGGCGACCCAGCAGACGCGTTCCACCGGCAGTTCCAGCCCGGGCAGTTGTTCGCGCGCGACGCGGCAGGTGCCGCAGGTGCGGCTGTGGAAGACCAGCAGCGACAGGCCGGGGGCGTCCAGCAGGTAGCGGTCGGCGGTGCTGTCGTTGAGTTCTATCTGTTCCATGGGGTCCGGGTCCTCAGGCGCCGCGCAGCACGCGGTCCAGTTCGAGCACCGACTGGTACAGCACGCGGGTGCCGTCCAGCAGTTGCGCGGGTTCGATCCATTCTTCGGGGCAGTGGCTGCGGCCGTTCAGGCAGGGGATGAAGATCATGCCGATGGGGCCGGTGGGCGCCATGTACACGGCGTCGTGGCCGGCGCCGCTGGGCAGCCGCATCGACGCGTAGCCGAGCTGGTCGGCCGCCGCCTTCACGGCGTCCATGACCAGCGGCGAACAGTCGGTGGGCTGGGCGCGGCTCAGTTGCGTGAAGCCGGCCGTCAGGCGCAGCGCCTTCAGGTCGTCTTCCACGCCGGCCATCAGGGTCTCCGGGAAGGCGTCCAGCACGGCGTTGCTGTCGCTGCGCATTTCCAGCGTGAGTTCGACGCGGCCGGGCACGGCGTTGGCGGCGTTGGGCGTCATGGAAAGGCGGCCCACGGTGGCGACCACGTAATGCGGGTTGCCGCTGGCGGCGCTGGCCTGGCGGCTGGCGGCGTCGATGATGCGGGCCGCGCCCACCAGGGCGTCGCGCCGGATGTCCATGGGCGTGGTGCCGGCGTGGTCGGGCTGGCCTTCCACGACGATCTGCACGCGGCGGATGCCGACGATGTTGGTGACCACGCCAATCGGCAGCTTGCGGCTTTCAAGGACGGGGCCCTGTTCGATGTGCAGTTCGACGAAGGCGGCGGTTTCGCCCGCGCGGCGCAGGGGGGCGTCCAGCGCGGCCGGGTCGCCGCCGATGCGGGCGATGCCCTGGGCCAGTGTTTCGCCTTGCGGGTTGCGGGCGGACAGCATGTCGGCGGTCAGTTGGCCGCACAGCGCGCGGCTGCCAACGCACGAGATGCCGTAGTCGCTGGGTTCCTCGGACAGGAAGTCGATGACTTCAAAGGGATGGTCGAGTTCGATGCCGTGCTCGCGCATCGTGTGCGCGACTTCGATGCCGGCCAGCACGCCGATGATGCCGTCGAAGCGGCCGCCGCTCATTACCGTGTCGCAATGCGAGCCGGTGGCGATGGGCTTGCGCGCCGCGTCGCGCCCGGCGCGCGTGCCGATCAGGTTGCCGCCCGCGTCCAGGCGCGTGGCCAGGCCTGCGGCCTCGAATTCGCTGCGCAGCCAGGCGCGCGCATCGTCAAACAGCGGCGAAAAGGCGCGGCGCGTCCAGGGGACGTCCGGCAGCGTGAATGTGGACAGGGTTTCGACGCGGGACCAGAGGCGTTCGGCGTTCAGGGGGGGAAAGGCGGGCGGTGTGGCTTGCGGCATGAGACTTCCAGAAGATCGCCCTGGATTATGGCATCAATGGCGCGGCTTGCCGGGACGGGGCGTGCGACATCAAAGCGCCGCCCCGCCGCGCCCCGCGCTGCGCCGCCGTCCGCCTACGCCGTCTTGCGCCAGGCGGGTTCGCGCTTTTCCAGGAAGGCGGTTACGCCTTCCCGGGCTTCTTCCGTGCTGCGGATAGCCGCGATGCGCGCCACCGAGTCCGCGATCAGCCCGTCGTCCAGGGACTTCCCCGCAAAGTCGCGCACCAGGCGCTTGCTGGCCTGCACGGCGCCGGGCCCGTTGGCGCACAGGGTGCGGCAGATGGACTCGGCGGCTTCGAGCGCCTGCGCCGCCGGCGCGACGTCGTGCACCAGCCCCAAGCGCAGTGCCGTGGCGGCATCGAAGCGTTCCGCCGTCAGGAAGTAGCGGTTGGCGGCGCGCTCGCCCATGGCCCGGATGACGTAGGGGCTGATGGTGGCGGGCAGCAGGCCCAGGCGGGTTTCGGACAGGCAGAAGTGCGCGCTGTCCGCCGCGATGGCGATGTCGCAGGCGGCGACCAGCCCCATGCCGCCGGCGTAGGCGTCGCCGTTGACGCACGCCACGACCGGCTTGGGGCAGGCCCAGACCGCGTGCAGCATGCCGGCCAGGCGGGCCGCGTCGGCGCGGTTGTCGGCGTCGGTCAGCGTGCCCATCTTGCGCATCCAGTTCAGGTCGCCGCCCGCGCAAAAGGCCTTGCCCGCGCCGGTCAGCAGCAGGACGCGGATCTGCGGGGCGTCCGCGGCCGTCTTGATGGCCGCCGTTAGCGCGGCGATCAGCGTATCGTCGAAGGCATTGCGCATGTCGGGCCGGTTCAGCGTCAGCCGGGCGATGGGGCCGTCCAGGGCGAGGTCCAGCGGTGCTTGCAGCGTCATGGGGTGTCTCTCGATTTATTGACTATGGCTCAACGGATATGTCCATCTGATGGGCTGATTTTATGGGTAAAAGCGAGGTTCGGCGATACAGTCGTCAACAGTATTGAGTTATCCTCAAAAAAATAATGGAGAGAGACATGAACGAGCAGGCAGGCGGCCCGGCCGCCGATCAGCGCTACGCATCGGTTTTCCGCCCCGGGCTGTACGACGGCAAGACCGTGATGGTGACCGGCGGCGGCAGCGGACTGGGCCGCTGCACGGCGCACGAACTGGCCGCCCTGGGCGCCGGCCTGGCCCTGGTGGGCCGCAACCCCGACAAGCTGCGAGCGACAGCCGGGGAGATCGCCCGGATCTACCCCGAGGCCGCCGGCCGCATCAGCCAGCACGCCTGCGACATCCGGGATGAGGCCGGCGTGCGCGCCTTGGTTGCCCAGGCGCTGGCCGAGCACGGCGCCATCGACGGGTTGTTCAACTGCGCCGGCGGCCAGTTTCCCGCCCCGCTGGACCGCATCAGCTTCAACGGCTGGAATGCTGTGGTGCAGAACAATCTGCACGGCACTTTCCTGGTGTCGCGCGAGGTCTACACACAGCACATGCGCCAGCACGGCGGCGCCATCGTGAACATGCTGGCCGACATCTGGGGCGGCATGCCGGGCATGGGCCATTCCGGGGCCGCTCGCGCCGGGGTCTGGAACCTGACCGAGACCGCCGCCTGCGAATGGGCGCATGCCGGCGTGCGCGTCAACGCGGTCGCGCCGGGCTGGATCGCCTCCAGCGGCATGGACAGCTATGACGAGGAGTACCGCAGCGTGCTGCGCGACCTCAAGACCAAGGTGCCGCTGCAGCGCTTCGGCACCGAGGCCGAACTGGCCGCGGCAGTGGTCTTCCTGCTGTCGCCGGCCGCGGCGTTCATCAATGGCACAGTGATCCGCGTAGACGGCGGCGTGCCCAATGCGCGCCATTCCTGGCGGCTTGCGCCCGCCGAACGCGGCGAGACCTACAACGGCTTTCCTCAGTACGCGCCGCCGTCGCTGTTTTCAGAGGCCTGAAGGCGGTGCAGGGCGTTTTGCACCTCGCCGCGGAACTGCGCCAGCGCCAGCGTGTCCCGGCGTGGCGGCTGCAGGGCCTGCCACAGGAAGCCGACCAGGTGGTCGGCGGTGGCGGCAATGTCGCCGCGCGCGCCGCGCAGCATCGCGTCCCACAGCACGTGTTCCATCGGCCCGTAAACCGCCGACCGCAGCAGCCGCAGCGGCATGTCGCCGCGGATGTCGCCATCCGCCTGGCCCTGGGCCAGGATGCGCATCAGCGGGGCGGTGTAGCGGCGCTGCAGGTCGGCGTAGATTTCGCCGAAGTCGTCGTTGCGCGCACGTCCTTCGGACAGGATGAAGGCGCACAGGCCGGGGCCCTCGGCCAGCAGGTGGCGCAGATGCGTGTGGACCAGGTAATGAAGCTGGGCGCGCGCCCCGTGGACGTGCGGCAGGTTGTCTTCCACCTTGGAGATGATTTCGTCGTACCAGTCGCTGATCACCCGCACGCAGAGTTCCCGCTTGCCGCCGAAGTAGGTGAAGATGGTGGCTTCCGACACGCCCAGGCGCTGCGCGATTTCGGTCGTGGTGGCCGCCTGGAAGCCGGATTCGGAGAAGACAAGCCGCGCGACGCGCAGGATGTCGCGGATGCGTTGTTCGGATTTGGCGCTGGCCGGCGGGCGGCGCATCGGGACGGCGGAGGCTTTTTCCATTCGGGCCGGAAGATTGGGGGCGGCGCGGGTTCTCGCCGACGACAGGGACCTTTATTATTGAGCCAGGGTCAAGTCCGTGGCAAGGCGGCCCAGGCGGCGCTGCCCGCCGGCCGCGCCACGGATTGAGCAGTCCTGGATTATCCAAAACAACATCAGAGACAAACCATGCTGTCCAGAGCCGATTCCTACACGCAGCTCGTGTCCCAGTTCCAATGGCAGGTGCCGGCGGCCTACAACATCGGCGTCGACGCCTGCGATAAATGGGCCGACGGCAGCGGCCGTCTGGCGCTGATCTACGAAAAGAGCGACGGCGCCCAGACGCGCTATACCTTCGACCAGATCAAGGCGCAGTCCAACCGGCTGGCCAACAGCCTGGAGCGCCACGGCATCCAGCGCGGCGACCGCGTGGCGATCTACCTGCCGCAGGCGCCTGAAACCGCAGTCGCGCATATCGCCGTCTACAAGATGGGCGGGGTGGCGGTGCCGCTCTTCACCCTGTTCGGCGTGGACGCCATCCAGTACCGGCTGGCCAACAGCGGCGCGGCTGCGCTGATCACCGACGCGGAAGGTTGCCGCAAGCTGCGCGAGATCCGCGCCAGCCTGCCCGGCTTGAAGGTGATCTATTGCATCGACGGGGAAGAGGACGGGACCGTGCCGTTTCATCCGGCGCTGGCCCGGGAATCCGACGCCTATCAGCCCGTGTCCACCTCGGCCGACGACCCGGCCGTCATCATTTATACGTCGGGCACCACCGGCAAGCCCAAGGGCGCGCTGCATGCGCATCGCGTTTTGCTCGGGCATCTGCCGGGCGTCGAAATGTCGCACGAATTCTTCCCGGAAAACGCCGCCCTGATGTGGACGCCGGCCGACTGGGCCTGGATCGGCGGCCTGCTGGACGTGCTGCTGCCGTCCTGGCACCACGGCGTGCCGGTGCTGGCGCGGCGCTTCGAGAAATTCGACGGGGCCTCGGCGCTGGAACTCATGGCGCGCCACGGCGTGACGCACACCTTCCTGCCGCCCACCGCGCTGAAGATGATGCGCGGCTGCGAGTGGCCCGAGGCGGCCGGCCCCCGGGCGCTGCGGTCGGTGGCCAGCGGCGGCGAGTCTCTGGGCGCCGAGCTGATCGACTGGGGCCGCCGCGTCCTGGGCGTGACCATCAATGAGTTCTATGGCCAAACCGAATGCAACATGCTGGTGTCCTCGTGCTCGTCGCTGTTCGACCCCTGCATCGGGGCGATCGGGCGGGCCGCGCCCGGCCATCGCGTTGCTATTGTGGATGACACGGGCGCCGAGGTGGCGGATGGACAAGAGGGAAACATCGGCGTAAAGCGGCCGGACCCCGTCATGTTCCTGGGCTACTGGAACAACCCGCAGGCGACCGCCGACAAGTTCGTCGGTGATTACCTGCTGACCGGCGACATCGGCGTGCGCGATGCGCAGGGCTTCATCCGCTTTGTCGGCCGCAACGACGACGTCATCACCAGCGCCGGCTACCGGATCGGCCCGGCGCCCATCGAGGACTGCCTGATCGGGCATCCGGCCGTCCGGATGGCGGCGGTGGTGGGCCTGCCGGACGCCCAGCGAACCGAGGTCGTGGCGGCGTTCGTCGTGCTGAACGAGGGCTACGAGGGCGACGACGCGCTGGTCAAGGCGCTGCAGGAGCACGTGCGCACGCGTCTTGCGGCGCACGAGTACCCGCGCGTCATCCGCTTTGTAACCAGTTTGCCGACCACCGCGACCGGCAAGATTATCCGCAAGGCGCTGCGCGATGAAAGCGCGGCCTGAATCGTCTCACCCGGTGACAATCTCCTCCATGAGGATGGGTTGACGGGTTGCCCGGCGCTGCAAGTATGATGGCGCAAACTGTATACGGCCCCACGCAATTGGGGCCGTATGCCCATTAGCCTTAGTATGGAGATAACCCCAATGAATAAGCCTTTGGACGGGGGACTGGCAGCCTTGAACGTACCCGCGTACGTCAAGCACCGCGGACTGATCGACTGGGTCGCCAGTTTCGTCGCGCTGGCCAAGCCGGACCATGTCGTGTGGTGCGACGGCTCGCAGGAAGAGTACGACCGCCTTTGCGAACAAATGGTCCAGGCCGGCACCATGCGCAGGCTGAACCCCGCGAAGCGCCCTAATTCATACCTGGCCTGGTCCGACCCGTCCGACGTGGCGCGGGTCGAAGACCGCACCTTCATCTGTTCCGACCGCGAGGAAGACGCCGGCCCCACCAACAACTGGGCCGATCCCGCGGAAATGCGCGACACGCTCAACGGCCTGTTCGACGGCTCGATGCGCGGCCGCACGCTGTATGTGGTGCCGTTCTCGATGGGCCCGCTGGGCTCGGACATCGCGCACATTGGCGTGGAACTGTCCGACAGCCCCTACGTGGCGGTCAACATGCGCATCATGACGCGCATGGGCAAGCAGGTCTATGACGTGCTGGGCACGGACGGCGACTTCGTGCCCTGCCTGCATACCGTGGGCAAGCCCCTGGCCGCCGGCGAAGCCGACGTGGCCTGGCCGTGCAACCCCACCAAGTACATCGTCCATTTCCCCAAGACCCGCGAAATCTGGAGCTACGGCTCGGGCTACGGCGGCAACGCGCTGCTGGGCAAGAAGTGCTTCGCGCTGCGCATTGCGTCCACCATGGGCCGCGACCAGGGCTGGCTGGCCGAACACATGCTGATCCTGGGCGTCACCTCGCCCAAGGGCCGCAAGTACCACGTCGCCGCCGCCTTCCCGTCGGCCTGCGGCAAGACCAACTTCGCCATGCTGATCCCGCCGCAGGGCATGGACGGCTGGAAGGTCACCACCATCGGCGACGATATCGCCTGGATCAAGCCGGGCCCGGACGGCCGCCTGCACGCCATCAACCCCGAGGCCGGCTACTTCGGCGTGGCGCCGGGCACCAGCGAGCAGACCAACTTCAACGCCATGGCCACGCTCAAGGCCAACGTCATCTTCACCAACGTCGCGCTGACCGACGACGGCGACGTCTGGTGGGAAGGCATGACCGACACCCCGCCCGCGCACCTGGTCGACTGGCAGGGCAAGGACTGGACGCCCGAAATCGCGCGCGAAACCGGCCGCAAGGCCGCGCACCCGAACGCGCGCTTCACCGCGCCGGCCGCGCAGTGCCCGTCCATCGACCCCGAATGGGAAAACCCCAAGGGCGTGGTCATCGACGCCTTCATCTTCGGCGGCCGCCGCTCGACCACCGTGCCGCTGGTCACCGAGGCTCGCAACTGGGTCGAAGGCGTCTACATGGCCGCCACGATGGGCTCGGAAACCACCGCCGCCGCTGCCGGCCAGCAAGGCGTGGTGCGCCGCGATCCGTTCGCCATGCTGCCGTTCTGCGGCTACAACATGAGCGACTACTTCGGCCACTGGCTCAAGCTGGGCAAGCAGCTGGAAGCCGCCGGCGCCACCTTGCCGCGCATCTACTGCGTGAACTGGTTCCGCAAGGGGCCGGACGGCAAGTTCGTGTGGCCGGGCTTTGGCGACAACATGCGCGTGCTGCGCTGGATGCTGGGCCGCATCGACGGCCAGTCCAAGGGCGTGGACCAGGTGTTCGGCATTTCGCCCAGCTACCAGGACATCGACTGGACCGGCCTGGAATTCAGCCCGGACAAGTTCGAGCAGGTCATGTCGGTGGACGCCGCCGCGTGGCGCGACGAACTGGCGCTGCACCAGGAACTGTTCGGCCAGCTGGCCCAGGGCCTGCCCGACGAACTTCCGGCCACCAAGACGCAGATCGAAGGGCGCCTGGCGGCCTGACGTTACCAGGCTCCCACACTGAAAACCCGCCTGCTTTCACCTAGCAGGCGGGTTTTTTATTGGGCCGTCGGCCAGGCCGGCGATCTTGCCGGCGGCCTGGCGCTGCCGGCGTTCAGGCGCGTCCGCCAGCGGCGATGCCGTCCAGCGCGCCGGCCACGATAGGCGCCTTTCATGCACAATCGTTCCATGAAACTCGATCCCGAAGACCTCGCCAAGATCTCCGCCCTGACCCTGGCTCACTACGACGAGAACGCCGTCTCGTTCGAAGCCGGCACGCGCGACCACGACGTCAGCCAGAATATCGCCGCGCTGCTGCGCCACATCGAGGGCGAACCGCCGTACGACATCCTGGACCTGGGCTGCGGGCCGGGCCGCGACCTGAAGACGTTCGCCGCGCTAGGCCATCGGCCGGTGGGCCTGGACGGCGCGCCGCGCTTCGTCGGCATGGCGCGGGCGGCCAGCGGCTGCGAGGTATGGCACCAGGATTTCCTGCGGCTGGCGCTGCCGGCCGGGCGCTTCGACGGCATCTTCGCGAACGCCGTGCTGTTCCATGTGCCGGGACAGGAATTGCCGCGGGTGCTGCGCGAGCTGCGGAACGCCTTGCGGCCGCGCGGCGTGCTGTTCAGCTCGAATCCCCGGGGCGGCAACCAGGAAGGCTGGAATCGCGGGCGCTATGGGGCGTACCACGATCTGGACGGATGGCGCGCCCTGCTGGAACAGGCCGGCTTCCAGGAGCTTGAACACTACTACCGGCCGGACGGGCTGCCGCGAGAGCAGCAGCCTTGGCTGGCGAGCGTGTGGCGGCGGGTGGAGCAGGGCTAGCGTCGCGCGAGTCGTTTGCCCCACTGTCCGCGCAAAGCTGCTACTGCTTGGGAACGCCGGCTTCCTGGATTGCAGTTGCCCATTGCTGGTGGCTATTGGCGACAAACTGTCCGAACTGACCAGGACTTGTCGGCGGACTTACTTTCACCCCCAGTGCTTTGAACCGCTCCTGTACGTCAGGTTGGGCCATGACACGCGCGAAAGCTGCGTTCAGTTTCTTCACGACTGGCTCGGGCGTCTCGCCAGGAGCGAAGATCCCTGTCCAAAAGTAGTAATCCATGCCCTTGAGCTCAGGCGTTTCGCCTGCGGAGGGCATCTCCAGGTTGCCAATGTCTCGCTCGTGGCTCATGACGCCAATAGGCGTCACCCGGCCACTCTTGATGAATTCCAGGAGGGCGGGCAACCCCGAAATCGCCAGATCTACGTTGCCGCCAATTACGTCCGTCGCGATCTTAGACGCGCTGGCGTACGGGATGAACGTGATATCGGCGCCGGTCGTCTTCTTAAAGCTCTCCATCGCGATCGCGGGCAATGAGCCGACGCCAGTCGCGCCGTAGGTGAGTTTTCCGGGCTCCGCCTTTGCACGCCGGATGAGGTCTCCAAACGTTCGGATACCCAATTGAGGATTCGCGACCAAACCAACACCGCTGATCCCCAATGGGGCGATAGCGGTCAAATCCTTGTAGGTGTACTTGGCGGAGTTCTGCACCAGGGGGGCAATCACAACGTCAGAGACAATTCCCATCAGGATGGTGTAGCCGTCCGGCTTTGCATTCACGGCGCGGGTTACCGCGATAATTCCACCAGCTCCAGGGACGTTCTCGATGACGATGGGCTGTCCGAGCTCGGCACCCAACTTTGGGGCGACGATACGCGCAAAGGTGTCGACGGAGCCACCAGGCGCATAACCGACAATCATCTTCACGGGTTGCGTGGGATACCCCTCTGCCGCAAAGCTGTTGGATGCGGCCAGTCCCAGGCCGATAGCGATGGTGCGAACAGCAAAATTAAGGCGATTCATGTTGTCTCCGTTGTGTTGATTGTGGTCATCTATCGACTGATCCAAGCGTCTACGCGCTGAAAGACCTTGTCGCTGTTGCGATCCATCATGGGAAAGTGCGAGTTGCCCTTGATTCCGTCTGCCGGCAAGTCGATGACCGTGATGTCGGCGCGCGAGGCGATACTCGCAAGGTATTCGTCGGCCTGCCGTCGGTAGTTGGTCCAATGGGCGCCGGATGGCTCGATAAAGTCCCCCCATACGATCAGGTGCCGGGGTAGTCGGCCGGTCGATGCCGGCCGGGGCATCCCTCCCGGCTCAACGCCGACCACAGATACGACCGAATCGGGCCGCCGCCGCGCTATTTCGGCTGCAAAACCAGCCCCCTGACTGTGCGCCACGATGTGGCAGGACCCAATGCGATCAACGAGCGCCTCATACGCTGCGAGGATCAGCGATTCATGGCCAGGCCAGCGGGGGACCCATTGGTTCACAAATGAATCGAAGTGCTCCACAGGAAACAACTGTCCGGGGAACGCGATCCGCGCGGCCGGATCGGGGCTGTATTCAGGACCAATCCGGAACGTCGTCCAACCCTCTTTCTTTGGTCGGAACACGGGGGAATCCTTGTAGACCTCGGGGAACCTTGCCCACGACGAACGACCGCGCTCGACCGCATCGCTGACGAGGACGTCGTAGCCCGCTTCCAGAAAGCGCATGAGCCAGCCGGGTCGGCCGTCGGGCGTGGTCTCCCAAGTGCATCCCGTCATGCCGCCGCCGTGCCAAAGCAGCACCGGCTCGGGATGACGCGGGTTCGTCAGGCGGAACTCCTGGACATACATCTGCCCGTACACGTGTTCGCCATTCGGATCGACTTCCCGCGGGTACCCGTTAAGGACCATGCTTCTGTGCTCTATGGGCAAGCCTTCAAGCACTGCAGTGCTTCCTTCAATAAAAAAGGAGCTCACCGATTTCAATGAAACGCCGCTTAGTTGCATAAATCCGTCCTGCTATCGAGGACCGAAGAATGCTTTCCAGGCTATATTTTCGTCAATCGAATAAATATCAACAATTATTGCGGTATGGGAATAAATTACGACATCGACGATCTGCGGGCGTTCTGCTGCCTGGTGCGCTGCGGTCAGTACACTGCGGCTGCATCGGTGCTGTGCATCACTACGTCGGCGCTTAGCAGGCGCATCGCGAAGCTGGAAAGTGAGATAGGGGGCAAACTGTTCGAGCGCACAACGCGCCGGCTGGTGGTTGCTCCGCTTGGCAAAGCCCTGTACGAACGCGTGCTTCCGGCGATCAGTTCGCTCGACGCATCGCTGGCGGAAGCCGCCCGGTCCGCAAAGGGCGAGGGGCGCACGTTGGCGTTCGGTACGGTCGCATCGGTCGGATATTCCGTCATTCCCAAGGTGCTTCCGGCCTTCTATGCAGCGTATCCGGGTACTTATGTGCGCATTCGCGATGCGAATGCGACGGTCGTGACGAAACTCGTGGAAAACGGCGAGGTCGAGTTTGGAGTGACGACCCCCGTCCCATTTCCGGAGTCCCTCACCGTGCAAAAGGTCGCCACGTACGACTTCAACCTGGTGTACGCAAAGCGATCGGGTGCGGAGCCCGCTATTAGGAAGGTAACCTGGCGCCAACTGGTCGATCTTCCTGTAATAGGCTTGAATCCTCTCAGTTCAACGCGCCTGCAGATCGACGGCGTTCTGCAGGCGAATGGGATTCCCCGGCCTTGAAAGCTGGAAGTGGACCAGCTCGCGACCATGATCAGCCTGGTGCAAACCGCCGCCTTCGTGACAGTGATGCCTGCGCTCTTTGACGCGCGAGCACACAACCTCTGCATCGCGCCCATTACCGATCCCGACATCGTCAGAGAGTTCCAGATCGTCTACAGGACTGACGCACCTCTTTCGCCGGCCGCACGTCTGATGGTTCGTCTAATTCACGACCATTTTCAAAGCACTGCGTCCTAGAAGCGCAGGCCAGGCACCCAGCGTGCCTCGCCAAGGCAGTCTCCAGGCCGCACACGGCCAACGAGAGGGCCAGCATCAAGGCGATGACGATGCCGAAGAACTTGCCGGGCGCCTATCGCGTCAGTAAGCTGAGTCCGGTGCATACCGACGGATAGGCGCGCGTCCAGCCGGCCTCAGTGCATCTGGCCGTAACGTCCAGCGTTGAAGTCCTGGATGGCCTCCACGATTTCCTCTTGCGAGTTCATCACGAAGGGCCCGTAGCCGACGACCGGCTCATTGATCGGCTCGCCGCTCAGGACCAGGAACACCGCGTCGTTGTTGGCTTCGACGGTGATGTCCTCGCCCTCTTGCGAGAACAGGGCCAGTTGCGCGTCGCGAGCGACCGATTCGCCGTTGACCAGCACCGTGCCGCGCAGCATCACCAGCATGCTGTTGCGCCCCGCGGGGATGGGGAAGGTCGCCGACTTGCCCGCGGCCAGCTTCACGTCCCACACGTCCATCGGCGTGAAGGTGCGCGCCGGTCCGGCCTGGCCGGCATAGCTGCCCGCGATTACCCGCAGCGAGCCGGCGTCGTCCGGCAGCGCTACCACGGGAATGTCCGCGCTGAGGATGCCCTGGTAGCCCGCCGCCGCCTTCTTGTCCTTGGCGGGCAGGTTGACCCAGAGCTGCACCATTTCCAGCTTGCCGCCCGTGCGGGTGAAAGCATGGGAATGGAACTCCTCGTGCAGGATGCCCGAGGCCGCCGTCATCCATTGCACGTCGCCGGGACCGATGACGCCGCCGTTGCCGGTGGAATCGCGGTGCTCGACTTCGCCGCTGTAGACGATGGTCACGGTTTCAAAGCCGCGATGCGGATGCCGGCCGACGCCGCGAGGCTGGCTGGCCGGTCCGAATTCGGCCGGGCCGGCGTAGTCCAGCAGCAGGAAGGGGCTGGTGTTCTTGCCCTTGTCGTTGTACGAGAACATGGAGCGCACCGGGAAGCCGTCGCCCACCCAGTGGGGACGGGGGCTGGCATGCAAACCGAGAATCTTCTTCATGATGAGGTTTCCTATTGCGCGGCCCCATCGGGGCCGTTCGTCATAAGAATGAAGATAAGGGCGGAACGATAGTTCCGGTAGACCCCAAAACCGATAAGCACTGTTCCATGGATCGGACGATCGGGTGGGGAGCAGGGCGCCGGGATTTTCCTGGGAAGTATGCTCCCGAAAATGGAATCAGATTCGAACAGCGCCCTGGGCCGGCGCGATGCACAGGTGTGGGGTTTTGCCCCGGTGGCCTCCGCCGGGGCGCGCGTGCTGGTGCTGGGATCCATGCCCGGCGTCGCCTCGCTCAGGCAGGTCCAGTACTACGCGCATCCGCGCAACGCGTTCTGGCCGCTGGCGGCCCGCATCCTGGGATTTGATCCCGGGCTGGACTACCCCGCGCGCCTGCAGGCGCTGCAAGCGGGCGGCGTGGCGCTCTGGGACGTGCTGCAGGCCTGCGAGCGGCCCGGCAGCCTGGACGCCGATATCCGCGGCGACACGCTCGTGCCCAACGACTTCCAGCAGTTCCTGGACAGCCATCCGTCCATCGTCCGTATCTGCTTCAACGGCGCCAAGGCGGCCGCGATGTACCGCCGCCACGTGCTGCCTCGCCTGGCCGGCGCGCCCCTGCAGTATGTCGAGCTGCCTTCCACCAGTCCGGCCCATGCCGCTGCGTCGTTCGACCAGAAGCTGGCGGCCTGGGCGCCGGCGCTGACGATTTCGGATCGTTAATGCGCCGCGTTGGGCCAAAGCCTGTTGTTAATCTGTCCCCATTGACTGATATCAAGGCTCTATATAACTACGGGTGATAAGTTAATTTCCGTAACAGCTATATGTTTCGGAGTTTATCTATGCACACCCCTAACAGCCCCCCGGAAACCCCTCTCCCGGGCAAGCGCGGCTTTCTAAAAGGCCTGCTTGGGCTAGGCGCCGCCGCCACCGTCATTCCCATCCACGCGGAAGCCGCGACCGGCATCAACGGCCAGCCGCCGCGCCGGCCCGGCATGGCCGGCAAGCGCTACGGCATGGTGGTCGACATGCGCAAATGCATCGGCTGCCAGTCCTGTACGGTGAGCTGTTCGCTGGAGAACGTGCCCCCGATCGGGCAGTTCCGCACGACCGTGCTGCAGTACGAAGTGACGCCGGATGCCGGCGGCCCGTGCGCCATGGTCATGCTGCCGCGCCTGTGCAACCACTGCGACAAGCCCCCCTGCGTGCCGGTCTGTCCGGTGCAGGCCACTTTTCAGCGGGAAGACGGCATCGTGCTGGTCGACAACGAACGCTGCGTCGGCTGTGGCTACTGCGTGCAGGCCTGTCCCTATGACGCCCGCTTCATCAATCACGAGACCCAGACCGCGGACAAGTGCACGTTCTGCGAACACCGCCTGGAAGCCGGCCTGCTGCCGGCCTGCGTGGAAAGCTGCGTCGGCGGCGCGCGCGTGATCGGCGACCTGAACGATCCCGACAGCGCCATCTCGCGCCTGCTGGCCGAGCACAAGGCCGACATCAAGGTGCTCAAGCCCGAGATGAAGACCGACCCCCACGTCTATTACATCGGCCTGCCCGATGCGTTCGTGCATCAGGTGGACGGCCAGGCCGGCGTGCGCCTGGCGGGCGGCCACTGAGCCATCGAAGGGGACTCTCATGCAAATCTCTGAATTGCTTACGCCGGTCTACGACGCCGCCTGGCTGCCTTGGGCCGTGCAGTATTTCTTCCTGATCGGCATTGCCGCCACCACCGCGCTGACGGCCGCCTTTGCGGCTTTCGGGCGCGCGGATTCGTCGGCTCGCCGCCTGCTGCCGGCCGCGACGACGGTGCTGCTGGTCAGCGCCATCGCCGCACCCGTGTCGCTGCTTGCCGACCTGCATCAGCCCGGCCGCTTTTGGCACTTCTATGCGCATGTTACGCCGTGGTCGTGGATGTGGCTGGGCGCCTTGCTGCTGCCGGTGTTCGTGACCTTGGCCCTGCTGTTCTGCGCGGCCTGGTGGTGGGGGCGGATGGGCTGGGTGCGCGTGGTCGCCGTGGCGCTGGCGCTGTCCGCGCTGTCGATCCTGGTCTACACGGGCGCCGAGGTGATGGTGCTGCGTTCGCGGCCCCTGTGGCACACCGTATTCCTGCCGGTGAACTTTGCGCTGACGGCGTGGCTGGGGGCGCTGGGCGCCATGTTCCTGGTCGGGCGCTGGCTGCCGGGCGGCATGCGCGCGCTGCCGGTGGACATGCTGCGCCGCCTGAGCGTGACCGCGATCGTGCTGATCGCGCTGGGCGCGGGCGCCTGGGCCGTGCTGGGCGTGGTGGGCCTGGAGCCGTCGTTCGACGCCGCGCTGCGCCTGTTCGCCGACTTTCCGATATGGCGCGTCAGCCTGGCGGGCGCGGTGATCACGGTCTTCTGCATCATCGCGCTGCTGCAGCGCCCCTGGCGCACGCTGGCGGCGCCGCTGCCGTCGGCCGCGCTGGCGCTGACCATGCTGGGCGCGGCGTGGATCTTCCGCTGGGTGGTCTTCATGAGCGTGCAGGGCGTGCCCAAGTACGGCGCCGGACTCTACCTGTACGAAATGCCGTGGGGCAGCGACGGGCTGCTGGGCATGGTCGGCGTGCTGGGTCTGTGCGTCGCGCTGGTTGCGGCCGTGACCTGGGCGCTGGAGCTGTTCCCCGCCCGCGCGCGCGCCGTGGCGGCCTGAGACCGGCCGCAAGACGAAAGAACAGGGAAAAGATAGCAATGGACAATCAACACGAAGACGACAAGCGCCGCCCCGCGGACGATGGCCCGGACCAGCCTCGCGACGAGGCCCGGCGCAAACTGATGGTGCGCGGCGGCCTGGTGGCCGGCGGCATGGCGGCGTTCGCGGCGGGCTACGGCGAAACCGTGACCAAGGCCGTCAAGGGCCTGGCGCAGGGCACCGCGGGCGTTCCCACGGCGCACGCCGTGCGCGGCAACTCGCTCACCCCCGAATTCCGCATCGACCCGTTGTCGGGCCTGCTTAGCGCGCAGCCGGGCCAGACGGTCAGCCCGTCCAGCTGCCTGGGCTGCTGGACGCAGTGCGGCGTGCGGCTGCGCGTGGACACGGCCGAAAACCGCATCCTGCGCGTGGCCGGCAATCCCTATCATCCGCTGGCCACGACGCGGCCCGCCGCCATGGACACGCCGGTGCGCGACGTCTATGCGCAACTGGGCGGCGACAACGGTCTGGAAGGCCGCGCCACGTCGTGCGCGCGCGGCTCGGCCATGCTGGAGCAGATGCACAGCCCCTTCCGCGTGCTGCAGCCCATGAAGCGCGTGGGCAAGCGCGGCGAAGGCAAGTGGCAGACGATCAGCTTCGAGCAGTTGGTGGAGGAAGTGTGCGAAGGCGGCGACCTGTTCGGCGAGGGCCATGTGGACGGGCTGCGCGCGATCTACGACCGCGAGACGCCGCTGGACCCGCAGAATCCTGAATACGGCGCCAAGGTGAACCAGTTCCTGTTCACCGACGCCTCCAACGAAGGCCGCACGCCGCTGATCCAGCGCTTTGCCGGCCAGTCGTTCGGCACCGTCAACTTCAGCAACCACGGCTCTTATTGCGGACAGAGTTTCCGCGTGGGCGCGGGCGCGGCTCTGGGCGATCTGAAGGGCATGCCGCACGGCAAGCCCGACTGGGACAACGCGCGCTTTGGCCTGTTTATCGGCGCGGCGCCGGCGCAGGCCGGCAACCCGTTCCAGCGCCAGGCCCGCCAGTTGGCGGAAGCGCGTGTGCGGCCGGAGGAATCCGGCTTTACCTATGTGGTCGTGTCGCCGGTGCTGCCCGCGTCGTCCAGCCTGTCGGCGGGATCGGGCAACGAATGGGTGGCCGTCAATCCGGCCAGCGACCTGGCGCTGGCCATGGGCCTGATCCGCTGGATCCTGGACAACGAGCGCTTCGACGCCCGCATGCTGGCGCAACCCGGCCCCGCGGCGATGAAGGCGGCGGGCGAGGCGGGCTGGACCAACGCGACGCACCTGGTGGTGGCCGAGGCCGGCCATCCGCGCCTGGGGAGCTTTCTGCGCGGCGCGGACATGGGCTGGGCGCGTCCGGCCGATGCGGACGAGAAGTGGGAAGACGTGTATGTCGTGCGTCTTGCGGACGGCACGCTGGCGCCGCACACGGCGGCCTCGCCGGCCGAGCTGTTCGTGGATGACGCAATCGACGCGCCGGGCATGGCCGGCGTGTCCGCGCCCGTGCGCGTTTGCACGTCGCTGTCGCTGCTGCGCGTAGAGGCGCGCCGCAAGTCGCTGGACGAGTACGCCGACCTGTGCGGCGTGCCGGCTGCGAAGATCGCGTCGCTGGCCGAGCGCTTCACCAGCCATGGCAAGCGCGCCGTGGCCGACGCGCATGGCGGCACCATGAGCGGGGCGGGTTTTTATACCGCCTACGCCATCGCCATGCTGAACACCCTGGTGGGCAACCTGAACGTGGAAGGCGGGCTGGTGCTGGACGCCGGCCCGTTCCCGCCCTATGGCGCGGGGCCGCGCTACAACATCGCCGGCTTCGCCAACAAGGCCACGCCCAAGGGCGTGTCGCTGTCGCGTAACCGCTTCCCGTACGAGAAGTCCAGCGAATTCAAGCGCAAGAAGGCGGCCGGGCAGCCCGCCTATCCGGCGGCGGCGCCGTGGTACCCGGCCACGGGCGGCCTCAGCTCCGAGATGCTGGCGTCCGCGCTGGCCGGGTATCCGTACCGGGCCAAGGTCTGGTTCAACCATATGAGCAATCCGGTCTACGGCATTGCCGGGTTCAAGAGCGTTGCCCTGGACAAGCTGAAGGATCCGCGCGTCCTGCCGCTGTCGGTGTCGATCAACCCCTTCATCAACGAGACCAACGCGCTGGCCGACTACATCGTGCCGGACACGGTTACCTACGAAAGCTGGGGCGTGTCGGCGCCCTGGGCCGACGTGGTCGCCAAGGCGTCCACCGTGCGCTGGCCGGCCGTGACGCCGCGCGTGGCGCGCACGGCCACGAACGAGCCGGTGTGCCTGGAGACCTTCCTGAT
Source organism: Achromobacter arsenitoxydans SY8 (assembly GCF_000236785.1). Taxonomy (GTDB): domain Bacteria; phylum Pseudomonadota; class Gammaproteobacteria; order Burkholderiales; family Burkholderiaceae_B; genus Achromobacter; species Achromobacter arsenitoxydans. The sequence continues at coordinate 102,994 of NZ_AGUF01000040.1, read as the reverse complement.
CGCCTGCGCCAAGCGCCTGGGCATGCCGGGCTTCGGCGCCGGCGCCATTTCCGACAAGGACGGCGCCAAGTACGCGCTGGATACGCCCGAGGACTTCTTCCTGCGGGGCATGGCCAACATCGCCTTCGCGGCCGGCCGTCCCGTGGCCGAGGCCAGCGACGACGACATGGCGCTGACCGGCGTCGATCGCTATGCGCCGCTCTTGCAGCAGAAGCTCAAGCCGGGCGAATGGCGGCAGGTGGCCATGCTGATGAGCCGCGGCGGCCGCTTCGACAGAATGGAGGACGCCTGGACGGACGGCGGCCAGGGACGGCGGACGCGCGTGGCCTACGCCAAGCCGCTGCACGTCTGGAGCGAGGAACTGGCGGGCTTTCGCCATGCGATGACGGGCGAGCGCTACAGCGGCTGTCCCACCTGGTACCCGACGCGCTTGGCCGACGGGCGCGACATGCGGGCGGAGTATCCGGCGCAGAACTGGCCCTTCCTGCTCACCTCGTTCAAGTCCAACCTGATGAGTTCCATGTCGATCGGCGTGAACCGGCTGCGCCAGGTGCACCCGCACAACCCGGTGTCGATCAACCGCCAGGATGGCGAGCGGCTGGGCATCCGCAACGGCGATAAGGTGCGCATCGTGACGCCGGGCGGCTCGGTGACCGGGCTGGCGCTGCTGCGGGACGGCATCCAGCCGGGCGCGCTGGGCATCGAGCACGGCTACGGCCATACCGAGCTGGGCGCCCGCGCGCATACCGTGGACGGCAAGCCCATGCCGCACGATCCGGCGCTGGCGGCGGGAGTCAATCTGAACGACCTGGGCTTCGGCGACGCCACGCGCGGCGAACACGCCAACGTCTGGATCGACTGGGTATCGGGCGCGGCGGTGCGCCAGGGCCTGCCGGCGCGGGTCGAACGCGCCTAGCCTAGGGAAGGACGGTGTCGGCCACCAGGTCCAGGCCTTCGGCATGGACGCCGACACCGGGCAGCAAGCCGTTCAGGTCGCCGGGCTGGGCGGCGGCGCCGCCCGACCGGCTGACCCGGATCTCTACTTGCACCTTGCCGGCCCCCGACAGGGTGGCCTGCGGCGACATGGACGTGCTGTCGTCCAGCACGAAGTCGCGCGGCAGGTCCGCCACCCGCAGCCGCAGGATGGCGACGGGCATGCGCGATCCCTCGGCAGGCCGCGCCAGGATGAAGACGGTATCGTCGGGCTGGACTTTAGCGCGCAGCGCTTCGGCAATGCGGGCGCGGCCGGTGATGCGCGCGGGTGAAGAGGGCGGGGCGGAGGCGCCGCTCGCGGTTGGCGATCCGGCGGCCGGCGCCCCGGTGCCCGGCAGTCCAGCAGTCTGCGAACCAGCGGCTGCCGATTCCGCAACGGGCGCGCCCGAGGCCATGGCGCGGGCCTGGGCGATATTGGTCTGTATCTGGCGCGCGGCCTCGGAGTCGGGCGGCAACAACGTCCGCAGGCGTTCCCAATGCACCAGCGCGTCGCCCGGGTCGCCCCGGCGCAACGCCATCATCCCGGCAAGCGCCAGCGCCTTGGGCTGGTCCGGCTGCGCGTCCAGGGCCTGGGCCACGGCCGCGATCGAGGCCTCGTCGGGCTCGCCCTGCTTGGCGGAAAGCAGGGCGTCGGCCAGGTCGGCCAGCACCGCAGGCTGGCCGGGCACCAGCCTGAGCACCTGCTGATAGGCGGCCACCGCATCGTTGAATCGTCCCAGGGTTTCATAGGACCGGGCCAGCATGTACCAGCCGTCGGGGTCGTCGGGCGCGGCGCGCAGGCGCTGCGCCAGCGCATTGACGGCCAGCGCCATGTCGCCGCCGGTGTCCGCGGCGTGCGGTTCGGCGGCCGGGGCCATCGTCAGGTCGGCGGCGGCGCGCGGATTGCCCAACTGGCCGTACAGCAGCACCGCGCCGACCGGGATCGCGATGCTGAGCAGGCAGGCGGCGGCAATCCCGGCGCGCTGTCCGCCCGCGGGCGCGCCCCGGGCGCGGCGCAGCGCCAGGTCTTGCAGCAGATCGCGCTGCAATTCCTCTTCAGCGCGCGCATGCGCCTCGGCGCTCAGCGCGCCGCCGGCCAGGTCGCGCCGAAGTTGTTCGCGCTGCGCAAGGTAGAACGCGCGCACGCTCGCGTCCGTGTCGCCCTCGGCGGCCGGCGTGCGGCGCAGCAGCGGCGGGATCAGGCAGAACAGGGTGGCCAGCAGCAGGGCCACGACGGCAAGCCAGAGCGTGGTCATGGGCCGGGATCCAGAAAGCGGGCGGCGCGGGCGCGTTCATCCGCGGTCAGGGGCGGCCGCACGCCGGCGCGGCGCTTGAGGGTGCGCGCCAACACCAGGAAGCCCACCGCCAGCAAGGCGAACGGGCCCAGCCAGAGCAGCCAGGTGATGGGCTTGAAGGGCGGGTCGTAGCGGACGAAGTCGCCATAGCGGTCCTCGAAGAACCTCATGATCTGCGCGTCTGTCTTGCCGTCGGCCAACTGGCCGCGGATCAGGTTGCGCATGTCCAGCGCGAGCGGCGCATTCGATTCGGCCAGCGTCTGGTTTTGGCAGACCAGGCAACGCAGGCCGTGGGCCAGCTTGTCGGCGCGCTGTTCCTGCGCGGCCGTCAGCGGGGGCGGTGGCGCGGGCTGCGCGCGGACTGCAGCGGCCGCCAGCAGCAGCGCGGCGAGCAGCAGGACGAAGAACGGGGAAGACGGCGCTTTCATTGCAGCGACTCGATGACGGGCTGCAGGCGGGTGCGCCAGAGCTCGGGCGTGATCAGGCCCAGGTGCTTGTAGCGGATGCGGCCCGCCCCGTCGATCACAAAGGTTTCGGGCACGCCGTAGACGCCATATTCGATGCCGACCCGGCCGTCGACGTCGCTGGCCGACGCAATGTAGGGATTGCCGTTGCGCGCCAGCCAGTCCCGCGCGTCGTCGGGCTTGTCCTTGTAGTTCAGGCCATAAAGCGCGATGCCGTGGCGCTGCGCCGCCTCGCGCAGCACCGGCAGCTCCTCCTTGCAGGGGCCGCACCAGGACGCCCACACGTTCAGCAGCCAGACCTTGCCGCGCAGCGATTCCACGTCCAGCTTCCTGTCCGGTTCCAGCAGGACGGGCAGGCCGATGGCGGGGGCCGGCTTGTCGATCATGGCCGAGGGAACCGCGCGCGGATCGCGCGACAAGCCCATCGCCAGGAATACGGCCATGGCCAGGAAGGCGGCCAGCGGCAGCAGGTAGCGCAGCATCAGTAGCCCTCCCGCGCGGCGCGGCCGGCGTTGGCCTGGGGCGCGCCGGGCGCGGGGGCGCGCGTCTCACGCGCCCGCGCCTTCGCGTCCGCTTCCCGCGCGCGCCGGTAGCGTCCGTCGCCGGCCGCCAGCAGGCCGCCCAGGGCCATCAGGATGCACCCGGTCCAGATCCAGGTCATGAAGGGCTTGACCTGGATGCGCACCGTCCAGGCGTTGTCGCCCACGGGGTCGCCCAGCGCTACAAAGAGATCGCGGGAAAAGCCGCTGTCGATGTCGGCCTGGCTCAGCGCCATGTCCTGCACGGTGTAGAGGCGCTTTTCCGGATACAGCGTCACCACCGGCTTGCCGTCGCGCACGACATGAAAGACGGCGCGCTGCGCGCTGTAGTTGGGGCCCGTCGCGGGGCCGACGCCGGCAAAGGTGAACTGGTAGCCGCCGGCTTCGCGGGTGGCGCCCACGTCCAGCCGCACTTCGTGCTTGACCTCGTAGCCATTGGCCAGCGTGACGCCCGCGATGAAGACGCCCACGCCCGCGTGCGCCAGCAGCATGCCGTACCAGGACCGGGGCTGGCGCCCCAGCCGCCGCAGCAGCTCGCCGTCGCCGTCGGTCAGGCGCTGCCAGGCGTGAGTGGCGGCGCTGGCCACGGACCAGGCGGCCAGCCACAGGCCCAGGATGATCATGGGGGACCCGAAGCGCGAGGGGCCCGGCATCGCCAGCGGCGTCAGCACGGCGGTCAGCACGCTGACAACGAACGCGGCGCGCAGCCGCCGGCCCAGGTCGGGGACCTCGGCCTGTTTCCAGCGGGCCACCGGGCCGACGCCCATCAGGAAAATCGCGGGCGTCATCAGCGGCACGAATACGGCTTCGAAGTAGGGCGGCCCGATGGAGATCTTGCCCCAATCCAGCACGTCGAGCACGACGGGATAAAGCGTGCCCAGCAGCACCGAGCCTGCCGCGACGGTGAGCACGACATTGTTGGACAGCAGCAGGGACTCGCGCGACAGCAGCGAGAAGCCGCCGCCCAGTCCCACCGAGGGCGCGCGCCACGCATACAGCGTCAGCGACCCGCCGACGACCACTGTCATGAAGGCCAGGATGTACAGCCCGCGGCCGGGATCCACGGCGAACGCGTGTACCGAGGTCAGCACGCCGGAACGGACCAGGAAGGTGCCCAGGATGCTGAGCGAAAACGTGCAGATCGCCAGCAGCACGGTCCAGCTGCGGAACGCGCCCCGCCGCTCGGTGACGATCAGCGAATGGATCAGCGCGGTGCCCGCCAGCCAGGGCATGAACGAGGCGTTCTCTACCGGATCCCAGAACCACCATCCGCCCCAGCCCAGCACGTAGTAGGCCCAGGCGCTGCCCAGCAGGATGCCGATGGTCAGGAACGTCCACGCGGCCAGGGTCCAGGGCCGCACCCAGCGCGCCCACAGCGCGTCCAGTTCTCCGGACAGCAGCGCCGCGATGGCGAAGGCGAACGCCACTGAAAACCCCACGTAGCCCATGTACAGCATGGGCGGATGCACGATCATGCCCGGATCCTGGAGCAGCGGATTCAGGTCGCGTCCGGCCATGGCGGGCGGGAGCAGGCGTTCGAAGGGGTTGGACAGGAACAGCATGAACAGCAGGAAGCCCACGCTGATCCAGCCCATCACCGCCAGCACCCGGCCCACGAATGGCAGCGGCAGCCCCCGGCTGCACAGCGCCACGGCCAGGGTCCAGGCCGTCAGCAGATACAGCCAGAGCAGCAGGGACCCTTCGTGTCCGCCCCAGACCGCGGCAAAGCGGTAGGCGGCCGGCAGGTCCGCATGCGAATTGGCGGCCACGTACAGCACCGAAAAATCGTTGTGCACGAACGACCACGCCAGGCAGGCGAAGGCCACGGTGGTCAGCCCGAACTGGCCGATGGCCGCCGGGCGCGCCACGCGCAGTCCCGCCTGCCAGCCGGTGGCCGCGCCGATCAGCGGCAGGATGCCTTGGCACAGCGCCGCCAGCAGCGCCAGGATCAGGCTGAACAGGCCGATTTCGGGAATCATCGGGTCTCCGTCTTCAAGGTGGCGGCCGCGGCCTCGGCGCGCTTGACGGCGTCCGCCGCCTCGGGCGGCATGTAGTTTTCGTCGTGCTTGGCCAGCACCTCGGTGGCGCGGAACACGCCGTCCGCGCCCATCTTGCCGGCCACCACCACGCCCTTGCCCTCGCGGAACAGGTCGGGCAGCAGCCCCTGATAGGTCACCGGCACCACATGCGCGGTGTCGGTCACGGCAAAGCGCAGCGTCAGGCCGTCGGCCTCGCGCCGCAGCGATCCCTGTTCGACCAGGCCGCCCACGCGGAAGCTGCCGCTTGCAGGCGCCTCGCGCGCCGCGACCTGCGTCGGGCTGAAGAAGAACACCAGGTTCGATTGCAGCGCATTGAGCACCAGCGCCGCGGCCAGCGCCAGCAGGCAGAGGCCGCCGGCAATGGCGAAGGCGCGGCGTTTGCGCGGGCTCATGGCCGCCTCCGCGCCGCCGGGGGCGGGGAGGCGTCGCGGCGGCGTCGCGCACGCCGCCACAGCGTATAGACTTCCAGCCCCATCAGCGCCAGGGTTACGCCATAGGCGCCCAGGATGAACGGGCCGTGCCCTTGCAGGGAGAACAGGGTGTCCCAGCTCATCGGGCGTCCTCCCGCGGGCTGCCCGCTTGCACGGCGCCCGGCTCCCGCTCCGCGATGATGCCGCGCACGCGCGCCAGCGCCACCGCGGCGCTGTACAGCCAGAAGGCGGCCACCATCAGCAGCATGGCGGTCACCATGATGCGGGCCATGCTGGGCGCCGTGGTGAGGTTGATGGAGGCGCCCTGGTGCAGGGTGCTCCACCACTGCACCGAGAAATAGATGATGGGCACGTTGATGACGCCGGCCAGCAGCAGGATCGCGCCGCCCCGGTCCGCGCGCTGCGTGTCGTCGGTGGCGGCCTGCAGGGCCATGAAGCCCAGGTACAGGAACAGCAGGATCAGTTCGGACGTTAGCCTGGCGTCCCACACCCACCACGTGCCCCAGGTCGGCTTGCCCCACAATGCGCCCGTCCACAGGGTCAGGAAGGTGAAGAGCGCGCCCGTGGGCGCCAACGCGCGCATCATCATGAACGACAGCCGCGTGTTGAGGATCAGCCCCAGCGCGGCGTAGCCCGCCATCACCAGGTACAGGAACATCGACATCCAGGCCGCGGCCACGTGGATGAAGAGGATGCGATACACCTCGCCCTGCTGGCTGTCGACGGGCGCCACGACCAGGCCGATGTACAGCCCGGCGCATGCGAAGAGCGCGGCGCCCAGCGCCAGGAACGGGATCATCCTGCCGGCCAGCGGATAGAACACCGCGGGCGATGCGTAGCGCAGCCAGCCCGCGCGTCGCGGGGCGGCGCGGGAATCGAGGGCGGATTGGTTTTGCATGGCGGCAGCCTCAGTCCAACGCCACACGCAGCGCCGCCGAGGCGCTCCAGGGGCAAAGCAGGATCGCCAGGCACAGGCAGGCGCCCAGCAGGGAAAGCTGAGGCCCCGCGCCCAGGCCCGCGTGCGTGGCCGACACCGCGCCCGCGCCGAAGATCAGCACCGGCACATACAGCGGCAGCACCAGCAGCGGCAGCAGCGCGCCGCCGCGCAGGCCCAGCGTCAGCGCCGCGCCCAGCCCGCCCACCAGCGCCAGCGTGGGCGTGCCCAGCAGCAGGGACAGCGCCAGGATGCTGATCGCATGGGGCGGCAGGCCGAACTGCAGGGCCAGCACCGGACTGGCCAGGATCAGCGGCAGGCAACTGCTGAACCAGTGCGCCGCCAGCTTCACGCCCACCAGCAGGGGCAGCGGGTGCGGCGACACCAATAGCTGTTCGAGGGCGCCGTTGTCGTAGTCCTGCGCGAAGGGGCGATGCAGGCTCAGCAGGATGCCCAGCAGGGCGCACACCCAAAGCACGCCCGGCCCGATCGCCAGGAGCAGGGCGGGGTCGGGGCCGACCGCCAGCGGGAACAGCGAGCCCGCGACGATGAAGAACAGCGTGGCGCCCAGCGTGTCTGCCGGTCGCCTCCAGGCCAGCCGGACCTCACGCAGCGCCAACTGAGACAGCGTAGCCAGCATCCGCGTAGTCATCCATGTTCAGGGTTTGGGTATGGGCGGCGGGCGTGCCCGGCAGCCGGTGCGAGGCGACGACGGCCGCGCCGCCAGCGGCCAGGTGCGCTTCCAGCGATTGGCGCAACTGGTCCAGGCCGGCGGCGTCCAGGCCCGCGTCGGGCTCATCCAGCAGCCACAGCGGCTTGGCGCCCAGCGCCACGGCTGCCAGCGCCAGCCGGCGGCTCTGGCCCTGCGACAGGCGGGCGGCCGGCGTGTGCAGGCAGGCGCCCAGGCGCCATGCCCGCAGGCAGTCCGCGATGGCGTCGTCGCCATGGGGCGTGCCGGCCACGTGCAGCGCGCAGCGCAGGTTCTCCAGCGCGGTCAGTTCCCCGCACAGGCCATTGCCATGTCCCAGGTATGCCGTGCGGGCGAAGTGGGCGGCGGGGTCGCGCCGGATGTCGGCGCCCGCACGCTGCACGGCGCCGCTCAGGGGACGCAGCAGACCGGCCAGCATGCGCAGCAGGGTGGTCTTGCCGCTGCCGTTGGCGCCCTGCACATGCAGCAGCTGGCCCGCGTGCAGGTCGAAATCCACGGGGACGGGCCCCCCGCGCCGGCTGGCGAGCCCGCGCGCGCTCAGCACGGGCGCCGGCGCGTCAGCGGGCCGCATTCGCGACCTCTTGGGACGCCCTGGCCGGCGGCGTCGCTTCGGAGGTCTGGCCGGGCGGGATGTGCGGCAGCGTGTGGGCGATGCCCTTGTGGCAGTCGATGCAGGTCTTGGATTTGTCGGCCAGGTAGGTGGAATGCATGTTCTGCGCGCGCACGCTCTGGCGCGTGAAGTCCATGTATTCGTAGTTGTGGCAGTTGCGGCATTCCAGCGAATCGTTGGCCTTGAAGCGCGCCCACTCGTGCTGCGCCAGTTCCAGCCGCTTTTCGACGAATTTCTCGCGGGTGTCGATGGTGCCGAAGATCTTGCCCCAGACCTCCTTGGACGCCTGCATCTTGCGCGCGATCTTGTCGGTCCAGTTGTGCGGCACATGGCAATCGGAGCACAGTGCGCGCACGCCGGAGCGGTTGGTGAAGTGAATGGTGCCCTTGAGCTCGGCGTACACGTTGTCGCGCATTTCATGGCAACCCGTGCAGAACTTTTCGGTGTTGGTCATTTCCATGGCGGTATTGAAGGCGCCCCAGAACAGGATGCCGCCGATGAATCCGCCCACGGTCAAAAAGCCCAGGCTGAAATGCACGCTGGGCCGGCGGATGATGTTCCAGTAACGCTTGATGAGCTTGAGCATGACTGGCTCCTGTCCCTTACTTCTTGTCGGACGCCGGGGCGGTCAGGCGCTTGAGGATCACGTCGATGTCCTGGTAGTCATTGGCCACGAGCGGCTTGGCTTCCGCCTGGGGTACGTGGCACTGCACACAGAAATAGCGCCGCGGCGACACTTCGGCCAGTACGTTGCTGTCGCGGTCCATGTAGTGCGTGACGCTCAGGGGCGGCGCCTGGGTCACTTCCGTGTTGACGCGCGCATGACAGGTCAGGCAGCGGTTGAAGTTCTTGTCGATCTGGTAACCGTCGATCTTGTGCGGAATGGTGGGCGGCTGCATCGAGTAGGTGCGCATCCGCTTGATGTCCTTGTTCTCGATCGGGCTGATGAGGGGAGGGTCCGCCTCGTCCGCGACGGGCGTGGGGCCACGCATGGGGTCCACCACCTCGAAAGGCGGCGCCGCCCAGGCGGCCGACCCGAACAGGATGCAGATCGCAATTGCGGTGACGCGAATCTTCATGACTGTCTCCCGGGCTCAGACCTTGACGATCTTGACGGCGCATTTCTTGAAATCGGTCTGGAACGAGATGGGATCCGTGGCGTCCAGCGTGACCTTGTTGATGAGCTGCCCGGCATCGAACCAAGGCACGAAGACCAGGCCGCGCGGCGGCTTGTCGCGTCCGCGGGTTTCGAGCCGCGTGCGCATCCGGCCTCGCCGCGAGACCACTTCGACCTCGACCCCGCGCCGCAGACCCATCGCCTGTGCGTCGTCCGGGTGCATGAAACAGACAGCATTCGGAAACGCCTTGTACAGCTCGGGGACGCGCCGCGTCATTGATCCCGAGTGCCAGTGCTCCAGGACCCGGCCGGTGGACAGCCAGAACGGATATTCCTCGTCCGGCGACTCTGGAGGGGGCTCGTAGGGCAATGCGTAGATCACGGCGCGGCCGTCCGGATTGCCATAGAACTCGAAGCCCGTCCCCGCCTTGACGTAGGGGTCGCTGCCTTCGCGATAGCGCCAGAGCGTTTCCTTGCCGTTGACCACCGGCCAGCGCAGGCCGCGGGCTTCGTGGTATCTGTCGAAGGGTGCCAGATCGTGGCCGTGGCCCCGGCCGAACTCCGCGTATTCCTCAAACAGCCCTTTTTGGACGTAGAAGCCGAAATCCTTGGATTCCTGGTTGGCGTAGTCCGCATTGAGTTCGGTGTTCGGGAACTTGTTCACCTTGCCGTTGGCGAACAGCACGTCGTACAGGGTCTTGCCGCGGTACTCGGGTTTCTTGGCCAGCAGGTCGGCAGGCCAGACCTCCTCGACCTTGAAGCGCTTGGAGAACTCCATGAGCTGCCACAGGTCCGAACGGGCGTCGCCCGGCGCGTTCACCAACTGGTGCCAGAACTGGGTGCGACGTTCGGCGTTGCCGTAGGCGCCTTCCTTTTCCACCCACATGGCGGCGGGCAGGACCAGGTCGGCCGAGATAGTGGTGACGGTGGGGTACGCATCCGACACGACGATGAAGTTGTCGGGATTGCGATAGCCCGGCAGCCCTTCGTTCATCAGGTTTGCGGCCGCCTGCATGTTGTTGTTGACCATGACCCAGTAGGCATTGATCTGGCCGTCCTTGAGCATGCGGTTCTGCAGCACCGCATGCGCGCCCACCTTTTCGGGGATGGTGCCGGCGGGCAATTGCCACAGTTCTTCCGCGTGGGCACGGTGCTTGGGGTTGGTCACGACCAGGTCGGCGGGCAGGCGGTGCGAGAACGTTCCGACTTCGCGCGCCGTGCCGCAGGCCGAAGGCTGGCCGGTCAGCGAGAAAGGGCTGTTGCCCGGCGTGGAAATCTTGCCCGTCAGCAGGTGGATGTTGTAGACCATGTTGTTGGCCCACACGCCGCGGGTGTGCTGATTGAAGCCCATGGTCCAGAACGAGGTCACGCGCACCTTGGGGTCGGCGTAGAGCTCGGCCAGGTCTTCAAGCTGCTTCTTGGGCACGCCGGACAGCTTGGCGGTGTAGTCCAGGTCGTACTTGGAGACGAATTTGGCGAATTCTTCGTAGGTGATGGGCTTGGAGCCGCCCGCCTTGTCGGCGTTCTTCGCGGCCTTCTGCAAGGGATGGTCGGGGCGCAGGCCGTAGCCGATATCGGTGTTGCCTTCGTGGAAGACTGTGTGCTTGTCCACGAAGTCGCGGTTCACGCGCTTGGTCTGGATGATGTGGTTGGCGATGTAGTTCAGGATGGCCAGGTCGGTCTGCGGCGTGAAGGTCAGCGTCAGGTCGGCCAGTTCGTAAGATCGGTGCTCGAAAGTGGACAGCACCGCCACCTTGGTCTTAGGGGCGGACAGCCGCCGATCGGTGACGCGGGTCCACAGGATGGGATGCATCTCGGCCATGTTCGAGCCCCACAGCACGAAGGCGTCGGCATTCTCGATGTCGTCATAGCAGCCCATGGGTTCGTCGGCGCCGAAGGTGCGCATGAAGCCCACTGCGGCCGAGGCCATGCAGTGGCGCGCGTTCGGGTCCAGGTTGTTGGACCGGAAGCCCGCCTTCATCAGCTTGAGCGCGGCATAGCCTTCCCAGACCGTCCATTGGCCCGAGCCGAACATGCCCACGGCCGTGGGGCCCTTGTCCTTGAGCACCCGCTTGAACTGCTCGGCCATGACGTCGAACGCCGTGTCCCAGGACACCGGCGCGAACTCGCCGTCCTTCGCGTACTTGCCGTCCTTCATGCGCAGCAGCGGCGTGGTCAGGCGGTCGTTCCCGTACATGATCTTGGACAGGAAATAGCCTTTGACGCAGTTCAGGCCTTTGTTCACCTCGGCGTTGAAATCGCCGTGCGTGGCGACGACCTGGTTGTCCTTCACCGCGACGTTGACGCCGCAGCCGGTCCCGCAGAACCTACAGGGCGCCTTGGACCATTTCAGCTTGGCGGCCTCGGATTCGGTGACGATGTTTTGGGTGTAGCCGACAATGGGAATGCCCGCCACGGTGGCGGCGGCAGCGGCGGCGGATTGCTTGATGAAGTCTCTACGAGCCATGGCCATCTTCAATCTCCTCGTTCATCGCGGCAAGCGAATCGGAATGCTGGTAGACCAGCGCCGACGCCAGCACGCCGTCCAGGCGCTGGATCTCGGAAATTCGCGCCATCATGTCGTCGGTAGAGCGGGCTTCCAGGGTGACCACCAGCTTGCCGGTGTCGGAAGCACCATGGATTTCGGCGCCGGCGATGGCCAGCACCGCAAGGCGGACGTCAGATAGCCGGCGCGGAGTCGCATGCACCACCAGGCTGGCGATATGCAATTCGGGGGGGGCTGTGGAAGTCCCAGCGGGAGGGGGCGCGGACATGGGGGAAGTTCCGTCGCGTCGCATCAGCTTCCCGGGGGGCCGGCGAAAAGCTGATAGAACCAGACCGCGAATCCATAGCCCGCCACGATGATGACAGTCAATACGGGGGCCATGACTGCCGTCAGGAAGAGGAAACTTCGGAATTCCTGGGGCTTTGTGTAGCCATCAGACTCGTTTTGCACACACCACCTCGCTGCAGATACGTTGGGGTATTGCGTTGAACGTGCGGATGCGGAACTTTTTAGCAGATGGCTTTGCGCTACGTCAATGCTGCAACACAGCGACATAAAGCGAAAAACGAGCGCTATATACAAGCGTGAATAACGCTGCTTCGGGCGGGCGCCCGGAGCAGCGTAGGCGGGGCGGAACGCTAGGCGATCGCCCCGTAGATGCGGCGCGCGTCCAAGGCCGTGGCCAGCGGCCGGCCCAGCGCCTGTGCGCCCTGCGCGGCCTGGCGGACAAGCGCCGCGTTGTTGGGGGCGGTGGCGCCGTCGCGCAGCTTCAGGTTGTTCTCGAAGCCCACGCGCATGTGGCCGCCGAAGGCCGCCGCGGTGGTGACGCAGGCGTTTTCTTCGGGGCCGAAGGCGCAGATGGCCCAGGGCAACGAGTGGTCGTACGCGGCCAGGAAGGGCAGCAGGTCGTACGCCGACGATGTCTGGCCCGCGCTGTAGCGGCCCAGCACGAACAGCACCGACCAGGCGCCGGGCGGCACCAGTCCGCGCGCGCGCAGCGACAGCCAGCGGCGCACGTCGGCATCGTCGTACAGGATGATCTGCGTCATGATGCGCCGCTCGGCCAGCCAGGCCAGGAAGGCGGCCAGTTCCGCTTCCGGGATGTCGGGCACGGCGATTTCGCGCAGGCCGATCGACACCGCTTCGGGCTGCAGTTCGCGCACCATCGCGATCTGCTCGGCGGCCTTATAGACGCCCGCGGCTTCGCTGGTCACCTGCACCAGCAGTTCGTCGCCGACCTCGCGGCGCACCGCGGCCAGCGCATCGCGATAGGCCTGGGCGTCCAGCAGATGGCTGCCGTCCGGCTTGCGCACGTGCATGTGCATCATGGCGGCGCCGGCTTCCAGGCATTCGCGCGCTTCGCGCGCGAGGTCCGTGGCGGTGAGCGGCACGGCCGGATGGTCGGCGGCCTTTTTGTAGGCGCCGTTGGGCGCCACGGTGATGATGACGGGCGAGTCGGCCAGCGCGGCGCGTGGCAGGGCGGGGGCGTTCAAGGCTGGATCTCCGGCAGTTCGGGGGCGATAAGGTCCAGGCCGGCGCGCAGCAGGCGGTCGTAGCGCGCGCGTTCGGCCGCGATGGTGTCGGGCGTCCAGGCGTAGAAGCCTTCGCCCGCCTTCATGCCATAGCGCCCGTCGGCGGCGCGTTCGGTCAGGCAGCGCGCCGGGTGGTCGGAATTGCAGAAGGTGGGGTACATGGTGGCGCCCGCCGCGGCGTGGACGTCGATGCCGGCGTGGTCGCGCTGCATGACCGGGCCGGCGGCCAGGAAGCGGAAGCCGAAGCCGAAGCGCACGGCGGCGTCCACGTCTTCCGGCGATGCGATGCCGCGGTCGATCAGGTCGAAGGCCTCGCGCGACAAGGCGTGTTGCAGGCGGTTGGCCAAAAAGCCCGGCAGGTCCTGCTTGACCTTCACGGGCACGCTGCCGCAGCGCCGCATGAAGTTGATCAGGCTGTCCGCGCAGGCGTCGTCGCTGGCCTCGCCCAGCACCACTTCCACCAGCGGCACCAGGTGCGCGGGCATGAAGAAGTGCAGGCCCAGCATGCGGCCACGGGTGTCCAGGCCCTGGCCGATCGCGCTGATCGGGAAGCTGGAGCTGTTGCTGGCCAGGATGGCGTCGGGCCGGGCGCGCCGCGCCAGGTCCGCGAAGAGCGCCTGCTTGATGTCCAGGCGCTCGGGGATGCATTCGATCACCAGGTCGACGCTGGACCAGTCCACCTCGTCCAGGGACGGCGCCGTGGCCAGCAGCGCGGCGTTGGCTTCGCGCCCAATGGTCTTCAGGTTTTCCGCCACGCGGGCGGGCAGGCCCGCCGCGCGCTCGGCATTGGATTCGATCACCGTCGTGCGGCAGGCCGCGCGGGTCAACACCACGGCGACATCGGCGCCCATCGTGCCGCCGCCCACCACCACCGCATGCGCCGCGCCCGGGTTGGGCAGCGCCTTCGCGTCTGTTTGCATGTTTTCTCCTGGATCTGGAACTACGTTGGGGGCGAGTGTAGAGAAGGGCGGTTGATTGATGAATCAGAATTTTTGAATAGAATGATCGGCAAATCAGATCAATAAGGCGGGAGACAATCCGTGCAGATCAATCTGTCGATGCGTGACATCGACACCACGCTGGTGCTGGGCCGCACCTTGAACTTCCGTCAGGCGGCCGGGCAGCTTCACCTGTCGCAATCCGCCCTGTCTACGCAGATACAGCGCATCGAGGATGCGCTGGGCGTGCGGCTGTTCGACCGCACCACACGCACGGTGCGCCTGACCGCGGCCGGCGAGGTCTTCCTGCAGCAGGCCGCGACCCTGCAGGCGGCGTTTCGCGACGCCATCGCCGCGGTCGGCGGGATTTCCAGCGCGGAGCAGGGACAGGTGTCGGTGGCGGCGCTGCCGTCGCTGGCGGCCCGCCTGCTGCCGCGCGTGCTGATGACCTACCGCCAGTCGCATCCCCAGGTCGCGCTGAAAGTGCGCGACACCCTGTCGGGTCCGGCGTTCGACCTGGTGCGGGCGGGCGAAGTGGATTTCGCGCTGACGGCGGCCGATCCGCAGCACGCCGACCTGCACTACGTGCCGCTGATGTCGGACAGCTTCATCCTGCTGATCCCCGAGGCCCATCCGCTGGCCCGCGCGAAAGGGCCGCTGCGCTGGGCCGACACGGCCGCGGCGGAGCACGTGTCGATGGTGCATCCCAGCAGCGTGCGCCAGTACACGGAATGGGCGTTCCTGCAGAACCGCATCCGCTTCACGCCGGCGTTCGAGGCCGAACACCTGACGACCATCGTGGCGATGGTGGAATGCGGATTCGGGGTGGCGGCGCTGCCGGAGATCGCCGCCAGCGCGGTGGCGCAGAACGGCATCGTGCAGCGGCCGCTGACGGGGCCGGTGGCCGAGCGGTCGATCGGCCTGGTGACCGCGCGCAACCGCAGCCTGTCGCCGGCGGCGATGGCCCTGGTGCAGACGTTGCGGGAATACCTGGCGGCCCAGGCGCGGTAAGGCGGCGCGGCCCGCCCGGGCGCCGGGCAGGCCTTGGCGCGGGCCGGGGCGGCAAGCCGCGGCCCGGCTGGCGTCAGAAGTCGATCTGCGCCGACAGCAGGAAGGTGCGCGGCGCGGAGACCGTGGCGTACGAGCCGCTGGCGATCCAGAAGTCCTTGTTGAACAGGTTCTCGATGTTGGCGCGGAACACGACGGCGCGGCCCAGGATCTCGGTGTTGTAGCGCGCACCGATGTCGTAGCGCGTCCACGAGGGCAGGCTCAGCGTGTTGGCCGCGTTGAAGGCCATCGACGACGTGTGGATCACGCGGGCGTTCAGGCTCAGGCCGCGCACCCACGGCGTGTCCCAATCCACCCCGAGGTTGAAGGTGTGCTTCGGCACGCCGTTGGCCTCGTTGCCGTCGTTCACGCCGCCCGCGGTGCGCTTGAGGGTCGCGTCGTAGAACGTGGCGCTGGCCATCATGCGCAGGCCGGGCATGGCTTCGCCGAAGGCCGACAGTTCCAGGCCGCGGTTGCGCTGTTCGCCGTCGAAGCTGTAGATCCGGGTGTCGGGATCGGTCATCGAGTTGGGCCGCGTGATCTGGAACACCGAGGCGCTGGTGATCACCTTGCCCCAGTCGACCTTGACGCCCGCCTCGTACTGCTTGGACTTGTAGGGGGCGAACACCTGGCCGGCGTTGGCGGCGGTGGCCGGCGCGATGCCGCCGCGCGTCAGGCCCGAGGTGAAGTTGCCGTACAGCGACACATTGGAGACGGGCTTGAACACGATGCCCGCGACCGGCGAGATCGCGCTTTCGTCATAGGCGCTGGTGCGCGCGCCGGTGCTCGTCGAATAGTTGTCCAGCGCGACACGCTGGTTGCGCAGGCCGCCCGTGATCAGCAGGGTGTCGTCCGCGAAGGACAGCGTGTCGGTCAGCGTGTAGCTGGTCAGTTCCGTCTTGGACGCCTTCTGCGGCGCGCCGCGGTAGGCGGTGACCGGGGGCAGCGGCGCGGGGCGGTAGATGCTGGACGGGACGCCGGGGCCCGAAGACGTCACATAAGCGTTGCCGGACTCCTGGTCCAGGCGCGTGGCGGACAGGGTCACGGTGTGGCCCACACCCCAGGTGTCAAAGCGGGCGCGCAGGCCCACGTCGCCCGTCCAGGTGCGCGAGTACGAGTCGTAATAGGCGTTCGACACCGTGAAATTGCCCAGCGCATCCGCGGGACCGGACGGGAAGGTCTGCTCGGCGGTGCCGTAGCGGTAGCCGGTGGCGCCGTAGACCATCAGGTGATCGTTGATGTCGTATTCGAGACGCGTGGCCACGGTCGAATCGTTCAGCTTGAGCTTGGTGCCGGGGTAGAAATTGCGGTGGCCGGACGGCGGCGACGGCAGCGACGTCACGTTCGACTGGAAGCCGATCTGCGGCCGGAAGTTGTCGATGTCTTCGTGCTGGGTGTAGGCGTCCAGCGACCAGCGCAGGCGGGGCCCGCGGTAGTCCAGCGCCAGCGCGCCGATCCCTTGCTCCTGCTTGCCGTCGTCGATATTGGTGTGGCCGTTGTTGTAGACGCCGTTGACGCGGATGCCCCATTCATTGTTTTCGCCAAAGCGGCGGCCCATGTCCAGCTGGCCGCCCAGTTGCGACTTGCTCTGGTAGGTGGTGGTCAGGCGAGTCAGGGGCTCATCGCCAGCGCGCTTGGTGACGACGTTGATGCCGCCGCCGATGCTGCCGCTGGGGCCGATGCCGTTCATCAGCGTGCCGGGGCCTTTCAGGACTTCCACGCGCTCCATGATGGCGGCGGGCATGCGGCTGGCCGACGCGAGGCCGTACAGGCCGTTCAAGCCCACGTCACCGGCGGCCACCGAAAAGCCGCGGATCTGGAACTCGTCGGAAAAGCCGCCGCTGGCGGTCGTCGTGCGCACCGAGGATTCGTTGATCACGACGTCGGCCAAGGTGCGGGCCTGCTGGTTCTCCAGCATTTCGGCCGTGTAGTTGGTGGTGCTGAACGGCACGTCCATCACGTCGCCGGTGCCCAGCACGCCCAGGCCGCCGCCGCGCGCCACCTGGCCGCCCGCGAAGGGGGCCGGCAGGCGGGGATCGGCGGCCGACGCGGTCACCGTCACGGCGGGAAGCTGGGTGGTCGCGATGCCGGCGCCCGCGGGGCGGTCCAGCACGTAGCTGCCGTTCGACTGCGGCAGGACCCGGATGCCGGTGCCGGCCAGCAGGGCGTCCAGCCCGGCCCGCGCACCGTAGTTGCCGCGCAGCCCGCTGCTTTGCAGGCCGGCGGTGACTTCGGGCTTGAACGACACCACGATGCCGGCCTCGCGTCCGTAGCGGCCCAACGTGTCTTCGAGCGTGCCTGCCGGGATGTTGTAGGCGCGGGCCGGGGCGGCTTGCGCGTAGGCGGCCACCGGGGCCGCCAGGACGGGCGCGGCGAGCAGGGCGCCGGTGGCGATGCGTCCGGCCAGACGCGCCGTGGCCGTGCGCCGCAGGAAGTGGGGGGACTGGCGCTTGGGCGCCCGGACGTGATTCATGTGCTGGCCTTTCGATGGGTAGATGAGGATTTCTGTGTTCTCACCAGCCATGACCCGCGGCGACGAAAAACGGATCAGTTTTCCAGCGGTTTTTTTGTAACAGCGGCTCAGGCCCGCGCCGCGTCGGGTCCGGGGATCAGGCGCAGCCGCCTGCCGCCCCAGAGGCGGGTATGGGCCTCGACCCGGATGTCCAGGGTGGCGCGCAGCGCGGCCAGCACCTTGTCGATGTCGTTGACCGGGAACGAGCCCGACAGCCGCATGCCGGCCACGGCCGGGTCGCAGGACAGCGAATCCCGGCAATAGCGGCCGAGCTCGGCGATGAAGTCGTCCAGGCGCATGGCGCGCGCCACGATGAATCCGTCCTTCCATGCCAGGCGGTTTTCCTCCGCCGGGGAGGGGGCGTCGACGCCGTGCGACGAATAGTTCGCGCGCAGGCCCGCCTGCAGGGTCAGTCCGTGGCCGGCGTCGTCGCGCGGGCGGATCTGCACGGCGCCCTGGTAGACGCCCACCTCCGTCGACGCGTCCAGCAGGCGCACGGTGTATTCGGTGCCCAGCGCGCGCGCCGTGCCGTGGCCGGTTTCGACCAGGAACGGGCGCGCTTCATGGGCGGTGGCGACCAGGATTTCCCCCGCGATGAGGGCCACGCGGCGTTCGGCCGCGCTAAAGCGTACGTCGATGGCGCTGTCCGTGTTCAGCGCCAGCCGCGTGCCGTCCGGCAATATGAGGTTGCGGCGTTCGCCCACCCTGGTGCGATGATCGGACGTCCACTCGCGCCAAGGCGTGTACTGGCCGGCGCTCCAGGTTGCGCCGCCCGCCAGCGCCAGGACGCCCATCGCCTTGAGCGCGCGCCGGCGATGCGGGGCTGCAGGGGCGGACAGGGCCGCGTGCGCGATGGCGGCGCTGGCCGGACAGACCAGCGGCTGCAGTGTGCCGCGCACGGATTCGATGCGCAGCCAGGCGCGCTCGTGGTCGGGATGCGCGGCGCGCCAGCAGGTCCATTCGCGCACCGTTTCGGGCGCGACGGCGTCGGCCTGCAATTCCACCAGCCATTCCAGGGCGCGCTGGGCGACGGCGGGGGACAACGTGGACGCGTCGCGGGTGCTGCGGTACCAGGGAGAAGCGCTCAAGGTCGGCTCATCCCGTGAAGGAAAGATCGGCAAAGCAGCAGCGCTGCAAGGCCTTGACGAGGTAGCGCTTGACGGTTGGGATGGAAATGCCCAGCGCGTCGGCCACCTGGGCATGGGTCTGCCCTTCCAGTTGCGACAGCAGGAAGGCCCGGCGCACCAGGGGCGGCAGCCCGTCGAGCAGCCGGTCCAGTTCCAGCAGCGTCTCCAGCACGATGGCCCGGTCTTCGGGCGACCAGTGCACCGCCTGCGGCGCCTGGGCCAGCGCGTCCAGATACGCGCGCTCCAGTTTCTCGCGGCGCCAGTGGTTGGATAGCAGGTGCTGGGCGACCGTGGTCAGGAAGGCGCGAGGTTCCGACAGCGTGGCGGGCACGCGGTCGCTGCTGAGCAGGCGGATAAACGTGTCGTGCGCCAAGTCCTCGGCCTGATCGGCGTTGCCCAGGCGACGGCGCAGCCAGCCCCTGAGCCAGGAGTGGTGGTCGCTATAGAGCGTTTCGATGGAGGAGGGGAAGGCGCATCCCGGCGTACTCAAGATCCAACCTTTTGATCAAGCCGCCGGCGCCTCGGGTGACGAAACGGGACAACTGCTCATGCGAATTGCGGAAATAGTAATTGTTATTATTACCGAATCCGGGAGGGGCTTGTCAAATTGTTGCCGGATACGCCCCGCTGGTCTGTGAAAACGCCTGCTGCGACGCCAGGTACGCATCGCGCGAGGGAATCAGGTGATCCCGGCACACCGTCATCAACGCATCGCGGTCTCCGTCGCGCAGCGCCTGGATCATGGTCCAGTGCTCCTGGCGGGCGCGTTCCCGGTGTCCGGCAGTGACCAGCGAGCCGAAGCGGATCGGGTGGGTGCGGCGCGCGTATTCTTCGATGGCCTGGCCCAGCACCGCGTTGTCCAGCAGGCTGAAGAATTCGTGGTGAAAGCGCTGGTTGCTGCGGAAAACGCCGCGGGCGTCGCCGGCGGCCACCGCCGCGTCGTGCTCGCGCTGCACCGCCACCAGCGCCGCCAGCCGCGCTTCGGGCACGGGCAGCGGCATCTGGCTGGCGGCATGCACTTCCAGCACGGCGCGCAGCGCGTAGAGTTCCATTACTTCGCGGACCGAGAAATCGCGCACCACCGCGCCGATGTTGCGTTTTTTCTCGACCACGCCCAGCAGTTCCAGGTCGGCCAGGACCTGCCGCACCGCATGCCGCTTCATGCCGAACCGCGCCATCAGTTCGTCCTCGGTCAGGCGTTCGCGCGGATGCAGCCGGCCGAAGACGATGTCTTCTTCCAGGACGGCCACGGCGGACTGTATGGCGTCGGGGGCCTGCTCCTGCAAGGCGTCGGGCGTGATGGCGTTCATGGCTTGAAGGGGCTGCTTACTTCTTGGGTACGGTGTCGTTCGTGACGCCGGCGCGCAGGAAGTCGAAGTCCACGCCCTGGTCGGCCTGCGTCACGGTCTGCAGGAACAGCTTGCGGTAGCCGCGCTCGGCCGTGGGCCGGGTGATCGGCTTGGCCGCCGCGCGCCGCGCCAGTTCGGCGTCGTCCACCAGCAGCGCGATCTCGCGCTGGGCCACCGACAGGCGGATGCGGTCGCCGTTCTGCACGTAGGCCAGCGGCCCGCCGATGGCGGACTCGGGCGTGACATGCAGCACGATGGTGCCGGCCGCCGTGCCGCTCATGCGGCCGTCGGAAATCCGGACCATGTCCTTGACGCCCGCGCGGGCGAGCTTCTTGGGAATCGGCATGTAGCCCGCTTCCGGCATGCCCGGCGCACCGGTGGGGCCGATGCGCTTGAGCACCAGGATGTCGTCGGCGGTCACGTCCAGCGCGTCGTCGTCGATGCGCAGGGCCATGTCCTCGGCGTCCTCGAACACCACGGCGCGGCCTTCGTGCTCCATCAGCTTGGGGTTGGCGGCAGATTGCTTGATGATGGCGCCGCCGGGCGCCAGGTTGCCGCGCAGCACGGCAAGGCCGCCCACCGGATAGATGGGCGAGGCGGCCGTGCGGATCACGTCCTGCTTGAAGGCGGGGGGCGCGGCGTCCAGTTCTTCGCCCAGGGTGCGGCCCGACACGGTCAGCGCGTCCAGGTGCAGGAAGGGGCGAAGTTCGCGCAGCAGCGCGGGCATGCCGCCGGCGTCGTGGAAATCTTCCATGTAGTGCTGGCCCGACGGCTTCAGGTCCACCAGCACGGGGGTTTCGCGGCTGATGCGGTCCAGGCCCGCCAGGTCGATGTCGATGCCCAGGCGGCCGGCGATGGCAGTCAGGTGGACGATGCCGTTGGTGGATCCGCCGATGGCCAGCAGCACGCGCAGCGCATTCTCGATGGACTTGCCCGTCAGGATGCGGTCGGGCGTCAGGCGCGACGCCGCCATGGCGACGGCGGTGGCGCCGGTGCGTTCCGCCACGCGCACGCGGTCGGCGGTGACGGCAGGGGCGGACGCGCCGCCGGCCACCATCATGCCCAGCGCTTCGGTGATGCAGGCCATGGTGCTGGCGGTGCCCATGACGGAACAGGTGCCGACGCTGGCGACGAGCTGGTTGTTGACGTCGGCGATCTCGACGGCGTCGATTTCCTCGGCGCGGTAGCGGCCCCAGTAGCGGCGGCAGTCGGTGCAGGCGCCGACGCGTTCGCCGCGATGCGAGCCGGTCAGCATCGAACCGGTGACGAGCTGGATCGCGGGCACGCCGGCCGAGGCCGCGCCCATGAGCTGCGCCGGCACGGTCTTGTCGCAGCCGCCGATCAGCACAACGGCATCCATGGGCTGGGCGCGGATCATTTCCTCGGTGTCCATGGACATGAGGTTGCGCAGGTACATGCTGGTGGGCTGCGAGAAGCTCTCGTGCACCGAGATGGTGGGGAAGTCCATCGGCAGGCCGCCGGCCAGCATTACGCCGCGCTTGACGGCTTCGATCAGTTGCGGGGCGTTGCCGTGGCAGGGGTTGTAGCTGCTGCCGGTGTTGACGATACCGATGATGGGACGCGCCAGCGCGTCGTCCGACAGGCCGGCGCCCTTGATGAAGGCCTTGCGCAGGAACAGCGAAAAGCCCTTGTCGCCGTAGTTGGTCAGCCCGCGGGCCACGCCCTGCGCGGTGGCGCTGTCGCTGTCAAAGGGGCCCTTGGCGGGCTTGCCGCCCTTGGTCTCGTCCGTCATTTTCAGTCCCGATAATATTATTGATAATCCAGGGCAGACATCATATCCAGCCCTTCGCGGTGGCGGCAAGCGGTTTCTCCCGCCTTTCAAATTGATCGTTTTTGTAGATCAGTCGATAGAAAAATGTTGATTCTTCAATCAAGCCAGGCCTCCTACACTGGCGCCGTTGACGAACCGGGCGTCCGTTCATTCCTATACCCATCCCGGCTGGAGATACCCACATGTCAGACCTGCGTCTGCGGCCGCGCCGCGCCGTTCTGTTTTCCCTGCTGGCCCTGTGCGCCGGCGTGTCCGCCCCGGCGTTCTCCGCCGACGCCTATCCCGACAAGCCCGTACGCCTGATCGTGCCCTATCCGCCCGGGGGCGCGACCGACGTGATCGGCCGCGTGCTGGCGCAGGAACTGACCGGCGCGCTGGGCCAGACCGTCGTCGTCGAGAACCGCGCCGGCGCCGCCGGCAACATCGGCGCCGACCAGGTCGCCAAGGCGCAGCCGGACGGCTACACGCTGCTGATGGGCGCGCTGACCAGCCATTCCATCAACGCCGCGCTGTACCGCGGCCGCGTCACCTACGACGTGGAAAAGAGCTTCGCGCCGGTGTCCATCGTGGGCACGGTGCCGCTGGTGTTCGTGGTGAACCCGTCGGTGAAGGCGAACACGCTGTCCGAGTTCATTGCGCTGGCCAAGTCCAAGCCCGGCTTCATGACCATGGCCTCGGCCGGCAACGGCTCGCCCCAGCACCTGGCCGGCGAAATGTTCAAGCGCATGGCCGGCGCCGACATCCTGCACGTGCCCTACAAGGGCAGCGGCCCCGCCATGACCGACCTGATGGGCGGCCAGGTGCTCAGCATGATCGAAACCGTGCCGGCCTCGCAGGCCAACATCAAGGCCGGCAAGCTGCGCGCGCTGGCGGTGACCTCGTCGCAGCGCGTCGAGGCGCTGCCGGGCGTGCCCACCGCCGCGGAGGCAGGCCTGAAGGACTTCGAGGTCAGCTCCATGTTCGGCATCGTCGCACCCGCCAACACCCCGGCGCCGGTGATCGAACGCCTGAACAGCGAACTCAAGAAGATCCTGGCCAAGCCGGAAGTGAAGACTTCGCTGCTGAATCAGGGCGCCATCGCCACCTGGACCACGCCGGCTGACGCCAGCGCGCGCGTCTCGGCCGAAGTGGCGCGCTGGACCAAGGTCATCGACGAGGCTGGCGTCAAGGGCGAGTGATATCCCTGCGCCGGCGCGCTTTGCGCCATTTACGCCACACGCCGGAAATCCTCCAGGGATTCTCCGGCGTTTTCGTTCATACGAGGTTTGAAAAAAACGAAATATTAGATTTGCGATTCGGACTTGTCGCGCTTGAAACTCCGCAGTATTTCAAAGGTTTGCATAACTCAGGCGAACCCCTATGCAATAAATTGCAATATGGGTTTTTCGGACCTCAATAATGTGGTTGACCCCAAATTAAGGAGAACGTAATGTGCTTTGCGGGCCTTAGGACGGCGGGGGGATACCAATGACTGAGAACCAGGACGAAAAGTCGATCCTGCACACGCATTTCGGTACGCATAGCCCATATTGGCGATTGTCCGCCGACAGCGACGCGATTGAACTCGCCGCCGTCAAGGGCGCCACCAATATCGCGATGGCGCTGCGCCCGGACCAGGCGGAGGCCGTGCGCGGGCTCACCGGCATCACATCCAGCGTGCGGATCGACATTTCGCTGTATGGCGAACTGCTGCACCTGCATCTGGTCGGCCGCAAGATCAATCCCAACGAATGGGCCGGCACGGCGTCCGCCCATACCGACACGGAATCCGTCGCCAAGGACCTGGTGGAAGGCCTGTCCTTTGCCGAAACGGTGGTGTCCGAGGCCAATTCGGTCATCGTCATCGTCGACCAGAACGGGCGGGTGCAGCGCTTCAACAAGCTCAGCGAGGAATACACCGGCAAGCGCGAACAGGACATCGTGGGCCGCAGCGTCTTCGAGATGTTCATGACGCGCGAAGAGGCCGTCGCCTCGCGGCGCAATATCGCCGAGTTCTACAAGCGCGGCCAGTCCTATGAAGTCGAGCGCACGATCAACACGGTCAAGGGCCCCCGGCTTTTCCTGTTCCGCAACAAGTTCGTCACCAGCGGCAGCGGCGAAAAGCGCGTCTACCTGATCTGCTCCGGCACCGACATCACCGAAGAGCGGCAGGCCCAGGAGCGCCTGCGGGTGCTGGCCAACACCGACATGCTGACCAACCTGCCCAACCGCCACGCGATCACCTCGCGGCTGAAGTCGGCGCTTGCGGCGGGCCGGGAAGGGCGCGGCGGCGTGCTGTTCCTGGACCTGGACAATTTCAAGCGCATCAACGACCACTATGGCCACGGCTTCGGCGACCGCCTGCTCAAGGCGGTGGCGGTCGCGATTTCCAATTGCCTGTCCGACGGCCAGACCCTGGCGCGCCTGGGCGGGGACGAATTTATCGTGCTGCAGGAAGAGGCGCAGGCCTGGCAGCTCGAAGCCACCGCGCAGCGCATCATCGAACGGCTGCGCGAGCCCTTCCGCCAGGGCCTGATCGAGGTCTACACCAGCTGCTCCATCGGCATCGCGATGTACCCCGACCATGGCGCCGACCTGGACAGCGTGGTGCGCAGCGCCGACATCGCCATGTACGTGGCCAAGGAAGCGGGCCGCCACACCTATCGCGTGTTCCAGCACGATATGGACCGCCGCAATGCGGACTACGTGTGGCTGGACACCAATCTGCGCAAGGCCCTGACCGAGAATCACCTGATGCTGTACTACCAGCCCAAGCTGGCCGGCCGCACGGGAGAGGTCGACAGCGTGGAGGCCCTGGTGCGCTGGCGCTCGCCGGAGCGCGGCATGGTCGGGCCCGACACCTTCATTCCCTACGCCGAGGAATCCGGCCTGATCTCGCCGCTGGGCGTCTGGGTGATGCGCGAGGCCGCCCGGCAGGCCGCGGCCTGGAAGCGCGACGGCCTGAACATCCGCATCGCGATCAACATGTCGGCCCGCCAGCTTGACGACAAGGGCGTGGTCAGCGAATTCATGCGGGCGATCAGCGACGCCAGCCTCGATCCCTGCCTGCTTGATATCGAACTGACCGAAAGCTGCCTGATCGACGACGAAGGCGCCGCCATCGAACTGATCAAGCAGTTCCGCCAGCTGGGCGCGCGGGTCCACCTGGACGACTTCGGGACGGGCTACTCCTCGCTATCGCAGCTGGCGCGCATTCCGCTGGACGCGATCAAGCTGGACGCCAGCTTCGTGCGCGGCGTGAACGAGAATCCGGTGTCGCAGGCGCTGGCGCGCGCCATCGTCGCCGTGGCGCGCACGCTCGAGCTCAAGGTGATCGCCGAGGGCGTCGAAACCCAGGAAGAAACCGCGTTCCTGGACACGCTGGGCGTGGACGCCAAGCAAGGCTATCTGTACGCCAAGCCCATGCCCGCCGAAGCGTTCACCGCCTGGCTCACGCAGCGCCGCCGGCTGCACCTGATTGCCTGACGCAACCGGCGGCGCGCCGCCGGGTCAGTGCATCGTGGCCACTTCCCCGGACTCCGTGTTGACCGAGCTGCGGCGGTTCTGCGCAATCACCAGCCGCTCCATGTAGGCGCGGTCCTTGGGGTCGATCGAGAACGCGGCCTCGACCCAGTCTTCGGTAATGTCCATCAGTTCGGAGCGCGACAGGCTCAGCACGCGCTGGCGCGCCCGCAGCATGGCGCGCATGCCGTTGAGCTTGGGCCGCATGACGTCCATGAACGTGCGCGTGGCCTTGAAGGCGTCGCCCGGCTCGAACACCACGTCCACCAGGCCGCGGGCATGGAACCACTCGGCGGTGTGCGACTCGCCCG
Organism: Achromobacter arsenitoxydans SY8; assembly: GCF_000236785.1. Lineage (GTDB taxonomy): Bacteria > Pseudomonadota > Gammaproteobacteria > Burkholderiales > Burkholderiaceae_B > Achromobacter > Achromobacter arsenitoxydans. The sequence continues at coordinate 77,269 of NZ_AGUF01000040.1, read as the reverse complement.
AGCCGATCAGTTCTTCGGCCAGCTTCATGCCCGAGCGCCGCGCCACCAGCGAATAGCCGCCCATGCCGGGGAACAGGTTGAACGCCATTTCCGGGAAGCCCATGCGGGCGTTGTTCTGCGCCAGCACGAAGTGGTGGGCCAGCGCGGCCTCGAAGCCGCCGCCCAGCGCGGTGCCTTCGATCATGGCCAGCGAGATGGCGCCGGTGTCGAAGCCGCGCGTGGCGGCATGGACGCAGTCGACGCAAGCCCGGGCGTAGGCCCGGAGCGCTTCGCGCTTGCCCGTGCGGATGGCCTCGGCGAAGAAGTTGAGGTCGCCGCCGACGTTGTAGATCTGCGGCACCAGCGAGCCCGTGACCCAGAAGTCGATGGGCAGGCCGGAATCCTTGGCGGCGCGCGCCAGGGTCATGATCTCGTCGATCAGTTCCAGGTTAAAGCACGGGCGCGGTTGCGCGCGCAGCATCATCCACATGACGCGGCGTCCCTCCTCGTAATACGCGGAGATCTGCTTCAGATTGCCTGCTGCGGTGAAGGGATGGCAGTCCGGATGAATGAGTTGATTCATTGCTTTCGTCCAATCGATCAAGGTGAGTCGGAGTACTGCCGGGTCAGGCTAAACCACACCTTCCGGTCTCCGTCTCATGCAAACCTCGTCCAACTGGCCAGACTTATCCGTAAATCAAAGTCCCGAGCGCGCAAAGCGGAATTTTGAGAAACGGCGTTGACGCCTCCCCCCATCAGTCGATGCCGCCATGGGTAGAACGGATGAGGGCTTCAATGAACTCGCGCCGCGCGGGGCGGCGCAAGAAACGCCCGCCAGGACTGGCGGGCTCGTGCGTAGGGATGAGCAGGCGGCGCGGCGCGGCGGCCGCGCGCGAAAAAAAATCAGGCGACGCCGCCGTTGGCGCGCAGGATTTGGCCGTTTACCCAGCCGCTGTCGGGGCCCGCCAGGAACGATACGATGCCGGCGATGTCCTCGGGCTCGCCCAGTCGTTCCAGCGGGGGCATTTTGGCGTAGTGCTCGATCAGTTCGGGACTTTTGCCCTTGAAGAACAGCGCCGTGGCGACGGGGCCGGGCGCCACCGCATTGACCCTGATGCGGCGGCCGCGCAGTTCCTTGGCGAAGACCTGGGTAAAACTCTCTACGGCCGCCTTGCTGGCGATGTAGACCGAGTAGCCGGGCAGGTTGAGCGCGACGGTGGTGCTGGACACGTTGACGATGCTGCCGCCATCGGCCAGACGGGCGCCCGCCTCGCGCAGGGTGTTGAAGGTGCCGCGGGTGTTGATGTCGAAGGTCTGGTCGTACAGTTCGTCGCTGGTATCGGCCAGCGGCTGCACCTGCAAAACGCCGGCGCTGTTGACCAGCACGTCGATCCTGCCCAGGCCGGCCTCCACGGCCTCGAACATGGCGCGCACCTGCGCCGGCTTGGAAACGTCGGCGCGCACGGCCAGGGCGCGTCCGCCGGCCTGGCGCAGTTCGTCGGCCAGGGCGTCGGCCTCCGCTGCGCTGGCGGCGTAATTGATGGCGACGGCAAAGCCGTCGCCGGCCAGCCGGCGCGCGATGGCGGCGCCGATGCCGCGGGAGCCGCCGGTGACGAGGGCGACGCGTTGGGGGGCTTGGTCGTTCATGGGGTTCTCCGTTAAGTGGATGACACGAATGATCGACTATTCCGGCGCAAAGATAATTACCCTTGATTTGCTAAGATAATTTCATTTGCTTTAACAATGGCCGGGGCGGGGATGGATCGTTTCGAGGAAATGCGGGTGTTTGTGCGCATCGCGGAGCGCGGTAGTTTTTCCAAAGCATCCGAAGATCTGCGGATCCCGCGGGCCACGGTCACCAACCTGATCAAGCGCATGGAGGCCCGCCTGGGCGCGCGCCTGCTGGAGCGCACCACGCGCCAGGTGCGGCTGACGCACGACGGCGAGGCGCACTACCAGCGCTGCGTGCGCCTGCTGGCGGACCTGGAAGAGGCCGACGGCGCCTTCCTGGACGCCGCGCCCAAGGGCCTGCTGCGGGTCAACGCGCAGGGCACGCTGGCCCGCTTCTTCGTCATGCCGGGGCTGCCGGACTTCCTGGACCGCCATCCCGGCATTGCGCTGCACCTGGGCGAGGACGACCGTTTGGTGGACCTGGTCCGCGAGGGGGTCGATTGCGTGCTGCGCGCGGGCGTCCCGCAGGACTCCACGCTGGCGGGCAAGCGCATCGCGCTGATGCCGCAGGTGACAGTGGCCAGTCCGGCCTACCTGGCGCGCTTTGGCGTGCCCGCCAGCCTGGACGACCTGGACGGCCATCGGGCCGTGGACTACGTGTCCAGCGCCACGGGTCGCGGGGTGCCGCTGGATTTCACGGTGGACGGGCGCAATGTGCTGGTGCGGCCGCGTTCGGTGGTCAGCGTGACGGGCGCCGAGCTCTACACCAGTGCGGCGCTGGCCGGCCTGGGGCTGGCGCAGGTGCCGCGCTACCGCATCGAGCGCGAGCTGGCAGCCGGTCACCTGCGGATCGTGCTGCCCCACGCGCCGCCCGCGCCCATGCCGGTGTCGGTGCTGTATCCGCAGAACCGGCAGGTGCCCGCGCGGGTGCGCGTCTTCACGCAGTGGCTGACCGGGGTGTTCGCCGCGGCCTTCGATCAGACGATGCCGGTCAGGTAGAAGACGGCGATCACCAGGAATACCGACAGCGTCGATATGACCGTGATGGCGAAGATGTCGCCGTAGGATTGGCGGTGCGTCAGGCCGGTAACGGCAAGCAGGGTGATGACCGCGCCGTTGTGCGGCAGCGTGTCCATGCCGCCGCTGGCCATGGCGGCCACGCGGTGCAGCACATCCATGGGTATGCCGGCCGCCAGCGCCCCGTCGATGAAGGTCTGCGACATTGCCGCCAGCGCGATGCTCATGCCGCCCGAGGCCGACCCCGTGATGCCGGCCAGCGTGGTCACTGCGATGGCTTCGCCCACCAGCGGATCGGGAATGGCCTTCAGCGCCTCGGCCACCAGCAGGAAGCCCGGCAGCGCCGCGATGACGCCGCCAAAGCCATATTCCGCCGCGGTGTTCATGGACGCCAGCAGCGCGCCGGACACCGCGCTCTTGCTGCCTTCGGCGAAGTGCGCCTTGATGGCGCGGAACGAGAACAGCAGGATGGTGACGATGCCGGCAATCAGCGCGCCCATCACGGCCCACAGCGCCACCTGTTCCTCGGCGCGCACGGGCAGGGGCTTGGGCAGGCCGGGCAGGTCCACCACGGAGCCGGCCGGATACCAGCCGGGGATCCAGCGCGTCAACAGGTAGTTCATCACGCCCACCACCACCAGCGGCAGCAGCGCGATCAGCGGATGGTGGTCGCGCTCGCTGGGCGGCGTGGCGGGCTCATTGCGCAGGTCGGTGCCGTAGGTTTCGCCAGCTGCTGCGGCGCGCTTGCGGCGCCATTCCAGGTAGGCGATGCCGGCGCTGAGCGTGAACGCGGCGCCGATCAGCCCCAGCCAGGGCGCGGCCCAGGTCGTGGTTTCGAAGAACGTCGTGGGAATGATGTTCTGAATCTGCGGTGTGCCGGGCAGGGCGGTCATGGTGAAGGTGAATGCCCCTAGCGCGATCGCGCCCGGCATCAGCCGCTTGGGGATGCCGCCCTGGCGGAACATCTCGGCGGCAAACGGATAGACCGCGAACACCACCACGAACAGCGACACGCCGCCGTAGGTCAACACCGCGCACACCAGCACGATAGCCACAATGGCGCGCTCGGCGCCGATCAGGCGCAGCACCGCCTGCACGATGGCGCGGGAAAAGCCGGAAAGCTCGATGAGCTTGCCGAATACGGCGCCCAGCAGGAACACGGGGAAATAGAGCTTGGCGAAGCCCGCCATGCGCTCCATGAAGATGCCCGAGAACACCGGTGCAAGGGCGGACGGGTCGGTCAGCAGGACCGCGCCCATGGCCGCGATGGGCGCGCACAGAATCACACTGTAGCCGCGATACGCCGCCAGCATCAGGAACGCCAGCGCCGCCACCACGATGAACAATCCGGTCATTCGATACTCCAGGAATGAAGAGGCAAGGGGTGAGGGGCCTACACCTTACCGCACACCTGAATTCACCGGTCCAGCAGCGCCTGCGCCTGGCGCGCGATGTTCAGGTCGATCGCGGCGTCGTCGCCGTCGCCCATGTACCAGACGGCCGACAGGCCGCACCACGCGACGATCCAGCGCAGCAGGCGCCGGCGGTCCAGGCCGGAGAGCGCGGCGATGATTTCCAGGCGCCGCTCGAACTGCCCCGGCACGATGGCCACGGGCGGCACGGGATCGGACAGGTCCGGGTTGCAGAAGATGTTCGCGTAGTCGAAGGCGCGTTCGCCGTGCAGGCGTTTGGGGTCGATCACCAGCCAGCCGCGCTCGCCGAAGTCCAGCACATTGTCGTGGTGGACATCGCCGTGCAGCACCGCCACGTCCCGGGGATCGTCCAGCAGGGCGCGGGCGTGGCGGGCGCTGTCCGCCAGGATGCCGCCGTGCGCGCGGGCCATGGGCCAGAGTTCCACGAACCATTCCTCGAGCGGCCGCAGGGCGGGCAGGGGCTTGTCGCGGGGCGCATGCAGCGCTTTCAGCACGTCGCAGAGGATGCGGGTGGCTTCGTCGTCGCGTCCGGTGCGCGCATAGTGCGCCAGCGAGCGCGTGCCTGTGGCGCGTTCCAGCAGGATCGCCTCGTCGTCGTGCGCGAGCACGCGCGCGGCGCCCTGGCCGTCCCACCAGTTCATCAGCACGCCGCCCTGCTTTTCGTCTTCCTCGATCGACACCTTCAGCATGGCGGGCGCGCCTTCATGCAGGACGGGCAGCAACTGGGCGGCGTGAGTGACGATGGGCGCCCCATCGGGCGCGAGGTTCCAGCGTTGGAGGTAGGAATCGAACATCGAATGGGATCGGAGCATGTGTCGTTGTCTATTCCGCGGCCATGAGCGCCGCGGCCTTGTGTGCCAGTTCCGCCACCCCGAAGCTGGTTGCGAGCGCATGGCCGTCCAGGTCGGACAGCGGCACCCATCGCGCGTCGCGCGCGTCGTCGCCCGCCACCGGCTCGCCGCTGCGCCAGCGGCACAGCACCGCGATCAGGATGAAGTGTCGGCGCAGCGCGCCCGCGTCGTCACGGTCGAATACGTCCACGGCGTCGAAGACGCGCAGCGGCTCGGCGGTTACGCCGGTTTCTTCCAGCAGTTCCCGCGCGGCCGCGGCTTCAAGGCGTTCGCCGGCGTCGATCTTGCCGCCCGGGAAGGCCCAGCGGTCCTGGTCGGGCGGGTTGGCGCGGCGCACCAGCAGCACGTGGCCGTCGCGCACGACGGCGGCGATGGTGGCGGCGATGGGGCGCGGGGCGGGCGTGGTCATGCAAGTCTCCTGCGGCGATGGCGCGTTCCGGAAGGATACGCCGGACGGGTCACACTTCTTCGATGCGCCGGGTCGGCGCGAACGGCGTGCCCAGGTCGAGCATGGCGTAGATGCGTTCTGTCATCCGCTGGCGCCGGGTCGGCCTGCCCATCCGCCAGCGCGTGTCGAGCCAGAGCAGGGGCAGCGCAAAGCCCAGCCACACCAGGAAAAACATGGCGAGGATGAAGGTCGCCACTTCGGGGAAATTGCCGGCCGACGCGTCGCCGTCCGAGAACCAGGAAATGCCGACCAGAATCAGCCATGCCGTCAGCATCAGCGCGCCGATCATCTTGAGCATGGGCCCGCGCTGGTTCATGCCGACGCCGATGGGCGTGTCGCCGGACAGGCCCGAGCGGAACCGCAGGTGGCACATGTAATTGCGCCCGTCCTCGAGATTGCGCAACGCATAGACGGCATGGGGCTGGCCTGGTTCCGGGCTGGCGTGGGCGGCCATCTCTACGCGGTCGTCCTGGGCCAGGAAGGGTTGCCAGCTGCCCAGCGATTCGTCGACGGTCATCATGAAGTTCCGGCCGCCGACGGAAAAACGATAGTGGCCGTAGCTGGGGCCCTTGTGCACGTGCCGCGACTCATGCGTGATGCCGTCCAGGCGGCCCCGCACGTGCAGAATGGGCGGGGCGCCCTCATCGCGCAGCGCCGCCGGCTCGGGCCGGGACGGTGGCGACGGCGGGCCGGCCGGCGTGGCGGCGGGCCGCCGCGCGGGGTCGTACAGGGCCTCGGCCGCCAGGATCCGCGGACGCTCGCGGCGGTTGTGCCAGAGGGCGAACAGGGCGTACCCGGCCAGGATCAGCGCGATCAGGGCGACAACCAGCGCAAACACCATCAGGAACATCCGCGCCATGGTGTCCAGGCCGGCCAGCCAGGCCGCCCCGAGGGCCGCCGCGCCCACCGCGCCGCCGATCGCGGCTTCGCGCCCGCTGCGCCGCTGGGCGGTCTGATAGCTGATTGGGGGAATGGGCTTGCCGCGGGCCGGCACGGCCCAGCAGAAGCGGTTCTGCCCGTGTCCGGCCTCCAATACCCCCACGCGGACGGCGATGCCGTTCATGTGGCACGCGCGCAGGTCGGAGATATGGGCCGGGTCCAGGTCGATGGCCCATATCGTTTCGGCGCCGATGCGCAGAAACACATTCTTGCGGTGCTGGGGCACTGCAAGCCGGAGCTGGTCGATTCTTCCTTCGATGGTGCGGGCGGCGCTTTGCGGCATGTCGGCGCGTCGAGTCCAAAGCCGCCAGGATAGCGCGGCGGGCCGTCGCCCGCCGCGGCCCGCTACTTTTTCACCAGGGGGCAGGTGGATTTGGACAGCGGCATGAAGGCCTGGTCGCCGGGCAGGGTGGCCACCAGCTTGTAGTAGTCCCAGGGGCGCTTGGACTCCGAGGGCTTCTTCACCTCGAACAGGTACATGTCATGCACCATGCGGCCGTCTTCGCGGATGCGGCCGTTGGCGGCGAAGAAGTCATTGATCGGCATGGACTTCATCTGCTTCATGACTGCCGCCGGTTCGTCCGTGCCCGCGGCCTGCACCGCCTTCAGGTAGTGCATCACCGACGAGTACGTGCCGGCCTGGCTCATGTTGGGCATCTTCTTGAGCTTGTCGTAGTAGCGCTGGGACCAGGCGCGGGTCTGGTCGTTCATGTCCCAGTAGAAGGCTTCTGTCAGCGTCAGGCCCGCAGCGGCGTCCAGGCCGATGGCGTGGATGTCGTTGATGTACAGGAGCAGGCCGGCCATCTTCTGGCCGCCCTTGGTCAGGCCGAACTCGCTGGCCGCCTTGATGGCGTTGACCGTGTCGCCGCCCGCATTGGCCAGCCCCACGATCTGCGCCTTGCTGGCCTGCGCCTGCAGCAGATAGGACGCGAAATCGCTGGAACCCAGCGGGTGGCGCGAGGCGCCCAGCACCGTGCCGCCGTTGGCCTTGACCACGTCCGTGGCCGACGCCTGCAGCGTATGTCCGAAGGCGTAGTCGGCCGTCAGGAAGTACCAGCTCTTGCCGCCTTGTTCGACGGTGGCGCGCGCGGTGGTGTTGGCCAGCGACCATGTGTCGTAGGTGTAATGCACCGAGTACGGCGAGCACAGGTCGTTGGTGATGCGTTCGGTGCCGGGGCCGCTGAAGACCACGATCTTCTTCTTTTCCCGCGCGACTTCCAGCACGGCCAGCGCGGGGGCGGAGCCCGCTACGTCCATGATGGCGTCCACCTTCTGTGTGTCGTACCACTCGCGGGCCTTGGCCGCGGCGATGTCGGCCTTGTTCTGGTGGTCCACCACCAGCAGGTCCACCTTCTTGCCCAGGACCGTGCCGCCGAAGTCGACGATCGCCATTTCGGCGGCGGTGGCGCTGCCCTTGCCGGTCACGTCGGCGTAGATGCCGCTCATATCCAGGATCAGGCCCAGGCGCACCACATCGTCGGAAACGGCGGGCGCCTGCGCCTGCGAGGCGGCTGCCGCCGCGGCGAGGGCCGCGGTGGCGAACAATCGGGTTGTCTTCCTGCGGCACTGCAATGAAATCCGGGTCTTGTCGGCATGTTTCATGGTTGTCTCCCTGTATGCCGGATTCTTTTCGGATGTTGCGGGCGCTTCTTTTGTTTTGCTGCTGCGCCCTGTGGGTTCGGACGGCGGCGGTTGGCGATCGGGGGCGATGGGCTCCTTGGTTCTGCGGTTGCGGGTTGCGGTCAGCGGCTGGTGAGGAGGTCGAACTCCATCCGCACCTTGCGGAAGGGAAATTCCAGCCGCGCGAAATACACGACGCGGCCGTCGATGCAGGCATAGCGGCGCAGCTCGGCCACCGGCGACGACACCGGGATCTGCAGCGATTCCGCCGATTCCTGGCCCGCTTCGATAACGTTGAGCACCTGGCGCGCCTCGGAGATGCGCGCGCCGTAGAACTGGTCCAGCACCGGCGCCACGGTGCTTTTCTGGATGCGGGCCCGGTGCTTGCGGAACAGGCCGCTGTCCAGGAAGACCTCGCTATAGCAGAACGGCCCGGCTTCGGTGGTGTGGATGCGGCGCAGGTACTGGAAGCTGCCGCTGCGATCGGCGCCGCAGGGCATGCCCAGCGAGTCGGGCAGGGGCGAGTCCGCGTTGGACTCCACCAGGGACACCGTGCCCAACTGATTGCTCAGTTCCACGGTTTCGGCCCAGGTCTTGGGGATCAGCAGCGTGGGCGTTTCGGGCAGTTCGGCGTTGACGAAGGTGCCCGACCCGCGCGAACGCCGGATCAGGCCGTCTTCCTCAAGCAGGCCGAAAGCCTGGCGTATGGTGGCCCGCGAGATGCCGTAGGTGTCCATCAGCGACTCCAGCGGCGGGATCTGCTGCCCGGGCCGCCAGGTGCGGTTCTGGATGTGGCTGCGAAACAGCGCGGCCGCTTGCAGATAGAGCGGCTGGGGACTGCGCGAGAAAAGCTTGCGGGCGGGCATGGCGGGAGACGGCTAGGATGAAGAATCCAAGAGCATAGCGTCCGCCATCTCGCGCAGGCGATGCTTCTGGATCTTGACCGAATTGGCGCTTTCGACCGACGGGAAGGCGTCCAGCACGGTAAAGCCCGCGGGCGCCTTGAAGCCCGCCATCGCGGCCTTGCAGGCGGCGGTCCAGCCGGCCGGGTCCGCCTGCGCGCCCGGGTGCAGCAGCACGAACGCATACGGCACGATCTTGCCCTGGCGCGTGGCGCCCACCACCTGGCAGGCGCGCACGCCGGGCAGGGTCTCCACGACCTGTTCGATCTCCACGGGGTTGACCAGAAAGCCCGACAGCCGCAGCGAATCGCCCATGCGGGTCTGGAACACGAACTGGCGCGGGGTCAGCGTATAGCCCAGGTCGCCGGTCCGGAAGTAGCCGTCGTCGGTCAGGGCGGCGCGGGTGGCCTCGGGATTGTCCAGGTAGCCCTGCATCAGGCTGGGCGACAGGATTTCGACTTCGCCGGACTGGCCGTGCGGCAGTACCTGGCCCGTTTCCGGATCCCGGGCGCGCACCCGCGCATCGGGATAGATCAGTGTGCCGCCGGGCAGGTGGCGGGCCGACACATCGCCTTCGGCCGGATCGCGGGGCTGGCCGGCCACCAGCGCGATCAGCTCGCTGGAGCCGTACAGTCCGGTCAGCGGCACGTGCGCCGCGCGGGCCAGGTCCAGCATGTTGTCCAGCGCGGGCGTGAAGCTGGCGAAGCCGAATAGCCGCACGGACGAGAAGGCCTCGGGCGCGGCGGCCTGCATCATGCCGACCAAGGCCTCGTTGTTGGCGTAGGTATGCGTCACGGCGTGGCGGGCGACGGCCTGCGCCGATTCCGCCGCATTGAACACCGGCGCGCACACGACGGGCACGCCGCGCGCCAGCCCGCCGACGAGCGTCGCAAAGCCGAAGGCGCCGCAGAACGGTGCGCTGGCCAGCACGCAGGCCTTGTCGTCGTAGTCGAATGCCTGCGCCACCGCCATGCCGTGGCGCAACAGGGTCTGCTGGTCGTGCAGCACGAACTTGGGCTTGGACGTGGTGCCGGACGTAGTGAAGCACAGCACGCCGGCATTGGCTTGCGCCGCGGGCGCCGGGTCGGCGCAGGCCAGCAGGGCATCGTAGCGGTGCACGGGCTTGCCGTGCACGGACACGGGCGCCGCGCCGTCGGCGCCGGCCAGGGCGACCGCGCCGCGCAGCCCGGCCAGGTCCGCGGGCGCCACGCCGTCCAGGATGCCCTGGAAGTCGATGCCCTTGAAGCCCGGCCAGTACACCAGCCAGTCGGCCTTGCCGCGGCCCAGGATGTCGGCCACTTCCAGCGCCCGGAAGCGCGTGTTGACCGCCAGCACCAGCGCGCCCAGGTGGGCGCAGGCCAGGAAAGATTCCACCCAGGCCGCGCAATTGGGCAGCCAGACGGCCACGCGATGGCCGGGCTTGACGCCGATGCCGGCCAGGCCCGCGGCCAGCGCGCGGCTGCGCGTGCGCAGCTCGGCGCAGCCGATGGGCTGGTCCTGGTCGATCAGCGCGGGCGCGCCGGGCTGGCGCGCGGCCAGCGCGTCCAGGTGGGCGGAGAACGTCGAGTACGGCAGGGTCATGGTCTACACCGTGGCGATGGGCGTCACGGGGGAGCCCACCGCGCCGGGCATGCGCAGGGGCGGGGCGGTCAGGAGGAAGCGGCTGCGTCCGTGTTCGTGCAGCCAGTCGGCCAGGTCCTTCAGATACCAGAGTTCGGCCAGCGGCACGCCCAGTTTGAAGAGGCAATGATGATGCAGCGGCAGGATCGAGTGGCCGGGGCCGGACGTGCGCGCCGGATAGGATTCCACGGCGTAGTTGTCCGCGCAGATCGCCGCGATGCCAGACTGGGTGATCCAGTCCAGCAGCGCCGGGTCGGCGCCATCGAGCACCGCACCCGTCTGCTCCAGTTTGTGCGGATCGGGGTTGCCGTTCATGGCCACCACAGCTTCCGCGAAGCCGGTGCGCAGCACCAGCATGTCGCCCTTTTCCGGCACGGCGTCCTGCTCGCGCATGGCGGTCTGGAGCTGCTCATGGCCCACCAGCGTGCGGCCCGGGCCGAACGCCCGCGCCAGGTCCACCAGCACGCCGCGGCCCTGCATGCCTTTTTCCGCATAGCGGCTGACGCTGAGTTTGCGCGCATAGGAACCGCCGGGCGGGCAGCAGGCCTGCTCGGCGGTGTCCGGGTCAGCGCCGCCGAACACGTCCACGCCGGCGGCATAGCCGTTGTAGTAGACGCGGCGGGCCTCGCCGTCGCCCTGGATGTCGAACAGGGCGCCCACGTGGCACAGGCCGTCCCATTGGGTGGAGTACTGCATGGAAAGCGTCACCTGGTCGTCGGACAGCACGTCGACGGCTTCGGGCTGCACCTCCGACATCGCGAAGTTCAGGTAGGGCGTGCCCTCGCGGAACGTGGGCTTGAGCGTGGGCGCGTGGCGGCGCGGATTCAGCACATTGCCGCCGGGCAGGTCCAGCGGCAGCGACAGGCAGAACACCTTGCCGGCGCGGACCTCGCGCACCGCCTGCAGCACTTTTTCCTCGGTCAGCAGGTTCAGGCGGCCGAGCTCGTCGTCCGGGCCGAAGTCGCCCCAGGTGGATCCTTCGGGGCGTTGCGTCCAGCGTTTCATCTGCTTGTCTCCAGTCGGTTTTATATGTTCTTATGAATATAGTACGTATTTACGTACTTTAAAAAGAAATCCGCAATCAGCGGATTCGATAGGAGACAAAACCATGACGCAACTGCCGCATCCGCGCGCCGCATGGCGCATCGCCTTCGGCGCGCTAGCTGTCCTGGCGCTGCCCGCCGTCCATGCCGCGGGCTATCCCGAACATCCCGTCACCGTTGTCGTGCCGTATCCGCCGGGCGGCGGCGCGGACATCTTCGGCCGGGCCATCGCCAATGCGCTGCAGCCAGGCCTGAAGCAGACCGTGCTGGTCGAGAACAAGCCCGGCGCGGGCGGCAACATCGGCATGGCCTATGTGGCGCGGGCCAAGGCGGACGGCTACACGCTGGGCCTGGGCACGATCGGCACGCAGACGATCAACCAGTTCCTCTACAGCAACATGGCGTTCGACCCCGAACGCGACCTGGTTCCCATCGCACTGGTGTCCACCACGCCCAATGTCATCGCCGTCAGCGCCAAGTCGCCCTACAAGACGGTCGCGGACGTGATCAAGGCGGCCAAGCAGTCGCCGGACAAGAAGTTGACGTATGCCTCGCCCGGCATCGGGTCGTCAGTGCACCTGACCGGCGCGTACTTCGAGGCCATGGCTGGCGTGACGATGCTGCATGTGCCGTTCAAGGGCACGTCCGCGTCCTTGCCCGCCGTGGCGGGCGGACAAGTCGACCTGCTGTTCGACAACCTGCCGGGCGCGCTGGCGCAGATCAAGGACGGCAACCTGGTGCGCGGCGTGGCCGTGACCTCGGCCGCGCGCGATCCGTCGGTGCCCGGCCTGCCCACCGTCTCCGAGTCCGGCCTGCCGGGCTTCGATGTCACGGCCTGGTTTGCGCTGTATGCGCCACGCAATACGCCGGGGCCGGTCGTCGAGCAGCTGATCGCCGCCGCCCGCAGCGGCCTGCAGACGCAGGCCATCGCCGCCAATTTCGCCACCATGGGCGCCAAACCCGGCACGCTGTTCGGCGCGGACCTTGCCGCGTTCGAGACTGCGGAGCGCAAGAAATGGGGCGGGCTCATCAAAGACCAGGGAATCAAAGCGCAATGAACACGCCCATCGCTTTAGTCACCGGCGGCAGCCGGGGAATCGGCCGCGCCATCGTGGTGCGGCTGCTTGAGGACGGCTACCAGGTTGTCAATTTCAGCCGTACGCCGCCCGAGGAAACGCTGCCCGGCGAGACCTTCCGGTCCGTCGACCTGGGCGATGCGGCCGCGACCCAGGCCGCGGCCCGCGAACTCGCGGCGCAACACCCGGTGCTGAACCTGGTGAACAACGCGGGAATGATCCAGGTCGCCAACATCGAAGACGTCACGCAGGAAGAACTGGCGCGCACGATGGCGCTGAACATTGCCGCGCCGCTCCTGCTGATGCAGGCGCTGCTGCCGGGTATGCGCCGCGCGGGCTACGGGCGGGTCGTGAACATAGGCAGCCGCGCGGCCCTGGGCAAGGGCGGGCGGTCGGTGTACGGCGCATCCAAGGCCGGGCTGGCGGGCATGACGCGCACCTGGGCGCTGGAACTGGCGGGCGACGGCATTACGGTGAACACCGTGGCGCCAGGTCCGGTCGCGACTGAACTCTTCAACCAGTCCAATCCGCCCGGCGCACCCAAAACGCAGGCGCTGGAAGCCTCGATTCCGGTGGGCCGCGTGGGCCGCCCGGAAGAAGTGGCGCATACGGTCGCGATGTTCCTGGACCCGCGCGCGGGCTTCATGACCGGGCAGGTGCTGTACGTGTGCGGCGGGATGTCGGTGGGGCTGGCGGGCTAGCCTGCCGGATCATGGCCGGGTCCGCTTGTGCAGGGGCCCGACATGCTGTTCGACGGCCTTGCGCGTCATCTTGCCGGCGCCTTCCAGCGCGCGGGCCCGTTCCTCGCGCAGGCGCCGCAGCACTTCGGTGGGCGCGACGCCGAAGTGCGCCGCGAACTTGCGCTGGAAGGTGCGGCGCGACATGTGACAGGCGTCGGCCATTTCATCTACCGACCAGCGTGCCGACAGCCGCGCCTCCATTTTCTCGACCAGTTCGCGGAAGGGCGCGGCGACACGGTCCTGCAGGCGCAGCGCCTGGCTGTATTGGCGCTGGTCGCCGTTGCGGCGCATGAAGACGACCAGCCGCCGCGCCACCTGCTGCGACAGTGCGGCGCCGTGGTCGCGTTCGATCAGCGCCAGCGCCAGGTCGATGCCGGCGGTGACGCCGGCGGACGTCCAGTACTTGCCGCTTTCAATGTAGATGCGGTCGTCATCCACCCGCAGGGCGGGGTGCAACAGGCGCAGCCGGTCGGCCGAACGCCAGTGCGTGGTGACGCTGCGGCCCTCCAGCAGGCCGGCCGCGGCCAGCACGAAGGCGCCCGTGCAGACGCTGCAGGTGCGGCGCGAGCCGGCGTCGCGGCGGCGCAGCCAGGCGCGGGTTTCGCCGTGGGCCGAGGCGCGGTCCACGCCCGGGCCGCCGGGCACCAGCAGCATGTCGATGGGCGTATCGACGTCTTCCTCGAACGTGCCGTCCACCTGCATGCGCAGTCCCTGTTCCCACGTGGAGACGACCGGCGCGGCCGCGATCGTGCTTAGCTGGTACAGCGTGCGGCCCGCCTCTTCGTTGGCCGAACTGAACGCCTGCCACGGGCCGGCCAGGTCCAGCGGCTGAAATCCGTCGTACAACACGAACACCACGCGTTGTGGCGCATTTGGCGACTTTTCTGGCGCAGCCGGCCGGGCCCGTGGGCCTATGCTGGGCGCTGGCGTTTCCAAGGGAGCATCGTCATGCATGTGAATTTTGTCTTGTTCGAGGGACTGACCCAGCTGGATATGACCGGGCCTTACGAGGTGCTGGCGAACGCGCCGGGCTTTACCGTGGATTTTGTCGCAAAAACGCTGGAGCCGGTGCGCTGCGATCGGGGGTTGCGCTTCGTGCCCACCCAGACGCTGGCGTCGGCGCCGCCCTGCGACCTGCTGGTGGTGCCGGGCGGGCCGGGCACGGATGACGCCATCGTCGATCCGGATTGGGTGGCGTTCACGCGCCGGCAGGGGCTGGGCGCGCAATATCTGTTCGGCATCTGCACCGGATCGCTGCTGCTGGGGGCGGCCGGCCTGTTGCGCGGCAAGCGGGCGTCCAGCCATTGGCGCGCGCGCGAGCTGCTGTCCCGCTTCGGCGCAACGCCCAGCGACGAGCGCATGTGCGTGGACGGCAATGTATACACCGCGGGCGGCGTGACGTCGGGCATCGACATGGGGCTGAAGGTGGTGGCGGCGCTGTGCGGCGACGACGTCGCCAAGCTGATCCAGTTGCAGATCGAATACGACCCCAAGCCGCCGTTTCCGGGCGGCACGCCCAAGACGTCCGAGCCGGCGGTGGTGGAACGCTACCTGGCGATGTCCCAGGCGCGCTTCGAACGGCGCAGCGCGGCCGTGGACCGGGCCGCAGCGGCCATGCCCTGAGGGGATCGGGCCTTACTTTGCCAGGTGGTCCAGCGGCAGCGGACTCTGCTGCTTGACCGTCTGGATGGCGAAGTTGCTGCGGATGTCTTTAACGCCGGGCAGCTTCAGCAGGGTGTGCAGCAGGAATTGTTCGTAGCCGCGCAGATCCGGCACCACCACCTGCAGCAGGAAGTCGGACTCGCCTGACACCAGGTGGGCGGCGATGACTTCCGGCAGGGCGCTGACTTCCTTGCGAAAGCGCTCGGCATCCCGTTCATGGTGGCGTTCCACCTTGACCCCGACGAACACCGTCAGCCCCAGCCCGACCTCGTGCGGGTCCAGCCGCGCCTCGTAGCCCTGGATCACACCGGCTTCTTCCATCATCCGCACGCGCCGCAGGCAGGGCGAAGGGGACAGGCCGATCTGCTCGGCCAGCTCTACGTTGGTCAGGCGGCCGTTCTTCTGCAGGGCTTCAAGGATGCGCCGGTCGTAGGCGTCGAGTTCACGCTTTGGCATGGAATAAAAATAGAAGGGTATTAATTAGCGAAATATGCCAGGCATAGTAATTCAGTTGGCATGAATAGCAAGCACATGCCAGCCCGATTTTCCTAGAATGACGCCATCGAAAACAGCTGCGGGGAGCGCGAAGATGGCTGATATGGCGTTGTTTCTTGGGGCTTTGCTGATCGTTTATGTGGTGCCGGGGCCGGACATGATCCTGCTGCTGGAAACCGGCCTGCTGCGCGGCCGCGGCCAGGCCCTGGCCGTTGCGGCGGGGCTGGCCATTGCACGGGCGGCGCATGTGACGCTGGCCGCGCTGGGCCTGGCGGCGCTGTTCAAAACCCATCCCTGGGCATTTGACGCCGCGCGCACGGCGGGAGGCTGCTATCTGGTTTGGCTGGGCGTGCGCCTGTTGCGTGCGCAGCCGGTGGTTCCCGCGGCCACGGATGCGGCGGCGCCGCGTCCTGCGGGTTTGGGCGCCGCGTTGTTGAGTGGCGTGCTGACCAATGTGCTCAATCCCAAGGCGCTGTTGTTCTGCTCGGTGCTGCTGCCGCAGTTCGTGTCGCCCGCGCACGGTCCGATCGGCCAGCAGTTCGCCGTGCTGGGCGTCATCCTGGTCGGCCTGGGACTGGCCTTTGACGTGCTCTGCGCGCTGGCGGGCGGGGCGGTGGGCCGCTGGATGGCGGCCAGCCCCCGCGCGCAAAAGGTGCAAGGCGCCGTGTTCGGCGTCGCGTTGATCGGCTTCGGCCTGCGCCTGACCTTCGCGCAGCGTCCGGCCTGACGCCGCGGCCGGCGCGCGCCCGCGACACGTAAAAAAGACGCCCGGCACGTAGTCGCGCCGGGCGTCTTGCTCCGGTCGGGCAGGGCTTACTTGCCGAAGGCGTAGGACGACGCGTCGACGTCCTGCTCCTTGGCGGGCGGGGGCGCCGCGCCGTCGTCCAGCAGTTCCGCCGGGCTCAGGCCCTTGGTCAGCTCCAGGGCCTGGCGCTCGAACAGGCGCCGGTACAGGCCGCCCTTCAGGCGGATCAGCGCATCGTGGCTGCCTTCTTCGATGATCCGGCCGCGGTCCATCACCAGCAGGCGGTCCAGCGCGCGGACCGTCGACAGGCGGTGCGCCACGACCAGCGTCGTGCGGCCTTCCATCAGGCGCTCCATCGCGCGCTGGATCAGCACCTCGCTTTCGCTGTCCAGGCTGGACGTGGCTTCATCCAGGATCAGGATGGGCGCGTCCGCCAGGAACGCCCGCGCTATCGCCACGCGCTGGCGTTCGCCGCCGGACAGCTTCACCCCGCGCTCGCCCACCAGCGTGTCGTAGCCCTTGGGCAGCGCCATGATGAAGTCATGCGCGCTGGCCAGCCGCGCGGCCTGTTCGATTTCGGCCTGCGTGGCGCCGGGGCGGGCATAGGCGATGTTCTCGGCCAGCGTGCGGTGGAACAGCACGGGCTCTTGCTGCACGATGGCGATCTGGCTGCGCAGGGACGCCTGCTTCACCTGGGCGATGTCCTGCCCGTCGATGGCGATGCGGCCGCCGTCCACGTCGTACAGGCGCTGGATCAGCTTGATGAACGTGGTCTTGCCGGACCCCGAATGGCCGACCAGGCCCACGCGCTCTCCGGGTGCGATGCGGGCCGAGAAGCCGTCGTACAGCGCCGCGCCCTGCGAGCCGTAGCGGAACGTCACGTCCTCGAACCGGATTTCACCGGCCGTCACCGCGATGGCGCCCGCGCCGGGCCTGTCTTCCACGCCGAGCGGCTGCTTTTCCAGCGACACCAGTTCTTCCATGTCGTTGACAGAGCGCTGCAGGTTGCGGATGTGCATGCCCACGTCGCGCAGATAGCCCTGCAGCACGAAGAACATGGCCAGCGTGAACGTGATGTCGCCCACGCTGGCCTGCCCGCGCGACCACAGCAGCAGCGACGCGCCCAGGATGGCGGCCTGCATGGCCACCAGCATCGCGCCCTGGACGCCGCCGTTCAGCGTGGCGCGGATCCAGGTGCGGCGCGTGCGCCGGCGCCATTTGTCGATGACGCGGTCCAGCCTGGCTTCTTCGCGCGTCTCGGCGCCAAACGCCTTGACCACCGCGTTGCAGCTTACGGCGTCGGCCAGCGCGCCGCCCATGCGGGTGTCCCACGCGTTGCCAAGGCGCGCGGCGGGCGCGACGTAGCCCAGCGACAGTGCGGCCGTGACCGCGATATACAGCACCGACCCCAGGCCCACCACCAGCCCCATCAGCGGCCAGTGCGCACCCAGCAGCGCAGTAGCGCCGACGAGCATCACCACGGACGGCAGCAACGCCACCAGCAGCGTGTCGTTCAGCAGGTCCACGGCCCACATGCCGCGCGTAATCTTGCGCACGGTGGAACCCGCGAAGCTGTTGGCGTGCCAGTCCGTGGAAAAGCGCTGTACGCGGTAGAAGGCATTGGAGGCGATGCCGTTCATCATCTTCAGGGTGAAAGTGATGATGTTCTGGAACACCGCCTGGCGCAGCAGGGTGCCGCCGACGCCCAGGGCCACCAGAAGCCAGAACGCCGTAATGGCGGCGTCCCAGGCCAACTGGCCGCCCGCGGCGCCAGACGCCACGGCGTCGACCAGGCGGCCGGCGTACATCGGCGTGAGCACATCGGCCACCGCAGACAGCAGGGCCAGCGCCACGATGACCACGATGCGCAGGGGCTGCCGGCCCCAATAGCGGAAGGTAAAGCCCAGGACGTCCTTGAACGCCTGTCCTCGAAAGTCGATTTTTTTTCTAGCCATTGCAATGGCCCGGCGGCACAAGACACGCCGGGATGTCCTTGTGGGGAAAGAAGGAAAACAAGCCGGACGCCAGGGGGGCGACGGCGGAGCGTTATGGGTTCAGATGGACGTGGCGGACCTGTCGCCAGATAGCAAGCTGGCGATGGTGCCGCGCGGGCGACGACTTAATGGCGTCGCGGGGACACGCGCGGGACGGCGTTGGGCATGGGGTTCATCATGCGGCCTCCCTGTCGGTGGGTGATGGAGAAAAAAGGAATGGGCGCGAAGCCCGAATGGCTGATTCTATCGAAGCGATGTAGGCGAATCAACGGGCCGCGCGCCGGGGACAGGAGGGTCTGTCGGTTTTTTTCAACGCGGGACTAGCCCGGCAGGGACGCCGCACCGCTGGCCGCGTAGCCGCCCTGGTGGCTCGCCAGGCGCGCGTAGGCGCCTTGCTTGCGCAGCAGCTGGTCGTGCGTGCCGGCTTCCGCCAGCGTGCCGCGGTCCAGCACCAGGATCAGGTCGGCGTCGCGGATGGTGGATAGCCGGTGCGCGATGACCAGGGTTGTGCGGTGCCGCATCAGCACGTCGAGCGCGCCGCGCACCTGCATTTCGGACAGGGTGTCCAGGTGCGAGGTGGCCTCGTCCAGAATCAGCACAGGCGCGTTCTTCAGGAAGGCGCGGGCGATCGAGATGCGCTGGCGCTGTCCGCCCGACAACTGCATGCCGCGTTCGCCCACGCGAGTCGCCAGCCCGTCGGGCAGGCTCTTCACGAAGTCGGCCAGCGCGGCCTGTTCCAATGCGCGCGCCAGGTCCTCGCGGCTGGCCTCGGGACGCGCCAGACGGATGTTGCCTTCAAGCGTGTCGTTGAAAAGGTAGGTGTCCTGCGTGACCAGTGCGACGCGTTCGCGCAGGCCGTCGAGCTGGAGCTGGCGCACATTGACGCCGTCCAGCTTCACGGCGCCCTGGCGCGGATCCCAGAAGCGCAGCAGCAGGCTGGCCACGGTGCTCTTGCCGGCCCCGGAGGCGCCCACGATCGCGACGGTGGCGCCGGCCGGGGCCGTGAAGCTCAGGTCGCGCAAGGTGTCTTCGTTCTTGCCGGGATAGGCGAAGCTCACATGCTCGAACGCCAGCGACAGGCCGCTGGCGGCCACCGGCGCGGGCAGGGGGCCGTCGACGACCGGTTCGGGCTCGTTGGCGACCACGTGCAGGCGGCGCGTGGCGGCGATGGTGTCGGCCAGCTGGCGGCTGACCTGCGAGATCTCCGACACCGGCAGGAAGGTGGCCAGCGCAATCAGCACCAGCAGCGGCAGCATGCCGGCGGCGAGCGCGCCCGCCTGCACCTGCAGTGCGCCGATGACGGCCACGGCCAGGCCGCCCAGGCCCATCGCCACTTCAAACCACGCGGTCTGGCGGGACAGGTCGCGCAGGATGTCCAGACGGCGGGCGCGATAACGGTCGGCGACCTGCAGGAACTGGTCGCGGCGGCGGCCGGTGGCCTGGAAGGCGGTCAGGTCGGCCAGGCCTTGAATGGTGTCGGTGGTGTGGGCGCTCATTTCACCCAGCGCCTCGCGCGCCTTGTCGCCCAGGGCATCGACCTTGCGGCGGCCGCGCACCGGCGACACCAGCGCGTAGGCCAGGAAGGGCAGCAGCGCCAGCGCGACGGGCCAGCTGTAGAACCCCAGGAAGCCCAGCACGGACAGGGGCACCAGCACCGATACGATGGCCGGTGCAATGGTGTGCGCGTAGAAATACTCCACCATCTCCACGTCCTGCGTGGCCAGCGCGACCAGGTCGCCGGAGCGGCGCTGCAGCAGGTACGCCGGGGCCAGGCGTTCGAGCTTGTCGTAGAGCTTGACGCGCATGTCGGCCAGCAGCTGGTAGGCCATCGCGTGCGCCAGCCAGGACTCCAGCCAGTGGAACAGCGCGGCCAGCGGCGCCGCGACCAGCAGGCCCGCGAGCAGGGCTCCGATGTCGCGGCCGTCGCGGATGGCCGCGACAATCAGTGCGCTGAATACGCCCACGCCAATGAAAGCCGCGACGCGCGCCACGCCCAGCAGGATGGTCGCGGTCAGCGTTCCGCGCCATGGGCGCACCACGGACAGCAGGGTGCCCAGTGTGGCGCGCCAGCCGACCTGCGCGGCGTCGGCGTCCAGCGGGCGCAAGGCGGGGCCCTGGCCGCCGCTGCCGTCGGCCGTCGCGGCCGCGTTGGCGCTTGCGGACTGAGACGCTTGCGGCAGCGATCCCGCGGACGGATTCTCGTGCGCGGCCGCCTGTTCGTGCATCAGGCGGTAGTACAGGCCCCGCTGCGCCATCAGGTCCGCGTGCGGACCGCTTTCGGCCACGCGTCCCTGCTCCAGCACCAGGATGCGGTCGGCGCCGATCACGCTGGCCAGGCGGTGGGCCAGGATCAGCGTTGTGCGGCCAGCCATCAGGCGGTCCAGCGCCTGCTGGATCAGCGCTTCGTTTTCGGTGTCCACGGACGACAGCGCCTCGTCCAGGATCAGGATGGGCGCATCGCGCAGCAGGGCGCGGGCGATCGCCACACGCTGGCGCTGGCCGCCCGAGAGCTGCAGGCCGCGTTCGCCGATGCGCGTGGCGTAGCCGTCGGGCAGCGCCATGATGAAGTCGTCGATGTTGGCGGCGCGGGCGGCGGCGCGCACTTGTTCGTGGGTGGCGTCGGGGCGGCCCAGCCGCAGGTTGTCGTCGATGGTGCCGTGGAACAGCGTGATGTCCTGGCTGACCAGCGCAAAGTGCGACAGCAGCGCCTGCGTGTCGAGCGTGTTGACGTCGCGGCCGCCGACGCGCACGGCGCCCGCCTGCGGCAGGCATTCGCGCAGCAGCAGCCGCACGATGGTGGACTTGCCCGCGCCGCTCGGGCCGACCACGCCGACCCGTTCGCCCGCCGCGATACGGAAGGACAGGCCCTGGTGGGCGGGGCGCTCGGGCGTGTAGGCAAACGCGACATCGTCGAATTCGATGGTGGGCGCCAGGCGGGCAGGGGCCGCGCCGTCCGTGCGGGCTTCCGGGGCGGGCGTCAGCGGCTGCGCGTCCATCAGCGCGTGGATGCTGGCGGCGGCCGACTGGCCCAGCATGCCCCGGTGCAGCACCGCGCGCAGGTCGCGCAGCGGACGGAAGATCTCGGTGCCGGCCATCAGCACGATCAGCAGCGCCTCCACGCTCATGTCGCCGGCGGCCACGCGCCAGGCGCCCAGGGTCAGCGCCAGCGCCGCGCCCAGCGCGACGCCCAGGTCGCTGATGCCGCGCGTCAGCAGGCTGACAGACAGCACCCAGAACGTGTTGTCCGACAGACTGCGGGCGCGGTCGGCAAGCCGCTTGCCCCAGGCCTTGCCCTGGCCATAGGACTTGAGGGTGGGCAGGCCCTGCACCGCATCCAGGAACTCTTCGCCGAATTCATTGAGCGAACGGCTGCGCGCCAGGCTGGCGCGGCGGTCCAGCATGTGCACCGCCATCGGCCCGAACAGCGCGAACAGGGCCGCGGCCAGGAAGACCAGCGCGGTGGGCACGTCCCAGAAGGCGATCACGGCGAAAATCGCGAAGGGCGCGGCGGCGGCGATCGCCACCTGCGGCAGGTATTGTCCGAAGAAGGTCTGCAACTGCTCGACGCCGTCCACGACGGTCAGCATGACGCCGCCGGTGCGCTGGTTGGCGAACCAGGCCGGGCCCAGCGCGACGATGCGGTCGTACAGGCGGGCGCGCAGGGTCTGCTGGATCGCGGCCGATGTGCGGTTCGCCTGCACGGTGCGCCAGTGATCGAAGCCCGCCCGAATCAGCACCATCGCCGCGACGCATACAGCCGGGACGATCCAATCCTGCCAGGGCGCGCCGTCGAACACCCGGGCCAGCAGCTGGCCCAGGAACACATAGCGCGCAATGCCCGCCGCCAGGGCCAGCAGCCCCAGGAAGATGCCGCCCGCCATGCCGGCGCGCATGCCCAGCGTAAGCTGCCAGAGCCTCGAATCGAAATACATAGCATTACTCCATCCAGAGCCTGCATGGTCCCCGATCCGGGGCGCGCGCGAAAGCGATGATTTTTCAATCTAGGGTTGAGATAAACTCAACCGATGTCCGACCCAGCCAACCGTACTCCGCCCCTGGCCGCCCTGCGCGCCTTCGAAGCCGTCGCCCGCCTGGGCAGCCTGAGCCGCGCGGCGGTTGAGCTGAACGTTACCAAGAGCGCCGTCAGCCACCAGTTGCGCGCCCTGGAGGCCGACCTGGGCGTGGCGCTGCTGCGCCGGGGCGGCACGGTGCGCCGCGCCGAAACCACCGAGGCCGGCGCGGGGCTGCTGGCTTCGGTACAACAGGCCTTGACCCTATTGGAGACCGCCTGCCGCAATGTCCGGGCCAGCGCGCGCGGCAAACGCCGCTATACGCTGAACGTGTCGGCCAACCCGTCGCTGGCCGCCCTGTGGCTGGCGCCGCGGATCGGCCGCTTCATTGAATTGCACCCGGATATCGACATCCAGGTCTACCTGCACGCCAGCCAGGATCCGGCCTGGAAAAGCCAGGACATCGACCTGGCCTTCCTGCACGTGCGGGCGATGGGGCCGCACAACGCGGAACCGGGCGACATCCCGCTCATGACCGAGACGGTCGTGCCCGTGTGCAGCCCGACGCTGATCGGCGCGGCGGACCGGGACGATCCCCGCGTGTTCGTGCGCCACCGCTGGCTGGAAGAAAAGCACATCGACAGCCCGGAAACCGATTGGCGCACCTGGAGCCCCAGGCTGGGCCTGGCGGAATCGGACTGGCAGGATCCGATGGTGCTGAGCGGCCTTAGCACCGTGGTCGCCGCAGCGGCGGCGGGGGTGGGGATCGCGCTGGGCCGCGCGCCCCTGATCGACGAGGACCTGGCCAGCGGCCGGCTGGTGCCGCTGATGCCCCATCTGCGCATGCCCGGTTCCTGGGGCTATGTCATGCGCATCCACGCCAACCGGCCGATGGACCCGTCCTTGCCCGCGCTGGTGGAGTTCCTGGCCGAAGAAGGGCGCCGCGCCTAGCGCCCGGGCCTGAACGTAACCGACCGTTCCCCTAGTCGGCGGCCAGTTCCATGCTGCGCGTCACCTCTTCCTGCACGCGCTCCCAGATGGCCCGCTTCAACTCGACGAAACGCGGCGACAGCTGCACGTCCGCGCTGCGCGGGTGCGGCAGGTCGTTCTGGATGTCCTGCACGATGCGCCCGGGCTTGGAGCCCATGACGGCCATGCGGGTCGACAGGGTCAGCGCCTCGTCGATGGAGTGTGTGATGAAGACGATGGTCTTGCCGCTCTGCTCGTAGATCGACAGGAGCTGGTCCTGCAGCACCTGGCGCGTCATGGCGTCCAGCGCGGCGAAGGGCTCGTCGAACAGCATCACGTCCGGGTCGTTGGCCAGCACGCGGGCGATCGAAACGCGCTGCTTCATGCCGCCCGACAGGGCGTGCGGGTACTTGTCCGCCGCGTGCTTCAGGCCCACCATCTCGATGAACTTGCGGGCGATGGGCGCGCGTTCCTGCCGCGACATGCCGCGCATCTTCAGGCCGAATTCCACGTTTTCCTGCACCGTGCGCCAGGGAAACAGCGCATATTGCTGGAACACCATGCCGCAGGCGGCGGTAACGTCGGTGACCTTTTTGCCGTTGATCTCCACCGAGCCGGTGTTGGGGGTGATGAAGCCCGCCATCAGGTTCAGCAGTGTCGACTTGCCGCAGCCCGAGGCGCCCAGCAGCACCAGGAATTCCCCGCGCCTGACTTCAAGATTGACCTTGTCCAGCACGGTGACGTCGCCGTAGGCCTTGGAAACGTCCGTCAGCCGGATCATCGTATCGTTCATCGCTGCCATGCCAGCACCCATCGTTCAAGAAGCCGCAAACACAGATCGGTCACCAGCACGGTGAAGCTGATCAGGACCATGCCCAGCACCACGGTGTCGGTCTGGAAGAATTCCTTGCCATTCATGATCATGAAGCCCAGGCCTTCCTTGGACGCCACCAGCTCGGCCGAGATGACGCAGGTCCACGACAAGCCCAGGATGATCTTCATGCCCGACAGGATCTGCGGCAGACAGCCCGGAAACAGCACTTCGCGCATGACCTGCCAGCGGTTGGCGCCCAGGTTGCGCGCGGCGCGCACCAGGACAGGGTCGATGCTGCGCGACGCCTCCATCACGTAAAGCAGGGCGGGCACGAAGGACCCCATGAACACGATGCTGTACTTCTGCGTTTCGGTGATGCCGAACCACAGCAGCGACAGCGGAATCCAGCTCATGGACGGCAGCGGGCGCAGGAACGAGATGATGGGATCGAAGACGGCGCGCGCCACCTTCGACGTGCCCAGCAGGATGCCCAGCGGGATCGCGACGATCACCGCGGCCAGAAAGCCCACCATGACGCGGCGGGTGGAGGCCAGCACGTTGTAGAACAGTGTGCCTTGATCGGACATGGATAGCGCGCGCGCCAGGACCTGGGATGGCGCGGGCAGGAAAATGGGATCGACCGCGCCGGCGCGGCACAGGCCTTCCCACAGCAGCAGGAAACTCAGAAGCGAAAACACGCTGACCCAGAGCAGGCGTGTTTCCCTGGAAGACGAACGGGTGGACATAGGCAGGCTGTCCCGGGCTT
Organism: Achromobacter arsenitoxydans SY8; assembly: GCF_000236785.1. Lineage (GTDB taxonomy): Bacteria > Pseudomonadota > Gammaproteobacteria > Burkholderiales > Burkholderiaceae_B > Achromobacter > Achromobacter arsenitoxydans. The sequence continues at coordinate 52,475 of NZ_AGUF01000040.1, read as the reverse complement.
ACAGGTACGAGGACTGGACCCAGTCCTTGACGGTGGGCGCGCGGTCGATCTGCTTGAGCGACACAAGCATTTCGGCAAGCTTCTGCATGCCGTTGACGAAGTTGCCCGGATCGACCATCAGGGCCTTCTGGTCTTCGCCCGAATACCACTGCGTCTGCTTGATGACGGCCAGCTGCTCTTCGCGGGACAGGCCCGTCAGCTCCAGCAGTACGCCCGCGGCTTCCTCGGGCTGATTGCTCAGCATCGCGTTGGCCTGGAACACCGCCTGCAGGAACTTGCGCACCGCTTCGGGATTGTCCTTGCCCAGCTTCGCGTGGGTCAGGAGCACGTCCGGTCCCGGCGTGATGGCGTATTCCTTGTAAAGCGAGAACGCGGTGTCATCCAGCAGGACGCGCGTGCCAGGAACTGCCTTGATGCGGTCGAACGCCGGCGTCCAGGCCACGGCCGCGTCGATCTGGGCGCCCTGGTAGGCGGACAGCAGGTTGGTGGCCGGCAGGTTGATGATGGACACGTCGCGGTCCGGGTTCAGGCCCGCCTGGCGCAGCACGTCCAGCAGCAGCACGTGGGCGCTGGAGGCGTAGGTGACGCCGATCTTCTTGCCCTTCAGGTCCGCAACCGATTTCACGTTGTCGCGCACCAGCACGCCTTCGGCGCGGCCAAAGTTGTTGGGGGTGGCGATGACCTGGAACTGGCGTGCGCCCGCGGCCATCAGCGCCAGCGACGACACCACGCCGGTGCCCGCCAGGTCGATGTTGCCGGCCATCACGGCGCTCATGCGGTCGGACGACGTGGCGAAGCTCTGCCACTTGATGTCCAGGCCCTGCTTGGCGAACAGGCCCGTCTTCATCGCGATGTAGGCCGAGTAATGGCCCAGCCAGGCGGAGCCGCCGTAGGTGTAGGACGCGCCCGCTGCGCGGCCGATCATCGGAAAGCCCAGGGCGCTTGCGCCCGCGAGCGCAGCGGTGCGCACCAGCATGGCGCGGCGATTCATGTTCATATTTTTCCCCTACTTGAATGTAGATTGACCGATAGATTCCATGTCGCCGGCACTCTGGGGTGCGGCAGACGAGACTTTCGCCCGAGCGCCTGGCGGCGGCATGAATATAAGGAGCGGCGATGGTCAACATTCGCCGCGCTTAAGCAATCCGCGTTGATCCGCGCGCGCCGCTTTTATTAATTATTCGTGCCGCTTATATTGCGGCGGCCCCGAAACGCCGGGCCCACACTTCGCGGCACTTGTCCTTGGAGCCTTGTCGTGAATAGTTATGACGTGATCGTGATTGGCGCCGGCGTGATCGGCAGTTCGGTGGCCTTTCACCTGGCCGAGCTGGGCGCGAAGAATGTGCTGGTGCTGGATCGGGAGACGATCGGCGCAGGCACCACTTCGCAGTCTTCCGGCATCCTGCGCACCCACTATTCGGTGCGCGAAAACGTGGAGCTGGCGCAGCGCTCCTGGAGCGTGTTCAACAATTTCGCCAGCTATCTGGGCGACGACGAGGCCTCCTGCGGCCTGGTCAAATGCGGCTACCTCATCACGGCGGCCGACGACGACAAGCTGGAACCCCTGCGCGGCGCGCTGGCGCAGCAGCAGGCGCAGGGGATCGCGCTGGAACTGCTGAATCCCGCGCAGGCGCGCGAACTGCTTCCCATCGCATCGTTCGACAACGCCGCCCTGATAGGCTACGAGCCCGAAGCCGGCTTTGCCGACGCCTATCTAGTCGCGACCAGCTTTGCGCGCGGCGCCCGCCGCCGCGGCGTCACCATCCGCGAAAACGTCAACGTCCAGCGCCTGCTGGTGGAAAACGGCCGTGTGACGGGCGTGTCCACATCGGAAGGCGACTACGCCAGCCCGCTGGTCATCAGCACGCAAAACATCTGGACCCCCGAACTGGCCGGCTGGACCGGCGTGACGATGCCCGTCGTCCCCGAACGTCACGCCGTGCTGGCGCTGGAGTGCGATGCGGCGCCCTATACCTATTCGATGCCCGTCTTCAAGGACCTGGCCTCGCCCGGCATGCTGTATTGCCGCAGCTACGGCGGCAACCAGATGCTGGTGAGCGAAGGCGTGGTCGGCGAAGCGCTGCAAAAGAGCGACGCCGAGCAGGGCGACATTCCGCTGGACTACGTGGCCGAAGTCGGCGCGCAGGTGGCCGAGCGCTTCCCCGCCTATGAGACGGCGGGCCTGGCCTCGTCCTGGACCGGCGTGTACGACGTCACGCCCGATTGGAATCCCGTGCTGGGCCGCGTGGCCGGCGTCGAGGGGCTGATCGTGGGCTTCGGATTCTCGGGCCACGGCTTCAAGCTGTCGCCCACCGTGGGCCGCGTGCTGGCCCAGGAGGCGCTGGGACTGGCGACCGACGTGTCGCTCAAGCCCTATGACCTGGGCCGCTTCCAGAGCGGCGCGCTGCTGACCGGGAAGTACGGCCTTGGCGCGGTCTCCTGACGTGCGCGCCAGCTGGCTGGCGCTGCCGCCCGAACCGTGGAAGAACGGCGGGGGCGTCACGCGCACGCTGGCGGCCGATCCGGCGGGACACTGGCGCGTCAGCATCGCGGATATCGACCGCGACGGCCCATATTCCTGCTTTCCCGGCCAGGACCGGGTGTCCGTCGTGCTGTCGGGGGCGGGCGTGGCGTTGCGCGGGGACGGCGTGGCCGTTGCCCTGCGTCCCCGCGAACCCGCCTTGTTCGCCGGAGACGTGGCGCTGCAGTCCCGGCTGGAGGATGGGCCGGTGCGTGTGCTGAATCTCTTTGTCCAGCGCGGCCGGGCGCGGGCCCGCGTGGCCTGTTTGGGCGCGCAAGGCGGGGCTTGCGACGCCGGATCGTTGACGGACGCGCCTGGGCAATACCTGGCCGCGCGGCTGATCGTGGCCGTGGAAGCGGGCGTGTATGCCGGTCCTGAACCCGGCATGCAGTTGACGCTGGCGGCGGGCGAATTCGTGCTTTTGCAGGCGGACGCCGCTGCGCCGGAGGACTCGACGCGGGGCGCATCATCGCCCGGCGCATTCGTCCCGGCCCCGGCCAATGGCTTTGCCGTAAGCCTGGACATCAGCGTGCAGGCGCCGGGCTTGCGCTGATCGCATTACCTCCGTCCACGCGCCGCGCCGGCGCTTGGGCGGCCGTTGATCCCTTTTATTCAGGAGTGTTTCCATGAAGGTAATTGCCGCGGTCAAGCGCGTGGTTGACTACAACGTCAACGTGCGCGTGAAGGCCGACCAGAGCGGCGTGGACATCGGCAACGTGAAGATGTCCATGAATCCGTTCGACGAGATCGCCGTCGAGGCGGCCGTGCGCCTGAAAGAGCAGGGCGCCGCCGCCGAAGTGGTGGCCGTGTCTTGCGGCACGGCGCAGTCGCAGGAGACGCTGCGCACCGCGCTGGCCATCGGCGCCGACCGTGGCGTGCTGGTGCAGACGGACGTCGCGCTGCAGCCGCTGGAAGTGGCCAAGCTGCTGTGCGCCGTGGTGCGCAAGGAGTCGCCCTCGCTGGTGATCCTGGGCAAGCAGGCCATCGACGACGACGCCTGCCAGACCGGACAGATGCTGGCGGCCCTGCTGGGCTGGCCGCAGGCCACCAACGCCAGCGCCATCGAGATCGGCGCCGGGACTGCACGCGTCACCCGCGAGGTGGACGGCGGCCTGGAGGTCGTGGAACTGACGCTGCCGGCCATTGTCACGGCCGACCTGCGCCTGAACGAGCCGCGCTACGTCACCCTGCCCAACATCATGAAGGCCAAGAAAAAGCCGCTGGACACCGAGACGCCGGAAGGCCTGGGCGTGGATCCCGCGTCCCGCCTGCAGACGCTGCGCGTCGAGGAACCCGCCGGCCGCGCGCCCGGCGTCAAGGTCGCCGACGTGGCTGCGCTGGTCGACAAACTGAAGAACGAAGCCAAGGTGATCTGATGACCGTCCTAGTTATTGCCGAACACGATAAACAGGCGCTCAACGGCGCCACGCTCAACGCGATTGCCGCAGCCGCGAAACTGGGCATGCCGGTGCACGTGCTGGTGGCGGGCGGCGACGCGCAGGCCGTGGCCGCCGCCGCGGCCCGGGTCGCCGGCGTCGACAAAGTGCTGCTGGCGCAAGCGCCGCAGCTTGCGGACGGCCTGGCGGAAAACCTGGCAGCGCAGGCGGTGGCGGTGTCCGCCGGCTATTCGCACCTGTTCGTGGCCGCTACGGCCCACGGCAAGAGCGTCGCGCCGCGCATCGCGGCCCTGCTGGACGTGGCGCAGGTGTCGGACGTGATCGAGGTGCTGGCGCCCGACACATTCAAGCGGCCCATCTACGCGGGCAACGCGATCGCCACGGTCAAGAGCGGCTATCCGGTGGTGGTGGCAACGATCCGTCCGACGGCGTTCGACGCCGCGCCAGCGGAAGGCGGCACCGCGCCGGTCGAGACGGTCGAGGCGGTGGCGGGCGTGGCGCTGTCGCGCTTCGTGAGCCGCGAGATCGCGGTGTCCGAGCGTCCCGATCTGGGCAGCGCGCGGGCCGTGGTGTCGGGCGGGCGCGGCCTGGGCAGCGCCGAGAACTTCAAGCTGCTGGATCCGCTGGCCGAAAAATTCGGCGCGGCGCTGGGCGCCTCGCGCGCTGCGGTGGATGCGGGCTATGCGCCCAACGACTGGCAGGTCGGCCAGACCGGCAAGATCGTCGCGCCCGAGGTCTACATCGCGGTCGGGATCTCGGGGGCCATCCAGCATCTGGCGGGCATGAAGGATTCCAAGGTCATCGTCGCCATCAACAAGGACGGCGACGCGCCGATCTTCGGCGTGGCGGACTACGGCCTGGTGGGCGACCTGTTCGAGGCCGTGCCTGCCCTGACGGCCGCGCTGCCCTGAGGGCTTGGCTGGCCCGGCGCTAGCGCCGCAGGCTGCGCCAGAGCGTGGCCGGAGGCAGCCCCAGCGCCGGGGCCAGTTCCTTCTGGATCAGGCGCTCCATCGCCATCAGGATCACGTCGCGCGCCTCGGCGGGCAGTTTGCCCACTTCCTGCTGGCGCGCGGCCAGGTACAGCGTGCGCGACAGGGCGGGATCGTCGGCGCGCGTCACGCCCAGGTAGGGCGCCAGCGGCAGCACGCGCAATTGGTCCAGGAAATGGCGCGACTGCCAGATGCACAGCGGCGTGCTGATGCCAAATCCCAGGCCGGCCGTGACCAGGCTGAGCAGCGGATCGGTGTTGTCGAATTCGTAGGTGCGCTCGATCATCACGTCGTGCGATTCGACCAGACGGTCGATCTCGGCGCCGATGAACGAGCGCGCACTGTAGCGGATGAACTGGGCGCGCTTGCCCAGTTCCTTCAGCGAGTCGATCCGGTCCATGTTCATGGCGCGAGGGACGATCAGCACGTAGGGTTCGCTGAAGAGGCTGTACTTGCGTATGGTGGGCTTGCCGGCCGACGCGCTGGTGGTGACCACCAGATCGAGCTGCCGGTCTTCAAGCTGCTTGTCCAGCACCGGCGTGATGCCCGACCACAGCCGGATCTGGCGCGATGCGCCGGACAGGCCGTGAATCAGCGTCGGCCCCAACGTCCCGGCGAACGAATCCACGCAGCCGAAGCGCACGATGTTGCGCTTGGCCCGGCTGAGGTTGCGCACGCTTTCCGTCATGTCGCCGGCCTGCGCCAACAGGCGCGCGGCATGCTCGAACAGCAGCTCGCCAGCGGGCGTGGGCCGCGCCGGGCGGGTGCTGCGGTCCAGCAGTTCGGTCGACATGGCGGCCTCAAGCTGCTTGATCCGCTGCGACACCGCCGCTTGCGAAAAGCCGAGCAGCCGCGCCGCCCCGGAGACCGACGCGGCCTCTACCACCGCCACCCAGGTCAGCAGCAGGCTCCATTCGGGGTAGTTTTCCGTGGTGCTGAACGAAAAGCGGTTCATGGCGGCAGGCGGCTTCTGGCTGTCAGCCCTGGCGAGCGACGGTCCGGCGCAGGGCGGCCGTCACCATGGCTTCGACCACCGGAATGACCTTGTCGGCCAGGTCGGGGCGATAGCCGTACGGACGGGTTTCGTCCATGTAGGTCGACTGGCACATTTCAAGCTGGATGGCGTGGATGTTGTCCGCCGGCGAGCCGTAGTGGCGCGTGATGTAGCCGCCCTTGAAGCGGCCGTTGACGGCCCAGGTGTAATCCTTGCAGTCGTCCAGCTGCGCCTGGACCGCCGCCAGGATGTCGGGCGCGCAGGCGGCGCCGTCGGAGGTGCCGATGTTCAGGTCGGGCAGCTTGCCCTCGAACAGGCGCGGCAGGACGCTGGCGATCGAATGGGCTTCCCACAGCAGCACGGTGCCGTGTTCCGCCTTGATGCGGTCCAGCTCGGCGCGCAGTTGGGCGTGATAGGGCTGCCAGTACATCTGCAGGCGGTGGGCGCGCTCGTCGTCCGTGAGCACGGCGTCGTTCTGATAGAGCGCGTCGCCGCGGAAGGCCTGGGTGGGGCACAGGCCGGTCTTGGTCTGGCCCGGGTAGAGGCTTTCGTCGTTGGGCGGGCGGTTCAGGTCCACCACGTAGCGCGAATAGCGCGCGCCCAGCACGGACGCGCCCAGCGCCTGGGCAAACTGGTACAGCGTGTCCAGATGCCAGTCCGTGTCGCCGGATTCAAGGGCCAGCGGCGTCATTTGCGCGCGCTGAGCGTCGGGGATCTGGCTGCCGAGATGGGGGATGGAGATCAGCAGCGGGGCGGTGCCGCGGCTGAAGTGATAGATGTCGCTCAAGGGAAACTCCGGAAGGCAAAGGCAATGCGCCGCGGCAATGCCGCGGGCGGCGGGCGCTTGTATGCTAGGCAGCGCGGCCCGCCGCAGGTTTTGCATCAGTTTAGTGGATATTGAAAATCAACATTGGTGATGCAAGCGGAACCGTCCGGCAGGTTGCCGTCCATTTCCGTTGCGGCTTCGCACTACGCGTCAGGCGGGCGCACGCGATGGGTCCAGGGTGCGCAAGCCGTTCGACTTTGCGTATGTTTCAAGCTTGATACACCGCCCATTGATCCGTCTGGCGCCATCGGGCAGAGCCAGTTCTCCGGTAAAACCTGGCCCGGGCCGCTTTGGCGTTAGGGTGTGAGACGGCGTGCCAGACACGACATGCTCATCGACGAAAAAAGTTCTATGGATCAATACGCTTCCCGTTGACACGAATTACCGGCTTGCGCTTCTTCTCAAAACCGCACAGTCGATCAATCTCTTTCGGAAACTGCGTGTACGGCACGTTGTATTGGATGAAAGCCTCGACGCTGTCGGGAAATGCGTTGATCAGCAGCCAACCCAGCCAGAGTGGAATGGTGATGGGCGCCTTGAGCAGGCCGTAGCGCCGCGTCAACCTGCCTCGCAGCCCTGCATACCAGTCGCGGTAGGGTTGCAGGGTCTCTTGCCAGCGGCTCTGTCGTGGCGGAACCACTGGGGGCTCGGGCAGGCCCTCTGGCCCCCGTTCCATGAAGACTTGAAGATACGACCAGAGAGCCTTGGCCGACCGGTCGCCATCGAACAGTCCGAGATTGCCGCACGCCACGCAGATCTCGGTTGGAGGATCCATGCTGTAGTCGACGCCAATAAGATAAAGCGGGTGTCGGCTGGCATAGCCACTTGCAGATACGATGGGAATGTAGCCTGCCAGGGCTTCGAGTTGGTCCCAGTCGAGTATGTGTAGGCGCTTTTGGCGCGGGTATATGAAGTAGAGTTTTCGCGTGCCCCGATGGATTCGGATAAACCCGCCTCTACTCCGGTGAGCGCCGCTCCCGAAATAGAAGAGAAGTGCTATTGCTACAGCAATTAATACGGAAAAAAGCATATCTCCAGCGACACGATACGTCATATGCTCTGAACCCATTATGCCAAGGGCAAAGAACATGCCGGCTACCGCTACGACGAACATACTTCCAATGAAGCCGGCAGCACCACTTTGGGTGAAATTCGCATAGCAAAAAATTTCTGCACACTGATCGTTAACTTGCCGTATCCCATCAGGGAAGGGAGGAACGCCGGCGTGGATAACTCTGCTAAGTTGCGTACCACCGACGCGCAAATTGCGAGGCAAACGCTTGATTTCTGACATCATTTAGGCCGTGCAACAGGTTCGAGCTTGCTCGGATCAATGGGGGCAATGAACCACCCGCCAGAAGTGAATATCAATGGAGCTGGCGCATCGGGCTTTTGTAGTGCTAAGCCGGGCTGTTGAACGGGATCAGGGAAGTACAAATACTCCAACTCCACTTGAGTGTCTTCATGCATTTGAATTGACCGGCCAAATTCCGTTTCCGTGCCTCCTAGTGGTGTAACCATGCATTCCCGAGCGTTGTGAAGCGAAGTCAGATCAAAGCAAGTGAGCGACTTTCCCAACAGGCCGGTGGGGCCCGATGAGCATCACCCAGGCGATTGAATCGTTCACCGTGGTGGATATGATTTTTTCAAACTCTTTGATCCTCTTGCTGTAGATGTCGGGAAATGACATTGCCCCGGCGTAGCTCACGAAAATACCTGCCTAGCGAGGACCTTGGACAGTTCCGGAGGGGCTGCAGCCTGCGCCTTCATGGATTCGAAGTAGTTGGGGATGAGCGTTGCGCTGCCACTTACGGGGGCATTCTCGCCGGCATACTTGGCCTTGTCCGCTAGCCGCCACCAAGCTAGTTCTGCCTTGTCTTGAAAACTGCCACGATATAGCCACTGCCTTACTCCTCCAACTTGAACTGCACGGTGGCCACGGCGCTTTCATCAAATCCCCGCTGCGCCACCAAATCCCAGCCTCAACCTTCCAAAGCTTGCGCGGGCGGCGGCGCGGCTCGCACGTTGAACAGGCGGCAGACTGCGCACCAGCACAATGCCGAAAACAGGTTGTAGGGGAACAGCACCAGCCACATCGGCAACAGCCAGTTCTTCTTACCCTGCCGCTCGCCCGGCTCGCCGGTACGCCATGGGGCGTAATGGCGCCAAGCTGCGGCCGGTGTCAGACAGATGCTGTGTAGCGGCACATACCACCAGTTCGGCTCGCCTGGCTCGGGCAACCGGTCGGGGCCTTTTTCCATGAACTGACGGATGTACTCCCAAACCTGGGCAACGTGGCGCGGGTCGGGATTGGTGGATGCGTTGCTGTCGACCCAGAGGGCGATGCGTTTCTTCTCTTCGCCCGGCGCCGGCCGCGGGCCGAAGGCCAAGGCAAAATTCGTGCTGAACGAGCTGCCGCCAAACTCGTTACGCACGAATACGCCGCCCTCAGTCTCGGCCCAATCGAAGGCTATCAGCGTCTTGTTGCGCTGGTAGTAAATGCGCTGGGTTTTGCGGTTGAAGTAGAAGTTGGATAGGCGTTTTATGTAGAAAATTCGGTACCACAAAAGAGGGGCAGCGAAGAATGGAGCTACTACTTGAGCCAATAGGAGTGACAGAAGGTCGGAGGCATTTGATATACGCCAAATTCCAGAGTCCCACCCAAGCCAAATAAACAGCAAGAAGAGAAATAGCATGGATGACGTGTACATTTTCCCCATGAACACTGAATCCGCTATCCATGGATTCCGCAGGCAGAGAACATGCCGATCAACGCTGACCAATTGATCGCCGATAGCTGGCGCCAAGCCCGTTCTGCCCTGTCTTGAAAACTGCCACGATATAGCCACTTCCTCAGCCCTCCAACTTGAACTGCACGGTGGCCACGGCACTTTCATCCATGCCCTGATTTGGGCTGTAATTGACCGTCAATATCATTTGATGAGCATCCGTGATTTCCTTCCTGTAATGCAGGACCAGCCCTGCCGCGGTGTCGTAGCAGGCAGGGGTGGCGGGAACGCACACTTTGTCTTGTTCGAGTATTTCGGACCAAGCGCTTTGCCCGATGAGGTATCCCCGACACAAAACGGTGAACTCCACGACGCTTGGAGTGGCACTCCTCGTGATTGACCATGAGGATGCGCTTTGCCACCGGCTGTCGACATCCTTGACACCCAGCACCTCGGCCTCGTGCTTTTCCAGGAGTTGCGGCGCGTAGTACGCGGCATACCAGGCCTTGATTTCCTCGGCCACGTCGTCAAAGGGGGGAAGCATCTTGTCTGCGTCTAACGCGATGCCAGTGCGGATTTCGCCGTCGTTCTTGCGCGTGCCAAAGATGCCGCGAGCCGCCCAGAGTTCGAGGGGGCTGTGAACGCGTGCCGCCGCTAGGGAGTGAAGCCATACGCCACCGGCAAGAATCCCAGCGCCCACAAGCACGATCGCCGCGGCAGCCCACCCGGCGTATGGAATTACCACTGTTGGGCCTGCAATGGCTAAGGCGCCTTCAAGTACGACAGCAGAACCAAGCCCGACCAGAACGCCGCCGCCGACCGTATAGTCAGCGGCTACGCCATCGCCATGCTGCCGCTTTCGGAAAAAGGACGCTCCATCAGAAGCTAAACCGGCCAATATCGCGGGATACCCCGCCAACCGCGCGAACAAATTTCCCGCAATGAACCGCATGAACCCATTGCCAAATTCCATACCCGGCGCCGCTGCCGCATAGCGCAGCACAAGCACCTTCTGCGTTGCGCGGGCGCTGACCAAAACGGCGGCCGTGGCCCCTGCCACGCCGAAGATTGCGGACGCAAAAGCGGCGGAAGCGGCAACGTCGGCGTCCTTCTCCAAGCTCGCATACGCGGACTTGAGGCTGATCACATTGAACCAAAGCATGCCCACATTCAGCCCCCCACCCCCGGCAGTGGTCAGCAACGCCGAGACGTTCGGGCGCACGCGCCGGGTAAGGGCCTGCTCGACGGTGACGGTACGGGTACCGGTGATTCGGACACGCTTATTCTCGGTGACTTCGGCCATCCCGGACTGAAGAAAATTGTTCACTTCCTTGCTGTAGGCATCGTTCAGCACTGCCTGGTCGGTGACGCGGTAGCGCGCGCCAATCAATCCCAAGGCTTTCTCCCCATTGGCCTCTTGGACGGCGGCCAGCACCCGCTGCCGCAAACTGTCGCTGGCGGTCCAGCGCGTCTTGCCTGGCAGACGCGTGAGCACCACGGTCGTCACCGCCTCAGCCGTCAAGTCGGTGATTCCGGTCATGGCGGGGAAGCGGCCGGCCAGCCCTTCGATGGCGTTGTCGGCGGCCCCCAACAGCGTGCCGACCGAATCTGCCTTTTCCTTGAAAGGGTTGAATGGCGCCAGCGCCATGTAAAGCGGACTGTCCTGCCTGTCCAGCCAGGCGGACAGCCGCTGGAATCGCGCGTCGTCGTCTTCGGTGCCCGGCAGGGCCTGGCTCATGGGGTGGATCATCAGGGCCAGAGACACTTCCAGCCCCCCGGCCGACAGGCGCTCGTCACGGTCGTAGGCGGCCAGCGCGGCGGCCAGGCTGGTGGGAACGTCCCGGTGCTCAGACTCTGCCGTGGCCAGCCATCGGTCATGGTCACGGCAAGCCTTCAGGGCGGTGTCGAGGCAGGATCGCAGGTGCGCCTCGCGCTGGTCGCGTTCGGCCAGGAAGGCGTGATATTTGGCGGTATCAATGCGCTCAGCGAGGCGTCGGCCCATCGGCGAGATGCGGCTATCGGTAAGAACCTGATAGCGCAATTCGGAAAGCGTCGCCCGGCGCCTACCGCCAACTTGCTTGCGCTGGTATTCGTCGCGCAACCTGGCCAGGGTGTCCGGCGGCGTCTGGTCCGCCGGGTACATGGATTGCAGCGTCTGCTCCAGCAGTATCGCAACCAGATTCTTATGGTGATAGCGCTGGCTTTGGACACTCAGCTTTTCGACATCCTGGCTGAAGCAGGCGGGTACGGCGAACTCCGCTTTGCCTTGTTTTGCAATGGCCTCATGCTGTTGGCTTGGCAAGATGTCGCGCAGTTGGTGCTGGTAGGCAGCGACCGAAAGGCCGAGATCCAGGCTCAAGCCCTCCGCATCATTAAGTACGACTACCACCGGCACCCGCGGCTGCGTGTAGCGATAGTGCTGCCCCTGGGCCAGAAAGGTGCTGATGGGCAGATCGTCCTTGCTGGAATGGCTGCTCCAATCCAGGTCCATGCGCTGGTCCCTGGGCTTGAAGTCCTCGACCCAATGGCTCAATGCGCTGGCGGGCAACACGTGCGGCTGGCTTGAGGGGGTTTTCTCGCCAGAGGTCAACTCAGCCATGTCGATCTGGCGCATATGGCGTTTGCGCGCAGACGGGTCCGCCGCCATCCTGGCTGTGACGGCATTGGTCCATAGGTGCGGGCTGAAGCCGATCCAGACTTCGCTGGCGGTGTCGGGGCTCGTATCGGCCCAAACCCAACCCCGGCTGCTTACGGTCCGGTAACGATCCCTGCGGTGATACTGTTCCAGACCCAGGTAGGTCAGTTCCTTGTAGTGGCCCTCGCCGTCGTATTCATGGATGACAAACTTTTCGCCCTTGGAGCCCTTCATGAAGACGTAGACGTACCCAGGCCGAAGCGCCCGCAAGGTGTAGGAGGAGAGCTCGATCCTGGGTAAGCCCTGCTCCAGCTTGAAGCCGGACTCGGCATACCGGTACAGCGGCGCGCCGCCCGCGTTGGGCACGACCGCGTAGCGGATGGGCAGGATGGGAACGCGCGGACTGCATGCCGGTGTCGACGTTGCACTGCCAGCACTTGCTTTAGCCATTGGAAGATTCCTTCTCCCGCGCCAGCGCTTCCAACTTGCGAAGGCGGGCCTGAGGGGACTCTGTGAGGTCGTTAAGGAGGACGCGGGCCTCGTCGCTATGCAGTAGCCAGAGGTGGCCGGCGAATAGCGCTCAATCCTGCGCAATCGCTGGCTTCTCGTATATGGGACTGGTCCCGATCTATCGAGCGATTGCTAGGACTTGCCCTAATAGTTTCGGAGGGGTTTGATGCGGTTCGGACGCTTGAGCTTTGGATACCAGCGCGCAAGCAGTGCCCACACAATCTCGGTGGCTACCCACCAGACGGTTACGCCTTGTCCTCTACGATTTCCGTGTGGTAAGCCGTCAGTCTCCGGCTTCGGCCCGGGCAATCATCGGGCGGCTCAACGGCGTGTCTTGCGGGTTCAAGCGGCCTCTGCGCCGCCGCCAGCAGGGCATGAACCGCAAAGCTTGGTAAGGTAGAGTGCCTTGCGCGGGCCGGCGACCGACCGGCGCTTCAGGCAGGTCCCTCTGTGCGGGCCGCCTGCCGCGACCCCTCTAGCGAGCCTCCATGACCGACGAATTGATCCAACTGGGCAAGCTAGTCAGCCTGGGCCTGGCCTTGATGCTGCCGCTGGCCAATCCGCTGACGTCCATGACGCTGCTGCTGTCGCTGGGCCAGCAGATTCCATTCCGGGAACGGCAGCGCCAGGTAACCCAGGCCGCGTTCTATGTGGTCGGCATCATGCTGGTGACCTATTACGCCGGCGCGCTGCTGATGCATACCTTCGGCATCTCGATTCCCGGGCTGCGCATCGCGGGCGGCCTTATCGTGGTGACCATCGGCTTCAGCATGCTGTTTCCATCGGACCAGCCGCGCGCGCTGGAGGCGGAGGCGACAGCCGACGCGCTGGAGCGCGAGAGCCCGAATATCGCCTTCGTGCCCCTGGCGCTGCCGGGCACGGCGGGGCCGGGCACGATCGCGATGATCATCAGCGGCGCGGCGTCGGTGGATAGCGCGATCGAACCTGACTACGCGCGCTGGGTCGTGGCCGTGGCGCCGGTCATTGTGTTTTCGCTGCTGGGCGTGCTGTTCTGGGTGTGCCTGCACTGGGCGGGCCGCATCGTGGCCGTGATCGGCAAGAGCGGCGTCGAGGCGATCGCGCGCGTCATGGGCTTTTTGCTGGTGTGCATGGGCGTGCAGTTCGTCATCAACGGCGTGTTCGAACTCATCGGCAAGTACCCGAATCTCTGAACATCAAGCCGCGTAGGCGCGCAGCAGCATGTCCACACCATAGCGGCAGGTGGCCAGCAGGCTGGCCGGCGCGGGGCCGGCATGACCGCCGTCCAGGCGCGCCTGGAACGCGGCGCCGTTGATCAGGTGGCCCAGCGTCAGCGCGGCCTGGCGCAGGTCGTCGATTTTCAGTTCGCCCCGGTCGCAGGCCTGCCGCAGGCATTGTTCCAGGGGCTCGTGCACCTGCTTGTCCACCGCCTGCTGCAGGGATGCCGCAAGCTGCGGCATGCGATGGCACTCGGCCACCAGCAGGCGGTGCAGCGCGACGGCTTGGGGCTGGACCGCATACGTCAGCAGCCGCACGGCCAGATCGTGCAGGGCGGGGCCGACCGGCTGATCGGGCAGGGCGGCGGGAAACACCGCCGCCTGCATCTTGTCCAATTCGTGCTGCAGCACCGCCGCCAGCAGGCCTTCCTTGTTGCCGAACAGTTGATAGGCCGTGGCCGCCGAACCGCCGGCCTGCTGCACGATGCGCTGGATCGAAGTCTGCGCATACCCGTGCTCCAGCAGCGATTGGGTCGCCGCGTCGAGCAGCCGCAGCCGCCGGGCCTCTCCCTTGTGCGTCAGCGGCCGCGGCGTCGGATCGGCGGAATCGGTCAACTCGGCTCTCCTTTGCGAATGGTCTTATTTCCAGTCCAAGGGGCTTAATGTAGTCTGTTGTAACAATGTAATGTAGAGTACATTACACTATTGAATATTCGACGCGCGGGTGCTAGGAATCCCGGCCCCGCGTTTCAGTTTTTGCGTATCACCAAGCTATGACCGATTACCTGGATCAGTCGCGCACGGGGTCCAGCCCCTGGCCGGCGTTGCCCTCCGACTTGGCGAATTCGTCCGGGTTGCTCCCTTGCCGCGCCATATTGGCTGCCGTGTTCGGCGGTGGACCTGGCCGCGGGCGCGGGAGGTCGGCATGATTACCTGGCTGATCTGGAGCTTCGTCGCGCTGGCGGTTGCGGGTGTTGTCACGGTGCTGATGCGACACCCCGGCGCGGTGCTCTACGACTGGCTGGCAACACGCGCCCGCACACCGGCGCCGACATCCATGAAACCGCGTGCGGAAAAGAAGCACCAGCCCGCCAACCAGTTCGGCTGATGTCCGCGTCCGTCTGCCGCGGCGGGCGGATCTTCGCCCGGCCGCGGCGGCGTTCAGGCGTAGCGCGCCAGATCCCGCGCAAAGCGGGACAGGCCATTGATGCCGCTCCCGCTGGCCTGCGCCAGCCAGGCGCGCAATTGCTGCAATAGCTGTTCGCTGCTGTCGGACGAGCTTTCCCACAGGCGGGCCAGGGCCTGCCGCATGTCCACCAGGCGCTGCACTTGTTCCATCCCGTTCAGGGCGGAGTTGAGCTGACTGCGCTGGGGTTCGCTAAGCAGGGCGTCCTGGCGCAACAGGAACTTGCGCAGCACCGACCGCCGCCATTTCAGCGTGGCGCGCTTTTCCACGGCCTTGCGTGCGCGCAGTTCGCGCAAGGCGGTCTGCTTGAGCAGGGCGCCAAAACGGCGCATGACGTCGTAGCGATGGGTTTGCACCGCTTCCAGGGTGCGCAGGTCCGCCGGTCGGCCAGCGTGCGCGCGGTCGCGCAGCACGCGCTTGGGCGCCACGCGGCGCACCTTGGCCAGGCCCAGCGTCTGCAGCACGCGGATATACAGCCAGCCCAGGTCGAATTCGTACCATTTGCTCGAAAACTTGGCTGATGTCGCGTGCGCGTGGTGGTTGTTGTGCAGCTCTTCGCCGCCGATCACCAGGCCCAGGGGGGACAGATTGGTGCTGGCGTCAGGACTCGAAAAATTGCGGTAGCCCACGAAGTGCCCCAGCCCATTGACGACGCCGGCCGCCCAGAAGGGAATCCACGCCATCTGTATGGCCCACACGGTCAGGCCCAGCGCGCCGAACGCCAGCACGTCCACGACCAGCATGATCAGGATGCCCCAGGTGCTGTGCGGGGTGTACACCTTGCGCTCCAGCCAATCGTCGGGCGTGCCGCGGCCATAGCGTTCCAGCGTGTCCGCCATCGACGCCTCGATGCGGTACAGGTCGGCGCCGCGCAGGAACACGCGCATCACGCCATAGACGGCCGGCGAATGCGGATCGCCTTCGCGTTCGCATTTGGCGTGGTGCTTGCGGTGCACCGCCACCCATTCGCGCGTCTTCATGCCGCTGGTCAGCCAGAGCCAGAAGCGGAAGAAATGGGCCACGGCGGGATGGAAATCCACCCCGCGGTGGGTCTGGCTGCGATGCAGGTAAAGGGTGGTGCCGGCGATGGTGATGTGCGTGGCGGCCAGCGTGATCAGGACGATCTGCCAGATGCTGAAGTGAAACAGGCCGTGCGCAAGAAATTCCAGGAAGGGTTGCATTCAAAAAAACCGGGATACGACTGTAGACGTAGCGGACGCAACGCCTGGGCCGAACCCCGCGTCGCCGCCCGGACGATTCTAGGGGGCGCGCGGCGATACAAATACCCGGCAGGCCGGGTAGGTCTATTGCTGGAATGGCAACAATGCAGCCCTGGCGGCCGGCTTAGCGCCTCGGTCTTTCCAGTCCCAGATGGCCGCGCAAGGTGTGATGCTCGTAGTCTGTGCGAAACAGCCCGCGCTTTTGCAGCACCGGAATCACGTGCTCGACGAAGTCGTCGATTCCGCCGGGCAACGACGGCGGCATCAGGTTGAAGCCGTCGGCGCCTTCGTTCCTGAACCAGTGCTCCATCCGGTCCGCGATCTGCCCGGGCGTTCCGACCATCGTGCAATGGCCGCCGCCCGCGGCCAGCCGGCCCAGCAGCTGGCGCACGGTGGGCTGCTCGGTTTCGATGATGCGCAGAATGGTCGCGTACCGGCCCTTGGGGCCGGTGAACTCGGACAAGGGGGGCAGGGGCGGCACGGGCGCGTCCAGGTCCCAGCCCGAGCAGTCCTGCAGCACGAACATCCCCAATTGCCGCAGCGAAGCGTCGCTGGGCAGCAGTTCGTCCAGTTCGCGCTGCTTGGCGCGGGCTTCGGCTTCGGTCGATCCCACATACGTGACCAGCCCCGGCATGATGGGCACGAAGGCGTCGCGGCCGGCGGCGCGCACGCGCTGCTTGATGTCGCGGTAATAGGACTGCGCCGCGGCCAGGTCGTAGGCCACCGCGTAAATGGCCTCGGCGCGCCGGGCCGCCAGGTCGCGGCCCTGGTCCGAGGCGCCGGCCTGGAACAGCACCGGATGGCCCTGTGGAGGGCGGGGCACCGTCAGGGGGCCGTCCACCAGGAAGTGGTCGCCGTGGTGGTTGATCTTGTGCAGACGCTCGGGGACGCCGTAGAAGCCGCCGCGGTCGATGGCCAGCGCGTCGTCTTCCCAGGAATCGAACAGCCGCAGCGCGACGTCGACGAATTCCTCGGCGCGGGCGTAGCGCCAGTCGTGGCCGGGCATGGCCTCGTAGCCGTGATTGCGCGCCTCGGCGTCGAACATCGACGTGACCACGTTCCAACCCATGCGGCCGCCCGAGATGTGGTCCAGCGAGGCGACCATGCGCGCCGCGTGGAAGGGCGTGAAGAACGTGCTGGAAACCGTGCTGATCAGGCCGATGCGGGTGGTGGCGCGCGCGATCGCCGCCATGGTGGTCAGCGGCTCCAGATGCCAGCGCGGCCCGTCGCCGATGTTGTCCATCGACTGGCCGTCGGCAAAGAAGATGGCGTCGAGCTTGCCGCGTTCGGCGGTGCGGGCCAGTTCCTCGTAGTAGCCGATGTCGCCCAGGCGCTCGGCCGCCGACAGTGGATGGCGCCAGGCGGCGCGGTGGTGGCCGCAGCCGAAAATGAACAGGTTCAGGTGCATCATGGCGATCAGCTCGTCGGTTGCCTCAAGAGTTGCGACAGCGGGCACGTACTCGGGTGCCGGAAGCGGGCGAACTTAGCATAAACCGGCGCGGCGGCCCCGATCCGCCGCGCGTTGACATTGGCGCGCCGCTCTCCTAACCTTGCGGCAATTCCTGGGGGAGCCCTTTACGGGCTGAGATTCCGCACCGCCGCGGTAACCCTTTGAACCTGATCCGGGTAATGCCGGCGAAGGGAAGGACAACGCAAGTCTCGCGCGACCTCCCTGGATTTCATTCATCTTGCGGCCCCAAGACCGGGGCCGCCGCGTAGCGCGTCCGGCCGCATGCCGTACGCGGGAGGACCGACCCGCATGCTGACCCAATCCACCGCCCTGATATGGCTGCTGCTGTTTTCCGGCGGGTTCGCCGCAGCCAGCGTGTTCTACACGCGGCGCAAGCGCAGCACGCTGGAAGACTACATCGTGGCGCGCAACAGCCAGGGCTCGATCGGCACGATCCTGACCCTGATGGCGTCCACGCTGGGCGCATGGATCCTGTTCTCGCCCGCGCAGGCCGCCACCTGGGGCGGCCTGGCGGCCGTGATCGGCTACGCGCTGGGCTCGATGTCGCCGCGCCTGGTCATGATTCCGCTGGGACGGCGCATGCGCGAACTGATTCCGCATGGACACACGCTGACCGAGTTCCTGATGGCGCGCTACGGTCGGCCCATGTACGGGCTGGCGCTCTTCATCATGCTGTTCTATCTGTTCATTGCGCTGTCGGCCGAAATCACCGCCATCGCCAAGCTGGTCGCCATGCTGGCGCCCGTGCCGCTGTGGGCTACCGCCGCCATCGTGATGGGCACGACCCTGCTCTACACCACCTACGGCGGGCTGCGTTCGTCCATTTTCACGGACCAGGTGCAGATGATGATCATCGTGCCGCTGCTGGTGGTGCTGTGCTTCGTCGGCTGGCAGGCGACCGGCGGCGTGCTGCCCACCGTCGAGGCGCTGCAGGCCAAGGCGCCGCAGCTCCTGGACCTGACCGATCCGGTCGGGGTGAAGGCGGGGCTGACCTTCTTCGTGGCCATCCTCTTGACCGGCATCTTCCACCAGGGCAACTGGCAACGCATCTACGCCGCGCGCGATGCGCGCACCATGCGCAACGGCTTTTTGCTGGGAGGCGCGCTGGTGGCGCCATTCATTTTCCTGATGGGGCTGTTCGGCCTGGCTTTTGTCGCGCTGGCGCCCGGGGGCGATAGCTCGATCGCGCTGTTCGGCGTCATCATGCCGCATGCGCCCGCCTGGTTCGTGATCGCCCTGATCCCGCTGGGCCTGTCCCTGGTTATGAGCACCGCCGACACCGCGATCAGCGCAGTGACCAGCATCATCGCGGTCGACCTGCGCCGCCTGATGCCCGACGCCCGGGCCGTGACCATGAAGCGCCTGGCGCGCTGGCTGGTGCTGCTGATGGCGATCCCGGTCATGATCGTGGCCTCGCAGGGCTACAGCGTGCTGTATCTGTTCCTGCTTGCCGACCTGCTGTGCTCGGCAGCCGCCTTCCCGGTGTTCTACGGCCTCTTCAGCCGCAAGCACGACGGCTTCACCGCCACTGCCGCCACAATTTCGGGCCTCATCGCCGGCCTGTTCTTCTTCCCCGCGCCGGGCGACAAGCCGACCTACCTGCTGGAATCCTTCCTGCTGGCGGCGTTTGTGCCGGTCGTGACGACGGTGCTGATCCGGTGCGTCATGCGGGGCAGGCAGGAATTCGACTTTTCGACCTTGAGCACCGCGGTGCGCAGGCTGGATCAGGAGCGGGTTTGACGCGGGGCGCGGGCCTGTTCGCAGGCCCGCAGAAACAAAAAAGCCTTGGAGCACTTTCGTGGTCCAAGGCTTTTCCGTCTGGAATTTGGTGGAGCGGAGGAGGATCGAACTCCCGACCTTCGCATTGCGAACGCGACGCTCTCCCAGCTGAGCTACCGCCCCAAATCAAGCAAGACCGCAAATATACAGAATCCGCCCGGTCCGCGCAACACGTCTGGCCGCAATATTTTTTCAGGCGAATTCCAGGGTGGCGATGACCGGCGCGTGGTCCGAGGGCTGCTCGTTGCGGCGCGGTTCCTTGTCGATCACGCAGGCCACGCAGCGCTTGACCAGCGGGGCGGACAGCAGGACATGGTCGATGCGCAGGCCGGCGTTGCGGCGGAACGCGAACTGGCGGTAGTCCCACCAGCTGAAGGACTTCTCGGGCTGCTCGAACAGGCGGAAAGAGTCGGTCAGGCCCAGGTCGATCAGGTCGCGCAGGGCGCGGCGCTCGGGCTCGGACACCAGCACCTGGCCTTCCCATTTTTCGGGATTGTGCACGTCTTCGTCGGCGGGGGCGACGTTATAGTCGCCCAGCACCGCCAGCCGGGGGTACTGCTTGATCTCTTCGGCCAGCCACTTGCGCATGGCCTCGAACCACTCCAGCTTGTAGGCGTACTTGTCCGACCCCACCGACTGGCCGTTGGGACAGTACGCGCACACGACGCGCACATCGCCCTCGGGGCTGGGGAAGGTCAGGGCCAGCACGCGCTGCTGGGGGTCTTCGTAACCGGGAATGTTGCGCACCATGGTCGTGCCCGGCACGCGCGAGATGATGGCCACGCCGTTGTAGGTCTTCTGGCCGGCCCAGACGGCGTGATAGCCGGCTTCCTTGAAGGCGGCCTCGGGGAACTTGTCGTCGGTGAGCTTGAGCTCCTGGATACACAGCACGTCGACGGGATTGGCGGCCAGCCAGTCCAGGACTTGTTGCAGGCGCACGTTCAGGGAGTTGACGTTCCAGGTGGCTAATTTCATGTTTTTTCGTAGACCGGTGATTGGTGCTGCTTCCAGCGCCTTTCAAAACCCGGTCTAGCTGCACATATGGCTACGATCCGGGGCACAGGCAGCTGGCGCGGAGGGCAAGGCCTGATGATACCTGCTTGCGTTGGGATCTATGGGGTGGCAGAACCTTTTGCCCGCCTGCTTTGCCTGGGTTATCGGAACCCGAGAGCGCAGTGCATCAAGTGATCTGGACTTGCGCAATCGCAGAGACAGACCTGCGGACAGTATCAATACTCCTCATCAGCTTGCACCCACGAACGCTAAAGAGGAGTAAGTCATGTTGAAAAATGGTTTTTACAAAGTCGATTTCGCGGCAAGTCTACCCGGCGCCGGAGGTATCGTCGTATTGGACGATGGCGTGATTCGAGGTGGTGATGATCAGATGATCTATAGCGGGACCTACGGAGTTACGGGATCCGATCCGAGCGTTCCAGCCAGCATGACTGCACTGCTCTCAGTCCGGGCGTATGTCAGGAACGCAAACAGCGTATTCAATACTGGATCGCAGCCTTTCAGCCTGACGCTTTCCGGGACAGGTGACGGAACTTCGTTTCAACTCGGTGGGCCTTCCCCTACTGGCGGCCCCGGCATTGTGATCACGGGGGCTTTCATAGCTCCGCTGGAGTTTTAATGTCTGGGTAAGTTCGTCTTTGAGCGGCATCTGCGATATTGGGGACCGCCGGCAGCCTCATTTCGCGAGAAGCCTCGGGGACGATGACTTCGTCCGGCGATATCCAGGAAGGCCGTGTTCCAACACGGCCTTTTTTTTGCGGCGCTTCAGCAATCTTGGGTTGTTCCTGGCAGGGTGGGGGCGCCTCAGATCTGGATCATTCCAAGACGGATGATATTTTCCATACTGAATATCGGACCAAACCTATTTCCGTATCAGGATTCGAAGCGCATCCTGGCTCTTCCGAATATCTGACGGAGCTGGTGATGTTTGAATGGGACTTTTTGCTCAACAGCCAACCTATGAGCAAGCTGAAAGGTCGCGGGCTTTCTGTCGACGCATTTTCCGGCAGGGAGGGGCACTTCAATGAGTGCGAGTCTGCATGTTTGCGTAACGTCGGGCCAATACCGGCCGGCAAGTACTACATCGTGGACCGTCCGTCGGGTGGGCTGCGGGGCGCCGTCAACACCTGGGTGGGTGGCCGGTGGGATTGGTTTGCTCTCTTTGCCCAAGACAGCAAGGTGGACGATTGGGTCTTTTGCCGCGAAGTCGAAAGGGGAAATTTTCGACTGCATCCCAAAGGTCGAAGGGGCATCAGTGAGGGCTGCATCACTGTAGAGCGTGAGTCAGACTTCACGGCGGTGCGCAAGATTTTGCTGAAAAGTGAAGGCGCTTCGATTCCGGGGTCTTCCCTCAAAGCCTATGGCATAGTGAATGTGCGATGCGCCAGGGCTTCATGATGCGCAGGCTTTTTCGCTGCTGTGTGCTGGTCATCTGGCTCATTATGTCCAGCCTTGGTTTGACCCTCTATTGGATCCGCGACACAAGTGCCTGGGCCCCCATTCCGCAATGGGTTTGGAAGCAGGTGAACCAGCGAGTAGAGGTTCGCTGTTGTGAACATGCCGCCGACGTGGAGTACCTGGTGGTATTTACCGCCGCGGCGTTGACTATGGTGGTGGCGACCGCATTGGTCTGGATTTTGATGCGCTGGCTGCGCGGGCGCAAGAGGCTGGTTCGTTAGTTGCTCCGGGCTTGCCGCAATAGCAAAGGCCCCGACATAACCGTCGGGGCCTTCCTGCCGAGCTATTCGCTGATGTGATTGAACTCGACAGAATCCGGCACGATGCCGCCGTGCCGCAATCTGCCGTCGATATCCTCGCGGTCGGCGGCGGGATCATTCACTTCGGGCAGATCCAGCCAGTTTGCCAGTTCGCGCTTGGCTTGCAGCGTGTCCGAAATTCCGCCATCGACGAGCGCCACGCCTTCGCTGCCGTCGAGCTTACGGTAGGTGATGTGCGTCTTCATCATGCCTCCTGACTTGCGGTCGATCCGCTTTTCAACCGTAACACGAGAGGCTGGTCGTTTATGCCGGGCTTAATGCTGATGAGCAGGTCAGCCTTTGACCAGCCCCCCATCCACGATCAGGTTCTGCCCCGTCACGGCGCGCGACCAGGGGCAGGCGAAGAACAGCACCGCGTCGGCGAACTGTTCCGGGGTGGTGACTTCGCGCAGCGGCGTGCCGGCGGCGATCATGTCGAAGACCGCGTCGGGCGTGGCCGCCGACGCGTCGGTGGTGCGCAGCAGGCCGCCCGACACCATGTTGACGGTGATGCCGTCCGCGCCCAGTTCGTGCGACAGGGTGCGGGTGAAGGCCAGCAGTGCGGCCTTGGCGGCGGTGTAGTCGTGGTAGGGCACCACGGGGTTCTGGACCAGGTTGGTGCCCACGTTGATGATGCGGCCGCCGCCGGCGGCGCGCATGCCGGGCAGGGCGGCTTGCGTGGTGTTGAGCGCCGCGCGCACGCTGCCTTCGATCTGGGCGTTCATCTGGGCCCAGTCGAGCGTGTCGGCGTGGGGGCGGGCGTCGCCGTTGAACTGGAAGGCGGGCAGGGCGTTGTTGACGATGGTGCTTACCGGCTGGCCGAAGTGCTGGCTGGCGCGGGCGACCATGGCGGCGACGGCGGCGGGGTCGCGCACGTCGGCCTGCACGGCCAGCGCGCGGTCCGGGGCGGCGGCGGCCAGCGCCTCTGCGCGGTCGGCGCTGTTCAGGTAGTTGACGACGACCTTCGCGCCTTCGCGCAGAAAGGCCCGCGCGATGGCGGCGCCCAGGCCGCGGCTGGCGCCGGTGACGATGACGAGCTGCTGGTCCAGGTTCAGTTGGGGGCGTTGCGTAGACATGAGGGTACGGCTTCCTGCTTAGTGTTCCGTGCCGCTGTTGAGCATGCGGCTGCGGGCTTTCTCGATGTGGGCGCGCATGACGTTGCGCGCGCCCTCGGCGTCCTGATCGCGGATCAGTCTGTAGATATGGCGGTGTTCGTCGATGGCGGCGCGCGTGCGTTTCCAGGGTTCGCTGTGGACCAGGTGGCGCATGACGTTCACGGCGTGGCTGACGTCGTATTCCAGCGACTTGAGCACCTGGACGAAGCGCTGGTTGCCGGTGGCGGCGGCGATGGCGCGGTGAAAGCCGTAGTCGTGGTGATGCGCGATGGCGCCGGACGCGTCGGCCTCTTCGTAGCCGGTGAGCATGCGGTCCATTTCCTGCAGGTCGTCGCTGCTGCGGCGCAGGGCGGCCAGGTGTGCGCATTCGGGTTCGATCACCATCCGCAATTCCAGGCCTTCCAGGATGTGGCCGACCCGGCGCGCGGGGTCCACCGCCGGCATGCCGCCCATCAGGTCGGGCTTGGATTTGACGTAGGTGCCGGAGCCGCGGATGGAATCCACCAGTTGGTCTTCGCGCAGGCGGTCCAGCGCCTGGCGCACGACGGGGCGCGACACCTCGAACAGCGCGGCCAGTTCCAGTTCCGTCGGCAGCTTGTTGCCCGGGGCGATCTTGCCGGTGGCGATGGCGTAGAACAGGCTTTCGTAGACGCGCTCGGCGAAGCGCTCGGCGCGCACATAGCCCAGGCCGGAAGCCACCTCGGCCAGCACGTCCAGTTCCGGACGGGGGCGGGTGGCCGCGGCCAGCAGCGATTCAAGCTGCGGGTCACGCACATTGCTCATGAGGCGCGCTCCTAGTCATTATGGGCAGGGTTGTCATCAGACCGTACAAACCCGGCGGGGCAATAAGCCCCTGAAATATTAGGGATAACCCCATCATTCAAAAAAATATCCTGAAGCTTGGGACAAAAGCTGTCAATCCAATTGACAAGTTCTGGCGGGCTCCCGTACCTTGGCAGGCAAACCACAACGCCCGCGCGCACGACGCGCCGGCGGCGCAACCGGCCCAGCCGCCGCGAGCGCCTGGAGACCACCCCAATTCCCGCAACCGGCCGTCCGGCCGCTACTTTACTCCGCACATCGTGACTCAGAAGAACTTTATCGCCAACCAATGGGTGGCCGCGGCCACCGGTGAAACCATTCCCGTCCTGAACCCGTCCGATGGCAAGCCTTTCGAGGCAATCGCCCGTTCGAACGAAGCCGACGTGGACAGCGCCGTGCAGGCCGCCCGCGCCGCCTTCGAAGGCGAGTGGGGGCAGATGGCGCCGGCGGCGCGCAGCCGCCTGTTGATGCGCATCGCCTTTGCCCTGCTGGACCGCCAGGAAGAACTGGCGCAGCTGGAGTCGGCCGACACCGGCAAGCCCATCAAGCAGGCCCGCGCCGACGCCGCCGCCGTGGCGCGCTATTTCGAGTTCTACGCCGGCGCGGTGGACAAGCTGCACGGCGAGACCATTCCGTACACCCCGGGCTTCACCGTGCTGACCGTGCGCGAAGCGCATGGCGTGACCGGCCACATCGTGCCCTGGAACTACCCGCTGCAAATTTTCGGCCGCAGTGTCGGCGCCGCGCTGGCCGCGGGCAACGCCTGCGTGGTCAAGCCCGCCGAGGACGCCTGCCTGTCGCTGCTGAAGCTGGCTGAGATCGCCGCCGAAGTGGGCCTGCCCGCCGGCGCGCTGAACATCGTCACGGGCTACGGCCACGAAGCGGGCGCCGCGCTGTCCGCGCATCCCGGCATCGACCACATCTCGTTCACCGGTTCGCCGCAGACGGGCAAGATGGTTGCGCACGCCGCCGCCGAAAACCACGTGCCCGTCACGCTGGAACTGGGCGGCAAGTCGCCGCAGATCGTGTTTGACGACGCCGACCTGGACGCAGCAATGCCGGTGCTGCTGGCCGCCATCATCCAGAACGCCGGCCAGACCTGCTCGGCCGGCAGCCGCGTGCTGATCCAGCGCGGCGTGTACGAGACCGTGCTCAAGCGCCTGTCCGACGCGTTCTCGGCCACCGTCACCGGCCCGGCCGCCGCCGACCTGGACGTGGGCCCGCTGATCAACGCCCGCCAGCAGGACCGCGTGCGCGGCTTCCTGGCGGAAGCGGAAGCGCAAGGCATGAAGGTCGCCGCGCGCGGCAAGCTCAAGGACGGCACGCCGGACGCGGGCTTCTACCAGCCGCCCGTGCTGTTCCGCGACGTGCCGCCGGACAGCCGCCTGGCGCAGGAAGAAGTCTTTGGTCCGGTGCTGGCCGCCATGGTGTTCGACACCGAGGAAGAGGCGCTGGAAATCGCCAATGGCACGCTGTATGGCCTGGTGGCCGGCGTCTGGACGCGCGACGGCGGCCGCCAGCTGCGCCTGGCCCGCAAGCTGCGCGCCGGGCAGGTGTTCATCAACAACTACGGCGCGGGCGGCGGCGTGGAACTGCCGTTCGGCGGTTCGCGCCAGTCGGGCTACGGCCGTGAAAAGGGCTTCGAGGCGCTGTACGGCTTCACCACCCTGAAGACCATCGCCATCCGCCACTGATCCGCGTGCGGGCGGCGGCCCCGGGCAAAATATCGGTTAACGTTGATGTTTTGCTTCCGGGGCTTGCCGCCCCGCATTCAGGATCCGTATGTTCACCGGTATTGTTCAAGGCACCGCGAAGATCGCCAAGATCGCGGATCGCGAAGGCCTGCGCACCTTCACGCTGGATTTCCCCCCTGGTTTCTGCGTTGACCTGGCCATCGGCGCCAGCGTGTCGACCGACGGTGTCTGCCTGACCGTTACTGAAATCCTGTCCGAGAACCAGGCCACCTTCGACGTCATGCTGCAAAGCCTGGCGATCACCACGCTGGGCGGCTACGCCGAAGGCGACCGCGCCAACGTCGAGCGCGCGGCCAAGGACGGCGCCGAGATCGGCGGCCATCCGCTGTCGGGGCATGTGGACTTCACGTCGGAAGTGCTGATGGTGAAGTCGTCGGACACCAACCGCTTGATGCGCTTCAGCATTCCCGAAGCTTTCCGCAAGTACGTGTTTGCCAAGGGCTATATCGCCATCAACGGCGCCAGCCTGACCGTGTCGGAAGTGAATCGCGCCGAAGGCTGGTTCGAGGTATGGCTGATCCCCGAAACGCGCCGCATGACGGTCTTCGAGGACAAGCAGGCGGGCGATCTGGTCAATATCGAGATCGAGCGCAGCACGCAGGTCGTGGTCGACACCGTGCGCGAAACCGTCCAGGAAAGCCTGGGCCGGCTGCAGCCGCTGCTGGAAGCCATCTTGAAGGAAAAGGGGCTGACGCTGGAAGATTTCGTCAGCCCGCAGGGCAAGCTGAAGTAGGCATGGCCGCCCGCGCCTGGCGGGGCGCCACTGGCGCGCCCGCTGGCCTGGCGGCTTAGTTTGCCGCGAACGGCCGTCCCAGCGGCCGCACCCGCATGCCCGGCGCCAGGCGCGTCCAGGGCAGGTCGGCCGGATCGGCCTGCATCGGCCCCGGCGCCTTGGCCACCAGCACCTCGTGCGCGATGGGCTGGAAGTCCGCCCGGAAGTGCACCGAACTCTTCACCACCAGGATGCCCATTTCCTCGGGCTGCACGCCGCCCACGCGGAACAGGTTGCGGTCCAGCATCTGCGCCTTGCCGGCGCTGGCCACCACGCGCACGCCGCCGATCCGCAGGGTGGCGACCGCGCCCAGGTCCACGTCCATGCCGTTCATCATCGGCCCGTCAAAGCGCAGCTTGCCGGGCGACAGCATTTCGACCACGAATTCGCCTTCGAAGGCGGCATCGCCCGCCACGCCGGACTGTCCGCCCAGGCTCAGCTTTACAGTGGCGCCCACGCCCGCGCTCGTCGCCTGGCGCACCGCGTCCGGATCATAGAAAAGGCCCAGCGCCGCATTCTGCGCGTCGGCCTGCACCAGCGCACGCAGCATGCCGGTCGTGTTGGCGTCGCCGCCCGCGCCCGGGTTGTCCTGCGTGTCGGCAATCACCACGGGGCGCGACGCATCCGCCGCCAGCGTTTGCGCGCGGCGCACGGCGTCGGCCGGCGCCAGGAAATCGGGCGACCATTCCGGTTCCAGCGCCAGCACGCGCGCATAGAGCGTTTCGGTCACTTGCTCCACTGCGGCGGCGTCCGTGCCGTAGGCCCACACGACCGGACCGCATTCCGGGAAGTCCGCGGCGGGAAAGCCCGGCGCGAACGAGATCGAAGCCACTCCCGGCGTCTGCTCCAGCCGCCCGAGCATTTCGTACACGCCCTGCGAGGGTTGCAGCATCGTGCACATGCCGTTGATCGGGATCAGGAAGGGCAGGCGGCGTTCGCTGCGCTTCCATTGCGTGCCGGCCTGGAGGCGCGCAAGCAGCAGGCGTGCGGCCTGTACGCCGGTGTCGGCCATGTCCACATGCGGGTAGGTGCGGAACGCCACCAGGCCGTCGGCCATTTCCAGCATGCGGGCGGTGACGTTCGCGTGCAGGTCCAGGCTGGCCACGACGGGCACGTCAGGGCCCACGATGTCGCGCACGCGGGCCAGCAGTTCGCCTTCGCCGTCGTCCAGGTGTTCGGTAACCATCGCGCCGTGCAGATCCAGGTAGACGGCGTCATGGCCGCCTGCACGGACCGCGTCCAGGATCTCGCCAGCGATGCGTTCGTAGGCGTCTTGCGTCACGTGGGCCGACGGGCTGGCGCCCGCCCAGATCACGGTCTGCACTGTGTGGCCCTCGGCCATCACGGCATTGATGAATCCGCCCGCCGGGATGTTGACCTCGCGCAGCGCCAGCATGTCCGCGCCCCGCACCATTGCCGGAAAGCCTTCGCCGCGGATGAAGTTTTCGTATCCGGCCTTGGACGGCGCGAAGGTATTCGTTTCATGCTGGAAGCCAGCAACCAGAATATGCATGATTGATTCCTGTCGAGTTGGACTTCAGGCGCGCGCGGGCGCGGGTTTGTCGGGCGTGGCCTGGGGCGGGCGGTTGACCAGGAGGAGCAGGGCGCCCGCCACCAGCAGGGCCGAAATCACATACAGGCCGCCGGACAGGGATCCGGTGGCCTGCTTGGACCAGCCGATGATAGACGGACTGAGAAAACCGCCCAACAGGCCGATGCTGTTGATGAGCGCGATGCCGCCGGCCGCCGCCTCGCCTTTCAGGTACTGCGACGGGATGGCCCAGAACACGGTGTAGGCGGCCCACATGAATCCCGTGGCCAGGGTGATGGCCGACAGCGACAGGGCGAACTGCGTGGGCGCGGCGGTCGCCACGCACAGCGAGATGCCGGCCAGCAGGGCTGGCGCCAGGGTGTGCCAGCGCCGCTCCTGCATCCGGTCGGAACTGCGCGCGAACCACAGCATGAAGGCGGCGGCGCACAGATACGGGATTGCGGAATACAGGCCGATCTCCATCGTGTCCTGCACGCCGGCGATCTTGAGCAGGGTCGGCAGCCAGAAGCTGACCGCATAGATGCCGCAGATCAGACAGAAGTAGGTGAGGGCCATGCCGTAGATGGCCGGGTCGCGCAGGACCTGCGCGAAGGCGTGCTTTTTCTGCGCGCCGCGCGATTCCAGGTCGGCCGCCAGCAGCGCCTTTTCGTCGGCGCTGAGCCAGCGCGCCTCGGCGGGCTTGTCGTCCAGGAAGTAGAACGCGACCACGCCCAGCAGCACGCAGGGCAGGCCTTCCAGCAGGAACATCCACTGCCAGCCTTCCAGGCCGTGCGCGCCCGAGAAGGCCGTCATGATCCAGGCGGACGCCGGCCCGCCGATGATGCCGCCGATGGGGCCGGCCAGCATCACCACCGCCATGACGCCCGCCATGCGCGACTGCGAATACCAGTAGGTCAGGTAGAAAATCATGCCCGGCGCGAAGCCCGCCTCGAACACGCCCAGCATGAAGCGCAGGATGTAGAAGCTCCATTCGCCCTGCACGAACAGCATTGATGCCGACGTCAGGCCCCACAGCACCATGATGCGGCTGATGGTGCGGCGCGCGCCGATGCGCGTCAGCAGCAGGTTGCTGGGCACTTCGAACATCACGTAGCCCAGGAAGAAGATGCCCGCGCCCAGTCCGTAGACGGCGTCGGATATCCCCACGTCCTGCTGCATCTGCAGCTTGGCGAAGCCGATGTTGATGCGGTCCAGGTAGGCAAAGACGTAGCACAGCAGCAGGAACGGCAGCAGGCGCCACGTGATCTTGCGGTATAGCGGGGCCAGGCGCGGGTCTGCGCCCGGCATGGTTGGATTCGGCATTGCTTGTCTCCTCTGGCGGTTCTTGCGCCCGCGGTGGCATGGGATGGCGCCGGCGTTGCCGGCGGCGCCCATATTGGGAGACAGCCGCGTTCCAGACAATGACCTGGGTGATAATTATCGTTGCCTTGCGGGCAACGCTCAGGGCAACGCTCAAGGCGATGCTTAAGGCGATGCGTCAATCAACGGCCAATGCGCGCCGCGCGACAGGAACAAGGGAATGCAGGAAATCAGCCAGGTCCGCCTGAAGTACTTCCACGAGGTCATGGCCTGCGGCTCGATCCGCGGCGCGGCCGACAAGCTCGATACGGCGGCCTCGGTCATCAGCCGCCAGATTCAGCTCCTGGAAAAGCAGCTCGGCGTGCAGCTCTTCGAGCGCCGCGCGCGCGGGCTGGCGCCCACCGAGGCGGCGGACATGCTGCTGGAATACCACCGGGGCTGCCGCGCCCAGCATGAGCACCTGAACGCGCGCCTGCAGGAACTGCGCGGCATGCAGCGCGGCAACGTGCACCTGATGATCAGCGAGGGCTTCATCGACAGCCTGATGGAGCACGTGATCGCCCCGTTCTGCGTCGAATATCCGCAGATCAACATCAGCGTCAACGTGGGGTCGGTGAACGAAGTGGTGGAAGCCGTGGCGACCGACGCCGCGCATATCGGGCTGGCCTATAACCCGCCCGTGGATCCGCGGCTGCGCTGCCGCGTCAGCCGCAAGCATCCGGTCTGCCTGCTGGCCGCGCCCGGCCACGAACTGGCGAAGCGGCGCGCGCCGCTCACCATCGCGGACATACTGCCGTACCCGTTTGCGCTGATGTCCGCGCCCTACGGCCTGCGCCAGGCGGTGGACCTGCTGGAATTCACCGAGCGCATCCACCTGACCCCCAGCCTCACCACGAATTCGCTGCGAGTGCTCAAGCAATACGCGCTGGGCGGCGCCGGCGTTACGCTGATGCCCAACCTGGGCGTGCACCGCGAACTTGCCAGCGGCGAGCTTGTGGCGCTGGAGATCGCCCATCCCATCCTGAGCGCGCCGGAATGCCAGGCCCTGCTGCGCCTGGGGCGGCCACTGTCGTCGGCCGCCGACGAGGTGATACGCAGGATCGAGCAGCGCCTGCCGGCGTTCGCCAGCGCCTGACGGAACGCAGGCCGCGCGGCATACAATGGCCAGACTTGCGGAGGTAAATCATGTCGGTCATATCCGATATCAAAATACGCCCTCTGGAACGCGGCGACCTGCACTTTGTGCACAAGATCAACAATAACGACGTCATCATGCGGTACTGGTTCGAAGAGCCCTACGAGGCCTACGACGAGTTGGCCGCCCTGTACGACCGCCACTTGCACGACCAGAACGAGCGGCGCTTCATCATCGAGCACGACACCGGGCAGCCGGCCGGCCTGGTCGAACTGGTGGAGATCGACTACATCCACCGCCGCGCCGAATTCCAGATCATCATCGCGCCCAGCTACCAGGGCAGGGGCTACGCCAAGGCCGCGACCCGCATTGCCGTCGGCTATGCGTTCCGCGTGCTGAATCTGCACAAGGTCTATCTGGTGGTGGACAAGGACAACGCGGCCGCCGTGCATGTGTACGAGCGCTGCGGCTTCAAGATCGAAGGCCTGCTGAAGGAAGAATTCTTTTCCAACGGCGCCTATCGCGACGCCTACCGCATGGCCCTGCTGCAGCACGACCACCTGCGCGACGTCGGGCCGGGCGCTCCAGACGCGCCGGTGCTGCGCGACTGGCCGCAGGAAGAGCAGGCGGGCTGAGGCCTCCCGCCCCGGGAGGCCCGCCGCGCCGGATCAGGGCGTGAAGAACGCCGTGGGCGTCATCAGCCGGTTTTCCTGGCTGATCAGATAGCCGGCGTCCGCGCTCCTGGCAAGGTAGGCGGCCCAGGCGGGATCCTTCTGCAGGGCCTGGCGCCTGGCCTCGCGGTCGGCGGCGCTGGCGTAGACCCAGATGTGCATGTAGCTGTTGACGTTGCCCGTCTCGGTCTGCATGTAGGCCAGGGGCTTGCCCAGATGGCGG
Organism: Achromobacter arsenitoxydans SY8; assembly: GCF_000236785.1. Classification (GTDB taxonomy): domain Bacteria; phylum Pseudomonadota; class Gammaproteobacteria; order Burkholderiales; family Burkholderiaceae_B; genus Achromobacter; species Achromobacter arsenitoxydans. The sequence goes on along the minus strand of NZ_AGUF01000040.1, from coordinate 20,908 downwards.
CTTTGCACCTCATAGCCGTGTTCGGCATAAAGCGCCAGGTGTTTCCTGATGGTGCCGGCGCGGCAGGTGTAGGTACGTACGTCGTAAAGCATGGTGCATCCTTCTTGATGGGTGTTGCGAAAATTCTCTAGTCGGCCGTGGCGCCGGACTGCCTGACCAGCGCGCTCCAGCGTTCGACTTCCTGGTTCACGTATTGCTGGAAGGCGGCGTGGCCGTTGCCGACCGGATCGGCGCCCAGTCCTTTCAGCTTGTCCTGCACCGCCGGGTCCGACACGCCCTGGGTGATGGCTTGCGACAGCTTTTCCACCACGGGCGCCGGCGTGGCGGCGGGTACGAAAAGGCCAAACCACGAACGGGCGTTCATCGCCGTGTAGGGCGTTTCGGCGAACGCCGGCACGTCGGGCAGGGCCGCGTGGCGCTGCGCACCCGTCACGGCGATGGGCGTCAGCCGGCCCGCTTGCACCTGCGACAGCACTTCGGGCAGGTTGGCGAACATGATCTGGACCTGGCCGCCCATGACGTCGTTGAGCGCCTGCGCTCCGCCTTTGTAGGGAACGTGCGTCATCTGCGCCCCGGCCAGCGAACTGAATTGGGCGCCGGCCAGATGCGACGCGGTGCCGGTGCCGCCCGAGGCGTAGTTCACGCGGTTGCCGTTGGCTTTGGCGTAGGCCGCCAGCTCTTGGGGCGTCTTTGCCGGCACCGACGGATTCACCACCAGCAGCAGGGGCACCGACGCCAGGTTAGACAGGCCCGCGAAGTCGCGCGTCAGGCTGTAGTCCAGCTTGTGATAGAGCGTGGCGTTGATCGCGTGGCTGGACGTGGCCATCAGCAGGGTGTAGCCGTCGGGCTCGGACCGCGCCGCCATGACGGCGCCGATGTTGCCGTTGGCGCCCGCCTTGTTCTCCACCACCACGGGCTGGCCCAGGCGCACGGACATGGATTGCGCCACGGTCCGCGCGATGACGTCGGTGGCCCCGCCCGCAGCGAAGGGCACGATGATGCGCAGGGGGCGCTCGGGGTAGCCGGTAGCGGCGGCCGATGCGGGGGCGGCGGCGACTGCGCACAGGGTCGCCAGCGTCAGGAACGCGGCCGCTCTCATCCGCCGCAGCGGGGGCAGGGGGGTAGTCATGTCTCTCTCCAATATCGGTTTTTTATGTGCGCGCCAGGACGCGGCAGCGTGCGCTGTCGCGCAGTCGCGTCAGGCGGGGCGCTTTAGGCAGTCCGCATTGCAACGGGGGTGAGCCCCGATGAACTTTACGCAGCCCGGCGGCGGGCGCGTTAGGACAGATCAGTGCTTGTGTTGCACTTTTCCGCGGATCTGTGGCGGGCGGACCTTATTCGAGGGGGCGGCAGTGTTTGCGGCGGAAATCGCCGGGCGTGCAGCCGGCGTGCTTCTTGAAGAAGCGGGCAAAGTAGGCCGGATCCTCGAAATTCAGCTGGAACGCGATTTCGGCGATGCCCATGGCCGTATTGCTGAGCAGGCGCTTGGCCTCCAGCGCGATGCGCTCCTGCACCAGCTGGCTGGCGGTGCGGCCCACGCTGCGCTTGACCGCGTCGTTGAGCTGGCGTTCGCTGACGCAGAGGGCGTCGGCGTACTGCCGGACGGCGTTGAATTCCAGATAGCGCTCTTCGATCAGCAGGGTGAAGCGCTTGGCCAGCGAATAGCTGGGGCCGGCCACCGTTTCGCGCTCATCGGCCGGATAGAGGCGGCGCAATTGCGTCAGCAGGATCAGCAGGTACGAGCGCACGACGTCGAAGCGCCCCGTCTGGCGGTCGCGCGTTTCGCGTTCGATTTCGCCCAGCAGCGGCAGCATGCCGTCATGCTGTTCGCGCGAGAGGTAGATGGCCGGCGAGCCGCCCGCCAGGTGGAAGAAGGGAAACTTGGCGATGTCGTCCGCGCGCGGGAACATGTGCGCAAAGAAGTCCGTGCTGATGTTCAGCACATAGCCGCGCGGCTTGACCGAGGACGTCCAGGCGTGGATCTGGCCGGGCGACAGGAAGAATACGGAGTGGTCGCGGACCTCGTGCTGCTCGAAGTCCAGCATGTGCGTGCCGCGCGCCTGGCTCATCCAGAGCAGGTGGTAATAGCGGTGCCGGTGCAGAAAGCCGCGCGGGATGTCGTCGCGATCTTCCAGGCGCACCAGGTCGAAGTAGAACGAGCCCTCTCCCGAGAAATCGGAAGATTCGAAGGTGGGAAACGGTTCCTGAAAGGGCGAATTCGTGCCTGCGGACAAGCGGGAGTCTCCTTGGCGGCGCGCACGCGGCGGCTCGATTTTTTGCCATGATAAGGGCAAAAGCCGGCCGGGCCGCCAGGGGCGCCCCTGGCCGGGCATCCCTAGCCGGGCGCCCGGCGGAGGGGGGGCCAGATCAGCCGTGCGCCGGCGCCGCCCGCAGCAGGCGCAATCCGTTGGCCACCACCAGCAGGCTGGCGCCCACGTCGGCGAACACCGCCATCCACAGGGTCGCATTGCCCGTCATGGCCAGGGCCAGGAACACCGCCTTGATGCCCAGGGCCAGCACGATGTTCTGCACCAGTACGCGGTGGGTGGCGCGCGACAGGCGCAGGAACGTGCCGATCTTGCGCAGGTCGTCGTCCATGAGGGCCACGTCGGCCGTTTCGATGGCGGTGCCCGTGCCGGCCGCGCCCATCGCAAAGCCGATATCGGCACGGGCCAGCGCGGGCGCGTCGTTGATGCCGTCGCCCACCATGCCGACCCGCGCGCCCGGCGCCAGCTTGCTTTCGATGGCGGCCAGTTTGTCTTCGGGCAATTGATCGCCCCGGGCTTCGTCGATGCCCACCTGTTGCGCGATGGCGCGGGCGGTCGGCGTGTTGTCGCCCGTCAGCATCAGGGTGCGCACACCCAGCGAATGCAGGTCCGCGACGGCCTGGGCGCTGGTGGGCTTGACCGTATCCGCCACCGCCGCCAGCGCCAGTACCCGGCTGCCGTCGGTCAGCGCGATGGCGCTCTTGCCCTGGCTTTCCAGTTCATCCAGGCGCGCTTCCAGCTTGTCGCTGGAGACGCCCAGTTCGCGCATCAGGCGGCGGTTGCCCAGCCGGTACGTCACGCCGTCGAGCTGCGCGCTGACGCCGCGCCCGGGCAGGGCGGTGAAGGCGTCCACGTCCAGCAGGGCGCTGCCCGCTTCGCGCGCGGCATTGGCAACGGCGAGCGATACCGGATGGTCCGACCGGGCGGCCAGGCTGGCCGCGATCAGGGCGGCGGGATGGCGCGCCTGTCCGGGCGCGTCCCAGTCCTGCATATCGGTCTGCACCGGCTTGCCGTGGGTCAGCGTGCCGGTCTTGTCCAGCGCCAGCCATTTCAGGTTGCGGCCTTCTTCCAGGTACACGCCGCCCTTGACCAGGATGCCCCGGCGCGAGGCCGCGGTCAGGCCGCTGACGATGCTGACGGGGGTAGAGATCACCAGCGCGCACGGGCAGGCGATGATCAGCAGCGCCAGCGCGCGGTAGATGGCGTCGAACCAGGGCTGGCCCCACAGCAGCGGCGGCAGAACGGCGACCAGCACGGCGATGCCCACCACGGCGGGGGTGTAGATGCGCGAGAAGCGGTCGATGAAGCGCTGGGTCGGCGCGCGCGCGCCCTGCGCCTGCTCCACGGCGTGGATGATGCGGGCCAGCGTCGTGTTGCCGGCCGCAGCCGTCACGCGGTACTCAAAGGAGCCGGCCGTGTTGACGGTGGCGGCAAAGACGGGGTCGTCCTGCGCTTTCTCGACGGGCAGGCTTTCGCCCGTGATCGGGGACTGGTCCACGGCCGAACTGCCGCTGACGATGATGCCGTCTGCGGCGATGCGTTCACCCGGGCGTACGCGCACCATGTCGCCCGGCTGCAGCGCGGCGGCCGGCGCTTCGATCCAGGTGCCATCGGCCTGGCGCACGGTGGCGGTTTCGGGCGCAAGGTCCAGCAGGCCGCGCACGGCGTTGCGCGCGCGGTCCAGCGAGCGGGCCTCGATGAGCTCGGCCACGTTGAACAGGAACATCACCATCGCGGCCTCGGGCCACTGGCCGATGAGCACTGCGCCGGTGACGGCAATGCTCATCAGCGCGTTGATGTTCAGATTGCCGTTGCGCACCGCGATCCAGCCCTTGCGGTAGGTGGTCACGCCGCAGGCCAGGATGGCGGCCACGGCCAGCGCCGCGGTCAGCGCCAGCGGGCCGCCCGCGAAATGCGAGAACTCGGACAGCGCGGCCAGCACGCCCGCGCCGCCGATGAGCCACCAGTTCACGCGCTGGGCGGCGGGCGCGGGCGCCCCGGGATGGCCCGCCTCGCCCTGCGCCAGCGGCTCGGGCGTCATGTCCAGGGACTTGATGGCGGCGATGATGCGGTCCAGTGCGCCTTCGGCGTGCACCACGGTCAGGATGCGCTGCATCAGGTTGAAGTCCAGCGCATGCACGCCGTCCAGGTTGCCCAGCTTCTTGCGGATCAGCGTTTCTTCCGTGGGGCAGTCCATCTGGCCGATGCGCAGTCGCGCCAGCGCCTGGCCGGGGCCGGCGGCCAGCGTGGCGGCCGCCGCGCCGGACGGCCGCACGTCGGCGGCATGGTCGTGGCCGCAGCAGACCGCGCCGATCTCGGGGGAGGGATGGGCGTCGCGGTCGTGGCTGTGGTCGTGGGCGTGCCCATGGTCGTGCCCATGATCGTGCCCATGGTGATCGTGGCTGCTCCGCTCCTGCGTCTTCAGTTCCTGCGCGCGTTGACCGCCGCAGCAGGTGCCGCCGTGCCCGGCGGACGCATGTTCGTGTTGTTTGATCGGAGGTAAAGACATCGTCTTGGACCTTCAAATAAGCTGATGACGCAATTGCACACCTTGGAGTTACTATAGGGTCAACCCCCTAAACATTCGGATGTGATCCGGGAGGCAAGGATGCGTATCGGCGAATTGGCCACGGCGGCCGGCACCACGGTCGAAACCGTCAGGTATTACGAGAAAGAAGGGCTGCTGCCCGCGCCGGAACGGGGGCTGAACAATTACCGCAGCTATGGGCAGCCCCACCTGGAGCGGCTGCGGCTGATCCGCAATTGCAGGGCGCTGGATATGACGCAGGACGAAATCCGCGCCATCCTGTCCCTGGCCGACAACCACCGGACTGGTTGCGGCCCCATTAACAAACTGTTCGACGAGCACATCTCGCACGTCGACGAACGCATCGCCGAACTGATGCAGCTGAAGGCCCAATTGGGCGAACTGCGCCAACGCTGCCTGTCGGCCCAGCCCGACACCGACGCCTGCGGCATCCTGCACGGCCTGAGCGAAATGCAGGTCGAAGAGCGGCAGGAACGGCACACGCACCTGGGGTGAGGCCGCTACCAACCATGTTTTGATTCAGGGAAATCCCGGGTCTGCCAGGGGCGGATCCGGGATTGTTTTGCCTCAAAGCGGCATGTAAGATGTCCAACATCCAACAAATGACGGAAGGCGCGATTTCCCGCGACCGATCCAGTCAAGAAGATGCGAGGCAGACAAACATGGACGCAAAACCCCTGAGCCGATTCACGGTTCTGGACCTGACCCGGGTGCGTTCCGGGCCGGCGGCAGTGCGGCAGTTCGCCGATTGGGGCGCAACGGTCATTAAGATCGAAGAGCCCGGCGACGAGCAGGACGACAAGCCGGGCGGCTCCGCGCAGTTCGCGGACTACCAGAACACCCACCGCAACAAGCGCAGCGTGACCCTCAACCTGAAGCATCCGCAGGGGCGCGCGCTGTTCCTGGACCTGGTGCGCCAGGCCGATGTGGTGGTTGAAAACTATCGTCCCAACGTCAAGTTCAAGCTGGGCATCGACTACGAGTCGCTGCGCAAGGTCAATCCGCGCATCGTCTACGCCAGCGTCTCGGGCTTCGGCCAGGACGGTCCGTACGCAGCACGTCCCGGGCTGGACCAGATCGCACAGGGTATCGGCGGCCTGATGTCCGTGACCGGCGAACCCGGCCGGGGCCCGATGCGGGCGGGGATTCCCATCGCGGACCTGACGGCGGGCCTGTTCTGCGCCATCGGTATTTTCATCGCACTGCTGGAACGCGAGGTCTCGGGGCAGGGGCAGTGGGTGCAGACGTCGCTCCTGCAGTCGCAGGTCTGGATGATGGATTTCCAGGCGATGCGCTGGCTGATGAACGGCGAGGTCCCCGGCCAGAGCGGCAACGACCATCCCACCAGCAGCCCGACGGGCGTGTTCCCCACCCGCGACGGCTATATGAACATCGCGGCCATGGGCAACGACATCTACGCCCGGCTGTGCCGCGTGCTGGAAATACCCGCGCTGATCGAAGATGAAAGGTTCCTGACGGTGCCGCTGCGCGCGCGCAACCGCGCGGCGCTGAACGCCGCCATCGGCGAACGCACCGCCACGCGCGACACCGCCGAGTGGATCGCGCTGATGAACAAAGAGGGCGTGCCCTGCGGTCCGATCCTGGGCATGGACCAGACCTTCGAGGATCCGCAGGTGCGGCACCTGAACCTCAGCCGCCAGATCCAGCATCCGGGGCTGGGGCCGATCTCGGTCGTGGGCCAGCCGATGATCCTGAGCCGTACCGGCCCGGGCGACATGGCGCCTGCTCCGGAACGCGGCGAGCACAATGGCGACGTCTACGGTGGCATGCTGGGCCTGGCCGCGGCCGACCTCAAGCAGCTGGCCGAGGACGGCGTGATCTGACGCGCAAGGCTAATATCGCCGCCATGGCCGCCGGAAACAGGGCGGCCCCGACGGAGACCGCCCCATGATGAACGCCCCATCCACCGCTGCCGACCAGGTTTTTTCCAGCCTGGGACGTCCTGACAATCTGCCCGACGAGATCGCCGCGCAGATACGCCAGAAGATCGTCTCGGGCGAGTTCGAGCCGGGACAGCGGCTGCCCACGGAATTCGAGCTGGCCCAGATGTTCGCGGTCAGCCGGAACGTCGTGCGCGAAGCGATCGCGCGGCTGAAGCTGTCGGGCTACGTGGACACGCGGCGCGGGGTCGGCACGTTCGTGGCGCTGGACGTGGGCACGCGCAATTTCGAGATCGCGCCCGAAGACCTGCTGCAGCCGGAACCGCTGGCGCACGTGTTCTGTCTGCGGGTCGAGCTGGAATCGGGGGCGGCAGCGCAAGCGGCGCTGCATCGGACGCCCGAGCAGATCGAGACGCTGCGCCAGGCGCTGCAGCGGGTCGACGCCGCTGGCAACGACTGGCAGGCGGGCGCGGACCAGGCCCTGGACTTCCACATGGCGGTGGGCGAGGCGACCAACAATCCGTATTTCGTTCGGCTGCTTGCGCACTTGCGGCATGTGTTCCGCGGCGCCGTGCGCACGTTGCGCTACACCAGCGCGGGCACTGAACGCGTGGCCGAGATCGAGCGCGAACACCACCGCATCTTCGATGCGATCGTCGCGGGCGACAGCGACGGGGCGCGCCAGGCTATGCGCGACCACCTGACCAACGGCATTCAAAGACACCAGACAGTCATACAAGGAAAGCAACCGTGAACATCCAACGCATCCTGCAGGGCGAGATCACCGATCACATCGTGGCTGAAAAGCGCGGTTCGGCGGGCTGGCTGACGTTCAACGATCCGCAACGCCACAACGCCGTGTCGTATGCCATGTGGGAAGCCATTCCGGTCGTGCTTCAGGCGTTCGCCGCGGATCCGGATATCCGCGCGGTGGTGCTGCAGGGGGCGGGCGGCAAGGCCTTTGTCAGCGGCGCGAACATCTCGCAGTTCGACACCTTGCGCAGCGGCGAAGAGGCGGTTGAGGCCTACGAGCGCGTGGCCGAAGCGGCGCAGCTGGCGCTGTATGACTACGACAAGCCGACGCTAGCCTATATCCAGGGCTATTGCATCGGCGGCGGCCTGAACATCGCCCTGTGCTGCGACATCCGGCTGGCATCGGAAGGCAGCTCGTTCGCGATTCCGGCGGGCAAGCTGGGCCTGGGCTATCGCCTGACCGCGATCCGCAACCTGGTCACGGCGGTCGGTCCGGCCAACGCGCTGGAAATCTTTCTGACCGCGGCGCGCTATACGGCGCAGGAGGCCAAGGAACTGGGCCTGTTGAGCAAGGTGGCGTCCACGGAAGAACTGCCAGCCGTGCTGGAGAAGATGCTGTCCCAGATCCAGGCCAATGCGCCGCTGACGCTGCGCGCCGGAAAACGGATGATCCGCCAGATGCAGCAGCTGGGCCCCGAGGTCGACATCGAAGGCATGCGCCAGCTGGTGATGGAGTGCTTCGAAAGCAATGACTATCGCGAAGGCCGCAAGGCGTTCGCGGAGAAGAGAGCGCCGGTGTTCACCGGCACCTGATTCCGGCGCGGCGCCGGATTCCCCCCGCAGCTTCCAGGACCGCGCCTTCCGGGCGCGGCCCCGGGGACGGCTGCGTCCCGAATCCGGCGCCGTACCGGTTCCCCCGGCCTTCGCCCCGATTCCCCGGAAGGCGGAGCCACAGATCGCGCAGAAAAGCGCGGCGACGAGGAGACAACGATGAAAACGACTACCCTGAAATTGGCGGCGGCGGGTCTTGCCTGGGCATGCGCGGCAGCGCCGGTGCTGGCCCAGAACAGCTTTCCCAGCCAGCCGATCCGCATCGTCGTCGGCTATGCCGCGGGCGGCACGACCGACATCCTGGCGCGGGCGCTGGGCGAACAGCTCAGCAAGGAGCTCAAGCAGCCCGTCATCATCGAGAACAAGGCGGGCGCCGCCGGCAACATCGCCGCAGCCGCAGTGCAGCAGGCCGCGCCCGATGGCTACACCCTGTTCATGGCCACGGTGTCCAGCCACGGCATCAATCCGGCCGTGTACCGCAAGTCCCTGGGCTATGACCCCGTCGGCGGCTTCGCGCCGGTCAGCATGATCGCGTCGATCCCGCTGGTGCTGGTCGCCAACCCCAAGCTGCCGGTCAAGTCCGTGACCGAGCTGGTCGAGCTGGCGCGTTCCAAACCGGGCGACCTGAACTATTCGTCCAGCGGCAACGGTTCGCCGGTGCATGTCGCGGGCGCCATGTTCGCGTCGGAGGCGCATGTGCAGATCCAGCACGTGCCGTACCGCGGCGGCGCGCTGGCCAATTCGTCCGTCATGAGCGGCGAAACGCAATTCAGCTTCGCGACGCTGCCGGCGGCGCTGCCGCAGGTCAAGGCCGGCAGCCTGCGCGCGCTTGCCGTGACCACCCGGGATCGTTCCACCGAACTGCCCGATGTGCCCACGGTGGCGGAAACGGCCATGTTCAAGGGCTATGAAATCAACACGTGGAACGCGCTGATGGCGCCCAAGGGTACGCCCGACGCGGTCGTCGACGTGCTGAACAAGGCGGTGGCGCGGGCCCTGGCGATTCCGGCCCTGCAGACGCGGTTCAAGGGCGAGGGCGCGACGCCCGGCGCCAGCAGCCCCGCGGAGCTTGGCCAGTTCGTCAACGCGGAGCTGGCGCGCTGGGGAGCGGTCATCAAGGAAGTGAACATCCAGATCGAATGACCTCTGGCCCGGCGTGGGGATGGAGGAGGCGGGTTGATGATTGGCGTACTATGAGAATCTGTTTCTTTCCCATTTACGCCCGAATCAATGACCGTAACCCAGACCGCCACGCCGCTGCACGCCCTGACCACGCGCCGTTCCACCAAGTTCCTGCGCGCGCCCGCACCCAAGCCCGACGAACTCCAGCAGATCCTGCAGGCCGCCATGTCGGCCCCCGATCACGGCGCGCTGCGCCCGTGGCGCTTCGTCGTGATCCAGGGCGAGGCCATCGGCAAGCTGGCGGACGTGGCGCTTGAGGCCGTCAAACGCAGCGGCGATCCCCGTATGACGCCGGAAAAAGAAAAGTCGGTGCGGGCATGGATGGCCGACGTGCCGCTGTTCATCGGTGTGGCGCAGAAGATCGCGCACGACAACACCAAGATTCCGGAGCAGGAGCAACTGCTGGCCACGGGCTGCTCCGTCATGAACATCCTGAACGCAGTGCACATGCTGGGCTACGGCGCCTTCTGGAGCACCGGCGTGGGCACCTACGTCGAAGACGTCCAGAATGCGCTGGGGCTGGATTCGCTGGATTACCGCTTCCTGGGCTTTTTGGCCATCGGCACGCCGGCGTGCGCGGTGCCGCCGGCCAACCGCCCGGATTACCGCGATTTCGTCACGGAGTGGACCGGCCCGGTCTGAGGGGTGGGCGCGGGCGAACGTCCGCGCTTGCGCGCAAGGCAATAAATGACAATAATTCTTATTGTTAATTAGCTTGGCGCCTTGTTATGTCCTCATCCGCGCAGCCCACGCAGCACGCTGCGGCAGAGCTGTATGAAGCTCATCACTCCTGGTTGCAGGAGTGGCTGCGGCGCAGGCTGGGCTGCCGCCACGACGCTGCCGACCTCGCTCACGATACCTTCGTGCGGCTCCTTTCGGGACGCCAAGCCGAAGCGATCCGTGAGCCGCGCGCTTTCCTGACGACGCTGGCGCAACGCGCGCTCTTCACCTTCTGGCGCCGCCGCGACCTGGAGCGCGCCTATATCGAAAGCCTGCAGGCCTTGCCGCAGGCCAGCGCGCCCAGCGAAGAAAGCCGGGCGCTGGTGGTCGAGGCGCTGATGCACATCGACCGGGTCTTGCAGCGCCTGCCGGGCAAGGCGCGCCAGGCTTTTCTCTATAGCCAGCTTGACGAACTCAGCTATGCCGAGATCGCCGCGCGCATCGGCGTGTCCGTCATCACCGTGCGGCGCTACATGAAGCAGGCCATTACGCTGTGCGTGGCCGCGCGGCTGGCGCTATGACGGCGCCTTTGTTGACGCCCGAGCTCGAGTCGGCGGTGGACTGGATGGTGCTGCTGTCCTCGGGCAGCGTCGCCGCCGCGGACCGGGTTGGCTTCGAGCGCTGGCGCCAGTCGGATCCGCGTCATGCCGAGGCGTGGGAAACGGTAAACGCCGCCGTCAAGAATTCCTTCGATGCCCTGGGCCAGGGCGGGCAGCGGCGCGCCGCGGGAGCGGTGCTGCAGGCGCCGCCCGCCCGCCGCCGCGCGTTGCGCAAGATGCTGGCGCTGGCGCTCGCCGCCGGCGGCCTGGCGGCGCTGGCCGACCGCCAGACGCCGTTGCGCACGCTGACCGCCGATTTGCGCACGGGCACGGCGGAGCGCCGGGTATACACCTTGCCGGACGGCAGCGAGCTGACCCTGAATGCGCGGTCCGCCGTGGACCTGGATTTCAGCCTGGGCGCACGCCGGGTGCTGCTGCGCAGCGGCGCCGTGTACGTGCGGGTGGCGTCCGACGCCAGCCGGCCATTCGTGGTGGCGAGCGCCGATGGCGAGGTTCAGGCGCTGGGCACCGTGTTCGGCGTGGCGCGCGAAGGCGGCGCCAGCGTTGCCAGTGTGATCGAGCACAGCGTCGAGGTGCGCGCGGACGGCCAGCGCAGGATCCTGCATGCAGGCGAGGGCGTGCGCTTTGGCGCAGGGGGGCTGGGGCAGCCGGATGCGCTGCTTGGCGACGCAGCCGCCTGGCAAAGCGGAATGCTGGTCGTGCATGACGAACCGCTGGGCGCGGTGGTGGATGCGTTGCGCCCCTACCGGCGCGGCGTCATCAGGATTACCCCGGCCGCCGCCCGGCTGCGCGTACTGGGCGCGTTTCCGCTGGACGATACGGACAAGACGCTCGAATCCCTGCGCCAGACGCTGCCCATCGACGTCAGTTCGCTGGGCGGCTGGCTGGTCGGCATCGACCTGCGTGCGGACGGCGCCAAAAAAAGATGATCACTTTTGCCGGCCTCGCTGGACATACCTCCTGAAACGCCAAACTGTTTGCAGGAGATCCCATGTTTCAACGTTATCCGGTCGCGCCGCTGGCGGCCGCGCTGCTCATCGCACTGACCGCGCCTGCGGTCCATGCGCAATCCCCGGCCCCGTCCGCAGCGGCGGCGCGCTACGACCTGCCGGCCGCGCCATTGGGCGACACCCTGACCCGCATCGCGCGCCAGAGCGGGCGCGCGGTCTCGGTGGATCCGGCCCTGGTGGCGGGACGCAGGGCGCCGGCCGTTGCGGGCGAGTTCAGCGCCGAGGAGGCCGTGCGCCGGGCGCTGGCGGGCAGCGGGCTGGAACTGGCGGTGACGGCTAACGGCACGCTGAGCGCGCGGCGCGCCGCAGAGAACGCCACGATGCTGGATCCCGTGCGCGTGACGGGGGCAGTCGAGTCGCCCACTGGCCATGTCGACGGCTATGTCGCGCAGCGCGCCATGTCGGGCATGAAGACGGACACGCCCCTGATCGAAACACCGCAATCGGTGTCGGTCGTCACCAGCGACCAGATCCGCGTGGTGAAGGCGGCGTCCGTTGCCGACGCGCTAGGCTATACGCCGGGCGTTGCGTCGCAGTCGCCGGCGTTCAGCCGCATGGTCGATGACCTGATGCTGCGCGGGTTCAACGTGGCCGCGGGCAATTCCGGGCAATTGCGCGACGGCCTGAAGCTGCAGTCCAGCGTTTACGACGGCGGCCAGGAACCGTACGGCCTGGAGCGCGTGGAAGTGCTGCGCGGCGCGTCGTCCGTGCTGTACGGGCAATTGAGTCCGGGCGGCGTGGTCAACACCGTCAGCAAGCGGCCCACTGCGGACTCGCTGCGCGAACTGAACCTGGAGACGGGCAGCTACAACCGCCGGCAGGTGTCGGGCGATTTCGCCGGCGCGCTGACCGAGGGCGGCGCGTGGACCTACCGTCTGACGGGTCTGGCCCGCAACGCCGACAACTGGGTGGACCACGTGCCCGACGACCGCACCTATCTGGCGCCGGCATTGACGTGGCAGCCATCGGCAGCCACATCCCTGACGCTGCTGGCGACCTATCAGCGCATCCGCACGAAGTTCGCCGCGCCCATGCCCGCCGCCAATACGCTGAACGGACAGATTCCGCGCGACCTTTTCATTGGCGAGCCGGATTTCGACCGCTACGACACCGACACCTACACCGTGGGCTACGCCTTCGAGCACGCCTTCAATGAGCGTGTGAAGCTGCGCCAGAGCGCGCGCTACTTCACCGCCGACGGCAACTGGGACTACCTGTCGTTCGGCGCGCTGCAGCCCAATGGCCGCACGCTGCGCCGCGGCGTCGTCAGCCGCAGCGAGCATTCCTATGGCGTGGCGACCGACACCTCGCTGGAACTGAAGCTGGACGGCGGCCCCTTGCAGCACACCGTGCTGGCCGGGCTGGACTATTACCGCAGCGGCTACGACTCCCATCGCCACTCCGGCACGGTGGCCCCGCTGGCCGATATCTACAACCCGGTCTACGGCGCCGTGCCGGTGATCAACAAGGCCGCCGACTACGGCATCAACACGCGCTCCAGCGCGCTGGGTCTCTACGTGCAGGACCAGATCAAGATCCGGGACAAGTGGGTGGTGGTGCTGGGCGGGCGCCAGGACTGGGCCGACACCGACCAGAAGAACTACGCCAGCGGCGTAACCACCCGGCTGCGCGACACCGCCACGACCGGCCGCGCCGGCCTGCTTTACCTGGCCGACAACGGCCTGGCGCCTTACCTCAGCGCCAGCCAGTCATTCGCGCCCACGGTCGGCGTGGATCGCGCCGGCAATGCGTTCAAGCCGACCAAGGGCACGCAGTACGAACTGGGGCTGCGCTATGAGCCGCCCGGCGGCAATATGCTGTTCAGCGCGGCGGTCTACGACCTGACGCAGACCAATGCGCTGACCAGCGATCCCGCCGACGCCACGTACTCGGTGCAGACCGGCAAGGCCAGGTCGCGCGGCCTGGAACTGGAGGCCAAGGCCCGCCTGGGCGCGCTGAACCTGACCGCCAGCTACGCCTATACCGATGCGCGCACCACGCGCAGCAATACGCCGGCCCTGGTGGACCAGCGCATCGCGCTGGTGCCGCTGCACAGCGCGTCGGTATGGGCCGACTACAACCTGACGGGGGCGGGCGTAAGCGGTCTGACCGTGGGGGCGGGGGTGCGCTACGCCAGCTCGACCAACCTGCCTGGCTATCCCGCCAACGTGCCGGGCCAGTTCCTGGTGGACGCCATGGCGGCCTACGACTTTGGCGCACTGGATCCGTCCATGTCCGGCCTGTCGCTCACGCTGAACGCGCGCAACCTTTTCAACCGCGGCTACCTGGCGTGCGCCGGCAGCACCGGCTGCCGCTACGGCGATCCGCGCACCTTGTACGCGACCCTGAGCTACCGCTGGTAAAGCGCTCGGCCCAACGCGCGCAACGCTGGAAAACCCGTAGTCCAAAGGCGGCCCCCCAGGCCGCCGGCTCCGCTCATCCGCCCTGTCCCCTGTGCTAATCTCGTCAACGGCCGCGCATCCGTATCCGAATGCGCGGACCGACGACGGCAGCGCCCAAGGCCACACGCCTTTGGCAACGCCCTGGTAGGAAGAAAACGCATGACACGATCAAGCGTGGAGACAATACATGAGCCAATATGGGCCGCTGAAGTTGCACGTCCCGGAGCCGACAGGGCGCCCGGGTTGCAAGACCGACTTCTCCTATCTGCATCTTTCGCCGCCCGGCGAGGTGCCCAAACCCCCCATTGATGTTGCCGCCGTTGATACCGGCCCGCTGGCGTACAGCCTGGTCCGGGTGATCGACGAAGACGGCCGCGCCGTCGGGCCCTGGGCGCCGCAGATCAGCAACGACATGCTGCGCGCCGGCATGCGGGCGATGCTCAAGACGCGCATCTTCGATGGGCGCATGCTGACGGCGCAACGCAAGAAGAAGATCTCGTTCTACATGCAGAGCCTGGGCGAGGAAGCCATCGGCACCGCGCACGCCATGGCGCTGGAAAAGGGAGACATGTGTTTCCCCACCTATCGCCAGCAGAGCATCCTGCTGTCGCGCGACGTGTCGCTGGTGACCATGATGTGCCAGCTCATGTCCAATGAGCGCGACCCGCTCAAGGGCCGCCAGCTTCCGGTCATGTACTCCGACCGCGAAAACGGCTTTTTCACCATTTCGGGCAACCTTGCCACGCAGTTCATCCAGGCGGTGGGCTGGGCGATGGCGTCGGCCATCAAGGGCGACACCCGCATCGCCTCGGCCTGGATCGGCGACGGCGCCACCGCCGAAGCGGACTTCCACACCGCGCTGACCTTCGCGCACGTGTACCGCGCGCCCGTCATCCTGAACGTGGTCAACAACCAGTGGGCCATCTCCACCTTCCAGGCGATCGCCGGCGGCGAAGGCGCGACCTTCGCGGGACGCGGCGTGGGCTGCGGCATCGCGTCGCTGCGGGTGGACGGCAACGATTTCCTGGCGGTCTATTCCGCCTCGTGCTGGGCCGCCGAGCGCGCGCGCCGCAACCTCGGTCCCACGCTGATCGAGTGGGTGACGTACCGCGCCGGTCCGCATTCCACCTCCGACGATCCCACGAAGTACCGCCCCGGCGACGACTGGAGCCACTTCCCGCTGGGCGATCCGATAGAACGCTTCAAGAAGCACCTGATCCAGTTGGGCATCTGGTCCGACGCCGAACACGACGCGGTCCGCGCCGAACTCGACGCCGAGATCCTGGCGGCCCAAAAGGAAGCGGAAAGCTACGGCACCCTGGTGGACGGCCACGTCCCCAGCGCCGCCAGCATTTTTGAAGACGTCTACAAGGACATGCCGGAACATCTGCGCCGGCAGCGCCAGCAGCTCGGAGTGTGACCATGGCAATTGATAACAACGCTGGTCCGGCCTCGGCGCCGATGACCATGATCCAGGCATTGCGCTCGGCCATGGATGTGATGCTGGAGCGCGACAACAACGTGGTGGTGTTCGGGCAGGACGTCGGCTATTTCGGCGGCGTGTTCCGCTGCACCGAGGGTCTGCAGGCCAAGTACGGCAGCTCGCGCGTGTTCGACACGCCGATCTCCGAGGGCGGCATCGTCGGCGTGGCGGTGGGCATGGGCGCCTACGGCCTGCGCCCGGTGTGCGAAATCCAGTTCGCCGACTACTTCTATCCGGCTTCGGACCAGATCGTGTCCGAGGCCGCGCGCCTGCGCTACCGGTCGGTGGGTGAATTCATCGCGCCCATGACCATCCGCATGCCTTGCGGCGGCGGCATCTACGGCGGGCAGACGCACAGCCAGAGCCCCGAGGCGATGTTCACGCAGGTCTGCGGGCTGCGCACGGTGATGCCGTCCAACCCGTACGACGCGAAGGGGCTGCTGATCGCGGCCATCGAGAATGACGACCCGGTGATCTTCCTGGAGCCCAAGCGGCTCTACAACGGCCCCTTCGACGGCCACCACGACCGCCCCGTGACGCCCTGGACGGGCCGTCCGGGCAGCGTGGTGCCCACGGGCTATTACACCGTCCCGCTGGAATCCGCCGCCATCGTGCGGCCGGGGACGGAACTCACCGTGCTGACCTACGGCACCACCGTGCACGTGTCGCTGACCGCGGCCGAGGAAACCGGCATCGACGCCGAGATCATCGACCTGCGCAGCCTGTGGCCGCTGGACCTGGACGCCATCGTCAATTCCGTCAAGAAGACGGGCCGCTGCGTGGTGGTGCACGAGGCCACGCGCACCTGCGGCTTTGGCGCGGAACTGATTTCCCTGGTGCAGGAACACTGCTTCCATCATCTGGAGGCGCCCGTCGAGCGCGTGACCGGTTGGGACACTCCCTATCCGCACGCGCAGGAATGGGCGTACTTCCCCGGCCCGCGCCGGGTCGGCGAAGCGTTCAAACGCGCGATGGAGGCATGACATGGGGATTCACATCATCAAGATGCCCGATATCGGCGAAGGCATCGCAGAAGTCGAACTGGTGGGCTGGCACGTCAAGGTCGGCGACACGGTCGCCGAAGACCAGCCGCTGGCCGACGTAATGACGGACAAGGCCACGGTCGAGATCCCGTCACCGGTGGTCGGCAAGGTGGTTGCGCTGGGCGGGGACGTGGGCCAGGTGATGGCCGTGGGCGGTGAACTGATCCGCCTGGAAGTCGAAGGCGAGGGCAACGTGAAGGCGGGTGCCGCCGCGCCGGCCCCCGCGCAGAAGGCGGCCGCGCCTGCAGCCGAGGCGCCTGCTGCCGCCGCGCCTGCCAAGCCCGCGCCAGAAAAGCCCGCGCCCGAGAAGGCCGCGGCGTCCGCAGCGCCAGCGGCGCAGTCCAGACAGCCGGCCGCACGCCATGCCAGCGGCGCGCCCGCAGCCGCCCGCCAGCCCGGCGAGAAGCCGCTGGCGTCGCCGGCCGTGCGCAAGCGCGCCTGGGACCTGGGGATTGAATTGCGCTTTGTGCAGGGCAGCGGCCCGGCCGGGCGCATCATGCACGAAGACCTGGACGCCTATCTGCAGGGGCAGGGTGGAACCAGCGGCGCGCGCACCGGTTCGGCCTATGCCGAACGCAACGACGAAGAAGCCGTGCCCGTCATCGGGCTGCGCAGGAAGATCGCGCAGAAGATGGCCGAATCCAAGCGCCGCATCCCGCACTTCAGCTACGTCGAGGAAATCGACGTGACTGAACTGGAGGACCTGCGCGTTCAGCTCAACGCCAAGTGGGGCGAGTCGCGCGGCAAGCTCACGCTGCTGCCGCTGCTGGCGCGCGCCATGGTGGTGGCGCTGCGCGATTTTCCGCAGATCAACGCGCGCTACGACGACGAAGCCGGCGTGGTCACGCGCTACGGCGCCGTGCACATCGGCATCGCCACGCAGAGCGACGGCGGGCTGATGGTGCCGGTGATGCGCCACGCCGAAGCCCGCGACCTCTGGTCCATGGCGGCCGAGATCGGGCGGCTGGCGCAGGCGGTGCGCAATGGCTCGGCCGGGCGCGACGAGCTGTCCGGTTCCACCATCACCATCACCAGCCTGGGGCCCCTGGGCGGCATCGTCACGACGCCGGTCATCAACCATCCCGAGGTCGGCATCGTGGGCGTGAACCGCATCGTCGAGCGGCCCGCGATCCGCAATGGCGCCGTGGTGGCGCGCAAGCTGATGAACCTGTCCTCGTCCTTCGACCACCGCGTGGTGGACGGCATGGACGCGGCGCGCTTCATCCAGGCGGTGCGCGCGCTGCTGGAACAACCCGCGCTGCTTTTCGTGGAGTAAGCATGAGCCAGACCACAAAGACAACGACGCTGCTGGTGATCGGCGGCGGCCCCGGCGGCTACGTGGCCGCCATCCGTGCCGGGCAGCTGGGCGTGCCGACCATCCTGGTCGAAGGCGCGCAGCTGGGCGGCACCTGCCTGAATATCGGTTGCATTCCTTCCAAGGCCCTGATCCACGCAGCCGAGGAATTCGACAAGGCGCGCCATTATGCGGGCGAGTCCGCGCTGGGCATCGCGGTGGACGCGCCGCGCATCGACATCGCCAAAACCGTGGCGTGGAAGGACGGCATCGTCGGCAAGCTCACGGGCGGCGTGGGTGCGCTGCTCAAGAAGAACGGCGTGGAAGTGGTGCGCGGCTGGGCCACCCTGCTGGACGGCAAGACCGCGGAAGTGGAAACGCCCGACGCGGGCCGCGTCCGCATCCAGTGCGAGCACCTGTTGCTGGCGGCCGGCTCCGAGCCCACGCCGCTGCCGTCCATGCCTTTCGGCGGGATGGTGGTGTCGTCCACCGAGGCCCTGTCGCCCGTCAGCATCCCGAAGCAGCTCGTGGTGGTGGGCGGCGGCTACATCGGCCTGGAACTGGGCTCCGTGTACCGCAAGCTGGGCGCCGACGTGGCCGTGGTGGAGGCCCAGGACCGTATCCTGCCGACCTACGATGCCGAACTCACCAAGCCCGTTGCGGCCGCGCTGGCCAAAATGGGCGTGGCGCTGCACCTGGGACGCAAGGTGATGGGGCTGAACGGCGCGGGCAACGCGGTGCGGGTGCAGGACGCCAGTGGCGCCGAAACCCTGCTGCCGGCCGACCGCGTGCTCATTTCGGTGGGACGCCGTCCGCGCACCCAGGGCTGGGGGCTGGAAAACCTGCAACTCGACCGCAAAGGCAACGCGCTGCGCATCGACGACCAGTGCCGCACGTCCATGCGCGACGTCTGGGCCATCGGCGACATCGCGGGCGAACCCATGCTGGCGCACCGCGCGATGGCGCAGGGCGAGATGGTGGCCGAACTGGTGGCCGGCAAGCGCCGCCACTTCCAGCCGGCCGCCATTCCCGCCGTGTGCTTTACCGACCCCGAGGTCGTGGTGGCGGGAATGTCTCCGCCGGAGGCAGAGAGCGCCGGGCTGGACTGCCTGACGGCGTCCTTCCCCTTCGCCGCCAACGGCCGCGCCATGACGCTGGAATCCACCGACGGCTTCGTCCGCGTGGTGGCCCGGCGCGACAACCACCTGATCGTCGGCTGGCAGGCGGTGGGGCGCGGGGTGTCGGAACTATCGACGGCCTTCGGCCAGTCGCTGGAGATGGGCGCTACGCTGGAAGACGTGGCGGGCACCATCCACGCGCACCCCACGCTGGGCGAGGCCGTGCAGGAAGCGGCGCTGAAGGCGCTGGGGCACGCGCTGCATATCTGAGAATCCGGAGGGCGGGCCGCAATGGCCCGCGCCTCTGGCCGGCAGGTCGGCGGGCGCGCTCATTCCGAGTGCGCGTCCGCGCTGCTGGGCGCTGGCCGCGTGCCTTCCAATGCCGGCGCGCTGTGCGTTCCCTTATCAAAATCATCAAGCTGGCTGCGATAGTCGTTCGACAGAATCCAGCCGTTGAGCCGCGCCAGCAGCTCGTTCAGGACGCGCGTCTCGGCGGCGGTCAATGGCGCGAGCAGCAAGGCCTCAAGCGCGTCCGAAAGCCGGTCTGCTCGCTTGCGCATGATCGCGCCGGCGTCCGTGGCGAACAGCTGAAACCGGCGTGCGTCTCCGGCATCGTTTTCGCGGCGGATCAGGTTCTGCTTGATCAGCTTCTGGATGATGCGGGATGTCCTGCTGCGCTCCAGATTGGCCAGGCGCGTGAGCGTGACAAACGTGATTCCCGGCCTGTCGTCAATGATGCGAAGCACCCGGACGTCGCGAATGGCCAGGCCCAGGAACAGATTGAATGTCTCGTCGTTGACTTCGATCGCTTCGCTGGCGAGAAGATTGAGGCGGAAAGTCAGCCTTTCCTTATTGAAGAGCTTTTCCACCCGATGCCCTTTATGTCGCGACCGCCAATCCGGCGGTCGAAATTTTTTATTGAAGCATTGAGCGTCATTGCTTGGCATTGCTGGATATCAGATCAGCGCTCATTACAAACTCTGTAACCAGGCGGAACTACGCGGGCGAGACTGTTGGAAACAGTTGCTGCATGCAACTGTTGTTGTCAGGTATTTGTTGTCAGACGGCCCGAAGAATCTTCACGGCAATCCAGGGCCGTCTTCGTTGCTTGCTTTGCATAGGCGCATCTGCGCCGGATATAAGGAACGCAGAAATGACTGACACACCCGCAACACACTACCAGGGAAGCGACAAGCTGCTCTATGGCATCATCCTGGGCGTCCTGGCCTTCTGGCTCTTCGCCCAGACCACACTCAACACGTCTCCCATCATGGCCGCCGATCTCGGCCTGGACCAGAGCTTCATGAACATCGCGGTGTCGATCACCGCGCTGTTTTCGGGGATTTTCATCGTCATCATGGGCGGCCTTGCCGATCGCGTCGGACGGGTAAGGGTCGTCATGTGGGGCTTTGTCCTGAGCATCATCGGGGGATTGCTGATCGGCCTTGCGCCCACCGGATCCATGGGCGCCCCTTTTCTCATGGCCGGGCGCATTGCGCAGGGGATATCCGCCGCTTTCATCATGCCGGCCTCCCTGGCGCTGGTGAAAGCCTATTGGGATGGCGCCGGCCGCCAGCGCGCCGTATCGCTGTGGTCGATGGGATCCTGGGGCGGATCGGGCTTTGCGGCGCTGTTCGGCGGGTTCATGGCCTCGAATGTCGGCTGGCGCTGGATCTTCATCATCTCCGCCGTGGTCTCGTTGATCGGCATGCTGATGGTGCGCGGCACGCCTGAAAGCAAGGCCGAGGCCAAGGGCGATTACAAGTTCGACGGCAAGGGCATTGCCTACTTCATGG
>NZ_AGUF01000041.1 GCF_000236785.1 Achromobacter arsenitoxydans SY8 | reverse complement strand
TCGCCACCGTGCTGCCGCGCGGGCGGCGGCACGGCGGCATATGCGTGTTTGGTCGTCGGGGGGGTGTTCGCTTGCGCGCTTGGGGCGGGTGGCTTGCTAATGGTGCTCGCCGAAATGGGGGAGAGGCGGTGATGGTCGGCGCGCGGCAGTCATTCGCGTGCTTCTGCAGACTTTCCCGCGCGCGCCGCCCATCCGGCACTGGGGTTCAAATGGCGATTAGCGGCGGTCAGATTGCCAATGCTTCAATGGGGCGCAGCGGCTTCATGCGGCCGGTGTCTGACACCCTTGAGACGTCGTCGCGAGTTGAAGTCCGTCTCTCGCGGGTGTCAGACACTTGCGAGGTGCAGCGGCTTCATGCGGAATGTGTCTGACACCCCTGAGGCGTCGTCGCAAGTTGTAGTCCGTCTTGCACGGGTGTCAGACACCGGCGATGTGTCACCGCCCAGCCACACGCGCAGCGTCATCGCTACGACGCAAGACACCACGTAAGCCCCCAAAGGCCGCCCGCGCGGCCGGCCGGGGGCGGGCCCCGCAAGACGCTCCTGACCCACCCCGCTGCTGGCCAGAACCTAAAAGACCCAACTCGCCCCGACGCCCGTGAAGTTTCAACCACCAGAGCCCGGCGTGGCGTGGGCCGGGGGTGGGCGGGACGTGTAGATGCGCCCGGCGGAAACCGAAGGGAGCCGAAGGCGGACGAGGTTGAGCACGGGGCAGTCCGGAGCGAACGCTCCGGACCGCAATC
>NZ_AGUF01000042.1 GCF_000236785.1 Achromobacter arsenitoxydans SY8 | reverse complement strand
CGCCACCATCAGCAGGATGTTGAGCTGTTCGTTGAAATTCTGCACGGCGATCGAATGGCCCGCCGACAGCAGCACGTGACCGCGATGCTGGAGCAGGGCGTTCATGGGCACCACGAAGAAGCCGGCCAGGCCGCCGGTGAGCAGCAGCAGCAGGTAGACGCTCCAGGGCTGGTAGACCAGCGGCATCAGCAGCACGACCAGGCCCATGGCGGCGCCCACCGGCAGCACGGCCAGCGCGCGGCGCAGCGGAATGCGGCCCGCCAGGATGGACCCGACCACCGTGCCCAGGGCGGCCACGCCCATCAGCATGGACGCCTTGTCCAGCTGGTAGCCCAGGTGGCTGCGGCCCCATTCAATGACGATCAGCTGCAGCGTGGCGCCGGCGCCCCAGAACAGGGTGGTGACGGCCAGCGAAATCTGGCCCAGCTTGTCTTTCCAGAGCACGCAGACGTAACCCCAGAAGGTGCGAACGAGCCGGACGGGGTTTTTCTGCTGGGGCGGATAGCGCACATGGGTGCGCGGAATCATCAGGTTGCACAAAGCCGCCAACAGATAGACGAAGGCGATGACCAGGATCGCGGCCTCGGCCGGGGTGTGCACCAGGCTGCCTATAAAAGAGTGGCTGAGCAGGGCGGTGGAAACGGACGAGGAGATCAGCAGCCCGCCGAGCACCGTGCCCAGGATGATGGAGAAGACCGTCAGGCCCTCGATCCAGCTATTGCCCTTGACCAGCATGGTCGGGGGCAGCATTTCGGTGACGATGCCGTACTTGGCGGGGGAGTAGGCGGCGGCGCCGATGCCGACCACGCCGTAGGCGGCGCAAACCAGATACGTCTGGTATTCAGGGGCGATGCCGATGCTGGCATACGAGAACATCAGCAGACAGCCGGCCACCTTCAGGGCATTGGTGGAAAACATCACGCGGCCCTTGGGGTAGGAGTCCGCGATGGCGCCGACAAACGCGGCCAGCACGACGTAGGCCAACGCGAACGACCATTTCATCATGGGCGCCAACCAGTCCGGGCCGTGCAGTTCCTGTATCAAGGCGATCGCTGCAATGAACAGCGCATTGTCCGCCAATGACGAGAAGGCCTGCGCGGCCATGACCAGATAGAAACCACGTTTCAAGAATGTCCCCGTTCTGCGGCCAGAGCCTGGCCAGTCCGCGTGAAAATTATGTGTCGTGCCAAAAAGTGTCAGGGAGTATAGCCGGAGCGCCGGTGGGAGCCATTGCGCGTTTGCCCGCGGGTTGACCGTTGCCAGGCGCAGGGGAGAGACTGCCTGCGGTATCATACGACCCATATGAGAGCCGGCCCTTCTGGGGCCGGTTTGCAATCTGTGCGGCAGGTCCGTTAACGCCTTTCGTTCAACCCACCCCGTCGTCATCGTACTGTGCGTCTTACTCAGCTCAAACTCGCCGGCTTCAAGTCCTTCGTCGATCCCACCGTGATTCCCGTGCCCAGCCAACTGGTCGGCGTGGTGGGCCCCAATGGCTGCGGCAAATCGAACATCATCGACGCCGTGCGCTGGGTGCTGGGCGAGGCCAAGGCGTCGGAACTGCGCGGCGAGTCCATGCAGGACGTCATTTTCAACGGCTCCGGCAACCGCAAGCCGGCCGCGCGGGCATCCGTGGAAATGGTGTTCGACAACAGCGAGGGGCGCGCCGCCGGCCAGTGGAGCACCTACGCGGAAATCGCGGTGCGCCGCGTCCTGACCCGCGACGGCACCAGCAGCTACTTCGTCAACAACCAGCAGGTCCGCCGCCGCGACATCCACGACATCTTCCTGGGCACCGGCCTGGGCGCGCGCGGCTACGCCATCATCGGCCAGGGCATGATCAACCGCCTGATCGAGGCGCGTCCCGAAGAACTGCGGGTCTTCCTGGAAGAAGCGGCCGGCGTGTCGCGCTACAAGGAACGCCGCCGCGAGACCGAAAACCGCCTGTCCGACACGCGCGAGAACCTGACCCGCGTCGAAGACATCCTGCGAGAACTGAACAACCAGCTTGAAAAGCTGGAAGCCCAGGCCGAAGTGGCCACGCGCTACCGCGAGCTCCAGGCCGACGGCGAAAAGAAACAGCATTCGCTGTGGTTCCTGAAGGAAACCGGGGCCCGGGAAGAGCGCGCCAAAAAGACGCAGGAAATGGCGCAGGCCCAGAATGAACTGGAAGCCGCCATTGCCGGCCTGCGGGCGGGCGAAGCTGCGCTGGAGTCCCGGCGCCAGGCGCATTACGCCGCCAGCGACGCGGTCCACACCGCCCAGGGCGCCCTGTACGAGGCCAATGCCCAGGTCAGCCGCCTGGAAGCCGAGATCCGGCACGTGGTCGATTCCCGCAACCGCCTGCAGGCGCGCCGCGACCAGCTCCAGCAGCAGATCGCGGAATGGACCAGCCAGCGCGAACACTGCACCGAACAGATCGCCCAGGCCGAAGACGACCTGGCCGCCGCCGCCGCCCGCACCGAAGAGGCGCGCGCCACCGCGGAAGACGCCCAGGCGGGCCTGCCTTCCGTAGAACAGCGTGTGCGCGAGGCCGCCGCGGGCCGCGACGAGATGCGGGCCGCGCTTGCGCGCGTCGAACAGAACCTGGCCCTGGTGGCGCAAACCCAGCGCGACGCCGACCGCCAGATGCAGACCCTGGACCAGCGGCGCGAGCGCCTGCAGCAGGAACTGCGCGAATTGCACAGCCCGGACCCCGAGCGCCTGGAGCAACTGGCTGGCGACCGCGCGGCGGGCGAAGACCAGCTTGAAGCCGCCCAGGAAGAGCTGGCTGTCCTGGAAGGCCGCATCCCGGAAGCGGATGCCGAGCGCAGCCGCGCGCAGGCCGGCGCCCAGACCGAAGCGCAGAACCTGGCGCGCCTGGAAGCCCGCCTGTCGGCGCTGGTGAAGCTGCAGGAAGACGTGCAAAAGCAGGGCGCACTGGAACCCTGGCTGGCCAAGCACGAACTGGCCGGCCTGTCGCGCCTGTGGCAGAAGCTGCATATCGAGCCGGGCTGGGAAACCGCCCTGGAATCGGCTTTGCGCGAACGGATGGCCTCATTGGAGGTGCGCAACCTGGACTGGGCGCGCGCCTTCGCCGAAGACGCGCCGCCTGCCCGGCTGGCGTTCTACCAGTTGCCGGTGGCGGCCCCCACGCCGCCCGCGCCGGCCGGCCTGACGCCGCTGGCCAGCCTGCTGCGCATCACTGATCCTGACCTGCGCACGCTGCTGAACGAATGGCTGGCCGGCATCTATACCGCCACCGACGTCACCCAGGCCCTGGCCCAGCGCGCGAGCCTGCCCGCCGGCGCCGCCTGCGTGGTCAAGGGCGGCCACCTGGTCGATGCGCACAGCGTGCGCTTCTATGCGCCCGACTCCGAACAGGCCGGCCTGCTGGCCCGCCAGCAGGAAATCGAAAACCTTCAGCGCGAGATCAAGGCGCAGCAGCTGATCGCGGACCAGGCGCGCGCCGCCGTCGCGCGCGCCGAGGCCGCCTGGCAGCAGGTGTCCCAGGCCATCTCTCCGGCGCGCACCCGCGTGGCCGAGGTCACGCGCCGGGTGCACGACATCCAGCTGGAGCATTCGCGGCTGCAGCAGCAGGCCGAACAGTCCGGTGAACGCGCTTCGCGCCTGCGCCAGGACCTGGAAGAAATCAAGGCCCACGAGGAAGACCTGCGCGCCACCCGCGAAGAGGCCGAAGTCCGGTTCGAGACCCTGGACGAGGAACTGGCGGAGCATCAGTCCAAGTTTGCCGATGCCGAGATGGACGGCGAGACGCTGGCGGCGCAGGCCGAAGCGGCCCGCACCCGTCTGCGCGAGCTCGAGCGCGCCGCCCAGGAAGCCGAATTCGCCGAGCGCGGCATCCAGGTCCGCATCACCGATCTGCAGCGCAATCAGCAGCTGGCCGCCGACCAAAGCCAGCGCGGCGCGGTGGAGCTGGAACAATTGATGGGCGACCTGACCGAGCTGGACGCGTCCGCGTCCCAGGCCGGCCTGCAGGACGCCCTGGAAGCGCGCGCGGAACGCGAAGAAGCGCTGTCGCGCGCGCGCCAGGAAATGGAAAACATTGCCGCGCTGCTGCGCGGCGCCGACGAAGACCGCCAGCAGCAAGAGCAGACCCTGGAGCCGCGCCGCGCGCGCATCATGGAACTGCAGCTGCAGGAGCAGGCCGCCCGCCTGGCCGAAGAGCAGTTCACCGAACAGCTCAACGCGCGCGAAGTCGATCGCGAGGAACTGGCTCAGTTCCTGGCCAACCAGCCCGACGAATGGCGCCGCGCCAGCTGGCTGCAGCAGGAAGTCGGCCGCATTTCGCGCCAGATCGAAGCCCTGGGGTCGGTCAACCTGGCGGCGCTGGATGAATTGAACACCTCGCGCGAGCGCAAGGGCTTCCTGGATTCGCAGCACCAGGACCTGATGACGGCCATCGAAACCCTCGAAGACGCCATCCGCAAGATCGACCGCGAAACGCGCGAGCTGCTGCAAGAGACATTCAATATCGTCAACGGCCATTTCGGCGATCTCTTCCCCAAGCTGTTCGGCGGCGGCGAGGCCAAGCTGAGCATGACGGGCGAGGAAATTCTCGACGCCGGCGTGCAGGTCATGGCGCAGCCTCCCGGCAAGCGCAACAGCACCATTCACCTGCTCTCGGGCGGCGAAAAGGCGCTCACGGCCACCGCGCTGGTGTTTGCGCTGTTCAAGCTGAACCCCGCGCCGTTCTGCCTGCTGGACGAGGTGGACGCGCCGCTGGACGACGCCAATACCGAGCGCTACGCGAACCTTGTCGCCAACATGAGCGAGCAGACGCAGTTCCTGTTCATCTCGCACAACAAGATTGCGATGCAGATGGCCAAGCAATTGATCGGCGTAACCATGCAAGAGCAGGGGGTTTCGCGTATCGTTGCGGTAGACATAGATTCGGCCGTCCAGATGATGGCCTCCGAAGCGGCATAAACCCAATATTGAGAAAGGCGCCGCCTTCCAGGCGCGGGATTTACACATGAGTGATTTGCAGATCGGGCTGATTGCCCTGGGCGTCTTGCTGATACTGCTGGTGTTGGGATTCAACTGGTGGCAGGACCGCCGCGTCCGGCGCAAGATGCAGAGCCATTTCCCCACGTCCGAGCAGGATCCGCTGCTGGGCGCGGGAGCCGCCGGCGGCGCCGCAGCTGGCGCCACGCCGGCCGCGCCTCGCCGCGAACCCGGCATGGGCGGCGACAGCGCCCGCGCGCAGCCCGGCCAGCCTGCCCCGGTGGACCCTGGCAGCGATGCCGACGACGCCGAAGAACCCGATCCCGCCTGCGAAGTGGTCATCGAGATCAACTTCGCCGAAGCCGTGCGCGGCGCCGACCTGCTGCCCTACATGCAAAGCCTGCGCGCCGTGGGCCGCAAGCCCATGCGCGTGTTCGCCGAAACCGACCAGCGCCGCCACCGCGCGCGCGTCCATGCCGGCGAATCGTACGCGTCCATGCAACTGGCCGTGCTGCTGGCCAACCGCAGCGGTCCGCTCACCGCCATCGAATGGTCGCAGGCCTGGGCCCGCGCCCAGGACATGGCCGAACGCTTCGACGCCACAATTGAAGGCCCAGACCAGCAGGCGGTCCTGGAGCAGGGCGCTCGTCTGGACGACACCTGCGCCGCCCTGGATACCCAAGTCGGCCTGACCCTGCTGCTGGGTTCGGCCCAGCCGGCCGCCGAAGTGCTGGCCGTGGCGCGCGACACCGGCTTCGTGGCCGACGGCAACCGCCTGGCCTGGCCCGCCGAAAACGGCGTGGCGCGCTTCACGCTGGCGCGTGCCGACGGCGCCGCCTTTGATGCGGGCATGGGCGGTATCGAGCGCCTGTATCTGCTGCTCGACGTGCCGTGCAGCCCGGCGGACACCCGGGCGTTCGGACGCATGGTCGACGTGGGCCGGGATCTGGCTCAGCGCCTGCGCGCCGAACTGGTGGACGACCAGGGCAAGCCCCTGGCCGACGGTTCCGACATTGTCATCGACGAGCGCCTGCAGGTGTTGTTTGGCCAGCTTGAACAAGCGGGCCTGCCCGCCGGCAGCGAGCGCGCCCAGCGGGTGTTTTCCTGATGAGCAGCGGGTCTGGCGGTGAAAGCGCGGCGCAAGCCGCGGCGCGCCTGCGCACGGAAATCGAACAGCACAACGTCCGCTATTACGTCTACGACGAGCCTTCGGTCTCGGATGCCGAGTACGACGGGCTGATGCGGGAACTGCAGGCCCTCGAGGCCGAGCACCCGGAACTGGTGACGCCCGAATCCCCCACGCAGCGGGTTGGGGCCGCGCCCGTGTCCGCGTTTGGCAGCGTGCGCCATGTGGTGCCCATGCTGTCGCTGAACAACGCGTTCGACGAGGAAGAGGTCGCAGCATTCGACCGCCGCGTCGCCGACACGCTGCGGGGCGCCGGCATGCTGGGCCCGGCGCAGCAGCCCGACTATTTCTGTGAATTGAAGCTCGACGGTCTGGCCATCAGCCTGCGCTACGAGGACGGCCGCCTGGTGCAGGCCGCCACCCGCGGCGACGGCCAGACGGGCGAGGACGTCACGTCCAACATCCGCACGATCAAGGCGATACCCCTGCAGCTCAAGGGCGCGGCCCCGAGGGTGCTGGAGGTGCGCGGCGAAGTCCTGATGAACCGCGCCGACTTCGAAAAGCTGAACGAGGCCCAGGCCCGGCGTGACGAAAAGGTGTTCGTCAATCCGCGCAATGCGGCGGCGGGCAGCCTGCGCCAGCTCGATCCGCGCATCACGGCCAAGCGGCCCCTGCGCTTCTTTGCCTACGGCTGGGGCGAGGTCCACGGCCTGCCCGGCGCCCAGAGCGGCCTGTTCGACGAGGCATCGGCCGGCGCCGAACAGGCGTCGCAGCTGCCCGAAAAATCGCACGGCGCCATGCTGGAATGGCTGGCCAGTCTGGGCCTGCCGGTGAATGTCCTGCACAACCATCGGGCCACCGGCGCCGAAGGCCTCATGGCGTTCTACGCCAAGGTGGGCGCCATGCGCGCCAACCTGCCCTACGATATCGACGGCGTGGTCTACAAAGTGGACTCGCTGCCTGCGCAGAAGGTGCTGGGCTTCGTGGCCCGCGCCCCGCGCTTCGCGCTGGCGCACAAGTTCGCCGCCGAAGAGGCCACCACCACGCTGCTGGACATCGAAGTCCAGGTGGGCCGCACGGGCGCCATCACGCCCGTCGCGCGGCTCAAGCCCGTGTTCGTGGGCGGCGTCACTGTCACCAACGCCACGCTGCACAACGAGGACGAGATCCGGCGCAAGGACGTGCGCATCGGCGACACGGTCATCGTGCGCCGCGCCGGCGACGTGATTCCCGAAGTGCTGGCGCCGGTGCTGGAAAAGCGGCCGTCGGACGCACGGGAATTCGTCATGCCCACGGCATGCCCGGTCTGCGGATCCGCCATCGAACGCCTGGAAGACGAAACCATCGCGCGCTGCACCGGCGGCCTGTTCTGCGGCGCGCAGCGCAAGCAGACGCTGTGGCACGCCGCCAGCCGCAAGGCCCTGGACATCGAAGGTCTGGGCGAAAAGCTCGTGGACCAGCTGGTCGACAGCGGCCGCGTCAAGACGCTGGCCGACCTGTACAGCCTGCGCCCGCTGGAACTGGTGGGGCTGGACCGCATGGGCCAGAAATCGGCCGACAACCTGGTGGCGGCCATCGACAAGGCGCGGGCGCCCGGCCTGGCCAGGCTGTTGTTCGCGCTGGGCATCCGCCACGTGGGCGAGACCACGGCGCGCGACGTGGCGCGGCATTTCGGCAGCATCGACGCCATCATGGACGCCGATGAGGACGCCTTGTCCTCGGTGCCCGACGTGGGCCCGGTCGTGGCGGCATCCATCCGCCACTTCTTTGCCGAACAGCACAACCGCGACGTCATCGAACAGCTCAAGGCGCAGGGCGTGAACCCCGTGGCCGAAGCCGCGCCCCAGGGCACGACCCTGGCCGGCAAGACCTTCGTGCTGACCGGCACGCTGCCCAACTGGACACGCGAAGAGGCGTCCATGCATATCCAGGCGGCGGGCGGCAAGGTCAGCGGTTCCGTGTCCAAGAAAACGGCCTACCTGGTGGCGGGCGAGGATTCCGGCAGCAAGCTCGCCAAGGCCCAGGAACTGGGCGTGGCGGTGCTGGACGAAGACGGGCTGAAGGCGCTGCTGGGCATGTCCTGAACCCGGGTACGCGCCGTTAAAAAAAAACTGCCCGCATATGCGGGCAGTTTCTTGTCTGGCGTGGCCTTACTGGATCTTGGCCTTGTCGCGCAGCTGCTTCTGGTAGTCGGCCAGGGTTTGCTGGCGCAGCATTTCTTCCAGTTGCGGGCGAACCTGGTCCAGCGGCGGGAATTCGACCGGACGGGTGTCGTCGACCATGATGATGTGCCAGCCGAACTGGGTCTGCACCGGCTTGTCCACCAGTTGGCCCTTCTTCAGCTGGGTCACGGCCTGCGCGAACGGCTGGACGTAGTTCGTCGGGGGAGCCCAACCCAGATCGCCACCCTTTTCGGCGCTGCCGGGATCCTTGGAGTTCTTCTTGGCCAGGTCGTCGAACTTGCTCTTGTTGCTCTTGATCTGGGCCAGCAGGTCATTCGCCGTCTTCTCGTCTTCGACGAGGATGTGGCGGACCTTGTATTCCATCTTGCCGGCTTGTTCCTTCTTGATCTTCTCGTATTCGGCAGTGACCTTGGCGTCGGAAACCGGGTTCTTCGCCAGGTAGTCGGCCATCAGGGCGCGAACCAGGATGCCTTGGCGGGCGAGTTCGATTTCGGTCTGGACGTCGGCCTGCTTGGCGATTCCGCTGGATTCGGCGGCTTGCACGAAGATCTGGCGGTTGATCATTTCCTGCTTGACCTGTTCGCGCAGTTGGGGCGAATCGGTGGCGCCCTGGCTGACCAGGAGCTTGACGAATTGATCCAGACTCTTTTGCGGGATGGCCTTGCCGTTGACGGTAGCCACGTTTTGCGCAAAAGCCGGCACGGCGATGACGCAGGCCGCAGCCAGCATGACGATGCGTTTCATGAATATCCTTTTACTTTCTATTTGGGAGCCTGGGCGTCAAGCGCAAGCGCATGAATCGGATAGGGGATCAAATCTTGCAAATGATGATACACCAGCCGGTGTCGCGCGACCGGCGAGAGCCCCGCAAAGCAAGACGCTACGATGATTACGCGATAGTGGCCGGCGCCGTTATTACTGCCTTCGTGGCCGGCATGCAAATGCGAGTCGTCAAGGATGTCCAGGCTGAGCGGTTCCAGGGCGGCAAGCCGTTCCCGGATCAGGGCGATGCGATCGGTGGTTTCTGACATGGAGGCGGGGGGAAAGTTCCGGCGCGCCGGCCTGGCGGCCGGCGCATGGGAAGGAGGGGGATCAGGGCTTGCCGGGCGGCGTCGCGCCGGGGCCGGAAGGCGTGTTTTCCTCGGTCTGGATGTGCTTGCCCAGCCACAACGACTGCCCGATCACGAACACGATCATCAGGCCCATCAGGCCGAAGGCCTTGAAGCTGACCCACTGCGATTCGGTGAAGTGCCCCGAGAACGCTACATACAGATTGAGCGCGCCGGCGACCAGGAAGAAGGCTGCCCAAATCATGTTGAGCTTGTCCCAGGCCGCGTCAGGCAGCTGGATCTGTTTTTCCATCAGGCGCCGGATCAGGTTGCGGCCAAACAACAGGCGGGCGAACACCAGCGCGCCGCCGAACAACCAGTACAGCACGGTGGGCTTCCACTTGATGAAGACGTCGCTGTGCAGCCAGATGGTCGCGCCGCCGAACACCAGAATGACCGTGAGGTTGATCCAGTGCATGGCTTCGGTGGGGCGGCCGGTCGCCTTGAGCCAGACGATCTGAGCCACGGCAGCGGCCATGGCGACGCCCGTGGCGGTGAAGATGTCCGTGTACCTGTAAGCGATGAAGAACAGGAGCAGCGGAAAAAGGTCGAACAGAAACTTCTTCATTCAGTCTTCTATGGGTTCAAACGTCATCGACAGGGAATTGATGCAGTAGCGCAGGCCGGTGGGCTCGGGGCCGTCGGGAAAGACGTGGCCCAGGTGCGAGTCGCACACGTTGCACAGCACTTCGGTGCGCACCATGCCGTGGCTGGTGTCGCGTTCCTCGCGCACCAGTTCGGGGTCCAGCGCCTGGAAGTAGCTGGGCCAGCCGCAGCCGGCGTCGAATTTGGTGTCGGATGCGAACAGCGCCGTGCCACAGCCCACGCAGCGGTAGATGCCGTGCGTGAAAGTATCCCAGTAGCGCCCTGTGAAGGCGCGTTCGGTACCCTTTTGCCGGGTGACCACGTATTCTTCCGGGGAAAGCTGGGCGCGCCATTCGGCGTCGGTTTTGCGTACTTTTTCCATATCAGCTCTTGGAGTCGCGATGCCCGAAATGGTTCGGGCATAATCCCGCCCCATGTTAATCGAGTTTGACCAGGCGGTAGTATCCACGCCCCAGGCGGAAGTGCTGCGCGGGGTGAGCGCGACCCTGGCCGAGCGCCGCATCGGCATCGTCGGCCCCAATGGCGCCGGCAAGAGCACGCTGGCGCGCCTGATCAACGGGCTGGTCATGCCCTCGTCGGGCAGCGTTCGCGTGGACGGCCTGGACACGCGCAAGGATCTCAAGGCCGTTCGGGGACGGGTCGGCTTCGTCTTCCAGAACCCCGAAAACCAGATCGTCTTTCCCATCGTGCGCGAAGACCTGGCGTTCGGGCTCAAGCGCCTTGCGCCCGACCGCGGGCAGCGTGAATCCCTGATCGAATCCCGCCTTGGCAGCCTGGGCGTGGGCCATCTGGCGGATCGCAGCAGCCACACCCTGTCCGGCGGCGAGCGCCAGCTGGTGGCGCTTGCCGCGGTGCTCGTCATGGAGCCCGCGCTGGTCGTGTTCGACGAGCCCACCACCCAGCTGGACCTGCGCAACCGCAACCGCGTGCGCGCGGCCATCGCCGGGCTGCCGCATGACGCCATCGTCGTCAGCCACGACCTGGAGCTGCTGGAGGATTTCGACCGGGTGCTGGT
Organism: Achromobacter arsenitoxydans SY8; assembly: GCF_000236785.1. Lineage (GTDB taxonomy): Bacteria > Pseudomonadota > Gammaproteobacteria > Burkholderiales > Burkholderiaceae_B > Achromobacter > Achromobacter arsenitoxydans. Next base: position 220,651 of record NZ_AGUF01000042.1, on the reverse strand, counting down.
CGTGCGCGACGGCTTGATCGCCGCGGACGACACGCCCGCGCAGGCTTTGCGCTGGTACCGGGAACACTGCGGATGATGGAGCCGCTGTACGTTCCCGGCGCTACGCCCTTGCACCGGCTGCCGGCCTGGCTCAAGCTGGCGGCCCTGATGGCGGCGGGGGCGGGCCTGTTCGTGTTGCGAGCCCCAGGCTGGCTGGCGCTGGCTTTTGGCCTGTCGGCGGCATTGGTCTGGTCCACGGGCGTGGCCTGGGCGGCCGTGTGGCGCCAGGTGCGCGGACTGCTCTGGGTGTTGCTGGCCGTGGCGCTCTTCACAGGCTGGTTCCAGGGCCCCATGGAGGCGCTGGCCGTGGTGCTGCGCGTGGCGGCGATGGTCGGCCTGGCGCTGGCCGTTACCCTGGCCACCCGCACGTCCGACCTGATCGCGGTCTGCGAGAAGGCGCTCAAGCCCCTGGAACGCACGGGGCTGGTGGATGCGGAAAAAGTGGCGCTGGCGCTGGCGCTGGCGCTGCGCTTCGTGCCCGAGATCTGGCGCAATTTCCAGGAAATCCGCGAAGCGCAGGCGGCGCGCGGACTGGGCGCGAATCCTGTCGCGCTGATCGTGCCGCTGATTGTGCTGACGTTGAAGCGGGCCCAGGAAGTTGCGGAAGCCATCGACGCGCGCAGTCCCTGACGGGGCGCGCACGGATTTTCAAAAAGGTCACAAGGGGGAAATCATGAAATCCAACAATACGGTGCTGGTCGCGCTGTTCGCGGCGCTGATCGTCGTCCTGAGCCTGATGCCGCCGATCCCGATGCCCGGCATCCCGGTGCCCATTACATTGCAGACGCTGGGGGCCATGCTGGCCGGCGCCATGCTGGGACCCGTCCGGGGGGCGCTGGCCTGCCTGCTGTACCTGGCGCTGGCGGCTGTCGGCCTGCCCGTGCTGCCCGGCGGCCGTGGCGGACTTGGCGCCTTCTTCGGCCCCACCGGCGGCTTTCTCTTTGGCATGGTGGCGGGCGCCTTCGTGACGGGTTGGCTTGCGCGCCGCCTGGCCGCGCGCGCATCGCGCACCTGGATGGGCCTGGCCGGCTACGTGGCGGCGTGCGTCGTCGGCGGCATCGTGGTCGTGTACGCCTTTGGGGTGCCATGGCTGGCGGTCGTGGCGAAGATGGACCTCGGCAAGGCCGCGGCCGCAGTGGCGGTTTTCCTGCCCGGAGACCTGGTCAAGGCCGTGGTGGCCGCGTTCGTCGCGTCGCGGGTGGAACGCGTGTGGCCGGTGCTGGGGCGCTGAGGGCGCCAAAGACCCTGGCGTGCCAAGGGAATCCCCCAACTGACGCCTGCCACCCTTTCAAGTACAAGTTCGCCATTAACAAATGCGTTCGCCAAAACGTGGTTTCCGTAGCACATCAGGGAATTACCGTAGTTGCGCCAGGTCATCTGATACTGTTTTAACCATATAATATTTTTTTCTGTATAACTTTAAACAGGCTCGCTTCGCCTCGTTCGAGGCACATAAGAGCCACCACAGGAGACAAAAATATGCGCAAGCACTTCGGCTTGTCCGCGGCCGCGGCCGCTGTAGCCCTGACTCTGCCGCTTCTGGCGAGCGCACAGGTCAAGGTAGGCGTCACGGTGGCCAGCACCGGCCCCGCCGCCTCGCTGGGGATTCCCGAGCGCAATACGGTTGCCCTGCTGCCCAAGGAAGTGGCCGGCCAGAAGATCGAATGGATCGTCCTGGACGACGCCACCGACACGACGCAAGCCGTCAAGAACTCGCGCAAGCTGGCGTCCGACGACAAGGTCGACGTGCTGATCGGCACGTCCATCACGCCGGGCTCGCTGGCCATGGTGGACGTGGCTGCCGAGGCCAAGGTCCCGATGATCAGCGTGGCCGCCAGCGCCAAGATCGTCGAACCCGTGGACGACAAGCGCCGCTGGGTGTTCAAGACTCCGCAGAATGACGCCCTGATGGCCGGCGCCCTGGCCGACGCCATGGCCAAGTCCAAGGTCAAGACCTTGGGCTTCATCGGCTTTGCCGACGCCTACGGCGACGGCTGGCTCGACGTGATGCAGAAGGCCGCCAAGGCCAAGGGCATCGAGATCGTCGCCATCGAAAAGTACGGCCGCACCGACACCAGCGTGACGGGCCAGGTGCTCAAGCTGGTCGGCGCAAAGCCCGACGCCATCCTGATCGCCGGCGCCGGCACCCCGTCCGCGCTGCCGCAAAAGGAACTGAAGGCCCGTAACTACGGCGGCACCATCTACCAGACCCACGGCGCCGCCAACAACGACGTGCTGCGCGTCTGCGGCAAGGACTGCGACGGCATGCTCCTGCCCGCCGGCCCGCTGCTGGTCGCCGCGCAACTGCCCGACAGCAACCCGGTCAAGAAGTCGGCCCTGGCTTACGTCGAAACCTACGAAAAGGCCAATGGCGCCGGTTCGACCAACACGTTCGGCGGCCACATGTGGGATGCCGGCCAACTGGTGGTCGCAGCGCTGCCGGTGGCGTTGAAGTCGGGCGCCAAGCCTGGCACGCCCGAATTCCGCGTCGCCATGCGCGATGCGCTGGAAGGCATCAAGGACCTGGCCGTCTCGCAAGGCGTGTTCAACATGTCGCCCACCGACCACGCCGGCTTCGACGAGCGTTCGCGCGTCATGGTCAAGGTGGAAAACGGCAAGTGGGTTTACCAGCCCGGTCTGTAAATTCCCAGGATTGCCCGATCGCGGGCCGCCCGATCCACGGGCGCCCGGTGCGCGGCGGCGGCTGAAAGGCAACCGCCGCGCAGGGCCCGGCAGTACTTCGCACCGGCCTTTCCGGCCGGTGTGTCGTATCAGTGTTCCGGGTGGGGCCGGAACACCAAGAAACCACAAGGTAGTTGTTAGATGGATTCATCAATTGCGCTGATCCTGCTGCAAGACGGTGTCGTCAACGGCGCCATCTATGCCCTCCTGGGCATGGCTCTGGTGCTGGTTTTCGCCGTTACGCGCGTCATTTTCATTCCCCAGGGCGAGTTTGTGGCGTTCGGCGCCCTGACCCTGGCCATGCTGGTGGACGGCAAAGTGCCGGGCACCGCCTATCTCCTGCCGCTGTTGGGCCTGGTGTGCCTGGCGCTTGAGCTGCTGCGCGCGCTGCGCACCCGCAGCGCCGCCGGCCTGCCCAAAGCCGTGCTTACGTGCCTCGTCCTGCCGCTGGCATTGTTCTGGCTCACGAAAAGCTATACCGCCGCGGACAACTCGCTGTGGCTGAACATGCTGCTGACGCTGTTCCTGGTGATCCCGATGGGGCCGATGGTCTATCGCGTCGTCTACCAGCCGCTGGCCGAAGCCACCGTCCTGGTGCTGCTGATCGTGTCCGTCGCCGTGCACTTCGCGCTCATGGGCCTGGCGCTCGTGTTCTTCGGCGCCGAGGGCTGGCGCACGCCGGCCTTCGTCAGCGGGCAAGTCGATCTTGGATTCATGACCTGGTCCGCGCAAAGCCTGTTCGTGGTCGCCACCTGCGCGCTGCTCATCCTGGCCCTGTGGCTGTTCTTCGGCAAGACGCTGTACGGCCGCGCGCTGCGCGCCACCGCCGTCAACCGCCGCGGCGCGCGCCTGGTGGGCATCAGCACCAACATGTCGGGTTCGCTGACGTTCACGCTTGCCGTGGGCATCGGCGCCGTGTCCGGCATGCTGATCGCGCCCATCACCACCGTCTACTACGACACCGGTTTCCTCATCGGCCTGAAGGGCTTCGTGGGCGCCATCATCGGCGGCCTGGCCAGCTATCCCATCGCGGCGGCGGGTTCGCTGCTGGTCGGCGTGCTGGAATCGTTCTCGTCCTTCTGGGCCAGCGCCTATAAGGAAGTGATCGTTTTCACCCTGATCATCCCGGTTCTGGTCTGGCGTTCGTTCAGCACCCATCACGCGGACGAAGAGGAATAAAAGCCATGAACCGCATTCTGCTTGCTGTATTTCTCGTCGTCCTGGCGGCATTGCCGCTGGTGTCGGCCACGCCCGAGTTCTGGGTGACGCAACTCAACTACATCGGGCTGGCCAGCCTGGTCGTGCTGGGCCTGGTGCTGTTGACCGGCGTTGGCGGCCTGACGTCGTTCGGCCAGGCGGCCTTTGTCGGCCTGGGCGCCTACACCACCGCCTACCTGACCACGCAGTACGACGTGTCGCCCTGGCTGGCGCTGCCCGCGGGGCTGGTGCTGACCGCCGTCGTGGCCTATCTGCTGGGCGCGATCACGCTGCGCCTGTCGGGTCACTATCTGCCCCTGGGCACCATCGCCTGGGGCCTGTCGCTGTATTACCTGTTTGGCAACATCGACTGGCTGGGCAAGCATGACGGCATCGCCGGCATCGAGCCCATCAGCATCTTCGGCATCTCGCTGGCCAGCGGCCGCCACATCTACTTCCTGATCTGGGCGTGTGTGCTGCTGGCGCTCTGGGCTACGCGCAACCTGCTCAACTCGCGTCCGGGGCGCGCCATCCGCGCGCTCAAGAGCGGGGCGGGCATGGCCGAGTCCATGGGCGTCAACACGGCGGCCTACAAGATCGTCATCTTCGTGTGGGCGGCCTTGCTGGCCTGCCTGTCGGGCTGGCTCTACGCCCACATGCAGCGTGCCGTCAGCCCCAGCCCCTTCGGCCTGAACTACGGCATCGAGTACCTGTTCATGGCGGTGGTCGGCGGCGCCGGTTACGTCTGGGGCGCCTTGCTCGGCTCCAGCGTCATCCTGGTGCTGAAGGACCAGTTGCAGAACCTGCTGCCCAAGTTGCTGGACACCAACGCCAACTTCGAGATGATCGTCTTTGGCGTCCTGCTGATCCTGATGCTGCAATTCGCCCGCAACGGCCTGTGGCCGATCCTGGCGGGCTGGTGGAGCAACATCACCGGCGCGAACGGCTCGCGGCGCAACCTGGCGCCGCCCGCCGCGGCGCCGGCGCTCCCGGCGCGCGAACGCCCGCAACCGGGCCAGGTGGTGCTGGAAGTCGACGCCATCCGCAAGGAATTCGGCGGCCTGGTCGCTGTCAACGACATCTCCTTCAAGGTCAGCTCTGGCGAAATCATGGGCCTGATCGGGCCCAACGGCGCCGGCAAGAGCACTACCTTCAACCTGATCAGCGGCGTGCTGCCGGTGACTCGCGGCCAGGTCACGTTCATGGGCCAGCGCATCGACAGCCGCTCGGCGCGCGAGATCGCCAAGCTGGGCGTGGGCCGCACGTTCCAGCACGTGCAGTTGCTGCCCGGCATGACCGTGCTGGAAAACGTGGCGCTGGGCGCGCATCTGCGCTCTGACGTCGGCGTGTTGTCCGGCGCCTTGCATTCGGACCGCGCCCGCGAGGCGCAGCTCTTGCACGAGGCCGCCCAGCAGCTCAAGCGCGTGGGCCTTGGCGAGTATCTGTACGAACAGGCCGGCAACCTGGCGCTGGGCCAGCAGCGCATCCTGGAAATCGCGCGGGCGCTTGCCTGCGATCCGGTGCTGCTGTTGCTGGACGAACCGGCCGCCGGCCTGCGCTACAAGGAAAAGCAAGACCTGGCGCGTGTGCTCGAGCAGCTGCGCGCCGAGGGCATGAGCATTCTGCTTGTCGAACATGATATGGATTTTGTGATGCGCCTGACCAACCACCTCGTGGTGATGGATTTCGGCACCAAGCTGGCCGAAGGCGTGCCGGCCGACGTGCAAAAGAACCCGGCGGTGCTGGAAGCCTACCTGGGCGGCATCGACGACGACCTGCCCGAAGCGGACCAGGCCAAGCCCGTGCCCGCGGGAGGCGTGTGATGAGCGCAACGAATTCCCCCGTCCTCGAAGTCAGCAACCTGTCGGCCCGCTACGGTAAGGTCGGCGCGCTGGTCGGCGCCACGCTGTCCGTTCCCGCCGGCAGCATCGTTACGGTGATCGGCGCCAACGGCGCCGGCAAGTCCACCATGCTGAACGCCATCATGGGATCGCTGCCCCAGACCGGCCATGCGGCCGGCACGGTCCAGTACGCCGGCAGCGACGTGTCGGGCTGGCAGGTCGAGCGCCGCGTGGCGGCCGGCATGTCGCTGGTGCCCGAGCGCCGCGAACTGTTCGGCACGATGTCCGTGGAAGACAACCTGCTGCTGGGCGGCTTTCGCCGTTACCGGGCCCGCGAAAGCGGCTGGCGCGACACGCTGAATGAAGTCTTCGACCTGTTCCCGCGCCTGCGTGAACGGCGCGCCCAGCAGGCCGGCACCCTGTCCGGCGGCGAGCGTCAGATGCTCGCGGTCGGCCGCGCGCTCATGGCCAAGCCAACCTTGCTGATGCTCGACGAGCCCAGCCTGGGCCTGGCGCCGCGCATCGTGCGCGAGATCTTCCACATCATCGCGCGCCTGCGCGAGACCGGCGTGGCGATCCTGCTGGTCGAACAGAACGCCCGCGCGGCGCTGCAGGTGGCGGACTACGGCTACGTGCTGGAAACCGGCGAAGTCATCCTGCACGGTCCTGCGCGCGAACTGGCCGGCGACCCCAAGGTCATCGAAAGCTACCTGGGGCTGGGCAAGGGCGCCGAGGCCGCCTGACCTCGCACGCGCACATGCGCAAGAACGCCGGAGGCCGCGAGGCGCCGGCGTTTTTTTTTGCGACCGGCCGCGGCCGCCCGGCACGACGCCGCGCCGGCCGGCTTCATGCGTGGGGTGTCCATTGCAGTATCAGTTCTTGTCCCATCGCGGGATCCGAAGTGGAATGGGCGCCGTTCTCGATGCGTCCGGCCAGACGGCGCAGGTATGACGGATCTTCTTTGTCATGCACGCTCAAGTCGTACCAGCCGCCGGTGCGGGACATATCCCACGACAGGCTGAGGGTCTGTCCGGCCGCCAGGGCGACCTCGGATTCGCGCGGGTAGTCATAGGCGTTGGCTGCAATGCGGCACGCGCGCGGGCGGGCGTCGGGATTGTGCAGCGTAAGCCGCAACGGCGCGCCTGGGCCCTCGTAGTCGGCGGCGGCCTGCAGCGCCGGCGCGGCAGCCTGCCCGGCATTCCCGGCGCAATGCCGGTGAAAGCCGTTTGGGCCCAGCACCCACAGGTCATAGCGGCCATCGCCGGCGGCGTTCCAGGATCCCTCCAGTTCCTTGCCGGACTCCACGGTATAGCGGCGGGGGCCGCTTTCCAGATCGAGACGGTTGTAGACGTGCAGCACCGCGCCGGCCGCGCCCGTATTCCTGAAACGCAGCTGGACGCGGCCGTCCTGCACGCGGGCATCCGTGTGCAGCGCGTAGGGCAGCGCGCGCGACGGCCGGACGCCCGTCTCTTGCCGGGCCAGGCCGGGCGACAGCGGCGCCGGCGGCTTGACCGTGCCGGGCAGCGCGGCGGCCTGCGCCGCGCGCTCGGCGGTGGCGGGCAGCCCGCGCAGGAGGTCCTGGTGGTCCGGCGCGGCGAAATCGAAGATTGACGTCAGGTCGCCGCAGACGGCCCGGCGCCAGGGCGAGATATTGGGCTCGGCCACGCCGAAGCGCCGCTCCACGAAGCGCAGCACCGAAGTGTGGTCGAACACCTGGGAATTGACCCAGCCGCCCTTGGTCCAGGGCGACAGCACATACATGGGCACACGCGGTCCCAGGCCATAGACCCCGTGCAGGTGCGCCGGCGTGTCATCCTTTTCCACGCCGGCCAGGTGCTCGTGGTATTCGCCGGCCGTGTCCGCCGTGGATGCGCCGGCGAGTTCGCCCGCGGCTTTGCGCGAGGGTGGCGCAGGCGGGGGCATGTGATCGAAGAAGCCGTCGTTCTCGTCGAACATCAGCAAGAGGACAGTCTTGCTCCACACTTCTGGATTCGCCGTCAGCGCGTCCAGCACGCGCGCCGTGTAGTCCGCGCCCTGGGCCGGGCTGGACGGGCTGGGGTGTTCGGAGCCTGCCTTGGTGGCGCAGATCCACGTCACTTGCGGCAGCGCGCCATCCAGCACGTCCTGGCGCAGCAGGTCCAGGTCGCGGGTGGTCAGCGCCTTGTCCTTCAATGCCGCCATGGATCCGGGCAGGCCCTGATAGGCGTCGCGGTAGGCCTTGAACCCGGCGGTGGGATTGAGCGAATAGTTGTCCGCCATGTTCTGGTAGATGCGCCAGGTGACGCCGGCGCGCTCCAGTCTTTCGGGATAGGTGGTCCAGGTATAGGCGCCCGCGGGATCGCCGCCCGTGAGCTTGTTGTAGACGTTCCCCAGGGCCGGTCCGTTGCCTTTGGCCAAGCCATCGTTGGTGCCGCTCCAGAGAAACAGCCGGTTGGTGTTGGTGCCGCCGGTGAATGAGCAGTGGTAGGCGTCGCACACGGTGAAGGCGCGGGCCATCGCGTACTGGAAGGGCATGTCCGCTTCCGTGTAGTACGCCATCGAATGGTTCTTCTTGGCGGCCGGCCAGCCGCCCATGCGGCCCGCGTCCCAGGCGTCCTGCGCGTTGGACCAGGTGTGCGGCGTGCTGGCCACGCGCATGGTCTCGTAGGCCTCGCGCGTGTCCAGGCGGTAAGGCAGTACAGTGCGCGGCGCGCCCTCGTCGGGCTTGCCGTTGTACTGCGCCCAGACCGTGCGATGGCGCGCATCCGGGCTGTCCGGCACGGGAATCGGAAAACGGTCGCCAAAGCCGCGCACGCCCGCCAGCCCGCCGAAGTAGTGGTCGAACGAGCGGTTTTCCTGCATGAAGATCACGATGTGCTCGACATCGCGGATCGTGCCCGTGCGGTGGTTGGCGGGAATGGCCAGTGCGCGGCGGATCGCCGCGGGAAACAGCGCCAGCGCGCTGCTGGCGCCGGCTAAGGCGGCGCTGTTGCGGAGGAAATTGCGTCTGCTGTTCATGGGCTGGCCCGACGATCGGAAGCCCACAGCGTACGCCGGATTTCCTGTTATTTGCCTGACGGCCAGCGTCCGCCCAGTGCGCGGGTGGCTTCGGCCGCGGCGTCCTGCACGAGCTTGGACATTTTCTTGACGGCGGCGGGCGTGTAGCGCTCTTTGGGGCCCGACAGGGAAATTGCGCCGCAGAGGTCGCCGTCGGGGCCGAACACGGGGCTGGCCACCGCCGCGCAGTTCGGATCGCGCTCGCCCATCGACGTGAGCATCAGGCCGGCCTGCGCGGCCGACTGGCCTTCAACCAGATAGGCGGTGAGCAGCTTGCCCGCCGCGCCCTTGTCCAGGGGCAGCAAGTCGCCGACACGGATGCGGTCCAGGGTGGAATGATGCGAATCCACCCGCAGCAGGCACACGCGCGATTGCGCGTCGTGGTAGACGTGGAACGATGCGCTTTCGGTGCCCTTGTCGACCAGCCCCTGCAACAGGGGCAGAATGGTTTCGGTAAGCCGGTAGGTGGCCTCATAGGCGCGGCCCAGATGGTGCGCGTAAGGCCCCAGGGCGTAACGGCCGTCGGCGCGGCGCACCACCAGGGCTGCCTTTTCAAGCGAAGCAATGAGCCGCAGGAGCGTGCTCTTGTAGAACCCCGTGGCCCGGGAAAGATCGGCAAGCGTGATCGGGTCGGTGCGCTGCGCGACGGCCCCGACGATGGTCAGGGCGCGTTCGACGGCGGCGACGCCGTCGGTGGAATTGTCCTGAGTAGGGGTGCGACTCATTGGATGGATGCGGGGGTAATTAGGCGTTGGTTCCCGACTCCGGGTCGATCACCCGGCTGATGACCGGGAAATAGCGGTTGCCGTGGCCCTGGGCGAGCGCCGCGTCGAACCAGTGGTCCACGTTGCGGGCCCCCAGCGCTGTTACGCCGGTCTGGTCGGCCAGCGCCAGCGCGTAGCGCAGGTCTTTGCGGGCGTAGTCCACAGGGAAGGCTTTTTCGGGAAAGTCTGCGGGCAGGATAGCCTTTAAGCCGTGGTTGCGCAACGCGAAGCTGTCCGCCGAGCCGCGGGTGAAGGTCTCCAGCAGCACCTTCGGATCCACGCCCGACCGGCGCGCGATGGCGCGCGCCTCGGACAGCGCCACCACGGTTTCGAACAGCACCATGTTGTTCAGGATCTTCACGACCTGCCCGCTGCCGACGGCGCCGCAATGGGTAATTTCGTTTGCGAAAGTGGAGACCAGCGGTTTGACGCGGGCGAAGACCTGTTCGTCGCCGCCGATCATGACCGACAGGGTGCCGGCCTCTGCGGCGGCGCGCGTGCGGGCCACGGGGGCGTCGATGAAAGTCGCGCCCTTGGCGGCGAATTCGCCGGCCAGTTCGCGCGTCACGTCCACTGGCGACGTGCTCAGGTCCACGATCAACTGGCCGCTGCGCGCGTTCGCCAGCAGGCCGTCGGCGGCGCGGGCAAGTTGCGCCACCACTTCGCCGGACGGCAGGGACAGGAACACCACGTCGCATTCGCGCATGATCTGCACGGCTGTCGCTGTGGTCACGCCGTGCGGGGCCAGGCGCTGCAGGGGCGCGGGGTCGTTGTCGCAGCCCAGCACGGGCAGGCCGCCCTTGACGGCGAGATTGCGGCAAATGGGCTCGCCCATGACGCCCAGGCCGATGAAGCCGGCTCGTTGAAATTCAGGCATGAGGATAGTCTCCAAAAAATACAGGGTGGCCGCTGTTGCGGCCTTGAATGATTTGCGGGAATGCGTCCGGCCTACATGCCGAAGTAGATGCCCTTGGATTGCTGGTACAGGCGCAGTCCGCTCACGCCTTTTTCGCGGCCGATTCCGCTTTGCTTGAATCCGCCGAATGGGGTGGAGATGGAAAGCTGCTTATAGGTGTTGATCCACACGCTGCCCGCTTCCAGGCGCTTGGCGACGCGCCAGGCGCGGCGGTAGTCCGCCGTCCAGATGCCGGAGGCCAGCCCATAGGCGCTGTCGTTGGCTTGATCGACCAGGTCGTCCTCGTCTTCGAACGTCAGCGCGCACAGCACCGGACCGAAGATCTCCTCGCGCACGACGTGCGCGTCGCGCGACAGGCCGCCCAGGATGGTGGGCCGGTAGAACGCGCCCGCGGCGAGCGCGTCGCCGTCGGGGCGTTCGCCGCCCAGCAACACCTGCGCACCCTCGCGCCGCGCCGAATCGACCATGCCTTCAATCTTTTCGCGATGGCCGAAAGAGGCAATGGGACCCATCTGCGCGCCCTCGGCGTCGGGCTGGTCGACCTTGAGCCGGGCGGCGCGCGCGACAAGCTTTTCGATGAACGACTCGGCGATGCTGCGCTGGACATACAGCCGAGAGCCGGCCACGCAGGACTGGCCGCTGCCCTCGAAGATGCCGCCGATGACGCCGTCTATTGCCGCGTCCTGGTCTGCATCCGCGAACACGATGTGGGGCGATTTGCCCCCCAGTTCCAGCGCAACGGGCATCAGCTTTTCCGCGGCGGCGTGCGCGATGGCGCGGCCGCTGGCGGTGCCGCCGGTGAACGAAACCATGCGTACGCCGCGATGTTCGACCAGGCGGCGGCCCACGGTGGACCCCAGGCCCGTCACCACGTTGAGGATGCCGGGCGGAAGGCCGGCCTCCAGCGCGATGCGGCCCAGTTCCAGGGCGGGCGATGAGGTGACCTCGGAAGGCTTGAGGATCACGGCGTTGCCCGCGGCCAGCGCGGGCGCGACCTTCTGCGCTTCCATCGTCAGTGGCGAGTTCCAGGGCGTGATCGCCACGACCACGCCGTACGGATCGTAGTGGGTCATGGACAGATAGTTGCCGCGCGTGGGAGTGACCTCGGCGCCCAGCGTTTCGCACACGCCCGCGTAGTAGCGGAAGGTGGCGGCGGCGCTGGCGACCTGCGCTTTGCATTCGGCCCAGACCTTGCCGTTCTCGATCATTTGCAGGCGCGCCAGCAGCGTGGCGTTGTGGTCCATGCCGTCGGCGATGCGGCGCAGGATGGCCGCGCGCTGGTGCGGCAGCATGTCGCGCCAGGCCGGCTGGCGCTGCGCCAGCCAGGCGGCTTCGACGGCCTGGTCCACCAGCGAGTCGGAGGCGGCGCTGACGCGGTAATTGCGGACGCCGGTGGCGGGGTTGACCGACTCGAACGTGGTGTCGCCGCAGGCGATCCATTCGCCGCCGATAAGCATGGATTTAAGGGTTTCCGATGATTCGGACATGAAGTGTGTTTCCTCTCTTGATGGCAATTCCGCGCCGGCCGTCCGCATTTATTCGTTGACAGTCCGGGATGCAAAAAATATAAAATAGAATAAGCGTTCTGTCTACTGGAACGATAAGAATAAAGCAAACCTTCAACCGATGACAAGAGGAGACCTCCCCATGCAACCCAATTGGCTGCGCGCGCTGGCTTGTGCCGCGGCGCTATTCGCGGGAACGGCGCATGCCGATTCCTATCCTTCCAAGCCTGTGTCGATGGTCGTGCCATACCCGGCCGGCGGCGCGACCGACGTGGTGGCGCGCGCCGTGGCGGAACGGCTCACACAGACGTGGGGCCAGACGGTGATCGTCGAAAACCGTGCCGGCGCGGGCACGACGATCGGCGCGAGCTCGGTGGCCCGGGCGCGCGGCGACGGGTACACGCTGTTCATGACCACGTCCGCCCACACGATCAGCGGGCATCTCTACGACAAGCTGAGCTACGACCCCGTCAAGGACTTCGCGCCCATCACGCTGGTCACCAAGGTTCCGCTGGTGCTGGTGGTGAACCCGTCCGTTCCGGCCAAGAGCCTGCCGGAATTCCTTGCCTACCTGAAGCAGAACGGCGGATCGGTGAATTTCGCGTCGCCCGGCAACGGAACCGCGCAGCATCTAAGCGGCGAACTTTTCAAGATCGCCACGAAATCCGCCATCACACACGTGCCGTACCGCGGGGACTCGCCCGCCTTCACGGACCTGGCGGGCGGGCAGGTGCAGATGATGCTGGCCACCATCACGTCGGCATTGCCGCTGATCGAGTCCGGCAAGTTGCGCGCCCTGGCGGTCGCCAACGGCAAGCGGGTGCAGGCGCTGCGCGACGTGCCGACCTTCGCCGAAGCGGGCATGCCCGGGTTCGAGGCCGCGACGTGGTTCGGGTTGCTTGCGCCCGCGGCCATGCCGCCCCAGCAGGCGCAGCGCATTTATGAGGACGTGTCGAAGATTGTCGCCACGCCCGAAATGCAGACCCGCATCGAAGGCCTGGGCGGGGAAGTGGTCAACAGCTCGCCCCAGGCCTTCGCAGCATTCATGAAGCAGGAAGAGCAGAAGTGGGGCCGGGCCGTCAAGGCCTCTGGCGCCATCGCAACGCAGTAGACACCCACGCATCCGCAGCCGCGCGCCAAAGCAGCGCCGGCGCGGATCCATCACGGAGGAGACACATCATGGCAGTTAGAAAGTGGCTGGCAACAGGCGCGTTCGCCTGGTTCACCGCGGTTCCCCTGGCCGCTGGCGCGGCGGAATATCCCAGCGCGCCCGTGAAGTTCGTCGTGGGCTTCAGCCCCGGCAGCACCATAGATATCGTGGCGCGCATCATTGGCGATGCGCTGTCCACGCGCATGGGCCAATCGTTCGTGGTGGAAAACAAGACGGGCGCCAACGGCATGATCGCCGCGCGCATGGTGGCGCAGGCCAAGCCGGACGGCTACACCATCCTGGTCAGCAACTCCAGCTCGATCACGGTCAATCCCTTGCTCTACAAGGATCTCCAGTACGACCCGCTGAAGGATTTCGCGCCGGTGACCACGGTGGTGTCCGTGCCGTTCATCCTGACCATCAATGCCGAGAATCCGCGCGTGGCGGGCGTCAGCGATGTGAAGTCTCTGGTGGAGCTGGCCCGCCGCAATCCCAACACGGTCAGCTACGGATCTGCCGGCAACGGCAATCTGATGCACCTGGCGGGCGCACAGCTCGCCACCATGTCCGGTGTGCAGATGCTGCATGTGCCGTACCGGGGCGCCGCGCCGATGGAGGCCGGGTTGATGTCCAAGGAGGTCGACTTCGGTTTCGACACGCTCTCGGGGGTGCCGCTCATCAAGGCCGGCAAGCTGAAAGCGCTGGCGGTTTCCACCGCGCAGCGCTGGCATGACCTGCCGGACATCCCGGCTGTGGCCGAGCTGGGGTATCCCGACTTCGACATTTCGTTCTGGGTAGGGGTGTTCGCGCCGGCGGGTACGCCACCCGCTGTTGTGGATCGCCTGAACCGCGAGATCGCCGAGGCGGCCAAGGATCCTGCCGTGCGCGCCAGACTGGCGGCTCAGGGCAATCCGTCGACCCAGACTCCTCAGGCGTTCCGGCAAAAGATCGCCGACGAACTCAAGCAGAACGAAGCGCTCATCAAGCGCGCCAACATCAAGGTCGATTGAACCGGCGGCGCAGGCCGCAACGGCAACTGGCAGGAAAGGAGCACAAGGTGTCCTGGGAAAAAGAACTGCAGGAATTGGCGCTGCGCAAGGAACTGGCGGCGCGCATGGGAGGCGAGGCGAAGGTGCGCCGGCATCGCGAAGGCGGCAAGCTGCCGGTGCGCGAACGCATCGCCAGGATGGTCGACCCGGAATCGTTCCGGGAGGTCGGGGCGCTGGCGGGCAGCGGCGAGTATGACGCTGAAGGCAGGCTGACGGATCTGACTCCCTCGAACCTGCTCATCGGCCGCGCGAAGGTGCAGGGGCGGCCGGTGGTGGTGGCCGCCGACGATTTCACCGTGCGCGGGGGCGCCAATGACGGCGCCGTCGGCGACAAGCTGGTCGAGGCCGAGCGAATGGCGCAGGACCTGCGGCTGCCGCTGCTTCGCATGGTGGATGGCACCGGCGGCGGGGGATCGGTGCGCAACATCGAGATCAAGGGCCACACGCTGCTGCCCAAGCTGCGCATGTGGCCGCTGATGGCGCAGAATCTGGCGACGGTGCCGGTTGTATCGCTGGCGCTCGGTTCGGTGGCCGGTCTGGGCGCGGCGCGCGTTGCGGCCAGCCATTACTCGATCATGGTGCGCGACACTTCGCAGCTCTTCATCGCGGGGCCGCCGGTCGTGGCGCGCATCGGCCAGAACCTGGACAAGAACGAGCTTGGCGGTAGCGACATCCACACCCGCAACGGCGTGGTCGACGACGAGGCCGACACGGAGGAGGCCGCTTTCGCCCAGGCCCGGCGCTTCCTGTCTTACCTGCCGCGCTCGGTGCATGAACTGCCGCCGCGCGCGGCCGAGCCGGGGCGGGCCGGCGAACAGGAGTGGCTGCGCGGCGCCATCCCGTCCGACACGCGCGCCGTGTACAAGATGCGCCCGATCATCGAGACGCTGGTCGACGAAGGGTCGTTCATGGAAATCGGCAAGCGCTGGGGCCGCGCGGTGATCACGGGCCTGGCCCGCATCGACGGCTGGCCGGTCGCCCTGTTCGCCAGCGATCCCTATCACTACGGCGGCGGCTGGGACGGCCCTGCCGCCGAGAAATTCACCCGGCTTCTGGACCTGGCCGAAACCTTCCACCTGCCCGTGGTCAATCTGGTGGACGTGCCGGGATTCCAGATTGGGTTGAACGCCGAGAAGGCCGGCGCCATGCGCTACGGCGTGCGCGCGCTGACGGCGGTCGCGCAGTCCACGGTGCCTTGGTGCTCGATCATCGTGCGCAAGGCCTTCGGCGTGGCGGCCGGCGGTCATCAGAGCGCCGGCCGCTTTAACTTCCGCTATGCGTGGCCGTCGGCCCAATGGGGATCGTTGCCCGTGGAGGGCGGGCTGGAAGTCGCCTACAAAGCGGAGATCGAAGCCGCCGAGGATCCGCAGGCCAAGATGCGGGAGATCGAGGCGCGCGTGCGCAGCCTGACCTCGCCATTCCGCAGCGCCGAAGCCTTTGTTGTCGAAGACATCATTGATCCGGCCGCGACGCGCCAGGCGCTGGAGGAATTCGTGGAACTGGCGGCGCCGCTGCGCGAGCCGGGGCCGCGCGTCTTCGGCTACCGGCCGTGAGGCCTCGCCAGGAGCTCAACATGAAACGTGTCATTGTGGCCAACCGGGGCGCCGTCGCCCGCCGCGTGATCCGCGCGCTGCGCGGACTGGGGATTGAGTCGGTGGCGGTCTATTCGGAGGCCGACCAGGATCTGCCCCATGTGCGCGAGGCGGACCTCGCGGTCCCGATCGGACCCGCGCCCGCGGCGCAGAGCTATCTGAATTGCGAAACGTTGCTGCGCGTCGCACGCGAGTCCGGCGCGGACGCCCTGCATCCGGGCTATGGATTCCTGTCCGAGAACGCGGCCTTTGCCGAGGCCGTCGAGCGGGCAGGGATGATCTTCGTTGGGCCGTCGCCACGCTGGATCCGCATGCTGGGGCACAAAACCCAGGCGCGCGACGCGATGCGGGCGCTGGGCATGCCAATGGCTCCCAGCAGCGCCGTGTTGGGGGACGACCTAGCCGCGCTGCGCAGCGCGGCCCAGGACCTGGGTTACCCGGTGCTGATCAAGCCGGCCTCGGGCGGCGGGGGAATCGGCATGATTCCCCTGGACGGTCCGGAGGACGCCGAAGCGCAGTGGACGCGGGCGCGGCTTATCTCGGAGCGCAGTTTCGGGGGTTCCGACCTTTATCTGGAAAAGCTGCTGCGCAATCCCCGCCATGTGGAATTCCAGTTCCTGGCGGACCGTCATGGACAGGTGCGCTGCCTGTACGAGCGCGACTGCTCCACCCAGCGCCGGCACCAGAAGGTGCTGGAGGAAGCGCCCGCGCCCGCGTTGGATCGTGCTGCGGTGGAAGAGATGGCCAGCCGCCTGGAATCTATGTTGGCGGGCATGGGTTACGACGTGATCGGCACCGTGGAGATGCTCTACACGCCCGAATCCGGCTTTTCATTCCTGGAGATCAATACCCGCCTGCAGGTCGAGCACGCCGTGACGGAAGCCGTGACCGGCGTGGACCTGGTGGCTGCGCAGCTCAGGCTGGCCGCTGGTGAACGCATGGCGGATGTGCTGCCGCGGGTGCCGCCTTTGCGCGGGCACTCGATGGAGGCGCGCGTCTATGCCGAAGATCCTGTGCGCTTTCTGCCGTCTCCCGGCCTGCTGCGGACCTACGCGCCGCCAGTGCTTCCCGGCGTGCGCATCGAGACCGGTTACGCGCAAGGCTGCCGGGTATCCAGCCATTACGACCCGATGCTGGCCAAGGTGATCGCGCATGCCGGGACGCGCGACGCGGCGCTGGACCTGCTGAAGGCGGCACTGGCGCAGTTTCGCGTGGAGGGCGTCAAGACCAACATTCCTTTCGTGTTGCGGGTGTTGGATGACCCGGAGTTCCGTGCGGGCCGGGTGTGCACCGGCATGGTGGAACGCATTCTGGAAGTATCGCGTGCCGCGGCGCAGGCCGCATAGCAATCGGCTGGTTCGAACCTGAAAAAGACAAAGGAGCAGGCAATGTTCAAAGTGGGAACCCCCGTGGTGGGCCGTGTGGTTGCGGTAACTGTCCGTCCCGGCCAGCGCGTCGAGGCGGGAGACAGCGTGGTCAAGGTGGAGTCAATGAAGATGGAGATCCCGGTCGAGGCCGAGCGCGCCGGCGTCGTCGCGCGCGTGCTGGTCGGCGAGGGCGACGAGGTCGACGAAGGCCAGGTCGTGGTCGAACTGGAGTGAGGGCGCCATGCTGATCCATACGGAACGGATGGAGTCCGGCCAGGTCGCGCTGCTGTCGCTGCGCAATCCCCCGGTCAACAGCCTCAGTGCGGCCCTGCGGGCGGAGCTGCATGCGGCGATCCAGGACGCGCTGGCGGACGACGCGGTGCGTGCGCTGGTGATTGCGGGCGATGGGCAGTTCTTCTGCTGCGGCGCCGAGATCCGCGAGTTCAATACACCAATGTCGGGGCGCGAACCGACGTTGCGCACTGTCATCGCACTGATCGAGGATGCCTCCAAGCCGGTGGTGGCGGCCATACACGGCGCGGCGCTCGGCGGCGGCCTGGAACTGGCGCTGGGCTGCCACTATCGCGTCGCCCAGTCCGGCGCGTCGTTGGGCCTGCCCGAGGTAAAGCTGGGCGTCCTGCCGGGCGCCGGCGGCACGCAACGGTTGCCTCGCATTGTCGACGTCGAGCGGGCGCTGACAATGATCTGTGGCGGCGATGCCATTGATGCCGAAACGGCAGCCGACTGCGGTCTGCTGGATGAAGTGTACGGAAGCGATCTTCGGCAACGTGCGGCAGCCTACGCGCTGAAGGTTTCCGCGGTCCCGCTGGACGGCCGCAGGGTGGGCCGGCAGCCGCTGGCCGCGCCCGCGGATGCCGGCGTGTACGAACGGGCCCGGCAGGAAGCGGCGCGGCGCTATCGCGGCTGCGTGGCGCCGCTGGCCTGCGTGGCCTGCGTGGAGCATGCGGCGGGCGCGACGCTGCAGGACGGCCTGGCCTTCGAGCGCGAGCGCTTCCTGGAACTGGTCAACGGCGGCCAGTCCAAGGCGCAGCGGCATTTGTTCTTTGCCGAGCGCGCCGCTGTCAAGCTGCCGCCCGAATGGCGGGCTGCGGGCGCCATCCGTAAGGTCGGCGTGGTCGGGGCCGGCACGATGGGCGGCGGCATCGCCATGAGCCTGGCCAATGCCGGGCTGGACGTGGTGCTGATCGAGCGCGATGCGCAGGCGTTGGAACGCGGCTGGTCGGCCATCCGCAAGAACTACGCCGCCACGGCGGCCAAGGGCAAGCTGTCGGCGGTGCAGGTGGAAGAAAGACAGGGCCGCATCCGCGCCAGCCTGGACATGGACGAATTGCGCGACGCCGATCTGGTGATTGAGGCCGCCTTCGAAGACATGGGCGTCAAGCGGCAGGTATTCGAGGCGCTGGACCGCATCTGCAAGCCCGGCGCGATCCTCGCGTCGAACACCTCGCGCCTGGATGTCGACCAGATCGCCGGGTTCACCGGCCGTCCGGCACAAGTGCTGGGCACGCACTTTTTCAGCCCCGCGAACGTCATGCGCCTGCTGGAAGTCGTGAAGGGCCGCGAGACCGACGGCAACGTGGTCGCGGCCGTATTCAAGCTGGCGCGCGCGATGGGCAAGCTGCCTGTGCTGGTCGGCGTGTGCGACGGATTCGTCGGCAATCGCATGGTCAGCCCCTACACGCGGGAAGCGCATTTCCTGCTGGAAGAAGGGGCGACCCCTTCGCAAGTGGACGGCGCCCTGCAGCGCTTCGGACTGGCGATGGGGCCGCTGCGCATGGCGGATATGGCCGGGCTGGACATCAGCTGGGCATTCCGCAAGCGTACGGCGTCCAGCCGGCCGGCCGACCTGCGCTATTCCCGCGTGGCGGACAGCCTGTGCGAACAGGGGCGCTTCGGCCAGAAAACGGGCAGCGGCTTTTACCGCTACGAGGCCGGCAGCCGGACGCCGCTGGAAGACGCGGACGTGCTGGCGCTGATCGAACGCTGCGCCCGCGAGGACGGTGTCGAGCGCCGCGCCGTGACTGACGAGGAGATCGTGCAGCGCACGATGTATGCGCTGGTTAACGAAGGTGCGCGCATCCTGGAGGAGGGCATCGCGCGCCGGGCATCGGACATCGACGTGATCTACGTCAACGGCTACGGCTTTCCCGCACACCGGGGCGGTCCGCTCTTCTATGCCGACCAACAGGGCCTGCCCGAGGTGCTGACGACGATCCGCCGATTTCATGCGGAGCACGGCGAGCTCTGGCGTCCGGCGCCGCTGCTGGAGCGGCTGGTGGCGGAAGGGAAGCGCTTCGCGGACCTGTAACCGGGAATGGGCGTGCCCGGAGGCGCGCTTCCAATAAAGACTCAGGAGACAAAGCATGCAGATGGAACAGGCGGGCGCCACTTCGCGCGGACCGCAGGAACATTATTTTTCGAAGCTGGCCGAGGGCCGCTTCCAGATCCAGCGCTGCGCGGGCTGCGGCGCGCACCAGTTCTATCCCCGCATCCTGTGCATGCACTGCGGCGGGGAGGATCTTGCCTGGACGGATCCCTCGGGCGCCGGCACGGTCTATTCGTTCAGCGTCGTGCGGCGCAAGCCGGAAGCGGGCGGCGACTACAACGTGGCGCTGGTCGATCTTGAAGAGGGCGTGCGCATGATGAGCCGGGTCGACGGCGTCGAGCCCGATAGGCTGCGCATAGGCATGCAGGTCGCAGCACGCGTGGTGCGCGACGAAGGCCAGGCGTTGGTGGTGTTCGTCCCTGCGGAGGAAGCATGATGTCGCTGGAATCGCTGCGAGGACAGGTCGCCATCGCCGGGGTGGGGCATGCGGGCCTGGGCGAGGCCCACGGCTACACGGAAATGGAAGTCCTGGCCCAGGCCGCGTCGCGGGCGGTGGCGGACGCCGGCCTGACGATGCGCGACATCGACGGCCTGGCGACGTGCAGCTCGTCGGCCACGATGTGGAGCATGCCGGTCGCCGAGTATCTCGGCCTGCGGCCGCGCTACATCGAAGCCACGATGCTGGGCGGCTCCAGCTTCGTGTCGCACCTGCTGCCGTCGGTGATGGCGCTGGTGTCGGGACAATGCAACGCCGTGCTGGTGTGCTACGGCAGCACGCAGAAAACGGCCGCGTTCGGTCGCAAGGAAGGCGTGAAGGCGCGCACCCTGCTGGATCCGCAGCCTTTCGAGCATCCCTATTCTCCGATGCAACCGGTGACGTCCTATGCGCTGGCGGCTGCCCGGCATATGCATCAGTACGGCACGACGCGCGAGCAACTGGCCGAGGTGGCGGTGGCCGCCAGGGCCTGGGCGCGGCTGAATCCCGAGGCCGCCATGCGCGATCCGCTGTCGATCGAAGACGTGCTGCGGTCCCGTCCGGTATCCGACCCCCTGACGGTGCGCGACTGCTGCCTGGTGAGCGACGGCGGCGGCGCATACGTGATGGTGCGGGCCGACCGCGCGCGCCATCTGAAGCAGGCGCCGGTGTATGTGCTGGGCAGCGCCACGGCGGTATGGAACCGTCAGATTTCGTCCATGGAGGATCTGACCGTCACCGCCGCGGCGGAATCGGGCAAGCGCGCGCTTGCCATGGCGGGCCTGCAGATCGGAGATGTGGATGTGGCCGAGCTTTACGACGCCTTCACCATCAACACGCTGCTGTTCCTGGAGGACCTGGGATTCTGCGGGAAGGGCGAGGGCGGCGCCTTCGTGCAGGGCGGCGGCATTGCCCCGGGCGGGAGGCTGCCGGTCAACACCAATGGCGGCGGCCTGTCCTGCGTCCATCCCGGCATGTACGGCATTTTCCTGGTCATCGAGGCCGTTCGCCAGTTGCGCGCGCAGGCGGGCGAACGCCAGGTGCACGGCGCCGACATTGCGCTGGTGCACGGCAATGGGGGCACCCTGTCCAGCCAGTCCACCGCCATTCTGGGCGGCCCGACCACGCGCTGAATCCACGCATTCCCACCAGGAGAGCAATTTATGCTGGACAAGACAGTCGATTCACTGGAGGCCGCCGTGGCGGGCGTGCGCGACGGGGCGGTGATCCTCATCGGCGGATTCGGCGCCTCGGGCGTGCCCACCGAATTGGTGTGCGCGCTGCTGGATCAGGGAGCGCGCGAACTGACCATCGTCAACAACAACGCCGGCAACGGCAGACGCGGTCTGAGCGAGCTGGTGCGGGCCGGGCGAGTACGCAAGATGGTTTGCTCGTTCGCGCGCTCGTCCGATCGCAAGAACCCGAATGCGGCCGAATTCGCCGACGCGTATCGCGCGGGCAAGGTAGAGCTCGAATGCGTGCCGCAGGGCACCATGGCCGAGCGCATGCGCGCGGCCGGCGCGGGCTTGGGCCCGTTCTTCACGCCCACGGCCTACGGCACGCCGCTGGCCCGGGGCAAGGAGACCCGCGTCATCGACGGAGTGGGCTACGTGCTGGAGTCTCCGCTCAAGGGCGACTACGCCTTCGTCAAGGCGCGCACCGGGGACCGCTGGGGCAATCTGGTGTACCGCTACGCCGGCCGCAACTTCGCGCCGGTGATGTGCATGGCGGCCGCCACGACCGTGGCGCAGGTGGATGAAATCGTGGAATTGGGCGGCATCCCGCCCGAGCATGTCATGACACCGGGCATATTCGTCAAACGGGTGGTGAAGGTGGGAGCAGGCCATGCAATATGAAAAACTCAGCCGGCGCCAGATCGCCCAACAGGTCGCCGCGGATATCGAGGACGGGGCCTACGTCAACCTGGGCATCGGGATCCCGACGCTGGTGTCTGCATTCCTGCCGGCCGGGCGCGACGTCATCCTGCATACCGAGAACGGCATCGTCGGCATGGGCCCCGCCGATCCCGACGCGCCGCTGGACCTGGACCTGATCAACGCCAGCAAGGAAGCGGTCACCTTGCTGCCCGGGGCGTCCATCACGGACCACGTGGTCTCCTTCGCGATGATGCGCGGGGGGCATCTGGACCTGACTGTGCTGGGCGCGTTCCAAGTGTCGGAAAAGGGCGACCTGGCCAATTGGGACACGGGCGCGCCCGACACGATCCCCGCCGTGGGCGGGGCCATGGATCTGGTGGCGGGAGCGCGCCAGGTCTACATCACGATGGAGCACGTCGCCAAGGACGGGCAGCCCAAGATCGTGCGCGAATGCACTTATCCCCTGACCGGCGCGGGGGTCGTGGATCGCATCTATACCGACCTGGCGATCATCGACGTATTGCCCGGGGGCATGCGGGTGAGGGCAATGGTCGCGGGCCTGGACTTCGAAACCTTGCAGGCGCTGACCGGCTGCCCGCTGGAGCTCGCCGCCGATTGGCGGACGCTGGCGCCGCGCTAGCAAGCCGTTCCCGTACTTTCCCCGTGTTGACACGGGGAGTTTTCGATACTTAGAATGTTCTTTCAGAAAGAATAATCGTTCTGTATATAAGAACGGTAAAACAGGAAGAGACAATGGAACCCCAAGCCATGCCCGCGCGGGACATGAGTGGTGCGCAGCTCGCGCAACGCTTCTGCAGCCGCGCGCTGTCGTTCTCGCGGCCCCGACTGGTCAACATGGATATGCTGCTGCGGTTCGGCGCTCATCCCGTCCTCGTGCGCATCCGCGACGGCCGCGTCGCCTCCGCTGAAACTCCGGCGGCGCCCCTGCCGTCCTGCGACGTATCGCTGCAGGCGTCGGAGCAGGCGTGGTCCCGCTTCTGGCTGGCGGTGCCGGAAGCCGGCTGGCACGACATCTTCGCGCTCAGCAAGCGAGGCGAGCTTTCGATCCAGGGCAATCTGCAGCCGCTGATGGCCCATCTTCAGTTCGTGAAGGACCTGCTGGCCATCCCCCGGGAGGCGCAGGCATGAGCGTCGAACTGGAACCCATCGTCGGCCGCTATGCGTCGTTCGACATCGCCGGCAAGCGCTGCCGCGTCTACTTCGAAGAGGCGGGCCAGGGCATCCCGCTCGTCTGCCTGCACACTGCCGGTGCGGACGGCCGCCAATACCGCCACATGATGTGCGATCCCGACATCACGTCGCGCTATCGCGTCATTGCCTTCGACATGCCGTGGCACGGCAAGTCCTATCCCCCTGAAGGCTGGCAAGACCAGGAGTACCGGCTTTCCACCGAGCTCTACGTCGAAACCGTGATGGCGTTCTGCCAGGCGCTGGCGCTGGATCGTCCGGCCCTCATCGGCTGCTCCATCGGCGGACGCATCGTGCTGCAGCTCGCTCATCTGCATTCAGAATTCTTCCGCGCGCTCATAGGCGTCGAGGCGGCCGATCACCAGGAACCCTGGTACGACACGTCCTGGCTGCACCGCGGCGACGTCCACGGCGGCGAGGTCTGCGCTGCGCTGGTGTCCGGACTGGTGGCGCCGCAGTCGCCGCCCGTGCATCGCGACGAAACGCTGTGGCAGTACATGCAGGGCGGCCCCGGCGTATTCCGTGGGGACCTGTACTTCTACCGGGTGGACAGCGACCTGCGGGGACGCCTGGACGGCATCCGCACCGACCGCTGCCCGCTGTACCTGCTGACTGGGGAATACGACTTCTCCTGCACGCCGGAAGACACCTTGCGCACCGCTGCCGGCATTCCCGGAGCGCAGGTGACCGTCATGCGCGAATTGGGGCATTTCCCGATGAGCGAAAACCCGCAGCAGTTCCGCGGCTATGTGCTGCCGGTGCTGGACGCCATCGCCCGTCAGTAGAAAGCGGGCATTCACGACGGGCCGCATGCGCCCGCATTCCCTCAGGAGACAACATGCGTTATCCGATCATTCTGGCCGGCGCTTTCGCTCTGGCCGCAGTCCCCGCCGTTCAGGCGCAAGAAACGTTGAAGCTGGGCGCCCTGGTCACGCTGTCCGGCGCGGGCGCCGCATGGGGGCAGGGCATGAAGAACGCCGCCGAGGTCGCGGCCGACCAGGTGAACGAGGCCGGCGGCCTGGAAGTGGGGGGCAAGAAGTATCGTGTCCAGGTCGTTGCGTACGATGACAAATACCAGGCCAACGAGGCCGTCACGGTGGCGAACCGCCTGGTGTTCGAGGACAAGGTGCGCTATGTGATCGGCCCGGTCGGGTCGGCGCCAGTGCTGGCCATCCAGCCGATGACCGAAAAGAACAAGGTGATCCTGCTGACGCTGGGCTTTACCGCCAAGGCGCTGGCCGCGGACAAACCCTACACCTTCCGTCCGAACGTCACTACCGCCGAGGTCTCGCAGCCGCAGATTGACTGGCTGGTCAAGGCGCAGGGCCTGCGCAAGGTCGGTGCGCTTTTCCCCAATGACGAGACCGGGCAGCAGATCGCCCTGGACCTGGAAGGCGCCTACAAGAAGGCTGGGGCGGCCCTGGCGACCAAGGAATTTTTCGAGCGCGACCGCGTGGACTTCGTGCCCATGCTGACCCGCATGATGGCGCGCGGCATCGACGCCATCGAACTGGACGGCAATTCGCCCACCACGGCGGGCCTGATCGTCAAGCAGGCGCGCGAGCTAGGCTTTGAAGGAAAGATTGTGCGCACCGGCGGGCCGGCCACACAGGAGATCGTCAACGTCGCTGGCAAGCAGGCCGCCGAAGGCATGCTGGTCCATACGCCCATTGATCCGGATTTGCCGGCCACCCAGGCCTATGCGGCGCTCTACGCCGCCAAGTACAAGCATCCGATGAACGGCTTCAGCCCGGCCTTTTACGACGGCACCAACATGCTGTTCGAGGCCATGCGCCGTGCCGGTACGGTAGAGGACACCGAGCGCGTGCGCGTGGAAATGGAAAAGCTGGATGGCTTCGACGGCTCGCTGGGCAAGCTGAGCTGGACGGGTCAGGCCATGTATGGCATCAACCACCAGCTGAACGCGCCTTTCTACGTCGCCGAGGTCAAGGACGGCCGCGAAGTGATCCGCGCCCGCTGCACCGTCGAGGGATGCCGCTAGCGCGGCGGGGGATACGACGTGGATTGGAGCATTCTGCTGACGCAGGCCACGATCAACGGGCTGATCGTGGGGCTGCTGTACCTGCTCATGGCCGTGGGCTTCACGCTGGTTTTTGGCGTGATGCGGATGGTGAACTTCGCCCATGGCGAGTTCTACATGCTGGGCGCCTTCGGCGCTTACTTCCTGACGACCCAGGCGGGCTTTTCCTTCCTGCCGGCCGTGGCGCTGACCTTCGCGCTGTCGGTGGCGGGCGGCGCGGTCCTGGAATGGGGCGTACTCAAGCCGTTCCGGCGCGACGAGCTCAACGGCATGATCGCCACCATCGGGCTGGCGATGATCCTGCAGAACCTGGCGCTGATGTTCTTCGGCCCCGACCCGCTGTCCATGCCGGCGGTCGCCCAAGGTACGGCGCGCATGGGCAAGGTGGTGGTGCCGCTGTCGCGGGTCTACGTGGTGGTGTTCGCGCTGCTCGCTCTGGCGCTGCTGTACGGATTCCTGCGGTATTCCCGGCCAGGGCGCGCGCTGCGCGCGGTCGTCGAGGATTTCCAGATCGCCGCCATTCAGGGCATCCGATCGCGCATCTACTACCCGCTGGGATTCGGCCTGGGCGTGGGGCTGGCGGCGGTGGCCGGCGCGCTGATGGCGCCTCTGTTCTCGGTGTCGCCCTTCGTCGGCGCGACCCCGCTGCTCAAGGCGTTCATCGTGGTGATTCTGGGCGGACTGGGCAGCATTCCGGGCGCCGCGGTGGCGGGGCTGGCGCTGGGGCTGGCCGAAAGCTACGGCAGCCTGCTGTTCGAAAGCAGCACGGCGGACATGCTGATCTTCGCCATTGTGATCGTGATGCTGGTCGTGCGGCCCAAGGGGCTGCTGGGCCGTGGGGAGGCATAAGCCATGACTGCTATTTCGCTTGATACCGGCCTTGCGCGGCCAGCGCCCCTGCGCTGGCTGCTGCGGGTCTTCCTGGCCGCGGCCGCGGCCGCGCCCTGGTTCGCGGGGCCGTTCGTGCAGCACCTGGCGGTGCTGACCTGCCTGAACATCCTGATCGTCAACGGACTGGCGCTGATCGCACGCTGCGGGCAGTTGTCGCTCGGGCATGCCGCCTACGTCGCGGTGGGCGCCTATGGCTCGGTCCTGGCCTCCCGCCACCTGGAGTGGGGCTTCATGCCGTCCACACTGGCCGGCGTGGCGCTGGCGGCGGTGGTCGCGCTGGCGCTGGGCGCGATCATCCTGCGGCTCAAGGGCGTTTATTTCGTCCTGGTCACGTTTGCGTTCGGCGAACTGGTCCGGCTGATCCTGCTGGACGGCGCATCGTGGTCCGGCGGCGCCAATGGCATTACCGGCATCCAGCCGGCCGCACTGGCGGGCATGGTGTTCGACACGCGCGCAGGCTTCTATGGCTTGGCGCTGTGCGTGGCGCTGGGCTCTGTCGCGCTGCTGGGCGCGGTGGCCAGGCGCCCGTTCGGCCACGCCATCGACGCCGTGGCCGAGAACCCCGCACTTGCCGAATCCACCGGTTTGAGCGTGCGCCGCATCCAGCTGTGCGCCTTTGTCGGAGGCTGCGCGCTGGCTGCTGCCGGGGGCGCACTGCAGGCGCGTTACGTGGGCTATGTGTCGCCGGAGTCCTTCAACGCCAGCATTTCCATCGGTTTCATCATCATGCTGGTTATCGGCGGACGCCGCTCGATCTGGGGCGGCCTGATTGGTGCCATGGTGCTGACGCCATTGCCAGAACTGTTCCGCGGCGCAGTGCAGACGCAGCATATTTTCTATGGCGCAGCGCTGATCCTGATCCTGCGTTTTCTGCCGGCGGGCCTCGCCGGACTGCCGGGGCCGTGGCAGGCGCGCCGGCGCAAGGAGTTGCAATGAACCAGCCTCTATTGCAGGTGCGGGGCCTGTCGCGCAGTTTCGGCGGCCTGGCGGCGCTGCGCGGCCTGGACTTCTCCGTCGCCCAGGGCGAAATCGTGGGCCTGATCGGGCCCAATGGCGCGGGCAAGACGACCGCATTCAACGTCATCAGCGGCACCATGCCCCCCTCCGCCGGCACGGTCCATTTCGAGGGCCGCGACATCTCCGGCGGACCGCCCAGCCGCGTGGTCGTGCAGGGCCTGGCGCGCACGTTCCAGTCCACGTCGACTTACCCCGACGTCACCGTGGCCGAAAACATTCATCGGGGCATGCTGTCGCGCGTGCGGCATTCGTGGCTGCGGCGCCTGGCGGGGCGCAACGAGGATCTGCTGTCGCCGCCCGAAATCGCAAGCGAGGTAGACCGGCTGCTGACGCTGCTGGATCTGCAGGCCTGGCGCGACGCCCCGGCGGGGGCGCTGGCCTATGGCCTGCAGAAGAAGCTGGGCATTGCCGTGGCGCTGGCGTGCCGCCCGCGCATGTTGCTGCTGGATGAACCCGCCGCGGGGCTGAACCACGAGGAATGCAACGAGCTCGGGCGCCTCCTGCGCCGCCTGCAGGCCGAAGAGGGGCTGACGATGCTGCTCGTCGAGCACCACATGGCGCTGGTCATGGAGCTTTGCCACCGCATCGTGGTGCTGGTCCAGGGCGAGAAGATCGCCGAAGGCTCGCCACAAGCCATCCGCGACAACCCCGCCGTGATCGAAGCCTATCTTGGAGCGCCCGACTATGCCCATGCTTGAAGTCCAGAATCTGAATGTGCGCTACGGGCAGCTGGAAGCGGTGCGCGGCGTCAGCTTCAATGTCGAACAGGGAGAGATCGTCGCGCTGGTCGGCTCGAATGGGGCGGGCAAGAGTTCCACGCTCAAAGCCCTGATCGGGCTGGAGCCGGTGGCGGGCGGCCGGATCCTCTTCGAGGGGCGGGACATCGCGCGGCTGGGATCGGCGGCGCGGGTATCGGCGGGCCTGTCTCTGTCGCCGGAGGGGCGGCGGCTCTTCGGCCGAATGACCGTGCTGGACAACCTGATGGCGGGCGCGCATACGGTGGGGTCGCGCGCCAACGTGCGTGCGCGCCTGGACGAAATTTATGCGCTCTTTCCTCGTGTGCAGGAGCGTCGCGCCCAGTTGGCCGGATCCTTGTCGGGCGGCGAGCAGCAGATGGTGGCGATCGGGCGTGCGATGATGGCGCAACCCCGTTTGCTGATGCTGGACGAGCCGTCGCTGGGCATCGCGCCCAAGATCGTGGCCGAGATCGCCGGCGCCATCCAGCGCATCAACCGCGAAAGCGGCATCGCCATTGTGCTGGTCGAGCAGAATGCGCGGCTGGCCCTGCGGTTGGCGCACCAGGCGCATGCGTTCGAGCACGGCCAGGTCGTGCGCAGCGGCAAGGGCGAGGATCTGCTGGCCGATCCATTTGTGCAAAAGGCCTATCTTGGAGTCTGAAATGAGCGCCGCGATGCCAGCCATGCCCCCCGAGTATGAGGTCTACGCCATCCGCTACGCCCGGATGCCGCGCCAGCGGCGCGACAATTTCCTGGGCGGCGACCCGCACGAGGGCGACATGCCCATGGATTTCTTCGTGTGGCTGGTGCGGGGAGAAGGCCGGGTCGTACTCGTCGACACCGGATTCAATGCGGACATGGCCCGCAGGCGCCGCCGCGAGCTTATCCAGTGCCCGATCCAGGCGCTGGCCGCGCTCGGGGTGCAGCCTGGCGATGTGCAGCATGTGGTGCTGACGCATCTGCATTACGACCATGCGGGCAACCTGGACCTGCTGCCCGAGGCGCGCTTCCATGTGCAGGACGACGAGATGGATTACGCCACCGGCCGCTGCATGTGTTTCGAGCCCCTGCGTCACGCGTACGCGGTCGAGGATGTCATTGCGCTGGTCCGGCGGGTCTACGAGGACCGGGTTGTCTTCCACGACGGCGACGGGGAACTGCTGCCCGGCATCGAACTGCTGAAAATAGGCGGCCATACCAAAGGGCTGCAGGCGCTGCGGGTGCATACCGCACGCGGCTGGGTCGTGCTGGCTTCGGACGCCAGCCATTACTACGAGAACATGGCGCAGGGGCGGCCATTCCCGATCGTCTACAACACCGCACAGATGCTGTCGGGCTACGCCAAGCTGTATGGCGCGGCGCAATCCGACCAGCACGTGGTGCCCGGCCACGACCCGGCGGTGCTGGAGCGCTATCCACGTTGGGATAGTTCCCCCCACGTGGCGATGCTGCATCTGCCGCCGCGGGAGGATTGAACCGCAGGCATTACCCGCGGCGAGTGCTTTCCGCGTAGTCCATATACAGCTGGTGCGCGCGGCGCGCCAGCGGACCGTATTCCAGGGGGCGCGCTTCCACGCGGTTCACGTGCACCACCTTGCCGTAGTTGCCCGACGAGAACACTTCGTCGGCTTCCTCGACGTCGGCGCGGGTCAGGCTGCGCTCCTGCACGTCGATTCCGTCTGCCTTCAGCAGCGCCAGCACGCGGCGGCGCGTGATGCCGTTCAGGAAGGTGCCATTGTCCACGGGCGTGGACACGACGCCATTCTTGGCCAGCCACAGGTTGCTGGTGGCGAATTCGGCGATGTTGCCTGCGCCGTCCAGCATGATGGCGTTGTCGAAGCCCTTTTCCGCGGCTTCGCGGATGGCGCGCTGGCCATTGGGGTACAGGCAGGAGGCCTTGGCGTCGGTGGGCGCCATGTTGGGCCACGACCGCGCAAAGCTGGAGAAGCAGGCCGAAAAGCCTTGGTCGCCCGGCATCGGCACCTTGAACACATGCAGCACGAACTGGGTCTTGTCGGCGTCGGGCAGCAGGAAGCCGTCGGCGCAGAAGAACATGGGCTTGATGTAGAGTTCGGCGCCTTCCGGAAACTTGGCGACCGCCTGCAGGCACAGCTTCTGGATTTCTTCCCAGTCCATCTGCGGCTTCATCAGCATCTTCTCGGCCGAGCGCACCACGCGCTGGCAGTGCAGGTCCAGGTCCGGCGTCAGGCCGCGGAAAGCGCGCGCGCCGTCGAAGACCATGCTGGCCATCCAGAAGGCGTGGTCGGCCGGGCCGAGCAGTTTGGGATTTTCTGTGGTCCAGTGACCGTTGTGCCAGAACAAGGCGTCCATGATTGTCTTTCCTTCGCTTGAATCGGGTTGGCGCCTGCGGGCGGCGCCTCGGCGGCTCTGCCGAAACGTCAGGATACCTGAGCCGGGCGGCCGCCGTGCGGCGGCCTGCAAGCGGTCCTATTCGCGCGCCAGCGCCGCCTGCACGCGGTCGGCGACGTCCGCGGGCATCCATTGCCGCCAGACGGCGGGGTACTGTTTGAGGAAGTAGCGCGCGGCGTCTTCGGGTTCCTTGCCTTCGGTTTCCAGCCAGCCCAGCGTCGCGTCGATGGCGTCGTCGGGCACGGTCAGCTTGGACAGGAACTCGGTGAGGCGCGGCGCCGACTTGGCAAAATCGGCGTTCACGCCCGTGACCACGGGATTGGGCTTGAACTCGGTGGCCACGGGTTTGGCGCATTTGGGATCGGTCATGCAGGTATAGGCGGCCTGATCGAACGGCGGCAGCTCCAGCTTCACCAGGTCCAGCGCGCCGACCAGCGACGTGGGCGTCCAGTAGTAGAAGACGATGTCGCGCTTGCGCTTATAGGCCGACACGATGGCCGCCTTTTGCGCGGCGCCCGAGCCGGGCGCGAACAGCGAGTAGTCCTTGTCCAGTTTCAGGGCCCGCAGCAGGTTGTCGTTCAGCGTGCCGCAGGCCCAGCCGGCCGGGCAGCCGTAGATGCGGCCGCGTCCCGGATCCTCGGGGTCGGCAAATACCTCTTTGAAGCGCGCCAGGTCCGCGGCCGACTTCAGGTCTGGATGGCGTTCGACGGTGTAGCGCGGAACATACCAGCCTTCGCCGGCGTCGTAGACGTGTCCCACACCCAGCACCTTGCCGCTGGCCAGCGCTTTCTTCCAGGCGCCTTCGATCTGGCCGGGCCAGACTTCGGGGGTGACGTCCACGTCGCCACGCTGCAGCGCGGCCAGCATGGGCAGGGTTTCGCCGATTTCGACGGTAGTCTTGCAGCCGTAGCCCTGTTCCAGCACGTAGCGTTCTATGCCGGCCAGGACCAGGTTGGATTCCCAGTTCAGGCCGCTGAAACGCACGGGGCGGTCGACTTCGCAGGCGGGGGCCGCGGCGGCGGCGGGGGATGGCAGCAGGGCGGCGGCCAGCGCGAGCGCGCCCAGGCCGGCGGCGAAATGCGGGTTGCGCATGATCGGCACCTGTGTAGTGGGGTGCCGGTCATTGTACGGGGCATTGTTGCAGCGGGGCGTCAGGGCGTCATGGCGTTCCGGAATGCAGACGGGGCCGCATTGCGCGGCCCCGTCGGTGTGTACTGCCGCGCCCGGATCAGGCGCGCGCGGCGCGCCGCCGGTTGATCAGCGCGCCCACTTCGCCCACGATGCCGCGGCGGAAGGCCAGCACGCAGATTACGAAGATCAGGCCGCTTACGATGGTGACGGATTCGCCCAGGCGCAGGAACCATTCCACGCCGGTCAGGTTGGCCATCATCTGGCCGAAGTCGCCGACCTTGTTTTCAAGCAGCACGACGATGAACGCGCCCAATACGGGTCCGGTCAGCGTGCCCAGCCCGCCGATGAGCGTCATCAGGATCACCAGGCCGGACATCTGCCAGGTGGCGTCCGACAGGGTGGCCGACACGAACACCAGGGTCTTGGTGGCGCCCGCCAGGCCGGCCAGCGCGGCCGACAGCACGAAGGCCACCAGCTTGAAGCGGTCTACGTCGTAGCCCAGCGAAATGGCGCGCGGCTCGTTTTCACGCAATGCCTGCAGCACCTGCCCGAAGGGCGAGTTCACGGTGCGCCAGATGATGAAATAGCCGATGATGAAAATCGCCATCACCAGGTAGTACAGGTTGATGTCCTTGGACAGGTCGACCAGGCCCAGCAAGGTGCCGCGCGGCACGCTTTGCAGGCCGTCTTCGCCGCCCGTGAACTTGGCCTGCAGGAAGAAGAAGAACACCATCTGCGACAGCGCCAGCGTGATCATGGCGAAGTAGATGCCGCTACGGCGGATGGCAAGCGCGCCCATCGCCAGGCCCAGCAGCGCCGCCACGGCCACGCCGAACAGCAGCCCGAGCTCGGTGGGCAGGCCCCAGACCTTCATGCTGTGTCCGGCGGCGTAGGCCGCGCTGCCCAGGAAGGCGGCGTGCCCGAACGACAGGAGTCCGGTAAAGCCCAGCAACAGGTTGAAGGCGCAGGCGAAGAGGGCGTAGCACATGACCTTCATGGCGAAGATCGGATACACGCCGGCGAAGGGAAGCAAGGCCACCACAATGGCCAAGACCGCATAGCCCAGGAATTGACGATTCATTTTTCTTTTCCGAACAGCCCGGCCGGGCGGATCAACAGAACAATGGCCATGATGATGAAGACGACCGTGCTGGAGGCTTCGGGCCAGAACACTTTGGTCAGGCCTTCGATCACGCCCAGGCCCAGCCCGGTGACGATGGCGCCGAAGATGGAGCCCATGCCGCCGATCACGACCACCGCGAACACGACGATGATGAGGTTGGATCCCATCAGCGGCGAAATCTGCAGCACCGGCGCGGCCAGCACGCCGGCGAAGCCCGCCAGCGCCACGCCGAAGCCGTAGGTCAGGGTGATCATGCGCGGCACGTTGACGCCGAAGGCCTCGACCAGTCGTGGATTCTCGGTGCCCGCGCGCAGCAGGGCGCCCAGGCGGGTGCGTTCAATGACAAACCACGTCGAAAAGCAGACGATCAGCGAAGCCGCGACGACCCAGCCGCGGTAGTTCGGCAGGATCATGAAGCCCAGGTTGGTTGCGCCGCGCAGGGCGTCGGGGGTGGGATACGGCTGGCCCGACACGCCGTAGAAGCTGCGGAACAGCCCCTCGATCAGCAGCGTCAGCCCGAAGGTGAGCAGCAGCCCGTACAGGTGGTCCAGCTTGTACAGGTGCTTGAGCAATAGCTTTTCGATGATGATGCCGAACAGCCCCACGATCAGCGGCGCCAGGATCAGCATGATCCAGTAATTCAGGCCAAAGTACGAAAGCCCCATCCAGGCGATGAAGGCGCCCAGCATGTAGAGCGCGCCATGCGCGAAATTGATGACGTTCAGCAGCCCGAAGATAACGGCAAGTCCGAGCGACAGCATTGCATAGAAGGAACCGTTGACCAGGCCCAATAACAGCTGGCCGAACAAGGCCTGTATGGGGATGCCGAAAATGTCAGTCATCTTGTGGAAATCCTGCGCGGTACGGAAGGAAGCGTGCTGGTTGGGATGCGGCGCGGCCTTCCGGGCCGCGTCGCATCCGGGATCAAACGGGCTGGTTACTTCTTGACCAGCTTGCAGGTGGACTCGGACAGCTTGGTGTAGACCTCGTCGCCGGGCAGCGTCGCCACCACCTTGTAGTAGTCCCACGGGCCCTTGGACTCGGCAGGGGTCTTCACTTGCATCAGGTACATGTCGTGGATCATGCGGCCGTCTTCGCGCACATAGCCGCCCTGGGCGAAGAAGTCGTTGACCTTGTTCGACTTCATCCACTTCATGACGTCGTCGCCGTTATCCGAACCGGTGGCCTTGACGGCGTTGAGATAGAACGTTGCCGACGAGTAGTCGCCCGCCTGCAGCATCGACGGCTTGCGGCCGACCTTGGATTCGAACTTCTTGGCCCAGGCGCGCGAGGCGTCGGATTGGTCCCAGTACCAGCCGTCGGTCAGGTACATGCCCTTGGTGGCTTCCAGGCCCAGCGAGTGGACGTCGTTGATGAACACCAGCAGGCCGGCCATCTTCATGGTCTTGGTCACGCCGAATTCGTTGGCGGCCTTGATGGTGTTGATGGTGTCGCCGCCTGCATTGGCCATGCCCAGGATCTGGGCCTTGGAGGCCTGCGCCTGCAGCAGGAAGGACGAGAAGTCCGAGGCGCCCAGCGGCGCGCGGACCTGGCCCTTCACCTCGCCGCCGGCGGCCTTGACGACCGCCATCGTGTCGCGCTCGAGCGCGTGGCCGAAGGCATAGTCTGCGGTCAGGAAGAACCAGCTCTTGCCGCCGTCCTTCACGACCGCGGAACCGGTGCCGCGCGCCAGCGCCACGGTGTCGTACGCATAGTGCACGGTGTAGGGCGAGCACTGGGCATTGGTCAGGTCGGAAGCGCCCGCGCCCACGGCGATGAAGGGCTTCTTCTTTTCCGCCGCGACGGCGGCCATGGCCAGGCTGGTGGCCGAATTGGTGCCGGCGATGATGACGTCGACCTTCTGCTGGTCGAACCATTCGCGCGCGCGGGCCGACGCCACGTCGGCCTTGTTCTGGTGGTCGGCAGAGACCACTTCGATCTTCTTGCCGTTGACCGTGCCGCCGAAATCTTCGATGGCCATGCGGATTGCGTCCAGGCCGGCTTTGCCGTCGATGTCGGAGTAGACGCCCGACATGTCGGTGATGAAGCCGATGCGGATGACATCGTCGGAGATACCTTGAGCGTGGGCGGTTGCCCCCGCGAATCCCAGGCCCGCCATGGCCAGTGCAGCAGTGATGGTGTGCAGCTTCATGGGATGACTCCTCTTCCCTACGGTGTGGTGTTGCCGGGGTTCCGGCGGATGACAGGTTGTTTTAGACGCCCAGCAGTTCGTTGAGCGTGTCCTGTTTTTCTGAAAGTTCGGCGGCTTCGAAATGCTCGACGATCTGCCCGTGCTCCATGACATAGAAGCGGTCGGCCAGCGGCGCGGCGAATCGGAAGTTCTGCTCCACCATGACGATGGTGTAGCCGCGTTGTTTGAGCGCGGTAATCATGCGCGCCAGTGCCTGGACGATGACGGGCGCAAGGCCTTCGGAGATTTCGTCCAGCAGCAGCAGGTTCGCGCCGGTGCGCAGGATGCGCGCCACCGCGAGCATTTGCTGTTCGCCGCCTGACAAGCGCGTGCCCGGGGAATTCCGGCGCTCTTGCAGGTTGGGGAACATGTCGTAGATCTCGGCGAGCGACATGCCGCCGCCCAGCGAGCCCACGACGGGCGGAAGCAGCAGGTTCTCTTCGCAAGACAGGCTTGCGAAGATGCCGCGCTCTTCGGGGCAATAGCCGACGCCCAGGTGGGCGATCTTGTAGGTGGGCAGGTCGATGGCCTCGGTGCCGTGTATGCGCACCGAGCCCTTGCGCGATCCGGTCAGGCCAAGAATCGCGCGCAGCGTGGTGGTGCGGCCGGCGCCATTGCGCCCCAGCAGCGTGACGACTTCGCCTTGTCCCACGCGCATGTCCACGCCGTGCAGGATATGCGATTCCCCGTACCAGGCGTGCAGGCCCGAGATTTCGAGTGCGGGGGTGCTCATGCGTGCGCTCCTTGAAGTTCGCCGTCGGTCGTGCCCATGTATGCCTGCATCACGGCCGGATGGCGGGAGACTTCGGCGTAGGATCCTTCAGCCAGCACCGAACCGCGCGCCAGCACGGTGATGGTGTTGGCGATGGAGGACACGACATTCATGTTGTGTTCCACCATGAGGATGGTGCGCCCGGCGCTGACGCGCTTGATCAATTGCGTGACGCGGTCCACGTCTTCGTGGCCCATGCCCTGGGTGGGTTCGTCCAGCAGCATGAGCTCGGGCTCCATCGCCAGCGTCGTGGCGATTTCCAGCGCGCGCTTGCGGCCGTACGGCAGGTTGACCGTGGTCTCGTCGGCGAAGCCGCCCAGGTCCACCTGGTCGAGCAGGGCGCGCGCGGGTTCGTTCAATGCGGCCAGTCGCTTGTCGCTCTGCCAGAAGTGGTACGACAGCCCCGTCTTGCGCTGCAGGCCGATCCGCACGTTCTCGAGTACGGTCAGATGTGGGAACACCGCCGAGATCTGAAATGAACGGATGATGCCGCGCCGGGCGATCTGCGCGGGCCGCTCGCCGGTAATGTCGATACCGTTGAACTTGATGCTGCCCGAAGTGGGAGAGAGAAATTTCGTCAGCAGGTTGAAGCATGTGGTCTTGCCCGCGCCGTTAGGCCCGATCAAGGCATGAATCTCGCCCCGCTTGATACGCAAGTCGACCCCATTGACCGCGACGAAACCGCGGAATTCCTTGGTGAGGCCTTTTGTCTCCAGGATTGTGTCATCCATGTCCGCTGCACCAGCGTTGTATTTATATGGACTCCGCCTGGCGTCATTGCGTCAGGCCCCCGCAGGGTCGGGAAAACTATCCGAGGGCTTAGTTTTCTTATGAGTTGCCGGCGAGTATGCGGACGTCGCAATCAAAATTCCATGAGGGTTTGTCATAGGTTTTGCACTGCGGAAAGGTGAATTGTCGGCATGCCGACAATGCTGTGCCTGCAAGGGTAGAAAGCCTTTCCAATATGGCAATGCATCGCAGCAAAATAATGTTGATCGTCATCAACATGCAATGCATTAGCGGGCGAGGGAAAACCCGGTTTATCGCTCGCCTCCAGGCGGATGCCGGCGCAAGGCCGGATCCATCATGCAGGGGTTTTCTGTTTGAATTCGCAGAGATCGGAAATGCCGCATTGGGGGCATTTTGGCTTGCGCGCGACGCAGACGTAGCGGCCTTGCAGGATGAGCCAGTGATGGGCGTCCTGCATATATTCGCGAGGCACGAATTTTTCGAGTTTCTGCTCGACTTCCAGCACGTTTTTGCCGGGCGCGATACCGGTGCGGTTGGACACGCGGAATATGTGCGTGTCGACGGCCATCGTGGGTTGGCCGAACGCGGTGTTGAGCACCACGTTCGCGGTCTTGCGTCCCACGCCCGGCAGGGCTTCCAGCGCTTCGCGCGTCTGCGGCACCTGGCCGCGATGTTGTTCGATGAGGATCCTGCAGGTGGCGATCGTGTTCTTCGCCTTGGTGCGGTACAGGCCGATGGTCTTGATGTAGTCCGACAGGCCTTCCTCGCCCAATGCCAGCAGCGCTTCTGGCGTGCCGTACTGCGGAAAGAACTTGCGCGTGGCGATGTTGACGGACTTATCGGTGGCCTGCGCCGATAACAGCACTGCGATCAGCAACTGGAATGGCGTGTCGTATTCCAGTTCGGTCGTCGGGTGGGGGTTGGCCGCCTGCAGGCGGGCGAAGATTTCTCGGCGTTTGGCTGCGTTCATGGCTGCGTGGGGTTGCGGCGCGCACGGGCGCGGGCCAGGGCGGATTCGATGGCCGAGCGTTTGCGGTCTTCTTTCTGCGCATCGTCGGCGGCGGGCGCCGCGGCAGCGGGGACGTCCGGCGTCTCGGGCGCCATCAGGCGCGCGTTATCGGCCGCCAGGCGTTCCGCGCGCGCCAGGTGGCTGCGGTGCCGTTGGCGGCTGACGGCGGCGTCCTGGGCGCTCCAGGCGCGTCCCGCAGGCACCATCTGAATGCAGTCCACGGGACAGGGAGCCACGCAGAGGTCGCAGCCGGTGCACCAGTCTTCCAGCACGGTGTGCATGTGCTTGTTGGCGCCCACGATGGCATCCACCGGACAGGCCTGGATGCACAGCGTACAGCCGATGCAATGGGATTCGTCGATGCGGGCGACCAGCAGCGGGCCGGGCTCGCCCCGGGCAAGGTCCAGCGGCAGGGCCGGCACGCCGAGCAGTTCGGAAAGCGCCGCGATGCCGTCGTCGCCGCCGGGCGGGCAGCGGTTGATCGGGGCGGCGCCTTCGGCGATGGCGTCGGCATAGGGCCGGCAGCCGTCGTACCCGCACTTGGTGCATTGCGTCTGGGGCAGCAAGGCGTCGATGCGGTCGGCAAGTGAGCGACAGGACATGTAAAGCCAATAAAAGAAAAGGGGCCGCTCGGGCCCCGTGGAAACGGATCAGGCTGCCGGCGGCGCGGGTGTTTGCCCGCGTTGCCTGGCGGACGGCGTGGCGCCGCTCTTATGCCGATTGCCGGATGAACTCCGCAATTTTAGGACAGATCATTTCGCGCCATCGCCGGCCCGAAAAAATGCCGTAATGGCCGCAGTTGGGCGCGGTGTAGTGCGACTTGCGCTCGGCCGGGATGTTCTTGCACAGCTTGATCGCGGCGCGCGTCTGGCCCTGGCCCGAAATATCGTCAAGTTCGCCTTCGATGGTGAACAGGGCGACGTTCTTGATGTCGGCGGGGCGCACCAGTTGGCCGTCCACTTCCCAGGTGCCGTTGGGCAGCGCGAAATCCTGGAACACCATGCGGATCGTGTCCAGGTAGAACTCGGCCGGCATGTCCAGGACCGCGTTGTATTCGTCGTAGAAGCGGCGATGCGCCTCGGCGTCGCTGTCGTCGCCGCGCAGCAGGTCCAGGTAGAAGTCGTAATGCGACTTCATATGGCGGTCGGGATTCATGGCCATGAACCCCGCGTGCTGCAGGAAACCCGGGTAGACCTTGCGGCCCGCTCCCGGATAGCGCGGCGGCACGGGGTGGATGACCTGGTTTTCGAACCAGGCGTAGGGCTTGGTCGTGGCCAGGCGGTTGACCTGCGTGGGCGACTGGCGCGGATCAATGGGACCGCCCATCATCACCATGCTGCGGGGCTGGCAGGGATCGTTGGCGGTGGCCATCAGGGATACGGCGGCCAGCACCGGCACAGTGGGCTGGCAGACGGAAATGACGTGGACGTCCGGGCCCAGGTGGCGGATGAAGTCCTGGACGTAGCGGACGTAGTCGTTCAGGTGGAACGGTCCGGCCGACAGCGGCACCATGCGGGCGTCGACCCAGTCCGTGACGTAGACGTCATGAGCAGGCAGCAGGGCGCGCACGGTGTCGCGCAGCAGGGTGGCGTGATGCCCCGACATCGGAGCGACCAGCAGCACCTTCGGGTCATTCTTGCCAGCGAGGCGGACGTCGCGTTGGAAATGCACCAGGCGGCAGAACGGCTTGTCCAGCACCCCGGCCTCGATCACGCGGGCGGACTTGCCGTCGATCTGGGTGGCGGGGAGATTCCAGGCGGGCTTTTGGTATTCCTTGCCGATACGGGTCATCAGCTCGTATCCGGCGGCCATCTGGCGGGAAATCGGGGTGTAGGCGAGCGGGCTGTAGGGGCTGGAGAACAGCTGGGAACCGGCGTCCGTGAATGCAGCAAACGGAGTCAGGAAGGCGCGCTGCATTTCGTGCAATTGGTACAGCATTTCGGGGAGTCCTTCTGGGTCGTGCGTGTGCCCCGATTATTGCTCCGGGGCGTAACGATATTTCCAATCAGACTGAAGAATGTCCGGCAAAGTCCCGGTTTTTGTTGCTAAAAAGCGACCCGTAATGCATTTGGCACCAGTTTAGGGCGGGTTTTATGCCTTGCGGAGATACCAAAAGGAGGATTTACGCACTAAGCCGGACAGTGCCAGATCACCAGTAGTTTTCTACCGCAAGATTGCCCGGGACGCCCCGCCGGCCGGGTTTGAAACCGCGTTCGCCCAGCAGCTTGCGGGCGTCGGCCAGCATGGCGGGGTTGCCGCACAGCATGACCTTGGCGGATTCGGGATCCAGGGGGGAGCCGGCCAATTGCTCCAGGCGGCCATCGGCGATGAGGGTGGTGATGCGTTCTTGGGGCGCGCCGGGCAGCGTTTCGCGCGTGGCGATCGGCAGGTAGACCAGCTTGCCGGGATCGGCGGCGAACAGCTCGGAAAGCTCGGGGTTGCGGCGCCAGGATTCGATTTCGTCCCGATAGGCGAGCTCAGCGGCGGTGCGTACGCCGTGCACCAGGATGATGCGGCGATAGGCGCGCCACACGGCGGGATCGCGCAGGATGGAAAGGTAGGCCGACAGGCCGGTGCCCGAGGCCAGCAGCCACAGGTCGCCGCCCGGCGCGAAGCGCTCGAGCGTCAGGAAGCCGTACGGCGCCTTTTCGACATAGAGGGCGTCGCCGGGCCGCAGGCGCGCCATGCGCGGGCTGAACAGGCCTTCCGGGACCACGATGGAATAGAACTCCAGCCAGGGCTCGTGCGGGGCAGAAACCATGGAGTACGCGCGCCACAGCGTGGGCGGACCGTTGGGGTCTTGCGCGTCGGGCAGGCCGACGCGGGCGAACTGGCCCGGCAGGAACGAGTAGGCGTCGTCCCGCGTCACGCGCACGGAGAACAGCTTGTCCGGCACCCAGGTATGGACGCTGGTGATGGTCTGGCGCGTGTATTTGGAGTCGTCGGTCATCGGGGCACCGCGCGGCGCGGCCGCCAGGAATGCGGCCGGCGCTCGCGGATTATTTTTCCAGGTATTGCAGCTTGTCCTGCTTGCCGTTCCAGTCGTCGGCGTCCGGCAGGGGCTTCTTGGCGCGGCTGATGCTGGCGAACTCGGGGGAGAGTTCGGCGTTCAGCGCGATGAAATTCAGCTGGTCCTGCGGCACGTCTTCTTCGGCGTAGATCGCATTGGCCGGGCATTCCGGGATGCAGACGGCGCAGTCGATGCATTCGTCGGGGTCGATCACGAGGAAGTTCGGACCCTCACGAAAACAGTCCACCGGGCACACGTCTACGCAATCGGTGTACTTGCACTTGATACAGTTTTCGGTGACTACGTGGGTCATTCAGGAACTCCGGGCTCAGCGGCATTTGTGTCTTGTTGGGCGGATTTTACCCAATGCCGCGACGATGTGTCGGCAATACCCGTATTGACAGAGGGGCCCAACGTGCCGAAGGGCGTCTGCTCTATGCTATGGTGTCGCGAAACGAAACGCGCAATCATGATTATTACTTCGCTGCTCGACACCGACCTGTATAAGTTCAGCATGATGCAGGTGGTCCTGCATCATTTTCCCGCTGCCCAGGTCGAGTACCGGTACAAATGCCGCACAAAGGGCGTGGATTTGCGTCCCTATCTGGACGAAATCCGCCAGGAAGTGCACCAGCTCTGCCAGTTGCGCTTCACGGAAGACGAACTTAAATATTTGGGCGGCTTGCGCTTTATCAAAAGCGACTTCGTGGATTTCCTCGAACTCTTCCACATGCCCGAGCGCTGCATCCACATCGGCGAAGGCGAAGGGCCCGGCGAAATCAGCATCGAGGTCAAGGGGCCGTGGCTGCACACGATCCTCTTCGAGATCCCGGTGCTGGCCATCGTCAACGAGGTCTATTTCCGCAATACCCGCAAGCACCCGGACTGGGCCGAAGGCCGCAAGCGCCTGCAGTCCAAGATGCACCTGGTGCTGGACGACCCGGCGCTGGAGGATTTCCGCGTGGCCGAGTACGGCACGCGCCGCCGCTTCTCCAAGGTCTGGCACGAAGAAATCGTGTCCACCATGAAGGCCGAGATGGGGCCGCACTTTGCCGGCACCAGCAACGTGCTGCTGGCCAAGGAGCACGACGTGCTGCCGCTGGGCACGATGGGCCATGAATACCTGCAGGCCTGCCAGGCGCTGGGGCCGCGCCTGCGCGATTCGCAGGTGTTCGCGCTGGAAGTCTGGGCCAAGGAATATCGCGGCGATCTGGGCATCGCGCTGTCCGACGTCTATGGCATGGATGCCTTCCTGCGCGACTTCGACATGTATTTCTGCAAGCTGTTCGACGGCGCCCGCCATGATTCCGGCGACCCTTTCATCTGGGGCGAGCGTCTGCTTGAGCACTACCGCAAGAACCGCGTCGATCCGCGCGCCAAGACGCTGGTGTTCTCGGACTCGCTGACTTTCCCGCGGGCTATCGAACTGGCCCGGCAGTTTTCCGGCCGCTGCAAGGTGTCCTTCGGCATCGGCACGAACCTCACCAACGACCTGGGCCACGAACCGCTGCAGATCGTCATGAAGATGGTCCGTTGCAACGGGCAGCCGGTGGCCAAGGTCTCGGATGCGCCTGAAAAAACCATGTGCGACGACCCGGCATACCTGGCCTATCTGC
Source organism: Achromobacter arsenitoxydans SY8 (assembly GCF_000236785.1). Lineage (GTDB taxonomy): Bacteria > Pseudomonadota > Gammaproteobacteria > Burkholderiales > Burkholderiaceae_B > Achromobacter > Achromobacter arsenitoxydans. Next base: position 178,947 of record NZ_AGUF01000042.1, on the reverse strand, counting down.
GCCAGGTGTTCCAATTGCCGCCCGCTTGAGCCCGGCTCGCGGTAAATTGCGGATTCCTTGTTCCAACCAACCCAAACGACTCTAGGGGATTATTCATGAGCAGCATCAAGCGCTTCCACGTCGCCAAGCGCCTGTCGGACATGGCCGTCTACAACGGCGTTGCCTATCTGGCCGGCCAGGTGCCGGACGACGCCACGCTGGACATCACTGGCCAGACCGAGCAAGTGCTCGCCACGATCGACCGCCTGCTGGCCGAGGCCGGCACCGACAAGACCAAGATCCTGATGGCTCAGATCTACGTGGCCAACATGAAGGAATTCGACGGCATGAACAAGGCGTGGGACGCCTGGGTCGCTGACGGCAATTCGCCTCCGCGTGCCACCGTCGAGGCCCGCCTGGCCAATCCCGACTACAAGGTCGAGATCGTCGTCACGGCCGCCATCTGAGGCCTGCCGCGCCGGCCCTCCGGGGCCTGAAGCGAGCATAAGAAAGTCCGGCAACGCCGGACTTTTTTTTCGCGAGTGTCCGTCCGCATCGCGTCACGCGCCCATCAGCATCATGCCCGCCAGCAGCCCGCCCAGTTCCTCGCAGCGGGTCAGGTCGGCTTGCGTCACCGTCTTGGGCGCCAGGATCTGCTCGGCCGTCTGCGCGCCCATGTTGACGATGAGGGCAGGCGCCACGGCGTTCAGGCGCCAGCCCGTGCAGATGCGCTCAATCTGCCGCGCCGCGCCCGAGCCGTCGCTGCCCGCGCTGATCATCGCGGCGTAGGGCAGGCCCTGTATGCGGTCCAGCACGGCGTAGTAGTTGCGGTCGAAGAATTCCTTCATTTCGCCGCTCAGGCTGGCCAGGTTCTCCGGGGCGCAGAACAGGTAGCCCTGGCTGGCCAGCAGCGCGCCGGCGTCGGCGTCCGGCGCGTATCGCATTTCGATCCGCAATGCGTCGGCCAGCTCCAGGCCGCTGGCCGCGGCCGCGGCCCCGCGCGCGGCGGCCTGCGCCATCTGCTGCGCCGCACCGGTGCGCGAATGCCAGACGATGAGCAACTGCTTCATGCGTAGCGCTCCATGGGGTCCTGGCGGTAGTAGGCCCGCAGCATTGCATACCATTCCGGCAGCGCCTGCTGCATGGGGTAAGGGTCCACGAAGAAGTGTTCCGAACTGACCGCGAAGAACTCCGCCTCGTCCGTGGCGGCGTAGGGATCCATGGGCAATTGGCCGTACCAGGCGTCGGCGTCCTCGCTTTCGGGATCGACGTCGCGCGGGATGGCGGCCTCTACCGCATCCACCGCAGCGATGAAACGGTCCAGGCTGTTATCCTGCACGCGGCGCCAGGCTTGGGGATTCAGTTCGGGGTGAGCCGCCAGCGACGGCATGCCGTCCGCATAGCCCGAGCGCAGGTCCAGTTTGTGGGCGAATTCGTGAATGACCACGTTGAAGCCGCCTTCGGAAAGCTGGGTGTCTTCCCAGGAGAGCACCAGCGGGCCGCCTTCCCAGGCTTCGCCGGCGGCGTCCTCGATGTATTCATGGACCACGCCGTCCTCGTCCTGGCGCGAACGCGGAATGCGGAAGCTCGCCGGATAGACGATGATCTCGTCCCAGCCTTCGTACAGTTCCGGCGCGAGGTTCAGGATGGGCAGGCTGGCCTGCGCCGCGATGGACAGGCGCATGAAGTCCGAGACCTCCAGGCCCTGCGCGCCGTTGATGGTCTTGCTGGCCAGCAGCCAGGCGGAGCGCGCCTGCAGCTGGGCGGCTTCGTCGGCGGTCAGCGCCGCCAGGAATGGGTGGGCGTCCAGCACCTGCCGCCAGAGTTCCGGCGGGATTCGGGCCTGCATGTCGGCCACCGCGGAGGGGCGGGCGCCCCGGCCCTTGAGCCAGCGCAACATAAGCTTTGGTTCCTTCTATATGCCGGGATGCGGCAGGGTGTTCAGGGTGACTGAACCCTAGTGTAGAGTGTCGGGATACTCAACCAAATACCTGCTCCAAGCCCGTCATGTCCGCCCCGCCTGTACCCGATGCGCCTACGCCTTTCGACGCTACCTGGCGGCAGGAAGCCGGGGCGGGCCTGGATGCCGACGGCCTGGCCCTGCTGGACCGGGCGGTCGCGTGGTCCGAGCCGCGCTTCGAAGGGCAGAATGCCCTGACCGGCGAGCCCCTGGCCGGGCATGGCGCGGGCGTGGTCCGCATTCTGGCGGCCTTGCATACCGATGCCGCCACGCGCGCCGCCGCGCTGCTGGCGGCGTTGCCCACCGATTTCATGGCGCCCGCGCCGTCCTTGCGCAACGACCCCGTCGCCACGGCGTTCGGCGCCGAAATCGCCCGCCTGGTGCAGGGCGCGCGCGCGTTGCTGCGGCTGGGCGTCGTCGCCCGCCAGGCCAGCGATGCCGCGGCCGAAAGCGGCTCCCAGAAGGAAATGCAGCGCAAGATGCTGCTGGCCATGGCGGCCGACCTGCGCATCGTGCTGATGCGCCTGGCGTCCAGGCTGCGCACCCTGCGCTGGCACGCGGAAAGCAAGGCGCCGTGTTCGCCCGATTTTGCCCGCGAGACCCTGGACCTGTACGCGCCCCTGGCCAACCGGTTGGGCATCTGGCAGATCAAATGGGAAATGGAAGACCTGTCTTTCCGCTTCCTGGAGCCCGACAAATACAAGCAGATCGCCCGCCTGCTGGAAGAAAAGCGGGTCGAACGCGAAGCCTTCATCGCCGGCGCCATCGAGCGCCTGCAGTCGGCGCTGGCCAAGACCGGCATCGACGCCGAGGTCAGCGGCCGGCCCAAGCACATCTACAGCATCTGGAACAAGATGCGCGTCAAGCGCCTGGACTTCTCCCAGATGTACGACTTGCGGGCGCTGCGCATCATCGTCGACGACGTCCGCGCGTGCTACACGGCGCTGGGCATGGTGCACGAAATGTGGACGCCGCTCTCGGACGAGTTCGACGACTACATCTCGCGGCCCAAGCCCAACGGCTACCGTTCCCTGCACACGGTGGTGGCCGACGATGACGGCCGCCCATTCGAGGTGCAGATCCGCACGCGTGAAATGCATCAGTTCGCCGAGTACGGCATGGCTGCGCACTGGCGCTACAAGGAAGCCGGAGCCAAGGGCGGTCAGGTGTCGGCGTCCAGCGAATACGACCGGCAGCTGGCGTGGATGCGGCAGTTGCTGGCCTGGAACAGCGATGTCGAAGGGGGCGCAGAGGCGGCGCCCGACACCGCCAAGGCCGCGCCGGTCAAGGCTTCGGGCAAGAGCCGCGGCGCCGTGGCGGCGCCCGCGCACACCGACGAGCGCATTTACGTGCTGACGCCGCAGGCGCGCGTGATCGAGCTGCCTGCGGGCGCCACGCCGGTCGACTTCGCCTACCACCTGCACACCGATCTGGGCCACCGCTGCCGGGGCGCCCGCGTCGACGGCCAGATGGTGCCCTTGCAGACGCACCTGTCCACGGGACAGACCGTCGAGATCATCTCGGCCAAGTCCGGCGGCCCGTCGCGCGACTGGCTCAACCCGCAACTGGGGTTCCTGGCCAGCCCGCGCGCCCGGGCCAAGGTCCGCATGTGGTTCAACGCCATCGAACTGCAGCAGCGCATCACGCAAGGCCAGGCGCTGGTTGAAAAGGAATTGCAGCGGCTGGGCAAGACCGCGGTCAACCTCGAGCAACTGGCCCAGAACCTGGGCTTTGCCCGCGCTGATGACCTCTACGTCGCCGCGGCGAAGGAAGAATTCAGCCTGCGGCAGATCGACGCGCTGTTCCAGCAGCCGGCGCCCGTGGCCGAGCCTACGCCAGCCGCCCTGCGGCACGCCACGGCCGGCAGCGCCGAGAAAAGCGGCAAGAGCGGCGTGCTGGTGGTGGGGGTGGGGTCGCTGCTTACGCAACTGGCGCGCTGCTGCCGCCCGGCGCCGCCCGACGCGATTTCCGGTTTCGTCACGCGGGGGCGCGGCGTGTCCATCCATCGCAGCGACTGCCACAGCTATCTGGCGCTGGCGGCGCGCGAGCCCGAACGCGTCATCGAGGTGGCGTGGGGCGAAACCGCCGACAATTTCTATCCGGTGGACGTCAGCGTGCGCGCGCACGACCGCTCCGGCCTGCTGCGCGACCTGTCCGAAGTGTTTGCGCGGCTGCGCCTGAACGTGGTGGGCGTGAACACCCAGAGCAAGCAGTCGCTGGCCCATATGGTGTTCACGGTGGAAGTGCGCGGCGGGGAGTCGCTATCCCGTGCGCTGGATGCCCTGGCCGAAGTGCCGGGCGTGTCCTCGGCAACCCGGCGCTAGGCCGGGGGCGAAAGGACGGGAGGGGGTGTTCGGCCTGCCCCGCCCGGAAGCCGGGCGGGCAGGAATGGGCCGATCGGCCCGGACCTCAGTGCTCCAGGTCCTCATGCGCGCGGTCGCGCATATAGAACGCGGCGATCAGGCCCAGGGCCACGCCGAACATCACATAGTAGGCTGGGGCCATCGGCGAACCGGTGGTCTTGATCAGCCACGTCACGATGAACTGCGCGAACCCGCCGAAGATCATCACGGCCACGTTGTAGGCCAGCGACAGGCCGACCGAGCGCACGCGGGCCGGGAACAGCTCGGCCATTACGGTGCTGAACACGCCGAAGAAGGCCGACACGAAGAGGCAGACCACGACCTGCACGGTCAGAAGGCGGCCGATCGACGGCGCGTCCGACAGCCAGAAATACAGCGGATACAGCGCGATCAGGTAGCCGATCAGGGAGCCGATCACGAGGGGGCGGCGGCCGATGCGGTCCGACCAGGCGCCCATGAACGGCGTCAGCAGGACCATCAGCGCCGCGCCTACCATCTGCACCATGAAGGTCTGGTTCAGCGGCAGTTTCAGGATCTGCGTCGAGTAGGTAACCAGATAGGTGAAGGTGATGTAGATGGACACCGTGGCCGTCACGACCAGGCCCACGCCGATCAGCGTCTCGCGCGTGTGGGTCTTGAGCATCTGGCCCAGGCTCATGCGCTTGACCTCGCCGCGTGCGGCAGCCTGGCGGTCGTCTTCCTTCATCTGCTTGAAGGCTTCGGTTTCGTCGACGTTGCGGCGGATATAGATCGCGATGGGAACAATTACCAGACCCAGGGCGAAGGGCAGGCGCCACGCCCAGTCGGCGATCTGCTGCTCGGTGAAGAACTCGGTGATCAGCGTGCCGCAGGCTGCGCCGATCAGCAGCGCGAGCATCTGGCCGGCCATTTGCCACGATCCGTAGAAGCCGCGCTTGCCGTTGGGCGCCATTTCGATCAGCAGGGCCGTCGAAGTGCCGAACTCGCCGCCCGCCGAGAAGCCCTGGAGCAGGCGCGCGATGAGGATGAAGATGGGCGCCAGGATGCCGGCGGCGTGGTAGGTCGGGGCGACCGTGATCAGCGCGATGGACACGGCCATCAGCGAGGTCACCAGCACCATGGCGGCCTTGCGGCCCTTCCTGTCGCCGTACAGGCCCAGGATGATGCCGCCGACCGGGCGCATGAAGAACCCGACGCCGAAGATGGCCGTGGTCATGAGGATGGCGTTCAGTTCACTGCCCGGGATGCTGGGATCCGTCGGGAAGAACAACTTCGCGATGATGGGCGTCATGAACGCGAACACCAGGAAGTCATACCATTCGAGGGCGTTGCCTATCACTGCTGCCACGATGTTGCGCGTGGGGACTGCTTTGTGCTGCACGGTTTCTCCTTGGGGGTGTTTTCAATCCGGGCGCCATTCTAGGCTAGTTGGCCAGGCAGCCCGGGACGCGGCCGCTTCCTGGCGATACACTGCGTCTTTTCCCCAAGAGAGTAGTGACATGAACGCGCGCACCTGGCTGGAAACGCTGGTTGGCTTTGACACGACCAGCCGAAATTCCAATCTTGCCCTGATCGAAACCGTCCGTGATTGGCTCAAGGGCCAGGGCGTCGACGCATGGCTGGCGCACAATCCCGAACGCACCAAGGCCAATCTGTTCGCCACGCTGCCCGCGCAGGACGGCAACCAGCAGGGCGGCATCGTCCTGTCGGGCCACACTGACGTGGTGCCCGTGGATGGCCAGGACTGGAGCTCGGATCCGTTCAAACTGGTCGAAAAGGACGGGCTGCTCTATGGGCGCGGCGCCTGCGACATGAAGGGCTTTATCGCCGGGTCGCTGGCCCTGGTGCCGGAATTCCTGGCCATGCCGCGCAAGAAGCCCATCCACCTGGCGTTCTCCTACGACGAGGAAGTCGGCTGCGCGGGGGCGCCCTACATGCTGGCCGACCTGCACGAGCGCGGCATCCGCCCCGAAGGCTGCGTGGTGGGCGAACCCACGGGCATGCAGGTGGTGGTGGCCCACAAGGGTATCAACCTCTTCCGCTGCAAGGTGCACGGCAAGGCGGCCCATTCGTCGCTGACGCCCCGCGGCTGCAATGCCATCGAGTACGCAGCGCGCCTCATCTGCCGCATCCGCGACCTGGCCGACAGCTTCAAGGCCAACGGCCCGTACGACCAGTTCTACGATGTGCCGTTCTCCACTATGACGACCAACCAGATCCGCGGCGGCATCGCGGTCAACACCATCCCGGAACTGTGCGAATTCACCTATGAATTCCGCAATCTGCCGGGGATGCAGCCCGACGCGATCCAGGCGGAAGTCGAAAAATACGTGCGCGAAGAACTGCTGCCGCGCATGCAGGCCGAATTCGACGGCGCCAGCATCGAAATCGAAACCGGCGCCGCGGCGCCCGCCCTGGAGGCCTCGGAAGAAGCGGCCATCACCCAGCTGGTGCGCGCCCTGACCGAAGACCGCGCCACGCGCAAGGTCGCGTATGGCACCGAGGCCGGCCTGTTCCAGGGCATCGGCATCCCCACGGTAGTGTGCGGCCCCGGCCACATCGAACAGGCCCACAAGCCCAACGAATATGTGGCCCTGGATCAACTGGCCGCTTGCGAGACTTTCCTGCGCCGTATGGGGCAGTCGCTCTGAGGGCAGGGGGGCGCCCCGTAGGCGGGCGCCGCCCCGCCTACGCCCGCGTCAGGTAAAATGACGGGTTGCAAACCGGATTTGCGGCCGGCACTGGCCTGCCGCGATGCCGGGGGAGAATGCTTGGTGAAACCTTACGACTTTCCGGATGACAAGGGCCATTTCGGGCCTTATGGCGGCGTTTTCGTGGCGGAAACGCTCATGCACGCGCTCGATGAGCTGCGCGCGGCCTATGACCATTGCCGTGTCGACCCCGCCTTCCTGGAAGAGTTCAACTATGAACTCAAGCATTTCGTCGGCCGTCCCAGCCCGGTGTATCACGCCCGCCGCTGGTCCGACCTCCTGGGCGGCGCCCAGATCTGGTTCAAGCGCGAAGACCTGAACCACACCGGCGCCCACAAGGTGAACAACTGCATCGGCCAGGCGCTGCTGGCCAAGCGCATGGGCAAGCCGCGCGTCATCGCCGAAACCGGCGCCGGCCAGCACGGCGTGGCCACGGCCACGGTCGCGGCCCGCTACGGCATGGAATGCGTGGTGTACATGGGCAGCGAAGACGTCCGCCGCCAGGCCTCCAACGTCTACCGCATGAAGCTGCTGGGCGCGACGGTGGTGCCGGTCAATTCCGGCTCGCGCACCCTGAAGGACGCGCTGAACGAAGCCATGCGCGACTGGGTCACCAACATCGAGAATACGTTCTACATCATCGGCACGGTGGCGGGGCCCGACCCCTATCCGCGCATGGTGCGCGACTTCCAGACCGTGATCGGCAATGAATGCCTGACGCAGATGCCCGAGGCCATCGGCCGCCAGCCCGACTATGTCGTGGCGGCGGTGGGCGGCGGCTCCAACGCCATGGGCATCTTCCATCCCTACATCCCCTACGAGAACGTGCGCCTGATCGGCGTCGAGGCCGCCGGAGAGGGCATGGACAGCGGCAAGCATGCCGCGTCGCTGGCCGCGGGCCAGGTCGGCGTGCTGCACGGCAACCGCACCTACGTCATGCAGGACGCCGACGGTCAGGTTCAGGAGACGCATTCGGTCTCCGCCGGCCTGGACTACCCTGGCGTGGGCCCCGAGCACGCCTGGCTCAAGGATACGGGCCGCGCCGAATACGTCGGCATCACCGACGACGAAGCCCTGAAGGCCTTCCACGATTGCTGCCGCATCGAAGGCATCATGCCCGCGCTGGAATCGTCCCATGCCATCGCCCAGGCCGTGAAGATGGCGCCCACGCTTGCCCGCGATGCCGTGATCCTCGTCAATCTGTCGGGCCGTGGCGACAAGGACATGCATACCGTCGCCGAACGTGCCGGTATCGAGCTCTAACACCATGACAACTCGCACCGATCGCATTGCCGCCGCATTTGCGCGCACCGCGGAATCCGGCCGCTCCGCGGCCCTGATTCCCTACATCGCCGCAGGCGATCCTTCCCCTGCCGCCACCGTTCCCCTGATGCACGCGCTGGTCGACGCCGGCGCCGACGTCCTTGAACTGGGCGTGCCGTTTTCCGACCCGATGGCCGACGGCCCGGTGATTCAGCGCGCCGCCGACCGCGCCATCGCACAAGGCGTGGGCCTGGCGCGGGTGCTCGATCTGGTCGCGGAGTTCCGCCAGCGCGACACCGCCACCCCGGTGGTCCTGATGGGCTACGCCAACCCGATTGAACGCATGGGCCAGTCTGAATTCGCCCGCCGGGCCGGGCAGGCCGGCGTGGACGGCGTGCTGGTCGTGGACTATCCCCCGGAAGAAGTCGTCGAATTCGCCGCCACGCTTGGCGAGCACGGCATCGCTCCCATCTTCCTGCTGGCCCCGACGTCCACGGAAGAACGCATCAAGGCCGTCGCCGCTGTGGCGCGCGGCTATGTCTATTACGTGTCGCTCAAGGGCGTGACCGGCGCGGGCTCGCTCAATACCGACGACGTCGCCGAGCGCGTGGCCCTGATCCGCCGCCATGTGCGCGACATTCCGGTTGGCGTGGGCTTCGGCATCCGCGACGCCGAAAGCGCCCAGCGCGTGGCGCGCGCCGCCGATGCGGTCGTCATCGGCAGCAAACTGATTGAAACCATGGAGCAGGCGGCCGCCAACGCGCCCGCCGACCAGAAAAACGACGCCGCAGTTGCCGCCGCCAGCGGCTGGCTGCGGACCATCCGGCAGGCGCTGGACCAAGTAAAACGAGAGAACGCGTCGGCCTGAGCGGCTGGGCGCGACTTCAACCGGGATGAAAAATCAATGAGCTGGATCGACAAACTCCTGCCTCCTCGCATCAACAAAACCAGCGACAGCGGCGCCCGCCGCGTTCCCGAAGGCCTTTGGGTGAAATGCCCGTCGTGCGAATCGGTGCTGTATAGCGAAGACCTGGCAGCCAACCTCCACGTCTGCCCCAAATGCGACCACCACATGCGGATCGGGGCTCGCGCCCGCATTGATTCGCTGCTCGACATGGAAGGCCGCGTGGAAATCGGCCAGACCACGCGTTCGGTCGATACGCTCAAGTTCAAGGACACCCGCAAGTACCCCGAACGTCTGCAAGAAGCCGTCAAGGCAACGGGCGAGACCGATGCGCTGGTGGTAATGAGCGGCTCGATCCGCGGCGTTCCGGCCACGCTGGCCTGCTTTGAATTCGAATTCATGGGCGGTTCCATGGGCTCGGTCGTGGGCGAGCGCTTCGCGCGCGGCGCGCAGGCCGCCCTGGACAACAAGACGCCGTTCATCTGCGTGGCCGCTTCCGGCGGCGCGCGCATGCAGGAAAGCCTGCTGTCGCTCATGCAGATGGCCAAGACGAACGCGATGCTGACCCGCCTTTCGGCGGCCGGCCTGCCGTTCATCAGCGTCCTGACCGACCCCACCATGGGCGGCGTGTCGGCCAGCTTCGCCTTCATGGGCGACGTGGTCATTGCCGAACCCAAGGCCCTGATTGGCTTTGCCGGTCCCCGCGTCATCGAGCAGACCGTGCGCGAAAAGTTGCCGGAAGGCTTCCAGCGCGCCGAGTTCCTGCTGCAAAAGGGCGCAATCGACATGGTCGTCGACCGCCGTCAGCTGCGCGAGGAAATCGCCCGCCTGCTGGCCCTCCTGAACAATCAGCCCGCGGACGTGGTTACTGCCTGATCTTGCGTGTGCGCCGGCGCGGTGGATCACCGCCCGCCGGCCGCCTCGGATGCCGTCGGCCGCCCAGGGTTGCCGACGGCATTCTTGTCTGGCGGGCATGCAGCTTGCTAACACCGGCGCGGCGCTCCGGCGCGTTGAATCGCACGGTTTTCGGAACAGTGTTTTTCAGGCGAATTTGTTGCCTTATTGCGACATGAATCAAGCCAGCTGATCCGGAGTTTGCTATGGTTCCCCGTTAGTCCGGAAATACATGGAGTTTCCAATGCAGTCGACGAAGAAGAAAATGCTTACGCGCCTTGCCGGCCTGGCCCTGGCAGGGGCCGCCACCATCGCAAGCGCCCAGTCGTCCGAGGGCACGCAGGGCGGCGTAAGCCTGCACTACGGCATTGGCGACCACTACAAGCGCCTGACGCTGAATTACGAAACGGCCTCGCTCTGGACCTATAACTTTGGCGGCAACTGGGGCCGGCTGGACCTGACGCCGGAATTCGGCGCCTCGTACTGGCAGGCCGATGGCTCGCGCTCGCCGGGCCACGTCTGGCAATTCAGCGCCATCCCGATGTTCCGCTGGTGGACCGGCGAACGCTTCTACATCGAGGCCGGCATCGGCGCCACCCTGTTCTCCAGCACGCGCTTCGCCAACGAGAACATCAGCACGGCATTCCAGTTCGGCGACCATGTTGGCCTGGGCTTTCTGCTGACGCCGAACAATCGCATCGGCGTGCGCTACTCGCACTTCTCGAACGCCAGCATCAAGCGCCCGAACCCGGGTCTGGATGTCGTACAGCTTACCTACACCTACCAGTTCTGATCCCGCCGCGCGCTGCGTTGCGGTCCTCGCTGCCGAGGACCCGCGGCCCGGGCGAATCACTCGAATCCACCCCCCCGGGGTGGATTTTTTTTGCGCCCGGTTCCAGGCTGGGTCGACGCACACCATAAAAATATTATGTTCTGACGGCGTGTCCACGTACTTGTTGGTGTGGAGTGCAATGGCCAGAATGCCTTGGCGTCACACCACACACACAATGAGCCGCCGCAGGGCTCCGGACCGCGTCGCGCGCGGGCTTCGGGCGTCCGCGACGACGGCAAACGGAGACAGTCAAATGAACAACCCCTGTACGCACGCGCGTCCGATGGCGCGCATGGCAACTGCAATCGGCCTGGCCCTGGCCCTGTCCGGCGCCGCTTCCGCCGTCATGGCCGAGGAATTCCCGAACAAACCGCTGCGCATGGTCGTGGGCTTTGCCCCAGGCGGCGGCGCAGACATCGTGGCCCGTCTTGTCGGCGCCAAGATGGCCGAAAGCCTGGGGCAGCAGGTCGTGATCGAGAATCGCGCCGGCGCCACGGGCACGATCGCGGCCGACAACGTGGCCCGGTCGCCCGCCGATGGCTATTCGTTGTTCCTGGGCTCGCAGTCCACCATGGTGGTGGCGCCCTCGCTGTTTCCGACGCTACCGTTCAAGCCCGAGAAGGACTTCGCGCCGGTGTCGCAGGTCGTCACCATGCCCTTGATCCTGGTGGTCAATCCCGCCCTGGTCAACGCCAGAACCGTGCAGGAGCTCACCGATCACATCCGTAAGTCCGGCGACGGCACGTTGAGCTACGCGTCGTCCGGGCAGGGCGGACCGCAGCACATTGCCGGTGAACTCTACGCGCACAAAGTGGGCACGAAGGTGACGCACGTGCCCTACAAGGGCGAGTCGGCGGCCATCGCCGACGTGCTGGGGGGACACGTTCCCTACATGTTCGCCAATCTGCCCGTGGCGCTGCCCCACATCAGTTCCGGCAAGCTCCGGCCGCTGGCCATTACCAGCCTGAAGCGGGATCCGAAGGCGCCGCAGATTCCCACCCTGGCCGAATCCGGATTCAAGGACTTCGAGGTGTCGACCTGGTACGGCGTCTTTGCGCCGGCCAATACGCCGAGGCCCGTGGTCGATAAGCTGTCGCGCTCGATCCGCACGGCGCTGGACCAGGGCGACATGCAGGCCAAGCTGGGCGAACAGGGTTTCACCATCGTCGGCAGCGATTCCGCCGCCTTCACTCGCTTCGTGGGCGCGGAATTGCCGCGCTGGTCCGTGCTGATCCGCGATATCGGCATCAAGCCCGAATAGCGCAGACCCGCCGCCCGGGTGCGTCCCGGCGGGACGTTCCCTTATCCTTTCCGAGACAAGCAAATGATCGACTTCACCGAAAAGCGCGCCGCCGGCCCCGTCATCCGGCTGCATTCCGCGGACAATGTCGTGGTGGCGCGGGTGCCCATCGGCATCGGCACGGCAGTACCCTCCGAGGGCCTGGTCAGCCGCAGCCAGGTTCCGGCCGGCCACAAGATCGCGGCGCGGGATCTGCGCGCCGGCGAGCCCGTCCTGAAATACAACGTCTGCATTGGCTTTGCGGCCGCGGACATTCCGGCCGGCACCTACGTGCATTCGCACAACATGGATTTCCAGGAATTCGACCGCGATTACGCGCACGCCCGCGACTATGTGCCGACGTCCGTCCTGCCCGAATCGGAGCAGGCACGGTTCCAGGGGATCGTGCGCGCCAACGGGCAGGTGGGCACGCGCAACTACATCGGCATCATGGCCACGGTCAATTGCTCGGCGACGGTGGTGCACCGCATTGCCGCCGCGTTCACGCCGGACCTGATGACGGCCTATCCGAACGTGGACGGGGTCGTGGCGCTGAGCCACGGCATGGGCTGCGGCATGGAGATGTCGGGCGAGCCCATGGACCTGCTGCGCCGGACCATGGGCGGATACGCCTGTCACGCGAACTTTGCCGGCGTGCTGATCGTCGGCCTGGGCTGTGAACGCAACCAGCTGGATGCCTTGCTCAAGGACCAGGGGCTGGAAGCAGGCGCGCGGCTGCAGACCTTCATCATGCAGGAGACCGGCGGCACGCGCAAAACCATCGAGGCCGGCATTGCCGCGGTCAAGGCCATGCTGCCCGAAGCCAATGAGGTTACGCGCGAGCCCGTGCCCGCGCGGCATCTTACGATTGGCCTGCAATGTGGCGGATCCGATGGCTTTTCGTCGATCACCGCCAACCCGGCGCTGGGCGCGGCCATGGATATCCTGGTGCGCCATGGCGGCACGGCCATCCTGTCCGAGACGCCGGAAATCTACGGCGTCGAGCACACGCTGACGTCGCGGGCGCGCAGCCGCGAGGTGGGTGAAAAGCTGGTGCAGCGCATCCGCTGGTGGAAGGAGGAATACTCGCCCGGGCGCGACGTGCAGATCAACGGCAAGGTCAGTCCCGGCAACCAGATGGGCGGCCTGGCCAACATCTTCGAGAAATCGCTCGGTTCCTCGATGAAGGGCGGCACGACGGGATTGATGCAGGTGTACCGCTACGCCGAGCCGGTGCGCCAGCCGGGCATGGTGTTCATGGATACGCCCGGATTCGACCCCGTGTCGGCGACAGGACAGATCGCGGGCGGCGCCAACATGATCTGCTTTACGACCGGTCGAGGGTCGATGTTCGGCGCCAAGCCGGTGCCCTCGCTCAAGCTGGCGACCAATACGCCGATGTACCAGAGGCTGACCGAAGACATGGACGTGAACTGCGGAGACATCCTGGATGGCGCCGCCACCCTGCAGGAAGTGGCGCAGCGCATCTTCGAGACGATCCTGCGGGTGGCCTCCGGCGAGCGCAGCAAGAGCGAATTGCTGGGCCTGGGCGACCACGAATTCGTGCCCTGGAATATCGGCGTCGTCAGCTGAGCGCGGGGCAGCCCCGTTCCCTGCGGCCAGTCATCGGCGATCGGCCGCGGGGAACGGAGCGGAACGTGTCAGGCGTCCGCCAGCGCGGCCGCGCCGGGCATGTCAAAGCCGTTGCCTTCCAGCGCGGCCCTCAGCGCCGCGGATTGCGCGGCATCCAGTTCGACCAGCGGCGGACGCACCGTCGCCCAGGCGGCGTCGCCAGATTTCCAGGCGATGGCGGCCTTCATGGCGGGAATCATCGGGAACTGCTGGAACACCCCGCGTGTCGCGTTCAGGCCGGCCTGCAGGGCGTCGGCGTCGGTCTCCCGCCAGCGCTGCTGCAGCGCGACGATCGGACTTGGATTGACGTTGCCGGTGGCCGTGATGCAGCCCACGCCGCCCGCACGCAGAGTTTGCAGCAGGAAGGCCTCGCTACCCGCATAGACCTGGAATCCGCGGGGTCCAAAGCGTTCGATCATGGCCGCGGTGTTGTTCCAGTCGCCGCCGCTGTCCTTGACGCCTGCGACGATGCGGGGGTAACGATCCAGCAGGCGGCCGATCAGGTCCAGGCCTAACGGCACCTGACTCACGGGCGGGATGTGGTACAGGTACATGCGCAGCTGGTCGTCGCCGACGCCTTCGATCAGCTCGGCGTAGTAGCGGAACAGCCCTTCGTCGCTGACCCCTTTGTAGTAGAAGGGCGGCAGGACCAGCACGCCCATGCTGCCGGCGCGCACCGCGTGCCGGGTCAGCGCAATGGCATCGGGAAGCGCGCAGGCGCCCGTGCCGGGCATCAGCGCCTCGGGCTCCACGCCGGCTTCCAGCAGCGCATCCAGCAGACTGTGCTTTTCTGTAAGCGAAAGCGAGCTGGCTTCCGAATTGGTGCCGAAGATGGCCAGCCCGACCGATTGTTCGCGCAGCCAGCGGCAGTGCTTTACGTAACGGCCCAGGGCTGGGCGATGGCGCTCGTCGAACGGCGTCAGGACCGGAGAAAAAACGCCGGGAATGCGGGCTTGGGTCGTCATGATCTCTACTCGGGTGGATGAAATGGAAGCGGCGCGCCGCGGCGCCGGCTCCTGAGATTCTGGCACTGGCCACGCCAATGAACATCTGCTGTTTAATGTGTTCAATCCATAAAATTATTGTGGTTTGCCACGGTTCAGGCCTCGCACCAGAAGAGGGGGAGACCATGGATACCCGGTATGTGCAGAGCTTCGTGTCGGTGATCGAGAGCGGATCGCTGGCCGAGGCGGCGCGGCGGCTGGACCTGACGCCCGCCGCCATCGCGGCGCGAGTGCGCACGCTCGAAGAAGAACTGGGCGCCACGCTCGTCAAACGGGTGGGCCGCAGCGTCAAGGCGACCGAAGCGGGCCTCAAGGTCCTGGAGCGGGCGCGCTCCGTGTTGCGCGAAGTGCGCGACCTGCGCGCCAGCGCGACGGACGACGCGCCCCTGGGTGAATTGCGTCTGGGCGTGTCGGCGTCGGCGCTGACCGGCATCATGCCGGTCGTGCTGGCGCGCCTGTACCGGCGCCTGCCCAAACTGGCCGTGTTCATGGAGCCCGGGACATCCAATCACCTGTATCACCGCGTGATCAACGGGGATCTGGATGCCGCGTTCATCGTAAAACCTCAGTTCAGCCTGTCGAAGGGTCTGGCCTGGAGACTGGTGACCGAGGAGCCGCTGGTGGTGTTGGCGCCGCCGGGCACCGCAAGCAACGATGCACACGAGCTCATGAGCACGCAGCCCTTCATCCGCTACGACCGCAATGTCTGGGGCGGTCGCCTGGCGGACCAGTACCTGCGGCAGCACGGCATCACGCCGCGCGAGCGACTGGAGGTCGACGGCTTGATGGGGATCGCCTGCATGGTGTCAGAAGGGCTGGGCGTGTCGCTGGTGCCGGACTGGGCCCCGGACTGGCTGGACAGCCGGCGCGTCAAGCGCGTGTTGCTTCCGGGGCGCGCGCCGCTGCGCCGGATGGGCATTCTGTGGGCGCGGCACATGCCGCATTCGGCGCTGGCGGAAGCCTTTGTGGAAGAGGCCGGCCGCGCGTTGAACCTGCCCGAGCAGCGGGCAGACGCGGACTGAGTCCCGGGCATGGGTCCCGCGCAGGTGGCGGGGCGATGGCGTTCGGCCGCGCCATGAAAAACGCCCCGCAAGCCGGATCGAAATCCAGCTTGCGGGGCGCGGTGTGCTGCCGGGCCGAAGCCCTTTCGGGCTTGCGGCTTAGTGGCGCGTTTCGACCTGAACCAGCGGCTCGTTGGAAACGGCGGCCACGGGCTTGCGCTCGCGGCCCAGGCGGACCGGCGTGTGGGCGGCGGCGATACGCAGTTGCGTCTGCGCATGGCGTTCAGGATCGGTTTCCACCCACTGCAGGCCGGCGGCGTTCACCACGTCATGCAGCGCCTGGGCCTTGGCAGCGGGCACGCTCGCGGGCACCACGATGGGCTGTTGCGCGCTGGCCGGCGCCACGGGGGCGGGCGACGGGGCGACCGAAGCCGCTTGCACGGGGGCCGCGACCACGGGTTCGACGGCAGGGGTTTCCGCAGCCGCCTGCACCGGTTCCGCCGGAACGGAAGCCACGCTGGCGGGTTCCACGGCGACCGGCTGGGTCGCTTCGGGAGCGGCGGTCTGCACAGGCTGGGCGACGGGCGCTGCCGCGGCTTGCACGGGCTCGGCCTTGACGGCTTCGGCCTGCTCGGCCGGCGCTTCCTGGGTCTGGACCGGCTGCGCGGCCGCTTGGACGGGCTGGGGTTGGGCCTGGGCGGCTTCAATCTGTTGCGCCGGCGCGGCTTCAGCCTGCTGGACGGGAGTCGGGGCAGCTTGCGGCTTGGCGGCTTCGGCCTGCTCGGCGGATTGCTCGCCCTGGGCGGCTACGCCTTCGGCTTGCTGTTCGCCGGCGTCGTCCGAGCCGTCTTCCTGCTGTTCGTCGCTGCCGGCCAGGCCTGCTTCTTCCTGGCTGCGGCGGCCGCGGCGGCTGCGGCGGCGGCGGCGCTTGCGCTCAGGATCGGCCGCGCCTTCGGCGCCTTCAGCGCCCGGAATCGCATCGGCGGTCTGTTCGACAGCGTCGGCGGCATCCTGGACGGGTTCAGCGGAAGCCTTGGTTTCAGGCAGCGCGGTGGCGACGGTCTGGGCCAGAGCCGCGACCATGCTTTCCTGTTCGCTCATCGGGGCGTCGGACTGGCCTTCCTCGCGGCGGTTGCGGCCGCGGCCGCGGCGGCGGTTGCGACCGGCGCCAGCGTCTTCGCCGTTGAGCTCCACTGCCTGCTCGGGACGATTGGACGCCAGGGATGCCTGGACGGCCTGCGTGTCGCGCTCGGCGCGGCCTTCGTTGCGGCGATCGCCGCGTTCGCCTTCGGCGCGGCGGTTGCCGCGAACGTGGTGGCGGCCGCCTTCGCTGCCCTCGGCGCCTTCGCCGCGGGATTCGCCGCGACGATTGCGATTGCGGTCAGAACCGTGGCGCTCGCCGCGGCGTTCCTGGCCATCGTGGCCGCTGCGGCCCTTGCCGCGGCTGGAGGCGGGACGCTTGGCGCCTTCTTCCGTGGCGGCGGGGGCTGCGGGCTTGGCGGGCTCGGCGCTGCCGGTCAGCCAGCCGAACAGGCGCTTGAACAGGCCGACGGGCGCGGCGGGAGCCGCGGGCGCTGCGGCCGGGGCCGCAGGCGTCGAGACCGGAGCGGGCTGCGAGGGGGTGATGCCCTTGACCAGCGCTTCCGGACGGGCCTTGACTTCGCTTTCGCGCGGTTGCCAGGGCGCATCGGTGGCGGGCGCTTCAACCAGTTCGAAGCTGGTCTTCACTTCTTCCAGGCGCGGGTCGTCGTGGCGCAGGCGCTCGATGTGGTGGTGCGGCGTTTCCAGATGCTTGTTGGGGATCAGCATCAGGTTGACCTTGAGGCGGGCCTCCATCTTGGTGATGTCGGAGCGCTTTTCGTTCAGCAGGTAGGTGGCCACGTCGACCGGCACCTGGGCGTGGACCGCCGCGGTGTTCTCCTTCATGGCCTCTTCCTGCAGCAGGCGCAGCACGTGCAGGGCGCTGGACTCGGCGTCGCGGATCACGCCGGTGCCGTTGCAGCGCGGGCAGGTGATGTGCGAGCCTTCGTTCAGGGCCGGACGCAGGCGCTGGCGCGACAGTTCCATCAGGCCGAAGCGCGAGATCTTGCCCATCTGCACGCGGGCGCGGTCGAAATGGAGGGCATCGCGCAGGCGCTGTTCGACGGCGCGCTGGTTCTTGCTGTCTTCCATGTCGATGAAGTCGATGACGATCAGGCCGCCCAGGTCGCGCAAGCGCAATTGGCGGGCCACTTCGTCGGCGGCTTCGGAGTTGGTGCGCAGCGCGGTCTCTTCGATGTCGGCGCCGCGGGTGGAGCGGGCGGAGTTGACGTCGACGGAAACCAGCGCTTCGGTGTGGTCGATCACGATGGCGCCGCCCGAAGGCAGCTGCACGGTGCGCGAATAGGCCGTTTCGATCTGGTGTTCGATCTGGAAGCGCGAGAACAGCGGGATGTCGTCGCGGTAGCGCTTGACGCGCTGGACGTTGTCCGGCATCACCACGCTCATGAAGGCGGTGGCCTGGTCGGCGATTTCGTCGGTATCAATCAGGATCTCGCCGATTTCGGGCGAGAAATAATCGCGGATGGCCCGGATGACCAGGCTGGATTCCAGATAGATCAGGATGGGCGCGGAATTGTCGCGCGCGGCGCCGTCGATGGCGGTCCAGAGCTGCAACAGGTAGGACAGGTCCCACTGGAGTTCTTCGACGTTGCGGCCGATGCCCGCGGTGCGGGCGATGATGCTCATTCCCTGGGGCAGTTCAAGCTGCTCCATGGTGTCGCGCAGTTCCTGGCGGTCCTCGCCCTCGACGCGGCGCGAAACGCCACCGCCGCGGGGGTTGTTGGGCATCAGGACCAGGTAGCGGCCGGCCAGCGAGATGAACGTGGTCAGGGCGGCGCCCTTGTTGCCGCGCTCTTCCTTTTCAACCTGGACGATCAGTTCCTGGCCTTCGCGCAGGGCGTCCTGGATGCGGGCGCTGCGGACATCCACGCCTTCCTTGAAGAAGCTGCGGGCAACTTCCTTGAAGGGCAGAAAGCCGTGGCGGTCTTCGCCGTAGTTGACGAAGCAAGCTTCGAGGCCGGGTTCGATCCGGGTGATGACACCTTTGTAGATGTTGCCTTTGCGTTGTTCGCGGCCGGCAGTCTCGATGTCAAGGTCGATGAGTTTTTGCCCATCGACGATAGCGACGCGTAATTCTTCCTGATGCGTCGCATTGAACAGCATGCGCTTCATGAGAGGGTTTCTCCGTTGTCATGACGCGCCGATATCGGCGCGTGACCTCGGGCCACTCGGGCTGCGGCTGAAGCGGGCAAGAAATGCGGACCGTACCTGGGCGGCGCCCAGGCGTATCCGCCGCGGGTCAGGCGGGCACGTCGTGCCGTGCGGCACGGGGTTCTGTCAGCAGGAGGGTCAGCTTCACTGAATGTGGTTTGACGGAGTTGTGCTGTGAACGGCAGCTGCGGTCGGATTGGTTGCCTACGCGCAGCTGGTGCTTTAAATATGCGACGATTCTTGCAGTGCTTCAGAGCCGCTTGCGGCATGCAACGGACCTGCTGGGACAGCGGGCAAAATGAATGCCACACCACTATCCCGCAGGGCGCGGTTGCGCCGGCGACCAAGAGACCCAGGGGTTGAATGAGCAGGCAGTACAATGGCGGCCCGCGCGCTCGACGGAGTTGCGTGTTGGTTGCATCTCTACGCCAGGCGGCTAGTTCAGCCCCTTAAGGCTGTCCCGATTATATGTCGCTTTCCGCAATGCGCAAAGAAACTTCCTCCCCTGAATCCGCCTCTAAAGCAGCCCCCGCCGTCCGCATGGTCGAAGTGGGTGCCGAACACGCCGGCCAGCGCCTGGATAACTACCTCATGCGGCTGTGCAAGGGCGTCCCCAAAACGCACATCTACAAGGCCATCCGCGGCGGCGAGGTGCGTGTAAACAAGGGACGCATCTCGGCCGACTACCGCGTCGCGGAAGGGGATGTCGTCCGCATTCCGCCGCTGCGTCTGCCCGATCCCGGCAAGCCCAAGCCGGTCCCCGGGGCGGAATTTCCCATTGTCTTTGAAGACGACGCCATGCTGGTGGTGGACAAGCCCGCCGGCGTGGCGGTCCACGGCGGCAGCGGCGTGTCGTTCGGCGTGATCGAACAACTGCGCGCCGCCCGGCCGCAGGCCAAGTTCCTGGAACTGGTCCACCGGTTGGACCGCGAGACCTCCGGGCTGCTGATGGTGGCCAAGAAGCGCAGCGCGCTGCTGGAGCTGCACGCGATGCTGCGCGAAGGCAGGAGCGACAAGCACTATCTGGCGCTGGTCGAGGGCGATTGGGTCAATGACCGCCAGCACATCAAGCTGCCGCTGTCCAAATGGACCACGCAGACCGGCGAGCGCCGCGTCAAGGTCGACCGGGACGGCCAGGCCGCGCATACCATTGTCACGCTCAAGCAGCGGTTTGGCGGTTACAGTCTGGTCGACGCGGAGCTGCGCACCGGGCGCACCCACCAGATCCGGGTGCATCTGGCCGCCAGCGGCTTTCCCATCGTGGGTGACGACAAATACGGCAGCGACGACGTGCGCGCGCAATTCGCGCGCCAGGGGTTCGGCCGGATGTTCCTGCACGCCCACAGCCTGACCCTGCCTCACCCCCTTACGGGCGAGGTCATGACCCTTACCGCCGAGCTGCCGCCAGCTTGCCGGAATATTCTGAAATCACTGGAGTCTGTCTGATATGTCGTATTCGCTGGTCGTCTTTGACTGGGATGGCACCCTGATGGATTCCACGCACAGCATCGTGGCCGCCATCCAGGGCGCCTGCCGCGACCTGGAGCTGGCAGTGCCGTCGGCGTCCGACGCGAGCTGGGTGATCGGCCTGTCCCTGGAAAGCGCCCTGCGCCGGGCCGTGCCCGAGCTTACCCAGGCGATGCTGCCGCGCTTTCTCGAGCGCTATCGCACGCATTATCTTCTGCGGGATCCCGAACTGCGCCTGTTCGAGGGCGTGGAAGGCCTGTTGGCCGAATTGGCGGGGCAGGACGTGCGGCTGGCCGTCGCCACGGGCAAGAGCCGTGTCGGCCTGACCCGCGCGCTGGCCGCTACCGGCCTGGGGCCGCTATTCGACGCCACCCGCACCGCCGACGAAACCTTCAGCAAGCCGCATCCCGCCATGCTGCATGAGCTGATGCAGGAGCTGGATGTGGATCCCGCCCGCGTCGTGATGGTCGGCGATACCTCGCACGACCTGCAGATGGCCTGCAATGCGGGGGTCCATGGCCTGGGCGTGACCTATGGCGCGCACACCCTGAAGGAGCTTCAGGGATGTGCCCCGCAGGCGGTGCTCGACAGCGTGCCGCTGCTGCGCGAATGGCTGATGCCGCGGGTCGGCGCAGGCGTCTAGCATCCCGGGAGTCCCTGTCGGCGCGGAACGTCCGCCGGGGCTCCCTGTCTATCGAACAGAGGTAGGGCGGTTGCGCCCGACTTCAGACCGTCGCCGCGGAATATTATTGGGCTGTCCAGCGTCCATGGAGTGCGCGGGGCGTGCTCATGGCGCCTGGCGGGCGCCATACCGGAGACCACGATGCTGATACGCAAGCCCGACGATTTTGTTCCCTCCGAGATCACGTCCGAGGCCGTATGGCGCTCGCGCCGCGAACTCATGTTGCGCGCGGGGCTGGCTGCCACCGCGATCGGGCTGCCGGGATGGGCTGCGCGCAGCGCCCGCGCCCAGGACGCCGGCGCCTTGCCGGGCAAGTCCAACCCGGCCTTCAGCGTGATTGACAAGCAGACATCGCTGGCCGACGTCACGTCGTACAACAATTACTACGAGTTCGGCGTCGATAAGGGCGATCCCGCCGCCAATGCCGGCAAGTTGCAGACGCGTCCCTGGTCTGTCGCCGTGGAAGGCGAGGTGGCAAAGCCGCGCGTCTTCACCATCGAGGAATTGCTCAAGCTGGCGCCCATGGAAGAGCGCGTCTACCGCCTGCGCTGCGTCGAGGGCTGGTCGATGGTCATTCCGTGGGTCGGTTACTCGGTGTCCGAACTGCTCAAGCAGGTCGAACCCACCGGCAACGCCAAATATGTGGAATTCGTGACGGCCGTGCAGCGTGACAACATGCCGGGCGTGCGCACGGCCATCCTGGAATGGCCCTATGTTGAAGGGCTGCGCATCGACGAGGCCATGCATCCGCTGGCGATGCTGGTGTTCGGCGTCTATGGCCGGGTGCTGCCCAACCAGAACGGCGCGCCGCTGCGGCTGGCGGTGCCCTGGAAGTACGGATTCAAGTCGGCCAAATCGCTGGTGAAGATCCGCCTGGTGGAAAAGCCGCCGGTATCGTCGTGGATCAAGGCGGCGCCGCAGGAGTACGGCTTTTACGCCAATGTGAACCCCAATGTGCCGCATCCGCGCTGGAGCCAGTCCACCGAGCGCCGCATCGGCGAGGACGGCCTGTTCAGTCCCAAGCGCAAGACGCTCATGTTCAATGGCTATGGCGACCAGGTGGCGGCGCTTTACCAGGGCATGGACCTGAAGGCCAATTACTGAGACGCCGCCGATGCCCGCAGGTGCTCCCCAGGCGGCGTCGGCGCCGCGCAAAGCGCAGTTGTCGGCCAGGACGGTGGGGCGCTTCAAGCCGCTGCTGTTCCTCCTGGGGCTGGCGCCGTTCGCGCGCTGGATCTGGCTGGGCATGCACAACGGGCTGACGGCGAACCCGGTGGAATTCCTGACCCGCTCGTCCGGCACCTGGACCCTGGTCTGCCTGCTGGTCACGCTGTCCATCACGCCCTTGCGCCGCCTGACCGGGCAGCCCGCGCTGGTGCGGGTGCGTCGCATGTGCGGCCTCTTTGCGTTCTTCTACGCAAGCATGCACTTCATGGCCTGGGTGTGGTGGGACCGGGGCTTCGATCCGGCGGAGATGTTGCGCGACATCGGCGAACGCCCCTTCATCATGGTGGGGTTTTCGGCGTTCGTGTTGATGACGGCGCTGGCCGCTACTTCCACGCAATGGGCCATGCGGCGGCTGGGCAAGCGCTGGCAGACGCTGCACCGCGCCGTCTACGCGATCGGCCTGCTTGCGATCCTGCACTACTGGTGGCACAAGGCCGGCAAGAACGACCTGACGCAACCGGCGATCTACGCTGCGGTCCTGGCCCTGCTGCTGGGCTGGCGCCTGGTTGCGTGGTGGAAACGCCGCCCCTAGGCGCGGCGCCCCAGGGGCGTTACAGCATCGCCAGCATGATGGCGGCCGTTTCCGCATCCGGCTGGCCGTCGTGCAGTGCGGGCCGGTAGTGCATCTGGAAGGCCGCCAGCGTGTTGATGGTGGCGCGGTCCAGTGTGCCGTCCTGCGGGCTCGCATAGCCCAGCCGCTGCAGCTGCTTCTGGAACCAGGCTGCATCCGGCGTGCCTTCGACCTGCAGGCGCGCCAGGTGCGCGGCGGCGCCGGTTTCGTCGTACCAGCGGCCGATGCCGGCCGCAGCCAGCGCTTTCCAGGGGAAAAGCGGGCCGGGGTCCACCTTGCGCTGCGGCGCGATGTCGCTGTGGCCCACGATGTTCTCGGGCGCGATGCCGTGGCGCTGCATGATGTCGCGTAACAGGATCGTCAGCGCGCGCATCTGGCGTTCGTTGTAGGCGTGCCAGAGCGGCTTGCCGTCTTCGCCCTCCGTCCAGCCGGGATTGACGATTTCGATGCCGATCGACGTGCTGTTCATGGCGACATTGCCGTACCAGGAGCTGGCGCCGGCATGCCAGGCGGCACGGTCCTCGTCGACCAGGCGATAGGCGCGGCCGGATTCGTTCACCAGGTAGTGGGCGCTGACTTTGCCCTTGGATAGCAATTGCATCGACCGGGCGTCGTCCACGGTCGTGTAGTGCAGCACGATGGAACGGACGCGGCTGCTCTGGCTGACAGCCTTGACCGAAGTGTCCAGATCGAGCCCGGCGGGGCCGCGCGTGGCGCAGCCCGCAAGGGCCGCCGCGGCCAGCAGCGTGCAGATAAGGCGGAACATCATCAGCGGGCCAAATAGAGGAACAGCGTGGGCAGCTTGTCCAGCTGGGGCGCCGGCAGCTTTTTCCAGTCGGCCACGGTGTGCGTGACGACCCATTCGTCGGCGGTCGTCACCGAACGGGCGATGCAGAGCTTCGTGTCGCCTTTCAGGGTTGCCAGCAGCGTGGCGAACATGGCGGCGTTACGGTACGGGGTTTCGATCAGCAACTGCGTCTGGTTGTGCTTGGCCGAGTGCTGTTCCCAGGCGCGCAACTGCTTGGCGCGTTCGGAAGCGTCCACCGGCGCGTAGCCATGGAAGGCGAAGCGCTGGCCGTCCAGTCCGCTGGCCATGAGGCCCAGGAGGATGGAAGAGGGGCCGACCCACGGCTTGACGGCGATTCCCAGGCGATGCGCGGCGTCGACCACCTTGGCGCCGGGGTCGGCCACGGCGGGGCAGCCGGCTTCCGAAACCAGTCCGATCTCGGCGCCGCGTTTAATGGGGTCAAGCCACGTCTTGATTTGTGCGGCATCGGTCTTGTCGGTCAGCGTATGGATCGTGATTTCCTGCAGCGGCCGCGTCGTGCCGATAAGCTTCAGGAAAGCGCGCGCCGTCTTGGCGTTCTCGGCGATGTAGGTGTCCAGTCTGCCCGCCAGGGCGCGAACGTCTGCGGGCAGCCAGCGCTCCGGCGGCGCTTCGCCCAGGCTGACGGGTATCAGGTGCAGGGCGCCGCTCATGCGGACGCTCCGGGCGCGTTCAGCGGATCCAGTCCGAATTTCGCCAGCATGCGGGTCAATTCGATCAGGGGCAGGCCTATGATGGCGGTGGGGTCGTCGCTTTGGATGCTTTCCATCAGGGCGATGCCCAGGCTTTCCGCTTTGGCGCTGCCTGCGGTATCGTAAGGTTCTTCGGCGCGCAGATACGCGTCGATGGCGTTATCCGACAGCTGACGGAAGCGGCAACGGGTGATGATGTCCGCTTTTTCCACCCGCTGGCCGTCTGTAACCGCCAGCGCGCTGTGAAACTCCACCAGTTGGCCCGACAGTGCGCGTAATTGCGCCTGGGCGCGGGGAAAATCGCCGGGCTTGCCGATGGGGTCGCCGTTCACGGTGGCTACCTGATCCGATCCGATAACGATGCTGCCAGGGTGGTTTGCCGCCACCGCCATGGCCTTGGCCACAGACAGGCGCAGCGCCAGCGCCTCGGGCGTTTCGCCGGGTTGTGGCGTTTCGTCTACATCGGGGGAAATCGCGGTAAAGGGCAGTCGCAGGCGCGACAGCAGTTCTTTGCGGTAACGCGAGCTGGACGCGAGGATCAGGCTAGGCTTCGAAGGCATGCGGCATTTGACGATATTACGTAAGTCACAGTATTATCTAACGTTTTGCGGCATTTTTGCAGGAACATCAACATGACACCTAAGGGATTGCCTGGCGGCGCGAGCCGCGAAGCAGGCGGATCGGCGGGTGCTGGCAAAGGTGTATCTGCCAAGGGTGCCTGCGCGGATGTGGACGTCAAGCGCATCGACGCCTTCGCTTTTGCCCGCTTGGGCAAAGAGGCGCAGGGTTCTATCGCTCTGGTGCGGCTTGCTCGCGTGGTTGACGGCTTGCCTGAACAACCCTCGGGCGAGGCCGGTCTGGTGATCTGGTCCGTGCGCGGCGAAGAAGGCAAGACCGGCTTGCTGATGGGTCAGCCGCTACTGCGCCTGCATGTGCAGGCGAATCCGGTCGTGATCTGCCAGCGGTGCAATGCGCCGTTTGCGTATCCGGTCGACAGCGAAGTCCTGCTGCAGTTGGTCAAATCCGAAGACGACCTCGACGATGGGTATTCCGTTGCTGAACAAGGCGACGGCTACGACGACGAGGACGACGAAGACGAAGGAAAGGATTCTGTGGCCAACCTGCCTGAAAAGGTGGTGGGGTCGCATCACTTTGATCTGTTGGCCCAGATCGAAGATGAGCTCATTCTGAGCATTCCGTATGTGCCCAAGCATGATGTATGCCCGGGCGCGCAGGCCAATGCCAGCGAAGCTTCTGAAGAGGAGCCCGCTGTCAAGCGTCCGTCGCCGTTTGCGGTGCTGGAACAACTGAAGCACAAAGATTGAGATCAACATCGGGCCGCTTGGCGTACAATGCGCCCCGTTTCTAGGAGTCATCATGGCCGTTCAACAAAACAAGAAGTCCCCCTCCAAGCGCGGTATGCACCGTTCGCACGATTTTCTGGTGGCCCCGTCGACCGCCATCGAACCCAACACCGGTGAAACGCACCTGCGTCACCACATCAGCCCGAACGGCTTCTATCGTGGCCGCAAGGTCCTGAAGACCAAGGCCGACGAATAAGGCCCCCGGGCCGAACTCGTACTCGGACCAATTCGGCTGAGCGCTGATACCTGGCACCCGTGATACGCATCGCCATAGACTGTATGGGCGGAGACTTCGGTCTGCCCGTCACGATTCCGGCTGCGATCGAGTTCGCCCGGCAATTCCCGGACACCCGGCTATTGCTGGTCGGGCTTCCCGACGCTATTGAAGCGGCGCTCTCCGAGCACCGCAGCGTGGCGCGTGATCGTCTCGAGATCGTGGCGGCTTCCGAAGTCGTCACCATGGACGACCCGGTCGAGGTCGCCCTGCGCCGCAAAAAAGACTCCTCCATGCGCCTCGCCGCCCAGTCCGTCAAGGACGGGCGCGCGGACGCCTGCGTTTCCGCCGGCAACACCGGCGCATGGATGGCCATTTCACGCTATGTGCTCAAGACGCTGGACGGCATCGACCGCCCCGCGATCGCCACGTCCATTCCAAACCAGACGGGCCGCGCCACCACGGTGCTGGACCTTGGGGCGAATGTGGACTGCACGGCCGAGCACCTGCTGCAATTCGCCATCATGGGCGCCGCGCTCTCGCAGGCGGTGGACCATCGCGACAACCCCACCGTGGGCTTGCTCAACATTGGCGAAGAAGTCATCAAGGGCAATGAAGTCGTCAAGGAAGCCGCCGAGCTCCTGCGGGGCAGCCCGCTGAACTTCTACGGCAACGTGGAAGGCAATGACATCTTCAAGGGCACTGTCGATGTCGTCGTCTGCGACGGTTTCGTCGGCAATGTCGTGCTCAAGTCCGTCGAAGGGCTGGCGAAGATGCTTTCAAACGTCATTCGCGAAGAGTTCAAACGCAATCTGATCACGCTGCTCGCCGGCGCGGTGGCCAAGCCGGTGCTCAACCGCCTGCGCAACCGCGTCGACAATCGTCGCTATAACGGCGCCGCCTTGCTGGGCTTGCGTGGCGTGGTAATCAAGAGCCACGGTTCCGCGGACGTTTACGCCTTCGGTTTTGCGTTGCAACGAGCCCGCGAAGCCGTAGTGAGTAAACTGCTGGAGCGCACCGCTCAGACGGTCGCTCAAATTACCAAGCGCGTTCAATCTGGCGATCGCCCTTCGGCGGCGGCGCCCAACGTGGCTGGGGACACCGCTTGATGGATACCGCAATGAAATATTCCGTGATCGCGGGCACCGGCAGCTTCCTGCCGGAACGCGTGGTTTCGAATGACGAACTGGCTGCGGAACTGGCGACGCGCGACATCGCCACGTCCGATGAATGGATTGTCGAGCGCACTGGCATCCGGCAGCGCCACCTCGCCGAACGCGGCGTGACCACCAGCCAGCTGGCCACCGAGGCATCGCGCCGCGCGCTGGCCGATGCCGGGGTCGATGCGTCCGACGTCGACCTGATCGTGGTGGCCACGTCCACCCCGGATTTCGTGTTTCCCAGTACGGCTTGCCTGGTGCAGGCCAATCTCGGCGCCAAGGGTTCGGCCGCATTCGACGTGCAGGCCGTCTGCAGCGGCTTCGTTTACGCGCTCACCACCGCCGACAGCTTCATCCGCGCCGGCCGCGCGCGTTGCGCACTGGTGATCGGCGCCGAAGTGTTCTCGCGCATCCTGGACTGGAACGATCGCAGCACCTGCGTGCTGTTCGGCGACGGCGCCGGCGCGGTAGTGCTGAAGGCTTCCGACAAGCCGGGCATCCTGGCCGCGCAGCTGCATGCCGACGGCAGCCAGATGAAGATCCTCAGCGCTGCGGGCAACGTGGCCTACGGCGACGTGACGGGCGATCCTTTCCTGCGCATGGACGGCCAGGCCGTGTTCAAGCAGGCCGTGACCGTGCTGGATCGCTCCGCGCGCGACACCTGCGCCGAAGCCGGTGTGGAAGTCGCCGACGTGGATTGGCTGATTCCGCATCAGGCCAATGTGCGCATCCTGAATTTCCTGGCCCGCAAGCTCAGCGTGCCGGTCGAGAAGGTCGTCATCACCGTCGATAGCCACGCCAATACCTCTGCGGCCAGCGTGCCGCTGGCGCTCGATGCCGCGCGCCGCGATGGCCGTGTCAAGCCGGGCCAGCTCATCCTGATGCAAGGCGTAGGCGGCGGATTCACCTGGGGCTCGGTCCTGGCCCGCATGTAAAGGCTTGCGCCGGGCGAGGCGACATGTGTGCCGCGACCGCCCGGAGCATGCGCCTGGCGCTCCTCACAGACACTGAATCTATCCACACGCTAATCATGAAAATCGCTTTTGTCTTTCCTGGCCAAGGTTCTCAAGCAGTCGGCATGCTGGATGCCTGGTCTGGCGTGGCCGCGGTCACCGACACCGTCGCGCGCGCTTCGCAGGCGCTGGGGCAGGACCTGGGCGCGCTCATCGCGCAGGGGCCCGCCGAACAGCTCAACCTGACCACCAACACCCAGCCCGCCATGCTGACCGCCGGCGCCGCGTTCTACGCGGCCTGGTGTGCCGCGGGCGGCCGCAAGCCGGACGTCGTGGCCGGCCATAGCCTGGGCGAATACGCCGCGCTGACCGCCGCCGGTTCGCTGGCGCTCGAAGACGCCGTGCGCCTCGTGCGCGTACGCGCCGACGCCATGCAGGCGGCCGTGCCCGTGGGTACCGGCGCCATGGCTGCGATCCTCGGCCTGGATGACGACGCCGTGCGCGCCGCGTGCGCCGATGCCGCGCAGGGTGAAGTTGTCGAAGCCGTCAACTTCAACGCGCCCGCTCAGGTCGTCATCGCCGGCCACAAGGCCGCCGTCGAGCGCGCCTGCGAACTTGCCAAGGCAGCGGGCGCAAAGCGCGCGCTGATCCTTCCGGTGTCCGCGCCGTTCCATTCCAGCCTGCTCAAGCCCGCCGCCGATGTGCTGTCCGCTGCGCTCGCAGACGTCGCCGTCGCGGCGCCGCAGATCCAGGTGATCAACAACGTCGACGTGGCTTCGCCCACGGAACCCGGGGCAATCCGGGATGCGCTGGTGCGCCAGGCGTGGCATCCTGTGCGCTGGGTGGAAACCCTGCGCGCCATGAAGGCGCAAGGCGTCACGCACATCATCGAATGCGGTCCCGGCAAAGTGCTGGCCGGCCTGACCAAGCGCATTGATCCCGAACTTACCGGCCTGGCCATCACCGATCCGGCTTCGCTTGAGGCCGCGCTGGCAGCCGTTAACGGAAACTGAATAATGGATAACACCTCGACCGAACTGCAGGGCAAGATCGCGCTCGTCACCGGCGCCACGCGCGGCATTGGCCGCGCCATCGCCCTGGAACTGGCCGCCCGCGGCGCTACCGTGGTCGGCACCGCCACTTCCGAATCGGGCGCGGCCGGCATCACCGAAGCGCTGGCCCCGTTTGGCGGCCGCGGCGTGGTGCTCGACGTTACCAACGCCGAAGCCTGCGATGCGCTGATCGACGCGCTGGGCAAGGAAGGCGGCGGCCCGCACATCCTCGTCAATAACGCGGGCATCACCCGTGATACGCTGGCGATGCGCATGAAGGACGACGACTGGTCGGCCGTGATCGACACCAACCTGGCGTCGGTCTTCCGCCTGTCGCGCGCCGTTTTGCGCAGCATGATGAAGGCGCGCTGGGGACGGATCATCAACGTGACTTCCGTGGTGGGCTCCAGCGGCAACGCCGGGCAGGCCAACTATGCCGCCGCCAAGGCTGGCGTGGCGGGCATGTCGCGTGCGCTGGCGCGTGAACTGGGCAGCCGCAACATCACCGTGAACTGCGTCGCGCCTGGTTTCATCGACACTGACATGACGCGCGCGCTGGGCGAAAACCAGACCGCCGCGTTGCTGCAACAGATTCCGCTGGGCCGTCTGGGCTCGCCGACGGACATCGCCCACGCCGTGGCATTTTTGTCCGGACCGCAGGCGGGTTACATTACCGGCACCACCCTGCACGTCAACGGCGGGATGTATATGCAATAAATCACGAATCGCGCGGGGCGGCTTGCGCCGCCACGCTGCCGCCGGGAAGCCGGCGGCGCAGCGCGCGATTCACCGGAAACGCCGCACACGGATATCCCTGCGCCGCTCTCGGCGACAGAACCAGTGCGCGGTGTTATTTTTGTCACGGTCAGGCGTTGCATCGCTCCGCGCTTGGCTATAATTCGCGGGATTTTTCCCAATTGGAGATCTGCATGGAAAGCATCGAACAGCGCGTCAAGAAGATCGTCGCTGAACAACTTGGCGTCAACGAAGCCGAGATCAAGAACGAATCCTCCTTCCTTGACGACCTCGGTGCCGATTCGCTCGACATGGTCGAACTGGTCATGGCCCTCGAAGACGAATTCGAGACCGAGATCCCCGACGAAGAGGCCGAAAAGATCACGACCGTGCAACAAGCGATTGACTACATCAATTCGCACGGTAAGCAGTAAGCTCAGCCTATATCGTTCTGGTTGCCCGAGCTGACCTCGGCCAACCGGGAATCGGGGCGGTTTCAGGAATTTGCCGTGTGGTCCACCTGCGGGAAGGGCGTCGTATTGCCTGACCCGCTTTCGTGTGGTCCACACGCGCAGCGCATCCCGAAAACCGCCTTTCTTTTGTCTGTTTGAGGAGTCATCCGTGAAGCGACGTGTCGTCATCACCGGCCTGGGTATCATTTCTCCCGTAGGAAATGACCTGACCACCGCTTGGGACAATATCGTCAACGGACGTTCTGGCATCAGCCGCATCACCCGTTTCGATCCCTCGGCCATCACCACCCACATTGCCGGCGAAGTCAAAGACTTCGACATCAGCACCTACATTTCGGCCAAGGAAGCCCGCCAGATGGATACCTTCATCCATTACGGCCTGGCCGCCGGGATGCAGGCTTGGCGCGATTGCGGCCTGGAAGTCACCGAAGCCAATGCCGAGCGCATCGGCGTGATCGTGGGTTCCGGCATCGGCGGTCTGCCGCGTATCGAAGAAACCCAGGTCGAATACCTGTCCAAGGGACCTCGGCGCATTTCGCCGTTCTTCGTCCCGGGTTCGCTGATCAACCTGATTTCCGGCCATCTGTCGATCAACTACGGCATGAAGGGCCCCAGCTACGCCGTGGTATCGGCTTGCACGACGGGCCTGCATTGCATCGGCGATGCGGCGCGCCTGATCGAATACGGCGATGCCGACGTGATGATCGCCGGCGGCGCCGAATCGACCGTTTCGCCGCTGGGCATCGGCGGCTTTGCCGCGATGCGCGCCTTGTCTACCCGCAACGACGATCCTCAGACGGCGTCGCGTCCCTGGGATCGCGACCGTGACGGTTTCGTTCTGGGCGAGGGCGCCGGCGTGCTGGTGCTGGAAGAATACGAGCATGCCAAGAAGCGCGGCGCGCGCATCTACGGCGAACTTGCCGGCTACGGCATGAGCTCGGACGCCCATCACATCACGGCTCCGGACAAGGACGGCCCGCGCCGCGGCGTCATGAACGCCCTGCGCAACGGCGGCCTGAACCCCGAGGACATCCAGTACGTCAACGCGCATGGCACGTCGACGCCGCTGGGCGACAAGAACGAAACCGATGCACTGAAGCTGGCCTTCGGCGATCACGCCAAGAAGCTGGTGGTCAACTCGACCAAGTCGATGACCGGCCACTTGCTGGGCGCCGCGGGCGGCATCGAAGCCGTGTTCACGACCCTGGCCGTGTACAACCAGGTTTCGCCTCCCACGATCAACATCTTCAATCAAGATCCGGAATGCGATCTGGATTACTGCGCCAACGAGGCGCGGCAGATGAAGATCGAAGTCGGCCTGTCGAACTCGTTCGGCTTTGGCGGCACCAACGGCTCGATGGCCGTTCGCCGGGTCTGATTTGGAAGGCTCGGTCGGGGAACGTTGGGCGTTCCGCGTCCCTGTCTCGCAGCACAGGGGCGCCGCCGCGCTCTTCGGGCTGGCGCTGGCCGTTGCCGCGGCCAGCATGCTGACAGCGGCCGCGTGGCACGGGCAGGCCTGGGCGGCTATTGCGCTGCTCGCGTTTCTGCTCGTGCTGTCGGGGCTGTTACACTCGGCACGGAGCACCCCGTCCCCGGTAACGGCGCTACGCACGGCAACCGGGACTGGCCGCTGGCAGGTGCGCCGGCCGCAAGGCTGGCAAGATGCGCTGCTGGTGGACCAGCAGCGGGGTCCTGCCTGGCTGACGCTCACTTTGCAGCCCTTGCCCACCGGGAGTACGGCCTTTACCACTCGCAAAATCACTCTTACCGTCTGGCGCCAGACGCTGCGGTCCGATTCCTGGCGGCGCCTGCGCCTGCTCACGGGCGCGGCGCGGCGCGCGCGCCCGGCATTCCGTCCGCAGGAGGCCTCATGAGCGAGCGCGAAGTCGACGCTGAGCTCGTTGCACGCGTCCAGCGGGGCGACAAGAAGGCGTTCGATCTACTGGTGCTCAAGTACCAGCGCAAGATCCTGCGTCTGTTGGCCCGGATGATCCGCGACCCCGCCGAAATCGAGGACGTCGCCCAGGAAGCCTTCATCAAGGCCTATCGGGCCTTGCCCCAGTTTCGGGGCGAAAGCGCCTTCTACACGTGGCTGTACCGAATCGCCATCAATACGGCCCGCAATTGGCTCGCCTCCCAGGGGCGCCGGCCCAGCGCGCCAAATGCGATAGAAACGGAAGACGGTGAAACTTTTAACGAAACCGACAACCTAACCGATATAAGCACGCCGGAATCCATGGTTGCCAGCCGCGAAATCGCCGAAACGGTGAACGCGGCAATTGAGGAATTGCCTGAAGAATTGCGCACCGCAATTGTCCTGCGTGAAATCGAAGGTATGAGTTACGAAGACATCGCCCAGAGCATGGATTGCCCGATTGGTACGGTGCGCTCCCGCATTTTTCGTGCGCGCGAAGCCATTGCCACCAAGTTGCGTCCATTGCTCGACACCGATGTCGAGCGTCGCTGGTAAGGAGTGGCAGTCATGCAAACAGCAGCCAAATCCGTTGAGATCGCCGAGTCCTCCTGGGAGGAATCGGTCTCCGCCTGGATGGACGGAGAGGATTCCGACGATATTCTTCCCAGTCTGTTGTCCAAAGAGGGACGCCAGACCTGGGACACCTATCATCTGATCGGTGATTCCCTACGTAATTCCGACCTGGCGCTGACGCCGAGCGCGGCCTTCCAGGCCCGGCTGGCACGGGCGCTGGACGCGGAATTGCCCATCGTAGCGGCGCCCCGGCGCCGCTCGCCTTTGCGTCTTGGCCTGTCCGGCCTGGCCGTGGCGGCGGCTGTCGCGACGGTCGCCTGGGTGGCGCAGCCGTATGTGACGGGCGCACCGGCCACTGAGGTGCGCGTGCTGGCCGACGCCAGTTCCCCGGCTGCTGCCTCCGACGATTCGGGCTTGCGCGACTACCTGGAGGCCCATCGCCAGATGGCGGGTCCCAGCGCGGTGCGGCAGGTGTCGTTTGAAGCCGGAGCGGGACGTTGATGGCGCTTGTGCTTCCGTTACGCTGGCCGGTGCTGGGACGAGCCGCCTCATGGCAGGCGCACCGCGCAGGCTGGTTCGCCGCAACGCTCCTGACTGCTTTCCTGGCCGCGCATGAACCCGCGGCAGCCGCGGGCGCCACGCCCGCCGGCCAGACCGACGATGTCGTGCAGCTGCTTTCCCGCATCCAGCAGGCGGCGCGCAAGCAGGACTACGCCGGCGTCTTCATGTATCAGCAAGGCGAGATGATCCAGTCGTCGCGCCTTGTTCACGTGCTGGACGGCACGGGCGAGCGCGAGCGCCTCGAGATCCTCGATGGCCAGCCCCGCGAATACCTGCGCCACAACGACGACGTGCAGTGCCTGATCCCCGAGCGCAAGACCGTCCTGGTCGAGCGCCGCCGCGGCGACCGGTTCCCCGGTCTGCTGCTGGGCGATCCCGCCAATCTGTCCGAACACTACAAGATCCGCACCGAGCCGGCCCTGCATCGCGTGGCCGGCCGCGAGTGCCGCCTGATCACCATTGAACCGCTGGACAAGCTGCGTTACGGGTATCGTTTGTGCGCAGACGTCGAAACCAACCTGCTGCTGAAGGCCCAGACCCTGAACGCCTCCCGTGGCGTCGTCGAGCAGGTGTCCTTCACCTCGCTGCGGCTGGGGTCGGAAGTGGATCCGCAATCGCTGTCCTCGCGCTGGAACACGCGCGACTGGAAAGTGCTCGAGCCCAGCATGAAGCCCGTGGACCTGGCCGCGCAAGGCTGGCGCATCCCCGCGCCCAAGGGGTTCAAGGCCATCATGCAGGTGGCGCGCTCCATGGGGCGCGGGTCGCCGGTGAGCCAAATGGTGCTGTCCGACGGCCTGGCCGCGATCTCAGTCTTCATCGAACCGTACGATAACCAGCGCGGCCATCCGCCGCCGCATGGCGCGGCCCAGCGCGGCGCCATCAATGTCTACGGCGCGCGCATCGCCGATTTCTGGCTCACGGCGGTGGGCGAAGTGCCTGCGGCCACGCTGGAACAGCTTGCGCAAGCCACTGAGTACGTGCCTCCCGCACCCGCGGCAGCCGCACCGGCGGAGGCGGGGTCCAAGTGATCCTGCTCTTCCGCAAGCAGTAATTTCGGAGTCACTTATGAAAGCAATGACGGTCTCGAACGCTACTTTCCGGCGCTTTGTCGCGGCTGTCGCGGCGGGTGTGGTGCTGTCCGCCGCCTATGTTCCGGTTTCGATCGCGCAGACGCCGCCCGCAGCGGTCGGGCTGCCCGATTTCACGGCCATCGTCGAA
This sequence comes from Achromobacter arsenitoxydans SY8, assembly GCF_000236785.1. Lineage (GTDB taxonomy): Bacteria > Pseudomonadota > Gammaproteobacteria > Burkholderiales > Burkholderiaceae_B > Achromobacter > Achromobacter arsenitoxydans. The sequence goes on along the minus strand of NZ_AGUF01000042.1, from coordinate 144,211 downwards.
AAGGCCGACCCCGCGGTGGTCAACATCCGCACCACCGCCACCGTCCCGGTGCGAGGCGGCAACGGCCCGGGCGGCAATGACCCCTACGAGCTGTTCCGGTGGTTCTTCGGGCCCGAGTTCCAGCCCCCGGGCGGCGGCCAGCCGACACCCAATCCGCGCCAGCGCCCGCAGCCTTCCCAGCCGGAAGAGCGCACCGTGCCGCGCGGCGTCGGGTCGGGCTTCTTTATTTCGGCTGACGGCTTCATCCTGACCAACAACCACGTGGTCGTGGATGCGACGGACATCTATGTCACGTTGACCGACGGTCGCGAGTTCAAGGCCAAGGTCATCGGCACGGACGAGCGCACGGACGTTGCGCTTATCAAGATCGAAGCCAAGGACATGACCCCGCTGGTCATCGGCGATCCCAAGAAGCTGAAGAAGGGGCAGTGGGTGCTGGCTATCGGTTCGCCGTTCGGCCTGGATTCCACCGTAACGTCGGGCATCGTCAGCGCCATCGGCCGGGATACCGGCGAATATCTGCCGTTCATCCAGACTGATGTCGCGGTCAACCCGGGCAATTCGGGCGGTCCGCTGATCAACCTGGATGGCGAGGCCGTGGGCATCAATTCGCAGATCATTTCGCGCAGCGGCGGCTTCATGGGCATTTCGCTGGCCATTCCGATCGACGAAGCGATGCGCGTGGTGGATCAGCTGCGCACCACGGGCAAGGTCACGCGCGGCCGCGTCGGCGTGCAGATCGGCGAGGTCGGCAAGGACGTGGCCGAAGCCATCGGCCTGCCCAAGGCCGAGGGCGCGCTGGTCAGCAGCGTCGAAGCCGAGGGTCCTGCCGAGCAGGCGGGCGTGCAGCCGGGCGATGTGATCCTGAAATTCAACAATGAACCGATCAAGCGCTGGTCCGACCTGCCGCGCATCGTGGGCGAGACCAAGCCGGGCACCCGCGCCGACATGGAAGTCTGGCGCAAGGGCAAGAGCGTGACGCTGTCGGTCAAGGTGGGCGAGATCCCCGCCGAGAAGACGGCGGCGGCTGGCAAGAAGCCGGCGCCCGCGCCCGAAGTCACCAATGCGCTGGGCCTGGGCGTGGTGGATGTGCCTGCCGACGTCCAGAAGAAGCTGCGCATCAAGGGCGGCGTGCAGGTGAAGGTTGCCGAGGGCGCGGCCGCGAAGGCGGGCCTGCAGGAAGGCGACATTGTGTTGGCTTTGAACGACACCGACGTCACCGGCGCGAAGCAGTTCGGCGAGCTCGTCGGCAAGCTGGACAAGACCCGTTCCGTCGGCCTCCTGGTGCGCCGCGGAGAGCAGACGCAATGGGTGGCCGTGCCGGCGTCGAAGTGATCGGGGCCTGCTGGCAGAAAAAATGGCCCAAGACCAGCTAAAATGGCTGGTTGCCACAAGAGGGGGCGCAGGGCGCCCCCTCGTTTTTGTCCGGGCATAGCCCGTCAGCGCCCTACACGTCGGCCGTGCGTACTCCGGCGGCGGTGTCATCCGGCAGTGTGCCGACCGTTCCGTCCCTTATAAATTCAAGCATGCAGCATATCCGCAACTTCTCCATCATTGCCCACATCGATCACGGCAAGTCGACCCTGGCCGATCGCCTGATCCAGCGCTGCGGCGGGCTGGCGGATCGCGAAATGTCTGCGCAGGTCCTCGATTCCATGGAAATCGAGCGCGAGCGCGGCATCACCATCAAAGCGCAGACCGCCGCCCTGCATTACAAGGCGCAGGACGGCAAGGTCTACAACCTGAACCTGATCGACACCCCGGGGCACGTGGACTTCTCGTACGAGGTCAGCCGCTCCCTGTCCGCGTGCGAAGGCGCGCTGCTGGTGGTGGACGCGTCGCAGGGCGTGGAAGCGCAGACGGTGGCCAACTGCTACACCGCCATCGAGCTGGGCGTGGAAGTGGTGCCGGTTCTGAACAAGATGGACCTGCCGCAAGCCGATCCGGATGGCGCGCGCCAGGAAGTCGAGGACGTGATCGGCATCGACGCCACCGACGCCGTGCTGGCCAGCGCCAAGACCGGCATGGGCATCGACGAGATCCTCGAAACCATCGTGGCCCGGGTTCCGGCTCCGAAGGGCGATCCCGATGCGCCGCTGCAGGCGCTGATCATCGACTCGTGGTTCGACAACTACGTGGGCGTGGTCATGCTGGTGCGCATCGTCAATGGCGTGCTCAAGCCCAAGGACAAGATCCTGCTGATGGCCTCCGGCGCCACCCACCTTTGCGAGCAGACCGGCGTGTTCACGCCGAAGTCGCAGCAGCGTCCGCATCTGTCCGCGGGCGAAGTGGGTTTCATCATCGCCGGCATCAAGCAACTGGAAGACGCCAAGGTCGGCGATACGGTCACGCTGGCCAACAAGCCCGCCGCCAGCCCGCTGCCCGGCTTCAAGGAAGTCAAGCCGCAGGTGTTCGCCGGCCTGTACCCGGTGGAAAGCTCGGAATACGACCAGCTGCGCGATTCCCTCGAAAAGCTCAAGCTCAACGACGCCGCGCTGATGTTCGAGCCCGAAGTCTCGCAGGCGCTGGGCTTCGGCTTCCGCTGCGGCTTCCTGGGCCTCCTGCACATGGAAATCGTGCAGGAACGCCTGGAGCGGGAATTCGACATGGACATCATCACCACCGCGCCGTCGGTGGTGTATGAAGTCGAGCAGCGCGACGGTTCCGTGATCACCGTGGAAAGCCCCTCGCGCATGCCCGAGATCGGCAAGATCCAGGACATCCGCGAACCCATCGTGAAGGTCACGCTGTTCATGCCGCAAGACTATGTCGGCCCGGTGATGACGCTGTGCAACAACAAGCGCGGCGTGCAGGTCAACATGAGCTACCACGGCCGCCAGGTCCACCTGGTGTACGAGATCCCGCTGGCCGAGATCGTGCTGGACTTCTTCGACAAGCTGAAGTCGGTGTCGCGCGGCTATGCCTCGATGGACTACGAGTTCCTGGAATACCGCTCGGCGGACGTGGTGCGCGTGGACCTGCTGATCAACAACGACCGCGTCGACGCGCTGGCCGTCATCGTCCACCGCAGCAATGCGCGCCACCGCGCCCGCGACGTCGTCACCCGCATGCGCGGGCTGATCCCCCGCCAGATGTTCGACGTCGTCATCCAGGCGGCGATCGGCGCGGAAATCATCGCGCGCGAAAACGTCAAGGCGCTGCGCAAGAACGTGCTGGCCAAGTGCTATGGCGGCGACATCTCGCGCAAGAAGAAGCTGCTGGAAAAGCAGAAGGCCGGCAAGAAGCGCATGAAGCAGGTGGGCAGCGTGGAAATCCCGCAGGAGGCGTTCCTGGCCATCCTGCAAGTGGAAGACAAATAGAACCAAAAAGAAGGCGATTAGCTGATGAGTTGGAACTTTGCCCTGATCTTGTTTGTTCTGCTGGTCTTGACCGGCATTATCTGGGTGCTTGATCTGGCGGTGCTGCGCAAGGGGCGCGAGCGCCGCGCTCAGGCCGCCATGGCGCAGTACGACGTTGCCCTGGTGGGCGACGCCCAGGAAGCCGAACGCCTGCGCCGCGAAGCCGGCGACGCCGCGCGGCGCGTGCCGTGGTGGATCGAGTACGCGGTCAGCTTCTTTCCCGTCATTCTGTTTGTCTTCATGCTGCGTTCGTTCGTGGTCGAGCCGTTTCGCATTCCGTCGGGCTCGATGCTGCCCACGCTGCAGTCGGGCGACCTGATCCTGGTGAACAAATTCAGCTATGGCCTGCGCCTGCCGGTGATCGACAAGAAGATCATCCCCATCGGCACGCCGCAGCGCGGCGATGTCTTCGTGTTCCGCTATCCGGTGGATCCGGACGTCGACTACATCAAGCGCGTGGTGGGCCTGCCGGGCGACGAAATCGCCTACCTGGACAAAAAACTGTACGTGAACGGTGAATTGGTGCCGCATGTGCGCGACGGCGACTATTTTGAGCCGGATCGTGTGTCGTATATTGCCCAATATAAAGAGAAGTTGGGCGACGTTGAGCACAAGATCCTGCTTGATGAAGGAAAGCCGCAGGAATATTCCCCGATGTGGCAATTTCCCAACCGCGGTAACTGCCAATACAGCCGCAATGGGGTACGCTGCAAAGTACCCGAAGGGAATTTTTTCGCCATGGGCGATAATCGGGATAACAGCGCAGACAGCCGGTACTGGGGCTTCGTGCCCGAATCCAATATCGTCGGCCGCGCTTTCTTCATCTGGATGAACTTCAGCGATCTCAGCCGTATCGGCCGATTCAACTGATTATGTCGCTAGCCACGCTAGAAAATCGCCTGGACCACCACTTCGGTGATCCGGCCTTGCTTGAACAGGCCCTGACGCATCGCAGCCATGGTGCGCGCCATAACGAGCGGCTGGAATTCCTTGGGGATTCCGTGCTGAACTTCGTCGTGGCGGCGATGCTGTTCGAGCGTTACTCCAAAATCGACGAAGGCGATCTGTCGCGCCTGCGGGCCAACCTGGTCAAGCAGGCGTCGCTGGCGGATATCGCCCAGCGCCTGGAATTGTCGCAGTACCTGCGCCTGGGCGAAGGCGAACTCAAGAGCGGCGGTTTCCGCCGCCCATCCATCCTGGCCGACACCGTCGAGGCGATCTTCGGCGCGGTCTTCCTGGATGCCGGGTTCGATGCGGCCCGCCGCGTGATCGTGCGCCAGTACCAGCCGGTGCTGGCGTCCGTGGATCCCAAGACCCTGGGCAAGGACGCCAAGACCCTGCTGCAGGAATTCCTGCAGGGCCGCAAGCTGGCCCTGCCGCTGTATACGGTGGTGGCCACGCACGGTGCGGCCCACAGCCAGCAGTTCGAAGTCGAATGCGCCATTCCGGCGCTCGATATCAAGGTGATGGCGCCCGGCGCCAGCCGCCGCGCCGCCGAACAGTCAGCGGCCAAGCTGGCGCTGGAGGCCGCGCTGGCCGTCAGCCCGGCCACCAAGGCTGCCCGCAAGTCGGGCAAGGCGCGCAAAACCGCGCAATTGTCGCTGCCTGTGGCAGTGGCTCAAGAGACTAAATGAGCGATACCCCTTTTCGTACCGGCTTCGTAGCCATCGTTGGCCGTCCCAATGTGGGCAAGTCCACGCTGACGAACGCCCTGATCGGTTCCAAGATCTCCATCGTGTCGCGCAAGGCGCAGACCACGCGCCACCGCATCCACGGTGTGCTGACGCGCGAGCACGAACAGTTCGTGTTCGTCGACACGCCCGGCTTCCAGACGCGCCACGGCGGCGCGATGAACCGCATGATGAACCGCGTCGTCACGCAGGCCCTGGCTGACGTGGACGTGGTGGTGCATGTGGTTGAAGCCGGCAAGTGGTCCGAAGGGGACGCCAAGCTGCTGCCGCTGCTGCCCAATCCGGAGCGCACGATACTCGTCGTGTCCAAGATCGACGCGCTGAAGAACCGCGACGACCTGTTCGCCTTCGTGTCCAAGATCATGGCGCAGCATCCGTTCGGCGCCGTGGTGCCGGTCAGCGCCACCAAGAACCAGCAACTGGACCAGCTGCTGGACGAAATCGCGTCGCGCCTGCCGGAAGGCGAGCCGATGTTCGAAGAGGACACGCTGACCGACCGCCCCATGCGCTTCATCGCCGCCGAGCTCGTGCGCGAGAAGATCTTCCGCCTGGTGGGCGACGAACTGCCTTACGGCTGCACCGTCGTCATCGAGCAATGGGAAGAGACCGCGAAGGGCGCCAGCATCAATGCCTGCGTCGTGGTCGAACGCGACAGCCACAAGCCCATCCTCCTGGGCACGGGCGGCATGCACATGAAGCGTATCGCCACGGAGGCGCGGCAGGACATCGCCAAGCTGCTGGACAAACCGGTGCACCTGGAGGTCTACATCAAGGTGCGCAAGGGCTGGTCCGACCGCGAGGGTGCGCTGCGCGATCTGGGATATGAGTAGAAGGGCGCCTCGCGTCCAGGATCGTCCCGGATTCATGCTGCACGCCACGGCGTGGCGTGAAACCTCCCTGATTGTTCAGACCTTCTCGCGCGATCATGGCTGCGTGGCCATGGTCGCCAAGGGCGCCAAGCGCCCGTATTCCGTCCTGCGTCCGGTGTTGTCCGCGTTCCAGCCGCTGCTGCTGTCCTGGACCGGCAATGGCGAAGTCAAAACCCTGACGCGCGCCGAGATCGCCGGTATACGGCCGCTGGCCGGGTCGGCCCTGATGTCGGCGTGGTACATGAATGAACTGCTGCTGCGCCTGCTCCCGCGCGAGGACGCGCATCCGCTGTTGTTCGACGCCTACGACATGGCCCTGCAGCAGTTGTCCGGAGGCACCCGCGCCGCCGGCGCACTGCGCCGCTTTGAATGGACCCTGCTGCGCGAAACCGGCTATGGCGTGGACGAGGCGACGCCCGATTTCGACGATCCCGTGATCGAGCCCGCGCTGCGCAGCGACCTGCGCGCGCGCCTCGCCGAGAACCTGGCTGGCCGTCCGCTGTCGACGCGGCGCGTGCTGCTGGACCTGCAACGCATCTGAACGCTCTGCGCGCGGACCATGACCTTCACGCTCAAGCAGGTCGAGACCTTCCGCACCGTCTATGAAACGGAAAGCGTGACCGCCGCCGCCCGGCGGCTGGACGTGTCGCCCGCGACCGTCAGCGCCACGCTGGCCGCGCTGGAGAGCAGCATTGAAATGCGCCTGTTCGAGCGGGTGCGCCAGCGCATGCAGCGCACACCCGAGGCCACGCTGCTGTACGAGGAAATCCGCCGCCTGAATGTGGGCCTGGAAAGCCTGGGCCGCAAGATCCGCGCGATCCGCGGCGCCGCCCAGCCGCGGCTGCGCATCGGCTGCATTCACGCCTACAGCGGCGCCATCGTCAGCGACGCCATCTCGCGTTTCCGCACGCGCTATCCCGACACGCCGCTTTATCTGCAGATCCGGGATTCCAACACCTTGCGCGACATGGTCGTGTCGGGCGAACTCGATCTGGCGGCGGTTGCCGACGAATCGGAACTGGAAGGCCTGCGCGGGCATCGCCTGGCCAGCCTGCGGGCGGTGGCGGTGTTTCCGGCGGGGCACGCCCTGGCTCGGCTGGAGTCGGTGGATTTTTCACATCTGGCCGATGCGGACGTGATCGCCCTGAATGCCGAGGACGGCTCGCGCAAGCGGTTGGACGCCTTGCTGCATCAGGCCGGGCGGACGCTCCGCGTCGCGATCGAGACGCCGTACTCCAGCACGGTCTGCCAACTGGCGCTGGCCGGGCACGGCGTCGGCATCGCCAACCCCGCGACCGCGCTGGGGATGGAGGCGGCGGGGCTGAGCTACCGGCCGCTTGCGGCGCCCGTGCATTTCGAATGCCACATGATTCTGCATGGCAGCCGGCCGTTGTCCGAAGCCGGCAAGTTCTGGGCCACCTGCTTGCGCGCGGCGCTGGCGCCCCTGGTCGAGCGTTTCGGCGTCTAGCGCCTGCTGCCGCAGGCCGCAGGCCGCGCGCATCGCGCCCGACGCGGTGCTCAGCCGCGGCGCCCGTCGGATGTCAGGATCAGCACCACGGACGATTCCGCGTCCAGCTTGCCCGCCAGGCGGAGCCGGGACACGGCCGCCAGCGCCGCGGCCGAGGACAGCTCCGCGCCCAGCCCCATGCGTTCCAGCCGCTGGCGCGCGTCGCCCGCCTGAGCGTCCGATGTTTCCACTGGCGCGCCGCCCGAACGAGCAAGGGCTTCCAGCGCCTGCAGCGTGCATGTGCCGCCCGCGATGGAGTATTGCTCCGTCGCGCTTTCCCACTGGCCGCGGGCATCGCCCGTGGCCAGGGCGCGCGACAGGCGGGCGTAGGGCTCTACCGCGTGCAGCCGGGGCAGGCGGTCGATGCGGCCGGTCTGGTGTAGATGCTGCCAGCCCAGGTAGATGCCCCAGAGCAGGTCGCCGCGCGCCGTGGGCACGATGATGTCGGTGGGCAGGCCGCAATCGTCCAGGATCTCCTGCGCGATCGGCTTGTAGCCTTCCACGCCGTAGGGGTGGGTGCCCACCGGCGGGTTCAGGTAGTTGGTGCCGGCAAACGCGCCGTGGTTGCGGCACAGGTCCTGGACATATGGCCAGCGGCCCAGGCTGTCTTCGAAGGCGCGGAGCCGCGCGCCGAAGCGCTCCATGGCGTCGCGCTGCAGGGGCGGGCAGTTGCGGGTGATGGCGATGTCGGCCTGCAGGCCCGCGGCGGCGCAATAGGCGGCCAGGGAAACGCCGGCGTTGCCGCTGGAGGCTGCCGCCACGCGGGTGGCGCCGGCAAGGCGTGCGCGCGACACCAACTGGGCCGACATGCGGTCCTTGTGGCTGCCAGTGGGGTTGGCGCTTTCGCATTTGATCCACAACTGGCCCACGCCTTCCGCGCGCGCCAGGTCCGCCGCGTCGAGCGTGGGGGTGGCGCCTTCACCCAGCGTGACCGGCGCGAGCACGGGCAACGGGATGGCGAGATCATGCGGGGCGGCGGTGTATAGGCATTCCAGCGTGGCGGGATGGCCGGCCGCCAGGCAGCTTGGGCAGCCTTCGGGATAGTCGCCGGGAGGCCAGAGGCTGGCGCAGCGGATGCAGCGCAGGTTGGACAATCTGGGGTTCATCTGCATGGATCAGTACTTTGAAACAAGGGAGTCCAGGGGAAGGGCTGGCGCGACCTGCAGCAGGCAGTCGCCGTCGTCGCTGCGCGCGATGGGCCGCAGGCAGACGACGGTGCCCGACTGCGGGCTCAGCAGGGCGCGCATGGGGCTGTCGGGGCGGGCGGGTTCGATCAGGCGGCCGATGTGCTGGAGCGCAGCGACGGATTGTCCCAGTTCCACGCCGGGGACGAACACGCCGGACTCGCGCGCACGCAGCGTCGCGGCGGCCGCGTCCAGGTCGTAGAGGCGCACTTCCGGCGCGGGCGCGGGCGTGCGGTCCGGCAGCAGGCCCAGTTCGCCCAGGCAGCCCAGCAGGCCTGCGCGGCAGCGGTCCGCCAGCGACTGGCTGGTTTCCCGGCCGCCGCCGATCTCCGCGCTCAGGCGCAGCACGCCGTGCCGGCTGGCCGCGGCGGGCATGGAGCCGGGCTCGCCGCCGCGGAAGAACATGCAGTGAGGCAACCCGAAGGCGCGGGCCAGCGCGGGCAGGCGCGCATCGTAGGCATCGTCGCCATGGCGCGTGATCACCGAGGAAGGAAGGTAGCGCAGCGAGGCGCCGCCGCTGTGCACGTCCACCATGGCCTGCACGCGGGGCAGCAGCCGGGCTTCCAGCGCGGCGGCCACGCCTTCGGTATAGCCTCGTGCGGGGGCGCCGAGGAACGCGCGGTTCAGGTTGCCGCCGTCGGCCGGCGACAGGCGCGTGCCGGCCAGCGAGGCCTCGGCGTTGACGGCGGGCAGCAGATATACCGTGCCGCGCGTCAGTATGCTGGGCAATTCGTGCCAGAGGTCCAGGATGGCTGCCTGGCCCTCCCATTCGTCGCCATGCACGCCGGCAATCAGCGCGACGGCGGGCCCCGGGCCCGCTTCTACCCGCAGCACCGGGACCGTGATGCGGCGGTACGCCGACACATTGGTGGCGGCGGCCACGCTGAAGTCCTCGCGGCTTACGCGGACCATGCTGCGGCTCCCGTGCGGACAGGCGCCGGGTTCAATCCAGCGTGGCGGCCTTGATGATGCTTTCCCATTTGGGCAGCTCCTTGCGAATCTGGGTCTGTACGTCCTGCGGCGTTCCGCCCAGGGGTTCCTGAGAGCGGCTGCGCAGCTCTTTGCTGACGCTGTCCGAGCGCAGCGCCTGGTTCATCGCGGCATTGAGCCGGGATATGGCGGCCTTCGGGGTGCCCGCCGGCGCGACCAGCGCGCTCCACGCGGACTGCTCGTAATCGGGATAGCCCTGTTCGGCGACTGTCGGCACGTCCGGATTGGAAGCGGCACGGTTCCGGGTCGTCACGGCGAGCGCCCGCAGGCGTCCGTCCTTCAGGTTGCCGATCAGGGGCGGCAGGTTTTCCATCATCGAGTCGACGTGGCCGCCGAGCAGGTCGGAAAGCTGCGCGGCCGTCGCCTTGTACGGAATCTGGCGCACCGCCGCCCCGGTCTGGGCGATGAACAGCTTGACGCCCACTTCGCTGGTCGTGCCCGGGTCCGCCGACGTCATGGTCAGGCGGTCCGGCTGGGCGCGGCTGGCCTCGATGAATCCCTTCAGGTCGCGATAGGGCGACGCGGCGTTCACCACGATGACGTTCGGTGTTTCGGCCACCAGGCCGATCGGCATGATGTCGCGGTCCAGGTCGTAGAGCTGCTGTTTGAACAGGAACCGGTGTAGCACTAGCGTGCCGACGTGCGCATAGCCGATGGTGTAGCCGTCGGCCGGGGCGCGGGCCACGGCTTGGGTTCCGATGCGCCCGCCAGCGCCGACGCGGTTCTCGATGACCACCGGCTGGCCCAGCAGCCTGCTCATTTCCTGACCGACGAGGCGGGCGGTGATGTCCGCATTGCCGCCCGCCGCGGCCGGCACGATCAGCGTGATCGCGCGTTCCGGGTAGTCAGCATGCGCGTGGGGCGCGGCAAGGCAAAGCAGCAGGGCGGCAAGGCAGGCGGTGCGTTTCATGACGATTCCCGAGGCGTTGAGGGCAGCGCCATTGTGCGGCGGCCCTGTGCGGAATCCGTTTGTTTTTATGAGATGGATGTTCGATAAAATCTAATGGTTTTCTTCGTTGCGCCGGTCCGCCTGCCTGCCCAGGCCATAGCCGACCGCGGCCGCCGCGAGGGCCACGAATGCGCCCAGCAGCGCGATCAGCGACGCCCCGTAGCCCAGCATGTCCAGCCCGGCCTTGACCCAGCCGCTGGCCGCGTCGCCGCCCCGGTAGACCACGGTGTCGATGACGTTCTTGGTCTTGTACTTGTCTTCGGGCGACACCGCGGTGAACAGCATTTCCCGTCCGGGCCTGATCAGGGCGTACTCTCCGGCCCGGCGCAGGATCATGGCGCCCGCCAGCACCGCGAAGACAGGGAAGGCGGCCAGGGCCAGGAACGCCAGCGCCACGGCAAGCGGCACCGCGGTCAGGAGGAAGCGCAGGCCCAGCCGGGCGGCCACGCGGCCGGTGATGAAGATCTGCGACAGCAACGCCAGCGTCTGCACAGTGAAATCCAGCGCGCTGAAGACGCGGATGCGCTGGGCGGTATCCGGAAACGCATCGGCGACCAGCCGCGCCTGCTCCATGTAGAGAAAGGTGTTGACCGTGGCCAGCAGCACCACCAGAAGCGAAATGCCCAGCAGATAGCGCGACTGGAATATGCGCGTTATGCCGGCGAGGATTGCGCCCTTGATCGGCCGCTCCATGTCTTCGTCGGCGACATCCGCGCGCGTGGCGGAGCGCCAGCGCAGCAGCCATTGCTTGAGCGGCAGTGTGGCCGTCAGCAGCAGCGCGGACAGCAGGAGCAGGCCGGCAGGGCCCAGCGCGCCCGCGAGCAGGGCGCCCAGCAGCGGACCGCAAAGCCCGCCGGCGCTGGCTCCTGCGGCGATCAGCGCGAACAGCCGCTTGGCGGATTCCATGCGGAACACGTCGGCCATCAGGCTCCAGGCGATGGAGACGACGAACAGGTTGAAGACCGACAGCCAGACGTAGAACGTGCGCGCGGCCCAGATGCTGCCTGGACGCAGGTGCAACAGCAGGGCGAATCCCGCCATGGTCAGGGCGAACAAGGCGTAGACCCAGGTCACCAGGGTGGCGCGCGGGACGCGGGCGGATATCCAGCCGAACAGCGGCACCACCGCCAGCGTGGCGACGAAGGTGGCGGTGAACAGCCATTGCAGCTGGTTCACGCCCGCCTGGATGCCCATGGTCTCGCGGATAGGGCGCAGCATGAAATAGCCGCAGAACAAAAAGAAGAAAAACGCGAAACCGCACGCCGCGGGGGCCAGTTCCTCTTCCCGTATGCCCAAGGCCCGCGCCGCCCGGGCGCGCCAGGATGCCAGGACGGCCGCCATGGCGTCAGCCGAGCAGCGCGGCGATGCGTTCGCGCATGGCGGCGTCGGGCTGGCGGCCGTAGCCCGCCCGCGCGTTGTCCGCCATGTTGGCGGGCTTGGAGGTGGCGGGTATGACGGCCGTGACGGCAGGATGGCCGATGATGAATTTCAGGAAGATCTGCGCCCAGGACGTGCAGTCGATTTCCGCGGCCAGCTTGGGCAGTTCGACGCCCTTCACCCGCCGGAACAGCGCCCCGTCCTGGAATGGCCGGTTGATCAGCACCGCCACGCCATTGGCCCGGCACGCCGGGAGCAGGCGCTTTTCCGCGCTGCGGGCGCCGATCGACAGGTTGACCTGGAGGAAGTCGGGCTTTTCGCGTTCGACGAGTTCGGTCAATTCATCGTGGGCGTGGTCGGTGTAGTGCGTGATCCCGATGTAGCGGGTCAGGCCCTGCTGTTTCAGATCCCGCAGCAGGGCGAGCTGATTGCGGGTGTCGATCAGGTTATGCACCTGGATCAGGTCCAGTTTGTCGCTGCGCAGCGCCTTCTGCGATTCGCGTATCTGGCGCATCGCGGCGTCATGGCCGCGCGTGCTGATCTTGGTGGCCAGGAAGACGCGGGGGCGCAGCCCGGCGTCGCGCGCCAGCAGGGTCCCGGTGACGGCCTCCGCGTCGCCATAGCTGGGGGCGGTGTCGATCAGGGTGCCTCCAGCCTGCAGCAGCGTATCCAGCACCTGGGCCAGCGGCGCCATGGCCGCGGCGTCGCCGGGCGGCACGTTGAACGTGTCCGCTGTGCCCAGTCCGATTACCGGTAGCAGCGCGCCCGAGGAAGGAATCGAGCGGGTCAGCATGGGGGACGCGGCGAGCGACAGCGCCGGCCAGGCGGAACCGAACAGGGCGGCGCCGGCGGCGGTCTGGAGGAAGCGGCGGCGGTCTGGCATGGCGTGGCTCCGTCGGGCAATGAAAAAGGGCCTACATGCGAATGTAGGCCCCTGAGTGCGGATCTGGCGATCGGGTGTTACTCGCGATTGCCGCCGAAGATGCCCAGCAGCATCAGCAGGTTCGAGAACACGTTGTAGACGTCCAGGTAGATGGCCAGGGTGGCGGAGACGTAGTTCGTTTCGCCGCCGTTGACCACGCGCTGCAGGTCGACCAGCATGAACGCCGAGAAGATGACGATGGCCATGACCGAGATGGTCAGCATCAGCGCGGGCAGTTGCAGGAAGATGTTGGCCAGGGCCGCCACCAGGATCACGACCGCGCCGATGAACAGGAGTTTCTGCATTCCCGACAGATCGCGCTTGATGGTCGTGGCCAGGGTGGCCATGGTGCCGAAGACGATCGCGGTGCCGCCGAAGGCCGTCATGACGAGCTGCGAGCCGTTGCTCATGCCCATGACGAAACCGAGCAGGCGCGACAGCATGATGCCCATGAAGAACGTGAAGGCCAGCAGCAGGACGACGCCCATCGAGTTGTTCTTGTTCTTCTCGATAGCGAACATCATGCCAAACGCGCCCACCAGGAAAATGATGGCGGACAGGCCCGGGCTGGCGCCCATGACACGGTTGATGCCGGTGTAGAGGCCGACCGCGGCGCCCAGCACCGTGGGAATCAGCGACAGGGCCAGAAGCCAGTAGGTATTGCGCAGGACCTGGTTGCGAGCGACCTCGCCCGGCGCGCCGGCCATCGAGCCGGAACGGTTAAAAGGGGACGGACGATATTCGTTCATGGAGAACTCCTGTGTACGGCAAATATAGTGATTGCCTAGAAGGCTTAGAGGCGAAGGATACCTTACAGTTCCCTGAAGAATCCAGTTTTTGCAGGTATTAGGCCGTCGGCGCCATGCCGCGACCGGAACATCTATCCCGGCCTGACGCCATTAAGCACCCGGGAGACAATGGCTGGCAACTCCGCGTCCATGCGGGCCTGGATCTGTTCGATGGCGTCGGCCAGGGCGACTCGCATGAGTTCTTCGACCTCGGCCTGCAGCCTTGCGGCCAGCACGGCAGCGTCGGGCAGGGTGGCGGACTGTGCAGGGGAGGATCCGGATTGCACCAGAGGGGCGTCCACCGGCGACCCGGCGTCATCCGCCACATCAGTCAGCAGGGGAAACGCGTCGTCGTCGGTCCCCGGCATAACGTCGTCGGCCAGCTCCGTCAGCAGCGGTGCGTCCGCTTCATCGTCGGCGGGGTCATAAAGAGAGGGTTCGGCCCGGTGGGTCAGGGTGGGGATGCCGGGGTCGGAAGAGCGAGAGGGCATGGAAGCTCCCGAATGTCTGGATGGCGCGGCGGGCAGGCGCGCGCGCCGGGGACGGATAGGGCGGTCAGTCGCCTGCGGGCTTGCGGCTCAGGTCGTGGCTTTGCGGCGCATGTCCGGCCGTCTGGTACGTCCGCCAGCGTAGTCGGGCAGCCTGCTTGTCGTCGGGGTCGTCCGAGACGATTTCAAGCAGGCGCTCGAAGGCGTCGAATCCCGGCGGGCAGTCGTCGTCCAGGTTCAGCAGCCAGGGCTGCGGCTGGTCGTCCTGGCCTGCCGCCTGGGCGGCCTGGCGGGGATCGCCGGCGGTCAGCACAACCGGGGTTTCGGACGCCAGGGGATCGTTGGCCAGCACATGCGGCACGAAGGCCGTGTCGTCGAATGCCCAGAGCATGCGGTCGAACGCGGCCAGGCGGGTACCGTCCTTACAGTACACCACCAGCCGCTGTCCGGCCAGGAAACGCTTGCGCACGACCTGGCAGGCCATGCGCAAGCGGTCGGGCGCGCCGAATGCGAAGTCGATGCGCGTCATGCGGGCTTCCGGTGCAGGCGCTTCAAGCCTGGTCCAGCAGGTATTGCATCAGCAGGGGCACGGGGCGTCCCGTTGCACCCTTGTCCTTGCCGCCGCGCCAGGCGGTGCCGGCGATGTCCAGGTGGGCCCAGGGGTAGGCCTTGGCGAAGCGCGACAGGAAGCAGGCCGCCGTGACCGCGCCGGCCGGGGGGCCGCCGATGTTGGCCAGGTCGGCAAAGTTGGACTTGAGCTGCTCCTGGTAGGCGTCGTCCATGGGCATGCGCCATGCGGTGTCCAGCGACTCGCGGCCGGCGGACGCAAGCGCCTCGGCCAGATCGTCGTCCTTGGAAAACAGGCCGCTGTTGACGTTGCCCAGGGCCACGACGCAAGCGCCGGTCAGCGTGGCGATGTCGATCACGGCCGACGGCTTGAAGCGCTCGGCGTAGGTCAGCGCGTCGCACAGGACCAGTCGGCCTTCCGCGTCGGTGTTCAGGATTTCGATGGTCAGGCCGGCCATGCTGGTGACGACGTCGCCCGGCTTGTTGGCCTTGCCGCTGGGCAGGTTCTCGCACGCGGGGATCAGGCCGACCACGTCCAGCGGCAGCTCGAGTTCGGCCAGGGCGCGGAACGAGCCCAGGACGCTGGCGGCGCCGCACATGTCGTATTTCATTTCGTCCATGGTGGCGGCGGGCTTGAGCGAGATGCCGCCGGCATCGAACGTGATGCCCTTGCCGACCAGCACGATGGGGCCCTGCGGGGTCTTGGCGCCTTTCTTGACCGTCTTGGCGCCGGCGTGGCGCAGGACGATGAAGCGCAGCGCTTCCTCGGAGCCGCGGGCGACCGACAGGAACGAGCCCATACCCAGCGCCTCGACCTGCTTGCGGTCCAGGACTTCGACCTTCAGCGACTTGAATTCGCGCGCCAGGCGCTTGGCGGTGTCGCCCAGATAGGTGGGCGTGCAGATGTTGCCCGGCAGGTTGCCCAGCGTACGGGTCAGTTCCATGCCGTTGGCGATGGCGTTGCCTTCGCGCAGGCCCTTCTGGGCCTGGGCCGCGTCGGCGCGCTCGACGACCTGGACGATCTTCTTGAGCTTGGGACGGGCGTCGCGGTCGGGCTTGCCGAAGCTGGCGTCGTAATGATAGGTGGCGCTGCCGGCCGCGATGGCGGCGCTGCGCGCGCGCGCCACGACGGCGACGTCGGCGACCGGGTTGGCGACCAGGGTGGAAACGCCTTCGGCAAGCTGCGCGGCGACGCAAGCCGCGGCGAAGGCCTGCTCGGCCGATGCGTGGGTGCGGGCCGAATAGTCGTCCTGCTTGCCCAGGCCGACCAGGACCACGCGCTGCGCCGAGACGCCGGGCAGATTGCGCAGCGTCAGCGTGGAGCCGGCGCGGCCGCGGAATTCGCTTTTGACCACTGAACGGACGGCGCCGTTGGATGCGCGGTCGATGAGATCGGCGGCGGGGCTCAACACGCCGTCCGCGTACACGCCGACGGCGAGGGCGGCGGTTTTGACCTGGTGCAGGGAAGCAGTGGTCTGTGTGCTAAATTCCATGAGGGTTTCCCGTGTGCGTCTGTGTATGATGCGGTCGATTATCCCGCATATTCTCCCATGTCTCTATTTAAACGCTCGGTCGTCAGCGAGATCACCAGTCACGCTGGCGTTGTCTTTTCCACGTTGCTCGTCGTGTGGCTCAGCGTGCTTCTCGTGCGCCTGCTCGGCGAGGCCGCGGGCGGCAACATCGGAGCGGACGTCGTTGTCGTGCTGGCCGCGCTGTCGACCATCACCGCGCTGCCGACCATCCTGGCGGTCTCCATCTTCATCGCCGTGCTCACCACGGTGACGCGCAACTACCGCGAATCCGAAATGGTGGTGTGGTTCGCCAGCGGATTGTCGCTGGCCGACTGGCTCAAGCCCGTGCTGCGTGTCGCGGTTCCCGTGGCCATCGCCGTCGCGGGCCTGACGCTGGTTGCGTCGCCGTGGGCCTATCGTCAGATCGCCGAATACCACGAACGCTTCGAGCAGCGATCCGACCTGTCCAAAGTCACGGCGGGCCAGTTCGCCGAATCGTCCGGCGGTAGCCGCGTGTTCTTCGCTGAAGACCCCGTCAAACCTTCCGACGAACTGGGCAACGTGTTCGCGCGCGAAATCGGCCCCGAATGGCTGAGCGTGCTGACCGCAAGCAGCGCCCACAGCGAAACCCTGCCCAATGGCGACCGCTTCCTGGTGCTGGGCGAAGGCCACCGCTACGACCTGAAGCCGGGCACGCCCGAGATCAGGCTGGTGCACTTCGAAAAGTACGGACTGCGCCTTGAAAGCAAATCGGGCGGCGATCCCGTGGCGGAGGCCCGCGCGGCGGCCGAGCGTTCCTCCAAGGCGCGCACCACGTCGCAGCTCATTGAAGACAACACCAACAGCAGCTGGTCGCAGGTCATGTGGCGCATTTCGCTGCCGCTGGCCGCCTTGAACCTGGCCTTGCTGGCGATTCCGCTCGGGGCCGTGAATCCGCGCCTGGGCCGGTCCGGCGACCTGCTCATCGCCGGCCTGGTGGGTCTGCTGTACATGAACCTGATCAACCTGTCGCGCGCCTGGATCTCCAACGGCAAGCTCAGCTTCGGCCTGGGCGTCTGGGTTATCCACGGGGCGGTGGCGTTGCTTGCCGCCTTCCTGCTGATGCGGCGCCTGCGCGTCAAGGCGCCCAAGAACAGCGCCTAAAGGCAGAAGCCGCGCAGGCCCCGCGAGCGGGGCCTGCGGCGCATCAGGGCAGATACTTCATCGTTCCGCCCCGGCCGGCCAGCAGGTCGGCATTCTTAAGCACCGACTTGCGGATGAACTCCCACAGCGCCGTGACGCGCTTGAGCTTGCGCAGGTCTTCGTGGCAATACATCCAGAATGAGCGCGTGATCGCGATCTCGTTTTCCAGCACGGGCTTGAGCCTGGGGTCCTGCGCCGCGATGAAGCAGGGCAGGATGGCCAGCGACTGGCCCTGCAGTGCGGCGTGGTACTGCGCGACGACGCTGGTGCTGCGCAGCACCACCTTGCTTGCGGGCAACAGGTCTTCCAGGTAGCGCAGGCGTTCGCTGAACAGCAATTCGTCAACGTAGCCGATGAACGTGTGGCCGGCCAGGTCCGCGCGTTCGCGGATGGGGGCGTGGCGCGCCAGATACCCCGGTGTTCCGTACAGGCGCAGCGTGTAGTCGCACAGTTTGCTGCACACATAGGGGCCGCGCTGCGGCCGTTCGATGGTGATGGCCAGGTCGGCTTCGCGCTTGGACAGGCTGACGAAGCGGGGCACCGGCAGGATATCCAGCGTGATGTGCGGATAGCGCCGCTGGAAGTCCGCGGCGAGCGGCGTAAGCACGTAGCTGCCGAAGCCTTCCGTGGCGCCGATGCGCAGGTGCCCCGACAGCGCCTGGCCGATGCCGGAGAGGTTTTCGCGCGCCGTATGCACGACGCTTTCCATCTGCTCGGCATGGACGAACAGGCGCTGGCCATCGTCGGTCAGTACGAATCCGGCGCTGCGCGACTTCTCGAACAGCAGGGTGTCCAGTTCCGTTTCCAGCGCCCGGATGCGGCGCGACACGGTCGTGTGCTCCACCCCGAGCTTGCGCGCGGCGGCGCTGACGCGCTGGGTGCGCGCCACTTCCAGGAAGTACCTCAGGCTGTCCCAATCAAGCAAGATCCGGCTCTCCAGCCCCCTGCGCCGTGGGGCGATGAAGGCAAATTTCAGATGTGCAGGAATGCACAAGGAATGTGCATTTCTGGTGTTGCTTGTTGATTTTCACACATCTACACTGGGTTGGCTGGCCTTGGGCTATGCCCTGGGACCGCAAGCCGCGCAGACGGCGCCATAACGCTGGAACTCAGCGCACAAAAACTCAGGAGACAAATCCATGGAATTGCACGCACGCGGGCTGGCCGCAGGCTTGTGTCTGGGCGCCGCACTGGTGGGCCAGGCGTATGCGGCGGACAAGCCGCCAGTGAAGATCGGCATTCTGACGGACATGTCCGGCACCTACGCCGGCATGGGGGGAGCGGGTTCGGTGGCGGCGGCGCAATTGGCGATCGACGACTGCCTGGCCGCGGAATGCAAGGGCATGAAAATCGAGCTGGTGTCCGCGGACAACCAGAACAAGGCGGACGTCGGGGCGGCCCGGGCGCGTGAATGGTTCGACCGCGACGGCGTGACCGCCATTGCCGACCTGACCAATTCCGCGGTGGCGCTGGCCGTGCAGGGCATCGCCCGTGAAAAGAACAAGGTGGTGATGTTCTCGGGCCCGGCCACCACGGCGCTGACCAACAAGGAATGCTCGCCCGTAGGCTTTCACTGGATGTTCGACACCTATTCGCAATCCGCGGGCGGGGCCAAGGCCACTGTGCGTTCGGGCGGCAAGTCGTGGTTCTTCATTACCGTGGACTATGCGTTCGGCCACTCGCTGGAAGCCGATACGGTCAAGGCGGTGAAAGCCCTGGGCGGCACCGTCGCCGGCAGCGTCCGGCACCCCCTGAACGCGCCCGACTTCGCGTCCTACCTGCTGCAGGCGCAGAGCTCGAAGGCGCAGGTGGTGGCGCTGGCCAATGGCGGCCAGGATACGGTCAATGCCGTCAAACAGGCCCGCGAGTTCGGCATCGTGGCCGGCGGCCAGCGGCTGGTGTCCCTGCTGATCTTCCTGTCCGACTTGCGTGCATTGGGTCTGGAGAACGCCCAGGGGCTGTCGTACGTGGACGGCTTCTACTGGGATTACGACGACGCGACGCGCCAATGGTCCACGCGCTTTGAAAAGGCCTTCCGCGGCCTGAAGCCCACCATGACCCAGGCCGGCGTGTATTCCAGCGTGCTGCATTACCTGCGCTCGGTGGCCGCCTCCAGCAGCACCGACGGCAAGGTCGTGGCCGACAAGATGCGCGAGCTGCCGATCAAGGATCCGATCATGCGCAATGCGTCGATCCGTCCCGACGGCCGCGTGATCCACGACATGTACCTGTACGAAGTGAAGAAGCCCGCGGACTCCAAGGGCGGCTGGGACTATTCGAAGCTGGTGGCCACCATCCCGGCGGCCGAAGCCTTCCAGCCCCTGTCCGATTCCCTATGCCCGCTGGTGAAGAAATAGTCCGGGCAGGTCGCCCGAAGGCGTGCCGCGGACCCGTTCCGCGGCGCGCCGAAACATCCAAGAACGCGGATTCCATCCGCATCGACTACGCAGTGTGAGGAGCATCAAAATGAGTGAAGTCCCGCGCGTTCCGCTATTGATCGGCGGCAAGCTTGTGCAGTCCAAAACCACCGAATGGCGAGACGTGATCAACCCCGCCACCCAGGAGGTCGTCGCCAAGGTTCCCTTCGCCACGCGCGAAGAATTGGATCTGGCAGTCTCCAATGCCAAAGAGGCCTTCAAGACCTGGCGCAACAGCGGGCAGGGCGCGCGCATGCGCGTCATGCTGAAGTTCCAGGAGCTGCTGCGCGCCAATACCGGCAAGCTTGCCGAGATGATCACCCGTGAACACGGCAAGACGCTGCCCGACGCCGAAGGCGAAGTGGGCCGTGGCCTGGAAGTGGTCGAGCACGCCTGCTCCATCGCCAACCTGCAGTTGGGCGAATACGCCGAAAACGCCGCATCCGGCATCGACGTCTACACCCTGATCCAGCCGCTGGGCGTGTGCGCGGGCATTACCGCGTTCAACTTCCCGGTGATGCTGCCCTGCTTCATGTTCCCGATCGCCGTCGCCTGCGGCAACACGTTCGTGCTCAAGCCGTCCGAGCAGGATCCGACCTCGTCGCTGTTCCTGGCCCAGCTTGCACTGGAAGCCGGATTGCCCCCGGGCGTGCTGAACGTGGTGCACGGCGGCCCCGAGACGGCCAACGGCCTGTGCGAACACCCGGACATCAAGGCGGTGTCGTTCATCGGGTCCACCCGCGTCGGCACCGAGATCTACAACCGCGCATCGGCTGCCGGCAAGCGCTGCCAGTCCATGATGGGCGCCAAGAACCACTGCGTGATCCTGCCGGATGCGGATCCCGAAGTGGCGCTGAACCAGTTGCTGGGCGCGGCCTTCGGCGCAGCCGGACAGCGTTGCATGGCCTCGTCGGTGGCGGTGCTGGTCGGCGAAGCGCGTAACTGGCTGCCCGACTTTGTCGAGCGCGCCAAGAAGCTCAAGGTCAATTCCGGCACTGACCGCGAAGCCGACCTGGGCCCGCTGGTGTCGCCCAATGCCAAGAAGCGCGTCGAGAGCCTGATCCAGAAGGGCGTGGACGAAGGCGCCAAGCTGCTCCTGGACGGCCGCAACCTGAAGGTCGCGGGCTTCGAGGAAGGCAACTTCGTGGGCCCGACGGTATTCGATGCCGTGACGGAAAACATGACCATCTACACCGAGGAAATCTTCGGCCCGGTCCTGTGCTGCGTCGGCGCGGAAACGCTGGAAGACGCGGTGGCCTTCATCAACCGCAACCCCAACGGCAACGGCGTGGCGCTGTTCACCCAGGACGGCGGCGCGGCGCGCTACTTCCAGAACAACATCGACGTGGGCCAGGTGGGCATCAACGTGCCCATCCCCGTGCCGGTGGCGTGGTTCAGCTTCACGGGATCGCGCGGCTCCAAGCTGGGCGACCTGGGCCCCAACGGCAAGCAGGCGGTGCAGTTCTGGACGCAGACCAAGACCGTCACCGCTCGCTGGTCTGCGCATGCCAAGACCGTGAACACCACGATCTCGATGCGCTGAAAGGGGGACGCCTTGCTCCTAAGCTTATACGAATAATTCATATAGCAAGGCGTTCTTATTACTTATAATTGGCCCGTCTATCAGGGGCCAATTAATGAACCTCCAGCAATTTCGTTTCGTTCGTGAAACCATCCGGCGCGACTTCAACCTGACCGAAGCCGCCCGGATGCTCTATACCTCGCAGCCGGGCGTGTCCAAGGCGATCATCGAATTCGAGGACGAGCTGGGCATCAAGATCTTCGAGCGGCACGGCAAGCGTATCAAGGGGCTGACCAAGCCTGGGCTGGCCGTCTCCCAGGTCATCGACCGTATCATGCGCGAAGTCGATAACCTCAAGAAGGTGAGCGACGAATTCGCGCGCCGCGACGAGGGCGGCCTGGTCATCGCATGCACCCACACGCAGGCGCGCTATCTGCTGCCCCGCGTGATTCCGGCGTTCCGCAAGCAGTTTCCCAAGGTCCACCTGTCGCTGGCGGAGGGCAGCCCCGCCCAACTGGCCGAAATGGTGCTGCACGAGCAGGCCGATCTGGCGCTGGCTACCGAATCGCTGGCGCTGACGCCCGGCCTGGCAACCCTGCCGGTGTACGCCTGGGAGCACACCGTTGTGGTGCGCCCGGACCACCCGCTGGCCGAACTGACGTCCAGCGCCGCCAAGCGCCTGTCGCTGGCCCAGCTGGCTGAATATCCCATCGTTACCTACGACCGCGCCTTTACCGGCCGCAGCACGATCGACGAGATATTCGCCAACCAGGGCATCCATCCGGACATCGTGCTTGAAGCCATTGATGCCGACGTGATCAAGACCTACGTGGACGTGGGGCTGGGCATCGGCATCATCGCTGGCGTGGCCTACGATCCGCGCCGCGACTCGAATCTGGTCGGACTGCCGGTGGGGCATCTCTTCGGCACGCACACGACCCGCGTGGGCGTCAAAGCGGGCGTGTTCCTGCGGGACTACGTCTACACCTTCCTGGAAATGCTGGCGCCGTCCCTGACCCGCGCCGTCGTCACCGACGCCGTCCAGGGCGCGCCCAAGTAGGGGCCGCTACCCCCGTCAACCGCGGAAAGCGCGGCGTCCTGATGGCGCCGCGCTTTTTTTTGCGCGGACAGGGAAGAGGCGGTGTTGCCGGCTATCCCTTTCCATAAGCTCATAAAAATAATTAAATAAGAACTGATCTCATTTGAGTTGACGAAAAAATAGGAATCATTATCATTACATCCAGGCTCAACGACCCAGTGAGGTTCATCATGACGGCAGGACTTAGTGCAGTAGTAGTGGGCGCCGACCGCCTCGGCAATATTCCCGATCTGCTCAAAGGACACAATATCTCGATCACGCACCACATCAGCGGGCGCGATCCCTCGCATCAGAAGAAGACGCTGCAGTTGCCGTCCGGCACTCAGCTGGTCATTTTGCTGACCGATTTTTTGGGGCACAACGTCATGAAGACCTTCCGCAACGCGGCTCAGCGCGGCGGCATCCGGGTCGTCGCTTGTCGCCGTTCGGTGTGCAGCATGCAGCAGGCCCTGCAGCAGTGCGGCCTGTGCCCGCGAGCCGGCACGGTCCACTGAGCGCAGGCGTCTTGCCGCGCAACTACGACTAACTGGGGAGGCCGGAAAGGCCTGCGGACTGAAAACCGCGAAGAGAAACAAAAACGCCGCCTGACGGGGATGTCAGGCGGCGTTTTGCATTCTGGGGGATGGCGCGCCGCCTTGCGGGCGTGCGAATATGCTGCTGAAGGGCGGGGCCGGTCAGTTGGCCGCGCGGGCCGATGCCATCAGGGTATTGTCCAGGCGGCGGGCGCCGTTGTAGCGCTTGGTCCAGTAGGCCATGGTCATGTTTTCGACGCGAACCACACCACCGGCGCTGGGCGAATGCACGAAGCGGTTGTCGCCGAGGTAGATGCCTACGTGGGAGTAGCGGCGGCCCATGGTGTTGAAGAAAACCAGGTCGCCGGCCTTGAGTTCGTTCTTGGCTACGGCCACGCCTTGCTGCGCGATTTCGGCGGCGTTGCGGGGCAGCTTCAGGCCCAGGGAACGTTCAGCGGAGTAGGCGACCAGTCCGCTGCAATCGAAACCGGTGTCGGGGGTGCTGCCGCCGAAGCGGTAGCGGATGCCCAGGTGATTCAGGGCTTCGCTGACCATGGCGTTGTCGCTATTGACACCCGAATGGGTGCGCTGGCGTTCGCGCTTGAATTTTTGCACCACCAGCATGCCGATGGGGTCATCAGCGGTGGCAACCCATTCCATCTCGTAGGGGTCGATCTCGGACGTATGGGCGGTTGACTTTTGGCTATTACTTGCACAACCCGCCAAACCCGCGACGCATGCAACCAGCGCGAGCATGCGCAGACCGCGCTTTGCCTGGCCGGAGGATGAATTGAATCGCGCGAGTAAGGAGTGTCGATGCATTCGCCTGGGGATGATTCGCCGATAACAGCACAAACCACGGCATTCGCCGCGGATGAGGCCGAAATGTCAGCAAAATCAACAATTGTGTGCAACTTCGCGGGGATTCTACCAAACTTTTAAGGCCAATTCGTGACGTAACGGCCCTAAATATCCATGCAGCGTGGACATTTGGAAGAAAATTTTGACTTGCGGCAAGCCTCGTGCAAGGTTCGCCTACCAGAATGGCCAAAAAGATTCGAAAAGAAATCAATCAGCCTTAAGGCCTATGAACAATACCAGGAGACAAAAATGCAAAGAACCCGGGATTTCCATTACCGCTCGGTACATGATCGCGACGCGTTCTGGCGCGAAGAGGCCAGCCGGATCCACTGGGAAACGCCGTTCGAGTCTGTGCTGGACTTCTCCCGCCCGCCATTCGCCAAGTGGTTTGTAGGCGGGCGCACCAACCTTTGCTACAACGCCGTCGACCGCTGGCTGCCTACCCAGGCCGACAAGCCCGCGCTGATCTGGGTGTCCACCGAGGTCGACCGGGAACAGGTCTACACCCGCCAGGACGTCTTCGAAGAGGTCAACGCCGCGGCTGCGATGCTGCGGGAACTGGGCGTGGGACGGGGCGACCGGGTGCTGCTGTACATGCCGATGGTGCCGGAAGCGGTGTTCACGATGCTGGCGTGCGCGCGTATCGGCGCGGTCCATTCCGTGGTGTTTGGCGGTTTTGCTTCCGTGAACCTGGCCCAGCGTATTGATGACGCCGCGCCCAAGGTAGTGGTGTGCACCGACGGCGGCAGCCGCGCAGGCAAAGTCGTGCCCTACAAGCCGCTGCTGGACCGCGCCCTGGGCCTGGCGAAGTCGCCTCCGGCGTCCGTGGTGGTGTTCGACCGCGGGCTGGCGCCGTTCGAACCCGTGGCGGGCCGCGACCTGGACTACGCCTCTCTGCGCGAGCGCCACCGCGGCGCCCGGGTGCCTGTGGAATGGCTGGAGTCTTCCGAGCCCAGCTACATCCTCTATACCTCCGGCACGACGGGCCGCCCCAAAGGCGTGCAGCGGGATACGGGGGGCTATGCCGTGGCGCTGGCGTCATCCATGGAATACCTGTTCGACGGCCGGCCCGGCGACACCTATTTCTGCACCAGCGACATCGGCTGGGTGGTAGGGCACTCTTATATTGTGTACGGCCCGCTTATCGGCGGGCAGGCCACCATCCTGTACGAAGGCACGCCGGTGCGCCCGGACGGGGCCATCCTGTGGAAGCTGGTCGAGCAGTTCGGCGTGAACACCCTGTTTTCCGCGCCTACGGCCGTGCGCGTGCTCAAGCGCCAGGACCCGGCGCTGCTCAGAAAGCACGATCTGTCGACGCTGCGGGCCGTCTATCTGGCCGGTGAACCCCTGGATGAGCCCACCGCCCAGTGGATTTCGGAAGGGCTGGGCAAGCCTATCATCGACAACTATTGGCAGACCGAATCCGGCTGGCCGATCCTGTCGGCCCAGCCCGGCGTCGAGAAAGTGCCCACCCGCTTCGGCAGCCCGTCGTTTCCGGTCTATGGCTTTGATGCGCGCATCGTCAGCGAATCCAATGGCGAGGACCTTGGCCCCGACCAGAAGGGCGTGGTCGCCATCGTGCCGCCGCTGCCGCCCGGCGCGATGTCCACTATCTGGGGCGACGACGAGCGCTTCGTGCAGACCTATTTCACGTCCATTCCGGGGCGGCAGGTGTACTCCACCTTCGACTGGGGGCTGGTGGACGCGGACGGCTATTGGTTCATTCTGGGGCGCACGGACGACGTGATCAACGTGGCCGGCCATCGGCTGGGCACGCGCGAGATCGAGGAATCGGTCAACAGCCACAACGGCATCGCGGAGTGCGCGGTGGTGGGGGTTGCCGACCCGCTCAAGGGCCAGGTCGCGATGGCCTTCGCCGTGCTGAAGAATCCCGCCGGCGCCGATACGCCGGAGGGGGCAAAGCAGCTGGAAGGCGATATCATGCGGCTGGTGGAGGAACAGCTGGGCGCGGTGGCGAGGCCGGCCAGGATCCGGTTCGTGGGCGCTTTGCCCAAGACCCGGTCGGGCAAGGTGCTGCGCCGCGCGATCGTCGCGGTGTGCGAAGCGCGCGATCCCGGCGACCTGACCACCATGGAAGATCCCAACGCCCTCGAACAGATCAAGGAGTCACTGCAATGAAAACCAAACCCGTGCTGAGCGCCGAAGACGTCAAGAAGATCCTGGCCGCGGCCGAAGCACACGCCTTGCAGAACAAGTGGGCCGTCACCATCGCGGTGACCGACGACGGCGGCCACCTGCTGGGCATGCTGCGCCTGGACGACGCGGCCCCGATCTCCTCGCACATCGCTCCCGCCAAGGCCAAGACCGCCGCCCTGGGCCGCCGCGAGTCGCGCATCTACGAAGAGATCATCAACAACGGCCGCTACTCGTTCCTGTCGGCGCCCCTGATCGAAGGCATGCTCGAAGGCGGTGTGCCGGTCGTGGCTGACGGCCAGGTCATCGGCGCGGTGGGCGTCTCGGGCGTGAAGTCCACCGAAGACGTGCAGATCGCGCAAGCAGGCATCGCAGCGCTGGGCCTATGAGCCAGGCGCTTCCGCCGGAAACGCCAGCCGGCGTTTCCGCGCAGGCCGCCGGGGCGGCGGACGCAAGTCCGCTGAACCCTGGCGTCGCCAAGCGCGAAGTCTGGGCCTGGGCCATGTACGACTTCGCGAACTCCGGCTACACCACCGTCATTCTGACGGCGGTCTTCAGCACCTATTTCGTCGGCGTGGTCGCCGGGCGCGCGCACTGGGCCACGCTGGCATGGACCGCGGCGCTGTCGCTGTCCTACCTGCTCATCATGCTGACCATGCCCACGCTGGGCGCCCGCGCCGACGCGCGGGCAAGCAAGCGCCGCCTGCTCTACACCAGCACGGCGGGCTGCGTGGCGGCCACGCTGGTTCTGACTCAGGCCGGACCTGGCGACGTGTGGCTGGCGCTTGCCGCCATCGTGGTGTCCAACTACTGCTATTGCGTCGGCGAATCCGTCGTTGCGGCGTTCCTGCCGGAACTGGCCAAGCCTGCGGCGCTGGGGCGCGTGTCCGGCTGGGGCTGGAGCTTCGGCTATTGCGGCGGCATGCTCACGCTGGGATTGTCCCTGGTCGTCGTGACGCTGGCCGAGGCGCGCGGCGCCACGGCGGAACAGTTCGTACCCTGGGTCATCTTGGTCACCTGCACGGTGTTCGCGCTGGCCGCGCTGCCTTCGTTCCTGCTGCTGCGCGAGCGCGCCAAGCCGCAGCCCGGCAACCAGGCCGCGCTCGACATGCTGCGGCGCCTGGCCTACGCCTGGCGCGAAACCGGGCAGCACTTCCCGGAGTTCCGGCGCCTGCTCATGTGCATCGCCTGCTACCAGGCGGGCATTTCCGTCGTGATTACGCTGGCCGCCGTCTATGCGTCGGAAGTCATGGGATTCACCACGCCGCAGATCATGCTGCTGGTCTTTACCGTGAACATCGGCGCGGCGGCGGGGGCGTTTTCGTTCGGCTATGTGCAGGACCGCATTGGCCACAAGCCGGCGCTGGCCATCACGCTGTGCGGCTGGATCGTGATGGTGCTGGTGGCCTATGCGGCCGTGACCGCGCCCGTGTTCTGGGTTGCCGCCACGCTGGCCGGCTTGTGCATGGGCACCACGCAAAGCGCGGGGCGGGCGATGACCGGCGCGCTGGCGCCCGCGGGCCGCCTGGCCGAGTTCTATTCGCTGTGGACCTTCGCGGTGCAGCTTGCCGCGGTGATCGGGCCGCTGACCTACGGCCTGGTGACCTGGGGCACGGAGGGCAACCATCGCCTGGCCATTCTGGTCACCGGGCTGTTCTTTGTGGGCGGACTGGTCCTATTGTCGCGCGTGGACATGAAGGGCGGCCTGGCGCGCCGGGCCGCCTGAACGCGGTATACGCCAGGCCCGCGCCGGCTGCTATCCTTATGGACTGCCCGGCGCCGCCTCGACCATGCGGCGGCGCCTGCTGAATGCTTGGCATTGTTTTCGCACTGTGCGCTGGTGCGTTGTTTGCTTGTGCATGCCGTGCGGGGCCGCCTTCGGGCGCCGTTCCGCCCTTTACCGGCGCTGCCAGGTCGCTGCGCTACACGCAAATGCGCGGGCTCCGGCCCGCTTTTTGCGTAAGGTGCCCGTAAGAGCGTGGCGATACGGTTGCAGGTGGGTAATAAAAAAGCGGCATAAACAACAGAATCACCGATTGGAGACAAAGATCATGTCGAACGCTATTGAGTCCGTCCTGGTGGAAAACCGCGTGTTTCCGCCGCCCGAGCGCGCGTCGCAGGGCGCCGCGATCCCCAGCATGGATGCCTACAACGCGCTGTGCGCGCAGGTCGAGAACGATTTCGACGGATTCTGGGCGGGGCAGGCCCGTGACAACCTGCAGTGGACCAAGCCTTTCACGCAGGTCCTGGACGAATCCGATGCGCCGTTCTATCGCTGGTTCGGCGACGGCGAACTGAACGTCTCGGCCAACTGTCTGGACGTCCACCTTACCAACGGCAATGCCGACAAGACGGCCATCATCTTTGAATCCGACGACGGCAAGGTCGACAAGGTCACCTACCGTGAACTGCTGGCGCGCGTGTGCCGCTTCGCCAACGGTCTGGCCGCGCAGGGCTACAAGAAGGGCGACCGCGCCATCATCTACATGCCCATGTCGATCGAGGCGGTCGTGGCCATGCAGGCCTGCGCCCGCCTGGGCGTGACGCACTCGGTGGTGTTCGGCGGCTTCTCGGCCAAGAGCCTGCAGGAACGCATCGTCGATGTGGGCGCCTCGCTGGTCATCACCGCCGACGAACAGGTGCGCGGCGGCAAGACCATTCCGCTCAAGCCCGCCGTGGAAGAAGCCATCGCCATGGGCGGCTGCGAAGCCGTCACCAAGGTCATCGTGTACCGCCGCACGGGCGGCAAGGTGCAATGGAACGAAGGCCGCGACCTCTGGATGCACGACGTCGAGGCCGGCCAGCCCGACACCTGCGAACCCGTCGCGGTCAACGCCGAACATCCGCTGTTCATCCTGTACACGTCTGGTTCCACTGGCAAGCCCAAGGGCGTGCAGCATTCGTCGGCGGGCTATCTGCTGTGGGCGCTGCTGACCGTCAAATGGACCTTCGACGCGCGCAAGGAAGACGTCTACTGGTGCACGGCCGATGTGGGCTGGGTCACTGGCCACACCTACATCACCTACGGCCCGCTTGCCGCCGGTCTGACGCAGGTCGTCTTCGAAGGCGTGCCCACCTATCCGAACGCGGGCCGCTTCTGGGACATGATCGCCCGCCACAAGGTCACCACGTTCTACACCGCGCCCACTGCGATCCGCTCGCTGATCAAGGCGGCCGAGGCCACGCCCGAGGCGCATCCGCAGAACTACGACCTGAACAGCCTGCGCATCATCGGCACGGTGGGCGAGCCCATCAATCCCGAGGCCTGGATCTGGTATCACAAGAACGTGGGCCGCGAGCGCTGCCCCATCGTGGACACCTGGTGGCAGACGGAAACCGGCGGCCACATGATCACGCCGCTGCCCGGCGCCACGCCCACCAAGCCGGGCTCGTGCACGCTGCCCCTGCCGGGCATCGCCGCAGCCATCGTCGATGAAACCGGCGGCGACGTCGACAAGGGCAATGGCGGGTTCCTGGTCATCAAGCGCCCGTGGCCGGCGATGATCCGCAACATCTGGGGCGACCCCGAGCGCTTCAAGAAGAGCTACTTCCCGCCGGAACTGCGCGGCTACTACCTTGCAGGCGACGGTGCGCAGCGCGACGCGGACGGCTACTTCTGGATCATGGGCCGCATCGACGACGTCCTGAACGTGTCGGGCCACCGCCTGGGCACGATGGAAGTCGAATCCGCGCTGGTGGCGCATGAAATGGTGGCCGAGGCCGCCGTTGTGGGACGCCCCGACGACACCACCGGCGAGGCCGTCGTCGCCTTCGTGGTGCTCAAGCGTTCGCGTCCGGAAGGCGACGAGGCGCAAGCCATCGCCAAGCAACTGCGCGACTGGGTAGCCCGCGAAATCGGCCCCATCGCCAAGCCCAAGGACATTCGCTTCGGCGACAACCTGCCCAAGACCCGTTCCGGCAAGATCATGCGCCGCCTGCTGCGCGTGGTCGCCAAGGGCGAGGAAGTCACCCAGGACGTGTCCACGCTCGAGAACCCCGCCATCCTGGAGCAGCTGTCCAAACCCCTGTAATCCAGTCCGGCCGGCTTCGGCCGGCCATTTGCAGCGCGACAGGCGCATAATGTCTACGCCCGTGCCGGCAAATTCCGGCACGGGCGTATTCTTTTGCCATTGTCTTTCCTTTGTACGGAGTCTCACCCGTGAGCAGCAGCAGTTTCGATCGCGCAGGGCTGGCCCTGATGTTCAGCACCATCCTGGTCTGGGCGGGCAGCTGGATCGCGATGAAGCTGATCGTTCCCTACATCGGCCCGTTCGATTTCGTGGCGCTGCGCTACGTGGTGGGCAGCCTGGTGCTGTTCGTGCTGGTGATCGCCACGCGCCGGCCGCTGGCGATGCCGCCCTGGAAACTGACCCTGCTGATCGGCCTGACGCAGACGGCCGGATTCCAGGGGTTCGTGCAGACCGCGCTGGTGTCGGGCGGCGTGGGCAAGGTTTCGCTCATGGCCTACACCATGCCGTTCTGGGTGATCCTGTTCGCCTGGTGGCTGCTGGGCGAACGCCCCACGGCCCGGCACGGGGCTGGCATCGCGCTCGCGGCCATCGGCCTGGTTTGCTTCGTGGAGCCATGGAACGGGCTGGGCGACATCCGCCCGGTGCTGCTGGGCCTGGGCAGCGGCCTGTGCTGGGGTGTGGGCACGGTGCTGTCCAAGCGCATGTTCGAGCGGCATGCGCCCGACGTGATGACATTTACGGCCTGGCAGATGCTGTTTGGCGGCCTGGTCATGGTGCCTGTGGCCTATCTGGTGCCGCAGATGACGGCGCAATGGGGCTGGCCGCTATGGACCGGCATGACCTACATCGTGCTGATCGCCACTGCGGCGGGCTGGCTGCTGTGGCTGCAGGTGGTGCGCCGCGTCCCCGCGTCGATCGCCGGCCTGTCCAGCCTGGGCGTGCCGGTGGTGGCCATGCTGCTGGCCTGGGCGATCCTGTCCGAAAAGCCCACGCCCGTCGAATTGGGCGGCATGGTGCTGATCCTGGCGGGCATCTGGGTGGTGAGCCGCGCGGCGCCGGCGGCTCGCGCCGACTGAATTTCCTGACGACCTTCTTCTATCTTTCCTGGAATCTCTCATGATTGATCTGCGTAGCGACACTGTCACCCGGCCCGGCGCCGCCATGTTGCAGGCCATGACCAGCGCGCCCCTGGGCGACGATGTGATGGGCGACGATCCCACCGTCATTCGCTTGCAGGAGACACTGGCCGAGCGCACCGGCAAGGCTGCCGGGCTGTTCTTTCCTTCCGGCACGCAAAGCAATCTGGCCGGGCTGATGGCGCATTGCGAACGCGGCGACGAGTATCTGGTCGGCCAGTTGGCGCACACGTACAAGTACGAAGGGGGTGGGGCGGCGGTGCTGGGCAGCATCCAGCCGCAACCGATCGAGCACGCGCCGGACGGCTCCCTGCCGCTGGAAAAGCTGGCCGCCGCGCTCAAGCCCAAGGGCGATCCGCACTTTGCGCGCACGCGTCTGCTGGCCCTGGAGAACACCTTCCACGGCAAGCTGATCCCGGCCGCCTACATCCAGGCCGCGACGTCGTGGGCGCGTGAACACGGTCTGGGCACGCACCTGGACGGCGCGCGCGTGTTCAACGCGGCGGTGGCCAGCGGCAAGCCCGTGGCGGACCTTTGCCAGCCGTTCGACTCGGTGTCCATCTGCTTTTCGAAGGGCCTGGGCGCGCCGGTAGGATCGGTGCTGGTGGGCAGCCAGGAGCTGATCGCGCGCGCCCGCCGCTGGCGCAAGATGCTGGGCGGCGGCTTGCGCCAGTCCGGGGTGCT
This sequence comes from Achromobacter arsenitoxydans SY8, assembly GCF_000236785.1. Taxonomy (GTDB): domain Bacteria; phylum Pseudomonadota; class Gammaproteobacteria; order Burkholderiales; family Burkholderiaceae_B; genus Achromobacter; species Achromobacter arsenitoxydans. The sequence continues at coordinate 112,471 of NZ_AGUF01000042.1, read as the reverse complement.
GGCGGCGGCCTGCCTGTATGCGCTGGAACACAATGTGGAACGGCTGGCTGAAGACCATGCGAACGCCAGGCAATTGGCCGAGGGCCTTCGCGGCATTCCCGGCGTAAAGGTGCTGAGCCAGGACACCAATATGGTGTTCGCGGAATTCGAGCCGTCCCGCTGCGACGCGCTGACGGCCGCGTTGGCGCAGGAAGGCATCCTGATGCGCGCCGTCTATGGCGGCCCGACCCGCCTGGTCACGCACCTGGACGTGTCCGCCGATGATGTGCGGCGCGTGGTCCAGGCGGTGGCCCGCCTGCTGGCATAGGCCCGGGCGTTGTCAGGCGCTGGCGCGCAGTACGTCCGCCAGTACCGAGACCATCGCGGCCTGAGCCGCCGTCAGCCGTGATGGGCACGGCTGTCGGCGGGCGCCTCACTGCGTTCGTTCATGCCGTAGTCGCGCAGCACCTGCGCAACGCGCAGGCGGTAGCCCTGGAAAACACCGCCGCGCCCGGCTTCCTGCGCGCGGCGGTGCGATTCCAGCGACCGCCACTGCCGGACGGCGGCCTCATCGCGCCAGAACGACAGCGACAGCAGCTTGCTTGGCGTGGAGAGGCTCTGGAACCGTTCGACGGAGATAAACCCGTCCATGGTCCGCAGCTCGTCGATCAGCCCGGCGGCGATGTGCAGATAGGGGGCGGGATCGCCATGGGCGGGCTCGACTTCGAAAATCACGGCAATCATGGTTTGCTGTCCTCAAGAAAATCAAATTGGGGCACGCGCGCGTTGGGCAGCGCGCGATAGCGGAATCGTGCCGCCAGCGCCGACGGGTCCACGCCTGCGCGCAGCAGGTGCACGCTTGCGTCGGCGGCGTGGCGGCGGGCGGGAAGGCCGCCGGGGCAGGCATGATTGTGTGCGCCGAAGGTCCAGCCGGCTTCGGGCTGGATCATGGTTGCGGCGGCAAGCACCAGCAGGACGGTCTGGCCGGCCTCGATGCGCTGTCCGCCGATCTGGGCGGCTTCGGCCATGAAACGCCGGGTGTTGTGCAAGGGCGGGTCGTGGCGCACGACCTCGTCGATCAGCGCTTCGGCGTCCTCGGGTGTAATCGCCGCGGGCGTCCGGCGGCGTCCGGCCATGACGAGCGCATTGCCGAGCAGTCCGGCGCCCGCCTCGCAAGATTGGAAGAGCAGGCCGGCCAGGTTGGCCGCCAGCGATTCGCGCGCGATGCCGGCCTGGGCCGCATCCGTGCATAGCCTGTGCAGCGCCGGGCTGGCGTGCTGGCCGGTCAGGAGCGTTTCCAGGCGGCCCAGCAGGCGGGCGGCGGCGGCATGACCGGCGGCGATTCTACCGGCGCCCGCCTGGGCGGGAAGCGCGGACAGGAAGCCGCCGATATCCGCCGCACAGTCGGCATGCAGGTCGCGCTCAAGTCCGAGGAACGCGGCCTGCGCATGCACCGGCGCGGCGTACAGATAGCCGTCGATGCCGGCGGCATCGTGCGGCGCGGGCGGCAGCCATGCCGGTGAAGTCGGCGCGGACTGCTGCTGGGCTTGAATGAAGACCGCGAGCAGCCCCTTCAGGCGCGTATGCGCCGCGCTGTCGTTCATACGCACAAAGCGGCTAAACATGTCGCCCGCGGCGCCTGGGCACAGGCCCCGCGGCACAGGCTCGGCCACTGGCCGCACGCGGGCGGCGGGGTGGCGCATGACGGCCGAGATGGCGTCGGGATGCGCCGCGATCCACATGTCCAGCGCCGCGTCGCGATAGAGCGGCCGGTCGCGCGCCAGCGCGGCGTAGTAAGGGTAAGGATCGGGATGCGTGACGGCATCCAGGGGATGGGCGGGCTGCATGGCGATGGCGGGCAGTGGAAGTTGCCGCCAGTATCGTTCGGCGCCTCAGACAACGATTCGGCGTGCGGCGAACTATGCCTGCGCCGCGCTGTCCTCCGCCAGCAGGGCCGCGTAGCCCAGGCGCGAATCCGGCCATTGAAGCGTCAATCCGCTGGCGCGCAGCCGGGCGTTGCTGAGCTTCTTGCTGCCGACATTGGCGGGCGCAGGCGCGATGCGCGGCTCGGGGGCGCCGATCATCCTGGCCAGTTCCGCATACAGGACGTGCAGGGGCAGCGGGGTGTCGTCGCAGCCGATATAGATCGGTTCGACCTCGGGGAGCAGCGCCAGATGGACCACCGCGGCCGCCGCGTCGTCGATATGGATCCGGTTGGCCCAGTGCTCGGGCTGGACCGGCGCGCCGGCCGCGCCGCTGCGCAGGCGTTCGATCAGCTGCAGCCGGCCCGGGCCGTACAGGCCCGCGAACCGCACGGCGGTCGACGATACCGGTTGCGCCGCAAGCGCCGCCTCGGCCTCGAGCAGCACGCGGCCATTGAAGCCCTGAGGCGCGGGCGGCGTGTCCTCGGTCACCCAGTCGCCGTGATGTTCGCCATACACCGCGCTGGACGAAACGAACACAATGCGCTGCAGGCGGGAGCCATCCAGGGCCTTGAGCACGTTTGCCAGGCCGTCGACGAACACGCCCCGATAGGCCTCGGGATCGCGCCCGCCGGGCGAGGGCAGATGGATCAGCCGGGTCACGCCTTGCGGCAGGGCGGGCAAGGTGTCGGGGCGGGTGATGTCGCCCTGCAGCCACTGGATGCCGCTGTCGTCGCCAGCCGGAGGATGGCGGCGCAGGGCATGGACCTCGTCGCCGCGCGCCAGGAAGCGGCGCGCCACGCGCAGGCCGAGGTCCCCGCAGCCAATGAGAAGTACGCGTTCGCGCATGATGTCGCTCCTGGTGGTCGGAAAAAAGGCGCCCCGCGGGGCGCCTTTCGGGCGGGCGCGGACGCCCCGGGGATTACATGCCGCTGTAGACGGGCCCCTCGCCGCCCTGCGGGGCCACCCAGACGATGTTCTGGGTGGGATCCTTGATGTCGCAGGTTTTGCAATGCACACAGTTCTGCGCATTGATCTGCAGGCGGTCCTCGCCGTGGTCGTCCTTGACGAATTCGTACACGCCCGCCGGGCAATAGCGCGATTCGGGGCCGCCGTACTTGGCCAGGTTGACCTTGACCGGCACGGACGCGTCCTTGAGGGTCAGGTGGACGGGCTCGTTTTCGTCGTGGTTGGTGTTGGAAATGAACACCGAGCTGAGCTTGTCGAAGGTGAGCTTGCCGTCGGGTTTGGGGTAGTCGATGCGCGCGCATTCCGATGCCGGCTGCAGACAGGCGTAATCGGGCTTGTTGTGGCGCAGCGTCCAGGGCATCTTGCCCTTGAACAGCAGTTGTTCGACGCCGGTCATCACCGTGGCGATCGTGCGGCCCTTCTTGAACCACTGCTTGAAGTTGCGCGCCTTGTTCAGTTCGGCGTGCAGCCAGGAGGCTTCGAAGGCCTTGGGGTAGGCGGTCAGCTCGTCCTGGCGGCGGTCGGCGGTCAGGGCGTCGAACGCGGCTTCGGCGGCCATCTTGCCCGACTTGATGGCGGCGTGGCTGCCCTTGATGCGCGAGGCGTTCAGGAAGCCGGCTTCGCAGCCGACCAGCACGCCGCCGGGGAACGTGAGCTTGGGCAGCGCCAGCAGGCCGCCCGCCGTGATGGCGCGGGCGCCGTAGGCGATGCGCTTGCCGCCTTCAAAGGTGCCGCGGATGGCCGGGTGCGTCTTGTAGCGCTGGAATTCGTCGAAGGGCGACAGCCAGGGGTTGGCGTAGTCCAGGCCGACGATCATGCCGACGGCCACCAGGTTGTTGTCCAGGTGATAGAGGAACGAGCCGCCGTAGGTGTCGGCGTCCAGCGGCCAGCCGGCGGTGTGGATCACCAGGCCGGGCTTGGACTGGGCCGGATCGACTTCCCACATTTCCTTGATGCCGATGCCGTACGACTGCGGATTGCGGCCGTCGTCCAGCTTGTAGCGTTCGATGAGCTGTCGGCCCAGCTGGCCGCGCGCGCCTTCGCCGAACACCGTGTAGCGCGCATGCAGTTCCATGCCGGGCTGGTAGTGATCGGTATGGGAGCCATCGCGGGCCACGCCCATGTCGCCCGTGGCCACGCCGCGGACGGCGCCGTTTTCGTCGTACAGCACTTCAACCGCGGCAAAGCCCGGGAAGATGTCCACGCCCAGCGCCTCGGCCTGTTCGCCCATCCACTTGACGACGTCGCCCAGACGGACGATGTAATTGCCTTCGTTGTGGAAGCATTGCGGCAGCAGCCAGTTAGGCGTGGCGCGCGCGCCGGTTTCGGACAGGAACAGGAACTTGTCCTGCGTGACGGGCACGTTCAGCGGCGCGCCTTTTTCTTTCCAGTCGGGGATGAGCTCGGTCAGCGCCAGCGGATCCATGACGGCGCCGGACAGGATGTGCGCACCCAGTTCAGCGCCTTTCTCAAGTACGCAGACGCCGATCTCTTGATTCTTTTCAGCGGCCAGCTGCTTCAGACGGATTGCTGTGGCAAGGCCGGCGGGTCCACCGCCAACCACGACCACGTCATATTCCATCGACTCGCGTTCAGACATTTGCAAAGCTCCCCGTATGTATTCCATATATGGCTGGAAGTATTATCGGCGATTGTATTGCAGGCGGAGGTCGAGTATGTCTTCGCATTTCTTTTAGCTCAGAGGAGTAATCGGTGAACCCGGACAATATGTCTGCGCGGCTTCTTGCGGTGGGCGACACCCATCAACTGGAATTGCCCTTGCGCTGGGGCGATTCAGACGCCTTGAACCACTTGAACAACACGCTGTACTTCCGCCTGATGGAAGAGGCGCGCATGCAGATCCTGTATGGCGCGGGCTTCGAACTGCCAGCCGACAACGGCGCCATCCTGGCGCACGCATCCTGCGATTTCCTGCGTCCGCTGACCTATCCGGCCCAGGTGCGGGTCACGCACACCGTCACTCGCATCGGCCGCTCCAGCGCCGAATTCGAGCTGCTGCTCGAAAAAGTGGGCGACGCGGCGGGCCCCTATGCCCGCGGGCGCAACGTGCTAGTCTGGATGGACTACGTGGCCAATACGTCCGCGCCGTGGCCACCCGAGGTCCTGGCGCAGATGGCCACGCAGTTCACGCCGGCCGCGTGACCCGGCGTCGGGCCATGTGCGGCAACCGGCCAAAATAGCGCGTGCTTTGGCCGGGCATGCCGGTAAAATCTAGCGCAAAATCAAAAAAGCAATGAGGGCGCGCCACCCTCGGCGCCGCCGCTCCACGGACATCGGGCCTTGCCGCGATGCTCATGAAGCTGGCGCCGGCAGCCGCGCCCCAAGGAAAGAAAGGGCTTGCCCCGGTTTGCCGCCCCCTTTGCGGGGCCCCGACGCGCAAGCGGCGGGGCGGGCTCTCTTTGGTTCGACCTTAACTAGGAGTTGGAGCGATGGACAAGGTTTATGCAAGCGCCCAGGAGGCGCTGGCAGGCATCGTCAAGGACGGTCAGATGATCGCCGTCGGCGGTTTCGGCCTGTGCGGTATTCCCGAGGCGCTGATCGCCGCGTTGCGCGATTCGGGCGTCAAGGACCTCACCTGCATCAGCAACAATGCGGGCGTCGATGGTTTCGGCCTGGGCCAGTTGCTCAATACCCGTCAGGTGCGCAAGATGATCGCGTCCTACGTGGGCGAGAACAAGGAATTCGAACGCCAGTTCCTGTCGGGCGAGCTCGAGCTCGAATTCACGCCCCAGGGCACGCTGGCTGAAAAGCTGCGCGCCGGCGGCGCCGGCATCCCGGCGTTCTTCACCCGCACCGGCGTGGGCACCATCGTCGCCGACGGCAAGGAAATCCGCGAATTCGACGGCCATCAGTACGTGATGGAGCGTTCGCTCGTGCCGGACGTGTCGCTGGTCAAGGCGCACATCGCCGACCGCAGCGGCAACCTGGTGTTCCGCAAGACCGCCCGCAACTTCAATCCGAACGTCGCCATGGCGGGCAAGTTCACGGTGGTCGAAGTCGAGGAAATCGTCGACACCGGCAGCCTGGACCCGGACCAGATTCACCTGCCCGGCATCTATGTGCAGCGGATCGTGCTCAACACGACTCCCGAAAAGCGCATCGAACAACGCACCACTCGCCCGGCCTAAGGAGAAGACGACATGGCATGGTCCCGCGATGAAATGGCGGCGCGCGCGGCGCGCGAGCTGCAAGACGGCTTTTATGTGAACCTGGGCATCGGCCTGCCCACGCTGGTCGCCAACCACGTGCCCAAGGGCGTGGAAGTGTGGCTGCAATCCGAAAACGGCCTGCTGGGCATCGGCCCGTTCCCCACCGACGACGAAGTCGACGCCGATCTCATCAACGCCGGCAAGCAGACGGTCACGACCCTGCCGGGGTCCTCGATCTTCTCGTCGGCGGACTCGTTCGCGATGATCCGAGGCGGCAAGATCAACTTGGCCATCCTGGGCGCGATGCAGGTCTCCGAAAAAGGCGACCTGGCCAACTGGATGATCCCGGGCAAGATGGTCAAGGGCATGGGCGGCGCGATGGACCTCGTGGCCGGCGTCGGCCGCGTGGTGGTGCTGATGGAACACGTCGCCAAGAAGAAGGACGGCACGGAAGACATCAAGCTGCTGCCCGAATGCAACCTGCCGCTGACCGGCGTCGGCGTGGTCGACCTGATCATCACCGACCTGGGCGTGATGGAAGTCACTGAAAACGGCCTGAAGCTGCTGGAAACGGCGCCCGGCGTGACGGTGGACGAGATCAAGTCCAAGACCGGCGCGAAGCTGGACGTGTCGGCGGTCCAGTAAGGATTCTTCGCCCGTATGAAAAACGCCCTTCGGGGCGTTTTTTTCGTCTCGCGCTAGCGCGATGCCGAGCGCGGAATGGCGGCTAGGCGGCTTCCTGCAGCAGCATGCCCACGTGCGGGATGCCGTCTTCCATGTACTCGTCGGTGACCGGCACGAAGCCGTGGCCGCCGTAGTAGTTCTTCAGGCGGGCTTGTGCGCCCAGGTAGACCGGCTGGTCCGGCCAGAGCCGCTGCGCCTCCTGCTTGGCGCGGCGCATCAGTTCGTGGCCCAGGCCCGTGCCGCGGGCGGCCGGCGCTGTGATCACGCGGCCGATGATGGCGCGGCCGTCATTCAGGGCGGGCTCCAGCAGCCGGCAGTAGGCCAGCAGCGCGCCGTCCTTCCATGCCATCAGGTGCTCCGTCTGGCCCTGCAGATCCTTGTCGTCCATGTCCAGGAAGACGCAATGCTGTTCCACCACAAAGACTTCCGAGCGCAGGCGCAGGATGGCGTAGAGCTCGGCCGTGGTCAGTTCGGCATGGGGTTTGCAGGTCCAGGCGGGCAGCATGCGGGCGATTCCAGATAGCGGGATGAAAATGCGGGGCAACTAGCGTACATCAAGCTGGCCCCGTTATTTAAACGGTATTGTTACATCCGATCACGGGTATACCCTTAGTATGAAAATCTATTTTCTTAACTAAAATTTGTGTGTAAACAGATTTACACAAACCCCGCCAAGAATTTCCCGTTGATGAACAAGGCCGCACTCACGATCGCTGATCGGATCGCCCGGGCCCAGCCCGCGCTGAGCCGGACCCAGCACAAGATGGCCGAGTACGTCCTGGCGCATCAGTTCCGCGTCGCGACCATGACCATCGACGAGTTCGCCGTGGCGGTGGGGGTGTCGGTGGCCACGGCCAATCGTTTCGCGCGCGCCCTGGACCTGCCGGGCTACCCGCAATTTCGCGCCGAACTGGCGCGGGGCTTCGAGGCCGCGCTGGAACCCGTTGAAAAGCTGCGCACCGAACTGGCCCACTCGGCCAGCGCCGTCCAGATCTTCGCGGCCACGCTGGAAGAAGACATCCGCAACGCGCAGCGCAACCTGCAGGCGCTGGATTCCGCCGCCTGTGAGCAGGCGGTCGACGCCATCCTTGGCGCCGACCGGGTCTTCATCATCGGTTTCGGCGCCAGCGGCTTCCTGGCGGGGCTGCTGCAGCGCGGCCTGTGCATGCACCTGCACTCGGTCGAATCGCTGGCCGGTCCCGGCGGCGTGTCGCACGCCGCGCGTCAGATGTCCCGCATGACCGCCAAAGACCTGGTGATCGCCATCGGCTTTCCGCGCTACCTGGCCGACACCGTCACGCTGGCCGGCGCGGCCAAGCAGGCCGGCGTGCCCGTGCTGGTGCTGACCGACAAGCCCACGTCCCCGCTGGCGCCCACGGCATCCGTCGTGCTGTATGCGTATTCCGCGCGCCAGCTCATTCCCAATTCCGAAACCGCCGCGCTCGGGCTGATCGAAGCCCTGTCCGCCGCGGTGGCCTATCGGGCCAAGAATTCCGTCGCGGCCGCCGCTGGGGTGACCCAGTCCGTGATGCCGTGGCTCATCCATGGAGTAGGTAAACGATGATTCAACCCGTGATCGCCATTCACGGTGGCGCCGGCGCGATGTCCCGCGCGGCCATGTCGCCCGAAAAAGAACAGGAATACCTGGCCGCCCTGGAGTCCATCCTGACCGCCGGCCAGGCCGTGCTGGCCAAGGGCGGCAGCGCCCTGGACGCCGTCACCGAAGCCGTGCGCCTGCTCGAGGACTGCCCGCTGTTCAACGCCGGCCATGGCGCCGTGTTCACCAGCGCCGGCACGCACGAGCTGGACGCCGCCATCATGGACGGCGCCACGCTGCGTTCGGGCGCCATCGCCAACGTGAACCGCGTGCGCAACCCCGTGTTCGCCGCGCGCAAGGTCATGGAAAACAGCAAGCATGTCTTCTTCGTGGGCGAGGGCGCGGAAGCGTTCGCCCGCGACGAGGGCCTGGAACTGGTAGACCCGTCCTATTTCTCGACCGAAGCCCGCCGCGAACAGCTGTTGCGCGTGCAACGCGAAACGCCTGACGCCGCCGTGCTGGACCACGACGGCCAGGCCATGGTCGCCCGCGGCCAGCCGGCTCCGGCGGACCCGCTGGACGCCGACAAGAAGTTCGGCACTGTGGGCGCGGTGGCGGTGGACGCCCAGGGCAACCTGGCCGCGGCCACGTCCACCGGCGGCATCACCAACAAGCAGGTCGGCCGCGTCGGCGACGCGCCGCTGATCGGCGCCGGCACCTATGCCAGCAACAAGACCTGCGCCGTGTCCACCACGGGCACGGGCGAAATGTTCATCCGCATGGTCGCCGCGTACGACGTGGCGGCCCAGATGGAATATTGCGGTGCGTCGCTGGAAGCGGCGGCGGATCGCGTCGTGATGGAAAAACTGCCCACCATCGGCGGCAAGGGCGGCCTGGTGGCCGTCGACGCCCAGGGCAATGTGGCCTTGCCGTTCAACACGGAAGGCATGTATCGGGGTTACGCCCGCGTAGGCGAAAAGCCGGTTGCCGCCATCTACCGATGAGCGGCGGCGGGTTCTGTATTGATATTGGGGAACAATGAAGATGGTTGATCGCGCAAACAGCCTGGCGCTGCCGGAAAACCGCGTGGTCCAGGTCGACGACCTGACGGTGCGCTTCGTGGGTTCGGAGCGCACGGTCGAAGCCGTGCGTAATCTGTCGTTCCATGTGGACCGGGGCGAAACCCTGGCCATCGTGGGCGAATCGGGTTCGGGCAAGTCGGTGACGTCCCTGGCGCTCATGCGTCTGGTGGAGCACGGCGGTGGGCGCATCGCCCAGGGCAGCATGGCCCTGCGCCGGCGCAACGGCTCGGTGATCGACCTGGCCAATTCCAGCCAGCGCGTCATGCGCAACGTGCGCGGCGCCGACATGGCCATGATTTTCCAGGAGCCCATGACCTCCTTGAACCCGGTGTTCACGGCCGGCGACCAGATCGCCGAATCGATCCGCGAACACCAGGGCATGGATGCGGCGGCGGCGCGCGCGGAAGCGCTGCGCATGCTGGAGCAGGTCCGGATTCCGGAGGCCAAGTCTGTGCTGGACCGCTATCCCCATCAGCTGTCGGGCGGCATGCGCCAGCGCGTCATGATCGCCATGGCGCTGGCCTGCAAGCCGGCCCTGCTGATTGCCGACGAGCCGACCACCGCGCTGGACGTGACGATCCAGGCCCAGATCCTGCAGCTGATCCGCCAGCTCCAGGAAGAAATGCACATGGGCGTGGTGTTCATCACCCACGACATGGGCGTGGTGGCCGAAGTCGCCGACCGCGTGCTGGTCATGTTCCGCGGCGACAAGGTCGAGGAAGGTCCGTCCGAACGCGTGTTCGCCGCGCCCCAGCACAACTACACCAAGGCGCTGCTGTCGGCCGTGCCGAAGCTGGGCGCCATGCAGGGCACCGACCTGCCCGCGCGTTTCCCGCTGCTGCAGGTGGAAGGCAAGGCCCAGCCCGTGGCCGAGCCCGGCGCGACCAGCACGCAAGAGGTGCCCGCCGGCAAGCGCGAACCCATCCTGAGCGTGCGCAACCTGGTGACGCGCTTTGACCTGCGCGGCGGCATCATGAGCCGCGTGCAACGCCGCGTGCACGCCGTGGAAAAGGTCAGCTTCGACCTGTATCCCGGCGAGACCCTGTCGCTGGTCGGCGAATCCGGCTGCGGCAAGTCCACGACCGGCCGTTCGCTCCTGCGTCTGGTGGACAGCCAGGGCGGCGAAATCCGTTTCGGCGGCCGCGACATCGTGCGCCTGAAGAATACCGAGCTGCAGTCCCTGCGCCGCGACATCCAGTTCGTGTTCCAGGATCCGTTCGCTTCGCTGGATCCGCGCGTGACCGTCGGCTTCTCCATCATGGAGCCGCTGCTGGTGCACGGCGTGGCCAAGGGCAAGGACGCTGAAAAGCGCGTGGCCGAACTGCTCGAGCGCGTAGGCATGCCGCCCGAAATGGCGCAGCGCTATCCGCATGAATTCTCGGGCGGCCAGCGCCAGCGCATCTGCATCGCGCGCGCCCTGGCCCTGAACCCGAAGGTCGTGATCGCCGACGAATCCGTGTCGGCGCTGGACGTGTCGATTCAGGCGCAAATCGTGAACCTGCTGATCGACCTGCAGCGCGACATGGGCATTTCGTTCCTGTTCATCTCGCACGACATGGCCGTGGTCGAACGCGTGAGCCACCGCGTGGCGGTGATGTACCTGGGCCAGATCGTCGAAATCGGCCCGCGCCGCGCGATCTTCGAGAACCCGCAGCATCCCTATACCAAGAAGCTGATGTCGGCCGTGCCGATCGCCGATCCGGCGCGCCGCCACATGAAGCGCACCTTGTTGTCCGATGAAATCCCCAGCCCGATCCGCAAACTGAATGACGAACCCGTGGTGCAGCCGCTGGTTCAGGTCGGTACGGATCATTTTGTAGCCCGCCATCCTGTTGGCGGCGCGTATTGAGTCAGTAGTTCACCCTTTTTTGGAACCAGGAGTTGCAATGATGAAAGTTCTGCGCCCCACCAAGCTGATGGCCGCCGCCGCGGTGGCCTTCGGCGTGCTCACCGCGCCGTTGGCCCACGCCGCCAAGGACGTGACGTTCGCCGTCTCGATCGCGCTGGAAACGCTCGATCCCTACAACACCAACAGCACCCTGAACCAGGCGGCCGGCAAGGCCTACTACGAAGGCCTGTTCGAATTCGACAAGGACCTGAAGGTCCAGAAGGTCCTGGCCACCGACTACACCGTCAGCGAAGACGGCCTGGTGTACACGTTCAAGCTGCGTCCCGGCGTGAAGTTCCATGACGGCACCGACTTCAACGCCGAAGCGGTCAAGATCAACTTCGACCGTCCGTCCAATCCGGACAACCGCCTGTCGCGCTACATCCAGTTCAGCGTCATCGAGAAGACCGAAGTGGTCGACCCCATGACCGTCAAGATCACGCTGAAGAAGCCGTTCTCGGCCTTCATCAACGCGCTGGCCCACCCGGCCGCCATGATGATCTCGCCCGCCGCCCTGGCCAAGTACGGCAAGGAAATCGGCTTCCACCCGGTCGGCACCGGTCCCTTCGAATTCGTCGAATGGAAGCCGGCTGAGTACCTGAAGGTCAAGAAGTTCGACGGCTACTGGAAGAAGGGCTACCCGAAGGTCGACACGCTGACCTTCCGCACCGTGACCGACAACAACACCCGCGCCGCCGTGGTGCAGACGGGTGAAGCGCACTTCGCCTTCCCGGTGCCGTTCGAGCAGGCCGCCGTGCTGAAGAAGAACGACAAGCTGGACGTGGTCGATCACCAGAACTCGATCATGGCCCGCTACCTGTCGATGAACACGCAGCAAAAGCCGTTCGACAACGTCAAGGTGCGTGAAGCCATCAACTACGCCATCAACAAGGAAGCCCTGGCCAAGGTCGCTTTCTCGGGCTACGCCACCGTCGTCGACGGCGTCGTGCCGCAAGGCGTGGACTACGCGCACAAGATCGGCGCATGGCCGTACGACATCAAGAAGGCCAAGGCCCTGCTGGCCGAAGCTGGCTACCCCAACGGCTTCGAAAGCCAGCTGTGGTCCGCCTACAACGACGGCACCTCGGTGAAGGTGGTTCAGTTCCTGCAGCAGCAGCTCGCCCAGGTCGGCATCAAGGTGTCGGTGGAAGTCCTGGAATCCGGCCAGCGCGTGCAGCGCGTCCAGCAGGTGCAAAAGCCTGAGGACGCCAAGGTCCGCATGTACTACGCCGGCTGGTCCTCGTCGACCGGCGAAGCCGACTGGGGCCTGCGCCCGTTGCTGACCACCGCCGCTTTCCCGCCGGTGCTGAACAACGTGTCGTACTACTCGAACAAGTCGGTTGACGCGGGTATCCAGGAAGCCCTGGCCACCACCGATCGCGCCAAGAAGACCGAAATCTACAAGAACGTTCAGGAAACCATCTGGAAGGACGCCCCGTGGGCCTTCCTGGTGACCCAGAACAACCTGTACGTGAAGTCGAAGAACCTGTCGGGCGTGTACGTGGAGCCGGACACCTCGTTCTGGTTCGGCGACATCGACCTGAAGCAGTAAACCAAGCAGTAACTCTCGGGGCCTTCGGGCCCTTGTAAGGCCACATACGGCGGGGGCGCGGTGTCCCCGCCGATGTTGCAGGAATTTCAATGCTGACCTACATCGTCAAACGTCTTTTGGGCATGATCCCCACGCTGCTGCTGGTAGCGGTGGTCGTGTTCCTGTTCGTGCACATGCTTCCGGGCGACCCGGCGCGACTGGCCGCGGGCCAGGAGGCCGACCAGCAAACCGTCGAGCTCGTGCGCAAGGAACTTGGGCTGGATCTGCCCCTGCCGCAGCAGTTCGTGCGCTACTTCAGCCACATGCTGCAAGGCGACCTCGGGACCTCGCTGCGCACCAAGCGCCCCGTCTCGACCGAAATCGCCGACCGCTTCATGCCCACGTTGTGGCTCACAATCGCCAGTATGGTGTGGTCTGTGGTCTTCGGCATGATCATCGGCATCGTGTCGGCCGTGTGGCGCAATCGCTGGCCCGACCGTCTCGGCATGACGCTGGCGGTGTCCGGCATCTCGTTCCCCGCGTTCGCGCTGGGCATGATGCTCATGCAGGTGTTTTCCGTGAACCTGGGCTGGCTCCCCACCGTGGGCGCATCCACCTGGCAACACTACATTCTTCCGTCCATCACGCTGGGCGCCGCGGTGGCTGCGGTGATGGCGCGCTTCACGCGGGCGTCTTTCGTGGAGGTCATCCAGGAAGACTTCGTGCGCACCGCCCGCGCCAAGGGCCTGACCGAACGCCGCGTCGTGATCAAGCACGCGCTGCGCAACGCGCTGATTCCCGTCGTGACCATGATGGGCCTGCAGTTCGGCTTCCTGCTGGGCGGCTCGATCGTGGTCGAGACCGTGTTCAACTGGCCCGGCCTTGGCCGCCTGCTGGTGGACGCCGTGACCCAGCGCGACTATCCGGTGATCCAGGGCCTCGTGCTGCTGTTCTCGCTGGAATTCATCCTGATCAACCTGATTGTCGATGTGCTCTATGGCGTCATCAATCCCAGCATCCGTTACAAGTGAGGCGGCAATGAGCAATACGACACCCGCCGCAACCATCGCCGCCGCTCCCAAGACCGACGTGCGCACGCCCGCCACCGAGTTCTGGCGCAAATTCAAGAAGCAGAAGCTCGCCGTCGGCGCGGGCATCTTCGTCCTGCTGCTGGTCCTCGTCGCGGTGTTCGCGCCCTGGATCGTGCCGTTCGACCCGGAGAACTTCTTCGACTATGACGCGCTGAACGCCGGACCGTCCCTGACGCACTGGCTGGGCGTGGACTCGCTGGGCCGCGATATCTTCAGCCGCATCATCATGGGCGCCCGCATCTCGCTGGCCGCGGGCTTCCTGTCGGTCGCCATGGGCGCGGTCGTCGGCACCTTCATGGGCCTGATGGCGGGCTACTACGAAGGCTGGTGGGAACGCATCACGATGCGTATCTCCGACGTGCTGCTGGCTTTCCCCGGCATGCTGCTGGCCATCGGCGTGGTCGCCATCCTGGGTTCGAGCATGGTTAACGTGATCGTGGCCGTGGCCGTGTTCAGCGTGCCGGCGTTTGCCCGCCTGGTGCGCGGCAACACTCTGGCGATCAAGCAGATGACCTACGTCGAGGCGGTCAAGAGCGTGGGCGCGTCCGACTGGACGATCATCATGCGCCATATCCTGCCTGGCACGATCTCGCCGATCGTGGTGTACGGCACGATGCGGATCGGCACGTCGATCATCACCGCGGCCAGCCTGTCGTTCCTCGGCATGGGCGCTTCGCCTCCCACGCCGGAGTGGGGCGCGATGCTGAACGAAGCGCGCGCGGACATGGTCATCGCCCCGCACGTTGCGATCTTCCCGGCGCTGGCGATCTTCCTGACGGTGCTGGCGTTCAACCTGCTGGGTGACGGCCTGCGCGACGCGCTCGATCCGAAGATCGACCGCAAGTAAAGAGCAACTGGATTTGCGCCGCCGACCTCGTTCCGCATGCGATGAACGAAGACGGCGGCGTTTTGCATTGAGGCGCGTGGCGACACGTGACGACCATGGAACAACAAGCGCAGGACTTTCCCCGCATCGGCGTGCTGCCGTCGGGTCCGCTGGATTCGATTTGCGACGTGGGAGATGTGACGGTCGGGCATTGCACGCTGGCTGACGGACCCGTGCAGACGGGCGTGACCGTCGTGCGCCCGCACGGCGGTGATTCCTACCTGAACAAGACTCCCGCCGCCGCGACCGTGCTCAATGGGTTCGGCAAAAGCACGGGGCTCATCCAGGTGCAGGAACTGGGCGTGCTGGAAACGCCCATCGCGCTGACCAACACCTTTGGCGTGGGCACCGTCGCCAATGCGCAGATCCGCAGCGCGGTGGCCGCCAACCCGGGCATCGGGCGCGGCATGGCTACCGTGAATCCGCTGGTCTTCGAGTGCAATGACGGCTATCTGAACGACATCCAGGCCTTGCCCGTGCAGGAGTCGCACTACGCCGACGCGCTGGCGGCCGCGGCCAAGCCGTTCGCGCAAGGCGCGGTCGGGGCAGGGCGGGGCATGTCGTGCTTTTCCTTCAAGGGCGGCATCGGCTCGGCTTCGCGGATCGCTTCCATCCAGCCCGGCCTGCGCCACACCGTGGGCGCGCTGGTGCTGGCCAATTTCGGCCGCCTGCCCAACCTGACGGTGGCGGGCCGGCCCTTCGGGCGCCGGCTGGCCGACCAGCTGGACCGCGGCCTGGCCCAGCAGGGCGAGAATGCCGTGATCGTGCCGGAGAAGGGCTCCATCATCCTGCTGCTGGCCACGGACGCGCCGCTGGACGCGCGCCAACTGCGCCGCCTGTCGCTGCGCGCGGGCGCCGGGCTGGCGCGCACGGGTTCGGTGTTCGGGCACGGCAGCGGCGATATCGCGCTGGCGTTCTCCACCGCCTACACGATTCCGCAGCAGGCCGAGCAGCCGATGCCGTCCATCCCGATGCTGCACGAAACGCGTATCGACCCCCTGTTCGAGGCCGCCGCCGAAGCCTGCGAACAAGCCATCATTTCCGCGCTCTGGCATGCCGAGGGCGTGACCGGCCGCGATGGCCACCAGCGCGCGGCCATCCGCGACGCCGCGCCCCAGTGGCGCGAATGGCTGGCCTCCACCCAATTCTGAATTCACCGTAGGCAATCCCCATGAAAATCCTGATTTCCACCGATATCGAAGGCGTCGCCGGCGTCTTCCATGCAGAGCAGGTCCGCGCCGGCAATGGCGAATACGAGCGCGCCCGCGCCTGGATGACCGCCGAGGCCAACGCGGCCGTGCAGGGCGCGATCGCCGGCGGCGCCGAAGAGATCCTGGTCAACGATTCGCACGGCGGCTTTCGCAACCTGCTGCCCGACGGTCTGGACGAACGCGCCCGCCTGGTGCTGGGCAAGCCGCGCTACCTGGGCATGATGGGCGGGCTGGAAGAGGGCTGCGATGCCGTCTTCATGATCGGCTACCACTCGCGTTCGCAGGGCCGCGGCGTCCTGGCGCACACCATCAACAGCTTTGCGTTCGCGCGCGTCGTCATCAACGGCATGGAGCTGGGCGAGGCCGGGCTGTACGGCGCGCTGGCCGGCGAGATGGGCGTGCCCGTCATCCTGGGCACCGGCGACGACGTGTTCATCGAGGAAACCCGCGACACCTTCCCGGGCGCCGAATGGGTGCAGACCAAGGTCGCGCACGGGCAGGGCAGCGGCGTCACGCTGTCGCCGGCGGCGTCGCGCCGCGCCATCGCCGCGGGGGCCGAAGCCGCCGTGCGCAACTTCCTGCGTGGCGGCGACAACAAAGCCGTTCCTTTCCGCATTCCCGCCCCTATAGAATGCCGGTTGCAGACGCAGAGCGCGGCGCTGGCCGACCTGTTCTGCATGTGGCCCACGCTGGAACGCGTGGACGGCGTCACCTTGCGATTCACCACGGATAGCATGCAGTCGGCCGTCCGCACGCTGAACAGCCTGGCCGCCATGTCTTTCATGTTGCGCTAAGGATCCCTCCCTCCATGTCTAGCACCGACGCCCGTATTGCCCAACTGCGGCAGGCCATGAGCCGCCGCGGCCTGTCCGCCTATGTCGTTCCCTCCTCGGACCCGCACCTGTCCGAATACCTGCCGGCCCGGTGGCAGGGGCGGCGCTGGCTGTCGGGTTTCACGGGGTCGGTGGGCACGCTGGTCGTTACGCCCGGATTTGCCGGACTATGGGTCGACAGCCGCTACTGGGTGCAGGCCGAAGCGCAATTGGCCGGCACCGGCGTGCAGCTGATGAAGATCGCCTTGGCCACCACGCCCGGCCACGTCGACTGGCTGGCCGCCAACACCAAGGCTGGCGACGTCATCGGCGTAGACGGCCAGGTGCTGGGCCTGGGCGCGTTCCGCGCCCTGTCCGCCGCGGCGGCCGCTTCCGGCGCCGCGCTGGAAATCCGCGAGGACCTGCTGGACGAGGTCTGGCCGGATCGCGCCGGCCTGCCGGACGCCCGCATCTACGAACACGTGGCCCCCGACGCCTGCGTGTCGCGCGCCGACAAGCTGGCGCAGGTGCGCGAGGCCATGCGTGCGCACGGCGCCGACGTGCACTTCATTTCCACGCTGGACGATATCGCCTGGCTGTTCAACCTGCGCGGCGCGGACGTGGACTACAACCCCGTGTTCGTTGGACACGCGCTGATCGGCCTGGACCACGCCACGCTGTTCGTGGCGGACGGCAAAGTGGACGACGCGCTGCGCGCCGTCCTGGCCGCCGACGGGGTGGAAGTGGCGGGCTATGCCCAGGCCGCGGACGCCCTGGCATCGCTGGAACTGGACCAGAAACTCCTGATCGACCCGGCCCGCGTGACCTGCGGCGTGTTCCACGCGATGGACCCCGCCGTGCCGCGCGTCGAAGCCATCAATCCGTCCACGCTGCTCAAGTCCAGGAAGACCGACGCCGAACTGGCCAATGTGCGCCAGGCGATGGCGCAGGACGGCGCGGCGCTGTGCGAATTCTTCGCCTGGTTCGAAGGCGCGCTGGGCAAGGACGCCATCACCGAGCTGACGATCGACGAGCAGATCACCGCCGCCCGCGCGCGCCGGCCCGCCTACGTCTGCCCCAGCTTTGCCACGATCGCCGGCTTCAATGCCAACGGCGCCATGCCGCATTACCGCGCCACCCCGGAATCGCACGCCGTCATCGAAGGCGACGGCCTGCTGCTGATCGACTCGGGCGGCCAGTACCTGGGCGGCACCACCGACATCACCCGCGTGGTCGCCGTGGGTACGCCCAGCGCCGACCAGAAGGTCGATTTCACGCTGGTGCTCAAGGGCATGATTGCGCTGTCGCGCGCCTCGTTTCCGCGCGGCACGCCGTCGCCCATGCTGGACGCCATTGCGCGTGCGCCCATCTGGGAAGGCGGCGCGGAATACGGCCACGGCACCGGCCACGGCGTGGGCTACTTCCTGAACGTGCACGAAGGCCCGCAGGTCATTTCCTACCGCGCGATGCCGGGCCCGCACACGGCCATGGAGCCGGGGATGATTACGTCGAACGAACCCGGCATCTATCGTCCTGGCCGCTGGGGCGTGCGCATCGAGAACCTGGTTGCCAACCGCAGTTGGCTGACCTCCGAGCTGGGCGAGTTCCTGTGCTTCGAAACCCTGACGATGTGTCCCATCGACACGCGCTGCATCGAACCTTCGCTGATGCGCGAGGACGAGATCGACTGGCTGAACGATTATCACAAGACGGTGTTCGAACGCCTGTCGCCGCTGGTCGACGGCGAGGCCCTGGCCTGGCTGACGCTGCGCTGCGCCGCGATCTGAACCGTCTCGCAATGCCGGCGTGAGACGCCGGCGCAATGAAAAAGCCGCGGTCATTGCCGCGGCTTTTTCATGAAACTGACCTTAGCCTTCGCGGTAGAGCAGGCGCGAGCCGACGAAGCAGCCCAGCGCCAGTAGCGCCCCGTAGGCCAGCAGGGCCAGGCCGGCGGCGGCCTGGGATTGGGTGGCCCAGACAAGCTGGTCCCAGGTCATGCTTTTCAGCACCATCAGGCCCAGCCCGATGCCCAGCGCCTGGGCAAACCAGAAGGCCAGGCTGCCGAGCGCCACGGCGCGCCCCAGGCGCGGGGTTTCCAGGTGGCGGGGCAGGACCTTCAGGCAGACAAACATGGACAGCGCCAGCACGGCTAAGGGCAGCAGCCAGTACCCCATGGCGTACTGCGCCCAGCCCGCTTCCAGCGTCTGCATTTGCAGATAGCCGCCCAGCGTGATCGAAACGCTCGTCTGCCAGGCCAATATGGTCAGGCCGCAGATCCACACCAGGTTCCGCCGCGTCAGGGCCGGGGCGCCGGACGGCCCGGCGGGAGCCGTCGTCCAGGCCGCGATGCGCAGCGCCAGGCAGATGCCGATGATTTCCAGGGGGATGGCGACCGCCCGGATCAGAAGATTCATGACGATGAACCGCCCGGTGACGCCCAGGCCGAACCAGGTTTCCAGCAGCGAGCCGCTTTTGATCAGGCTGACTGTGAACGAACTTTGCGCCATGGCGATGCCGCTCGTCAGGCACAGCGTATAGAGGGCCTGCAAGGCAAGGAACGTGCCCAGCAGCCTGCCCGGCTGGTCGACGGTGGACGTATTGTGACGCGCCAGCCAATGGCGCGTGGCGCCCCAGGCGGCGAGGCCGACGATCAGCAGGGTGGAAGCCGCGTTGGCCAGCAGCGGCACCAGCACAGGCGGCTGCATATAGCTTTCCCGGATCCGGTCCATGTAGGGCGAAGGGCTCATCAGCGAGTAGGCCTGGACCAGCGCGGTGTAAGCCAGGCGCAGCAGGACGGCGGCGACGGCTAGGCGCCAGGCAAGGGAATAGGCAGGTCGGGAAAGGGCGCTCATCGGCGGGTTCGCGAAGGACTAGGGAAAGGCTGTCGGAAAAAAACAGCGGCCAAAAAATAGGGATCGAACATAGCACGACGGCGCCGCGCGGCTCGCAGCCATGTCGTGCGGAGTGCAGCCAAATGTTACGTGAACGGCGCTAGGGGAAAACCCAAATAAGTCGCGCCGCCCGGCTATAATCCAAATTTCCCGCACGCGCCCGCTCGTCCCGGGTGCTCATTACGATGACCAAATACGTATTTGTCACCGGCGGTGTGGTGTCTTCCCTGGGCAAGGGCATCGCCGCTGCGTCGCTTGCCGCTATTCTTGAGTCGCGTGGTTTGCAGGTAACCATGCTGAAGCTCGACCCCTACATCAACGTCGATCCGGGCACGATGAGCCCCTTCCAGCACGGTGAAGTGTTCGTCACTGAAGACGGCGCCGAAACCGACCTGGACCTGGGCCACTACGAGCGTTTCATCTCCGCCCGCATGCACAAGGTGAACAACTTCACCACGGGCCAGATCTACGAATCCGTGCTGCGCAAAGAGCGCCGCGGCGACTACCTGGGCAAGACCGTCCAGGTCATTCCGCACATCACGAACGAAATCCAGGACTTCATCGCCCGTGGCGCCGAAGCCGGCTGGAATGGCAACACCGACGTCGCCATCGTCGAAATCGGCGGCACGGTTGGCGACATCGAGTCCCTGCCTTTCCTTGAAGCCGCCCGCCAGATGAGCCTGCGCATGGGCCGCAACAACGCGGCCTTCGTCCATCTGACCCTGGTGCCCTTCATCGCCTCCGCTGGCGAACTGAAGACCAAGCCCACCCAGCACTCGGTGCAGAAGCTGCGCGAAATCGGCATCTACCCGAACGTGCTGTTGTGCCGCGCCGACCGCCGCATCCCCGATGACGAGCGCGCCAAGATCTCGATGTTCTCCAACGTGCCCCTGGACGCGGTCATCTCCGTCTGGGACGCCGACTCGATCTACAAGATCCCGGCCATGCTGCACAAGCAAGGCGTGGACAACATCGTCTGCGAGGCCCTGGGCCTGACCCCGCCGCCGGCCGACCTGTCCATGTGGGACAACCTGGTCGAAGCGCTGGAGCACCCCGAGCACGAACTCACCATCGGCATGGTCGGCAAGTATGTCGACCTGACCGAGTCGTACAAGTCGCTGACGGAAGCCCTGGTCCACGCCGGCATCCACACGCGTTCGAAGATCAACATCGAATACATCGACTCGGAAGACATCGAAACCCGCGGCACCGACCAGCTCAAGCACCTGGACGCCATCCTGGTTCCGGGCGGCTTCGGCAAGCGCGGCACCGAAGGCAAGATCGCCGCCATCCGCTATGCCCGCGAAAACGGCGTGCCCTACCTGGGCATCTGCCTGGGCATGCAGCTGGCCGTCATCGAATTCGCGCGCCACGTCGCCGGCCTGGGCGGCGCCAACAGCACGGAATTCGATCCCTCCGCGCCGCACCCCGTGGTTGCGCTCATCACCGAGTGGATGGACCGCGAAGGCAAGGTCGAAAAGCGCGACAACTCGTCCGACCTGGGCGGCACCATGCGCAAGGGCGCGCAACGCGTGCCGATCAAGGCCGGCACCCGGGCCCAGGCCATCTACGGCGACGAAGTGAACGAACGCCACCGTCACCGCTACGAAGTCAACAACGTCTACGTGCCGCGTCTGGAAGAATCCGGCATGGTGATCAGCGCCCGCACCCCGACCGAAAACCTCCCGGAAATGATGGAATTGCCCGACCACCCGTGGTTCGTGGGTGTCCAGTTCCACCCGGAGTTCACGTCCACCCCGCGCGACGGCCACCCGCTGTTCTCCAGCTACATCCGCGCCGCCATCGAGCAAAAGGCTCGCCGCGGCCAGGAGGCCTGATGGGCGTCCGCGGTCTCGAGTTCCGTAAGCGGATCTTCGGGGCCGCGGGCCGTTTCTCCAGCGCCGCCCTATACGGCGGCGCTTCTTTCGGATACAACCGATTAGCATCGGATATGCGTCGCCCGTCCGCCTTGCGCGACACTGGCGGCAGCGCCGTATCCGGCGTCAGACCGAAACCAACGCAACTGCTCTGAAGGAACCCCATGAGTGCCTATCTGATCGCCGACGTCAAAGTCACCAAGCCTGCGCAGTACGAGGATTACAAGCGTCTGTCCACGCTCGCGATGCGCGCGTACGATGCCAAGATCCTGGTGCGCGGCGGCGAATCCCGGCACCTCGAGGGGCGTGAGCCAGGCCGCACCGTCGTCATGGAGTTTCCGTCCATGGCCGCGGCCCAGGCCTTCTACGACTCCTGGCAGTATCGCCGCGCCCGCAATGCCCGCGAAGGCGCGGCCGTCATGAATATGTTTATCGTTCAGGGAATGTAAAGTCATGAGTGCAATCGTCGACATCATCGGCCGCGAGATTCTGGATTCGCGCGGCAACCCCACCGTGGAATGCGATGTGCTGCTGGAATCCGGCGCCATGGGCCGCGCGGCCGTGCCGTCGGGCGCATCCACCGGCGCCCGCGAAGCCATCGAGCTGCGCGACGGCGACAAGAGCCGTTATCTGGGCAAGGGCGTGCTGCGCGCCGTTGAAAACCTGAATACGGAAATCTCCGAGGCCCTGATGGGCCTGGACGCCCAGGAACAGACCTTCGTCGATCGCACGCTGATCGAACTGGACGGCACCGAGTCCAAGGAACGCCTGGGCGCCAACGCCATCCTGGCGGCCAGCATGGCCGTGGCCCGCGCCGCCGCCGACGAATCGGGCCTGTCCCTGTATCGCTACTTTGGCGGCAGCGGCCCCATGAGCATGCCCGTCCCGATGATGAACGTCATCAACGGCGGCGCGCACGCCAACAACACGCTGGACCTGCAAGAGCTGATGATCCTGCCGGTGGGCGCCGGCAGCTTCCGTGAAGCCCTGCGCTGGGGCGCCGAAGTCTTCCACATGCTCAAGAAGCTGATCCACGGCCAGGGCATGTCCACCGCCGTGGGCGACGAAGGCGGTTTCGCACCCAACGTCCCCAGCCATGAAGCCGCGATCCAGCTGATCCTCAAGGCCATCACCGAAGCCGGCTACGAGCCCGGCTCGCAGATCGCCCTGGGCCTGGACTGCGCCAGCTCCGAGTTCTACCGCGACGGCAAGTACACGCTGGCCGGCGAAGGCGGCATCTCGCTGTCCTCGCAGGAATTCACCAACCTGCTGGCCACGTGGTGCGACAAGTACCCGATCATCTCGATCGAAGACGGCATGGCCGAAAACGACTGGGAAGGCTGGAAGCTCCTGACCGACCAGTTGGGCAAGAAGGTGCAGCTGGTGGGCGACGACCTGTTCGTCACCAACACCAAGATCCTGCGCGAAGGCATCCAGAAGGGCGTCGCCAACTCGATCCTCATCAAGATCAACCAGATCGGCACCCTGACCGAAACGTTCGCCGCCATCGAAATGGCCAAGCGCGCCGGCTACACCGCCGTTGTGTCGCACCGTTCGGGCGAAACCGAAGACTCGACCATCGCCGACATCGCCGTGGCAACCAACGCCATGCAGATCAAGACCGGTTCGCTGTCGCGTTCGGATCGCATGTCCAAGTACAACCAGCTCCTGCGCATCGAAGAGGAACTGGCTGAAGTGGCGTCGTACCCCGGCCTGGAAGCTTTCTACAACCTGCGTTGATGAGAAGCGCGGCCCGGGCTTGATGCCGGGGCCGCATCCACGCCACGACTGCTGAGGGTTCCCGCGTATGCGCCTGTTGTTCCTGGTGCTGTTCGTGCTGCTAGGCCTGATCCAATACCCGCTGTGGCTGGGTAAGGGCGGGTGGTTCAAGGTCTGGGATCTGCAACGCCAGGTGGCGGAGCAGCGCGAGACCAACGAAGGCCTGCGCGCGCGCAACGCCGCGCTTGAAGCCGAAGTGCGGGATCTTGAAGGCGGTTCCGGCGCCATCGAAGAACGGGCGCGCGGAGAACTGGGCATGATGCGCGACGGCGAAGTGTTCGTGCACATCCTGCCCCAGAACACGCAACCTCCCGCCGGCGCCTCCCTGGCTGCCGACGCCGCGGCCAAGCCCGCGAGTCCGACGCGCGCCAGCGCGCCGGCTGCCCGGCCCGCGGCTTCTGCCCCGGCGCGACCCGCCGCCGGCGCCAATCCCGCCAATACCCGGCATTGATGCCCGAAGGGCAGCCCCGCAGGCGCTTTTGCCTGGTCATGGGCTGTCCTGATTCCTATTGGCCCTTGCCCGCGTCGTCCTGACGCGGGGTCAGCCTGTTTCCTGATCGCAGCGGAGTTGGCGGCATTCGCCGTACACCATGCCCGCCGGATGGGGCGTCCTGCGCGCCCAATCCAGCGGATGCGTGTGCATCTCGGTTTCCAGCTCGACCCGCATCGGCAGCAGGCCCTGGGCCAGAGCCTGCCCGGCATAGGTGTCCTCGCCGCGGCCAAGCAGGGCCAGCAGGGTGCGCAACGGGGGCAGCAGCGGCTTGTGCAGATAGGTCAGGCGCAGCCTCAGCGTGTTGGCGTGGAATATGTTCTGGTCGCCCGGCGCGAGTGGCCGGCGTGCGTGCTGCAGGTCCTGGTAGTCGTTGTCGATGGCGCGCAATTCTGGCGCCGCGGCGACCTTCAGGCCGGCCCGCGTGTGCAGGCGGAATGACCGGTCGTCCGGCTGCAGCACTTCGATGCGCCAGGGGTGCGACCCCATCAGCGCGGTCAGCTCCCCCATGGCGCGCGCCTGCCGGGCCAGCGCGCCCGCCGTGCCCCGCGCATCCGCGTGCAGCGGCAGCAGCGCCTGCAGGAAGGCCGCCCGCATGCGCGCCGGATCTCCATGGCCCGTGGCCCCCGCGCGCGCCGCTTCCATCAGCGCCAGGTGCGCGATCTGGCGAGCCCCATGCCAGCGGGCGGCCTCGGCCGTCAGCAGTCCCAGCAGCAGCAGGATGGCGCCCGCCACGGCGAATTCGATGGCGGCGGCGCCCCGTTGCCGGCCGGCGGCGCGTAAGCGGCGTGCAGAGAAAAAGGCGGTCATGGCTGCGCAGTGTGGCGCGCTCATGACCGCCTGTCGATGAGGACTATCCGGCGTGGCGAATGTGTGCCGGCGGGCTTGCCGGCAACGCCTTCTTCAATGCACCGTGGGCGGCTTGTCTCCGGAGGCGGGCTGGTGCGCCGAGAACAGGGCCGCGCAGTCGACGGCGTCGAACTTGTAGGGCTTGCCGCAGAAGTCGCAGCCCACGTCCACCTGTCCGCGTTCCGCCAGGATGCTGTTCACTTCTTCTTCGCCCAGCGAGCGCAGCATGTTCGCCACGCGCTCGCGGGTGCAGGGACAGTGCCAGCTCACGGGCAGGGGGTCGAACGCCACCAGCGTTTCTTCCCAGAACAGGCGGTGGATCAGGGTGTCGATGTCGGTTTCCAGAATCTCGTCGCGCTTGAGGGTGCCGGCCAGCGCGGTGATACGGTCCCAGGTCTCGGTGGCGGCCTGTTCGCTCAGGATCTGCGCGTCGGCGCCGCCGTGGTGGGGCAGGCGCTGGATGAGCATCCCGGCGGTGTGCCCGGCATCGGCGGCCAGCCACAGGCGGGTATCGAGCTGTTCGGAGGCCTTCATGTAGTGCTGCAGGGCCTGGGCGACAGTGTCGCCCTCAAGCGGCACGATGCCCTGGTAGGCCTGCTGGCCGGGCAGTTTGCGCTGCGGATCCAGCACCACGATGAAACGCCCGTTGCCGCCGGGGTTCAGGAGGCTCTGCATGGTGCCGTCGGTGGGCACGTCGTGGCCTTCGCGCATTTTGACGGTGGCGCGCAGGCTGAGATCGGAGCGGCATTCCACCACCAGCAGGGCGATGGGGCCGTCCCCCTGGATCTGGAGCACCAGCGAGCCGTCGAACTTGATGTTTGCGGCGAGCAGGGTGGAGGCGGCCACCAGTTCGCCCAGCAGGTTGGTGATGGCCGGCGGGTAGTCGTGATTAGCCTGGACGGCCTTCCAGGTGTCCTCCAGGCGCACCGCTTGCACGCGGACGCTACGGTCTTCGGTAAGGTATTTTTTGAGCTGATCGGTCATGGAGGAATGTTAGCCGATCGGAGGGGGGTATTCCCCCTGCTGCCAGCAGGGGGTTGCGCCGTTCCCGGGGAGGGTCAGGCCAGCCGCTTCAGGGCCGTCTTGTACTGTTGGCCGCGCGCCACGTAGTGGGCGGTGTTTTTGTGCATGTTGGCGATTTCTTCTTCCGAGAGCTCCCGGACGACCTTGCCGATGCCGATGACCAGCGAATTGTCCGGAATGACGCGGTCTTCCGGGATGATGGCGCCCGCGCCGATCAGGCAGTTGCGGCCGATGACGGCGTTGTTCAGGACGATCGCCTGCATGCCCACCAGGGCGCCTTCATGGATGGTGCAGCCGTGCAGCATGGCCTGGTGGCCCACGGTCACGTTGGGGCCGATTGTCATGGGACAGCCCGCATCCACGTGCAGGACGCTGGATTCCTGGATATTGGTGCCCTGGCGGATCACGATGGCGTCGTTGTCGCCGCGGATCGAGACATGCGACCAGATGCTGACGCCCGCCTCGAGCGTGACGTTGCCGATGATGTCGGCGCTGTCGGCCACGTAGGTCTGCGGATCAATGCGGGGGATAAGGTCGTTGAGCTGGTAAATCGCCATGCCTAGGTCTCCGGTTGCTGTGCCGGGGCGACCAGGGGCGCTCCAACGTCTGTATTGGCCGCGGGTGCTTGCGCCCGCTCTTCTTCGCGCAGGCGCAGGA
Organism: Achromobacter arsenitoxydans SY8; assembly: GCF_000236785.1. Classification (GTDB taxonomy): domain Bacteria; phylum Pseudomonadota; class Gammaproteobacteria; order Burkholderiales; family Burkholderiaceae_B; genus Achromobacter; species Achromobacter arsenitoxydans. The sequence continues at coordinate 86,143 of NZ_AGUF01000042.1, read as the reverse complement.
CGCCGCGCTGGATCTTGCCGTTCGTGGTCATGGGCAATTCGTCCACGAACTCGATTTCCTTCGGGTATTCGTAGGGCGCCAGGCGTTCGCGCACGTGTTCCTGCAGGTTTTCGAGGATGTCGTTGCGGTCGCGGTGCGCGAATTCCGGCGTGAGCACCACATAGGCCTTGACCAGCGCGCCGCGCTCGGTGTCCGGCTTGGGCACCACTGCCGCGTTCGCCACGGCCGGGTGGCCGATCAGGCAGCTTTCGATCTCTCCGGGGCCGATCCGGTGGCCGGCCGACTTGAATACGTCGTCCGCACGCCCGGCATGCCAAAAGTAGCCGTCGCCATCCACGCTGGCCAGGTCGCCCGTCAGGCACCAGTCTCCCTTGAACTTTGCCTGCGTGGCGGCCTCATTGCGCCAGTAGCCAAGGAACATTACCGGGTCGGGGTAGCCATGGGCATCCTGCCGGTTGACGGCGATCTCGCCGGTTTCGCCTGCGGCGGCGGGTACGCCGTCTTCGTTCAGCACGGCCACGTTGTGGCCGGGATAGGGACGGCCCATGCTGCCGGGCCTGGCGGGCCAGCGCTTGTTGCTGTTGCCCACCACATAGTTCATTTCCGTCTGGCCGAACATCTCGTTGGGCGTCACGCCCAGCGCCGACTGGCACCATTCGAATACGGTTTCGCCCACGCTTTCGCCCGAGCTCATGATGGAGCGCAGCGCAAGCTGGTAGCGGTGGCGGGGCTCGGGCACCGCCTTCATCATCATCTTCACCACGGAGGGGGCGAGGAAGGTATTGGTGACCTGATAGCGTTCCAGCAGTTCGAACGCGCGCTCGACGGAAAACCGTCCACGCGTGCCGACGATGGGGTGGCCGAAATACAGCGTGGGCAGCAGCGCGCCCATTATGCCGCCGGTGGAAGCCCAGTCAGCGGGCGACCAGAACACGTCGGCGGGCTTGGGGAACCAGTCTTGCGAGGCCACGAAGCCAGGCAGGTTGCCGATCAGGACGCTGTGCGGCAGCAGCGCGCCCTTGGGCGCGCCAGAGGCGTCGGAGGAATAGAGCAGGATGGCGGGATCCGCCGAACGCGTCTGTACCGCCTTGAATTCGTTGGGTTGGCGGGCCAGCAGGCTGCGCCAGGGCAGCACGCGTTCGTCCGCGAAACCGATGCCGATGATCTGCTGCAAGGCGGGACAGTTGTCGCTGACGGCCAGCAGGTTGGCGCTGGAGGCATGATCGACAATGGCGACCCGGGTTTCGGAGTCGCACAGGCGGCTTTCCAACGCTTCGGGCCCGAACTGCGCCGAAAGCGGCAACACCACGCCGCCGACGCTATAGATGGCCATGTGGGCGACCACGGTTTCTGGACGTTGTCCCAAAACCACACCCACCCGGTCTCCCCGGCCCACGCCCATTTTCACCAGGCCATTGGCCAACTGGTTGGCGGCTTCGGCCAGCCGCGCGAAGGTCCAGACCTCGCGGTTGCCGGATTCGTCTTCGTAGTAGATGGCGATGCGCCGCGCATCCGGACTACTGGATGCCCAGCGGTGGCAGCACGCTTCCGCGATGTTGAACTGGGTGGGCACCAGCCAGCGGAATGTTTGGTAGAGCGCCTGATATTGGTCGTTCATGGCCCTATGTTGTGAGCACGTTGCAGCGTGAACGGGTCAGATCGCCCGTTACCCAGTTGCAAGCATGACCTAGAGGGCCGTGAACTGCAACATCCCCGTTGCGTAACGGGGACGCATACGGGTTATCACGGGTGCTTGCCCTGCCGGCGCAGCGCCGAAGGGAGGGCGGGCAGGGTCAGGGATCGGGGAGGGCGGCTGGCGGGATCGCGCTGCCGTTCCGCCTGCAGCACGGCCCAGTCCAGCAGCTGGAGCTGGCCGTCGTGGGTCTCGGCCAGGGCGGTCAGGCTCTCCACCCAATCGCCGTCGTTGCAGTACAGGATGCCCCCGACGTCTCGCAGCTCGGCCTTGTGGATGTGGCCGCACACCACGCCGTCCAGGCCCCGGCGCCGGGCTTCGCCCGCCAGCGTTTCCTCGAAATCGGTGATGAATGACACGGCGTTCTTGACCTTGTGTTTCAGGTATTGGGACAGCGACCAGTAATGCATCCCCAGGCGGTGCCGCAGCCGATTGAAGTGGTGGTTGATCCACAGCGCCAGTTGGTAGAGGCCGTCGCCCAGGTGCGCGAGCCAGCGGCTGTGCTGGATCACCCCGTCGAATTGGTCGCCGTGCAGCACCAGCAGGCGCAGGCCCTTAGCCGTGACGTGGATGTCTTCGTCCAGGACTTCGATGTCGCCGAAGGCGAAACCCGCGAATTCACGGGCGAATTCGTCGTGGTTGCCGGGAATGAACACGACCCGGGTGCCGTTGCGCGCCTTGCGCAGAATGCGCTGGATAACGTCGTTGTGCGCACGGGGCCAGTGCCAGTGCTTGCGCAGTTGCCAGCCGTCCACGATGTCGCCCACTAGGTACAGGGTGTCCGAATCGTTGTGGTCCAGGAAATCGAGCAGGAATTCCGCCTTGCACCCGGCGGTGCCCAGGTGGATGTCGGAAATCCAGAGGGCGCGCCAATGTGCGGGTTGGATTTCGGTCACGGTCGCTTCCCTGTGGGCTGTGGTCATGCTTGGGAATGAAACCATCGGGCGATGACGCGCGCATGACGAATCCATGACGCAGTTGTGACGGCGGCGGCGCGTCAGCGGGCCGCCGTCTTGGGGACGTATCGGGCCGCTTATTCCGCCTTTTTGCCGCGCAAAAGCTTCCACAAGCTGCCGCCCAGCGCCGCGGCGGCCAGGATGCCGACCTTGGCGAATTTGGCCAGGAAGGCGGCGATCACCGCGAACAGCCCCAGCTTCTTGGCGGCCACGCCCGCCACCAGCGCCGCCAGGCCATATTCCGCGACCTTGTCGGTGGACGCGTCGAAATCGGCGTATCGCTTGCCGTCGACATAGTGCAGGTTGTCCAGCAGCGCCAGCACGGCGGACTTGTCCACGGGCACCCGGTTCTGCTGCGTGATCAGGTCCAGCGTGATGTAGCCGTCGCGGCCCAAGGCATAGGTGTTGTAGTTGACGGTCGGGTCTTCATCGGCGCCCGCTCCTTTGTGCTTGGCGGCAACCGACCACACCAGGCGTTGCGTGTTGCTGTCGTACTTGGGCGCTTCAACCCAGCCGTCCACCGTCAATTCGGGAAAGCCGCGCTTCTTGCGTTCCTCGTTGGAGGCTTCGGTGCCTTCGCGCAGGTTGTCCAGCAATTCGCCGACATTCCAGTTCCGGGCGTCGTCGTCCTTGATGTAGCCCGCCTTGTCGAAATTCACCGTGACGAGCCAATCCTCCTCGTCGCTCTTGGGCATCACGACGCCCAGCAGCGATGGATCCCTGCCGTTGCCGTAGGCCTGCATCAGCCGTTCTGCCTGCGCGCGCGGCACAAAGAACATGGTCTGGGGCAGCTTCAGGGTGGCCTGGTCGCCCAGCGGGACATCCGCGGGACCATGCTTGGCGGCTGCGAACGCGGCCCTGGAGGCCGATTCGATCTCTTGCTGGGCGGATGCGTTTTGGGCGGATGCTCCCGCGTGCAGGCACAGCAGTGCGCAGGCAAGGACCAGCGGCAGGCGGGAAAGAAAAGCGCGCATCATGATAAAGCCTCAAATAAATGGGGCCTTATTGTCTTCGGGGTCTGCTGTCAGGTTTCTGAACGCCGAACCAAAGTCATTAAGAAGGGCGTTATCTGCAACGGGTCGCGTCGCCGGGCGAGAGCCGGTTGCAGGGGAGGGGGCGGCTTCAGCGCGCCTTCCTGCCCTTGGCCTGCGGCGCATTGCGCAGGCGCGTGCCGAGGATCCGGTCGTGCAGGAACTGGCCGTCCGGATCCAGCCAGGACCAGATGAAGATCGTGAAGGGCGCCGCGACGATGAACATGTCGATGGACGGCCAGCCGGTGGCGATAGCGCCAGCCCAGACCAGGGCCGCGCCCGCCAGCACCAAAGGCCAGGCCAGGATGTAGCGCAGGACCAGCCGACCCGTCGAGGGCGTGTTGCCGTCGCGGTCGACGAGCCGGATGTTCCAGGTCTTCATGGGCAACGTCTGGCCGCGGCGGCGCCAGCACAGCACGAAATACGCGCCAATGGCGATGAACAGCCAGGCCTGGCGGGCGGGACGCAGATCGAGCGCGCTCTTGCTCTGGGTCAGCGTATCCATCAGATAACCAGCCAGGAACACCACGCCGAACAGCAGCACGGCTTCGTACATCATGCAGGCGAATCGGCGCAGGCGATTCGGGGTCTGTTCGAGGGCGGTATCGTTCATGGAGCCGTATTATGCACTGCCCCGCCTTGGGACGGCCCGGCGGACTGGCTTGCCTGGATCTTGTGGTCAAGCCGCCTGGCAGGCACAAAAAAAAACCCGCCGGTAAGGGCGGGTCTATAAAAGGGGCTATGCAGCCCCCAAGGGGAAAATCTGTCGGGCCCGAAGACCCAGGCCTTGCTTAGGCAGCGGAGTGCGCGTTCTTGGCGCTCGTCTTGCCAGCCAGGGCCTTGATGCCGTGGGCCAGCTTACGCAGGCCTGCAGCCAGCGCCCGCATCGGGTGCGGACGGAATTGTTCTTCAATTGCCTGGAGCATCAGTTGACGCTCGAGTTCGTCGGTCAGGCGGATGGTGTTGTTCGGGTTGATCACAATAGCCTCCACGGGCTTGCTCAGTTGTGTGCTACTAGGGAATACCCGAATTATAGGGTTTACCCTGAAACTGTGCAAGAGGGAGGTGCAAGCTGGTGCAACCAGGCAACACCTTGGTGCTGATAATGCCCCAAAACCGCGCGGCGGGGCACCATAAGCAAAGATAGGGGCGGCATGTTGCGGCGCTTTTACAACGCGGCGCTAGGGCTGCAGCGCCAGGCTGCAGCCCCGGAAGGCGGCGTAGGCGGGATCAGGCGTCGCGGTAGCCCGCGGCCACCAGTTCGAAGCCGAACAGGCGGCAATCCAGCGAACCGTTGTGCAGGGGCACCCGGCGCTTGGGTTTCAGGCGCATCTGGTTGGGCAGCGTCAGGTCGCTGGTGATGACATGGAGCTGCCAGCCTGCGAAGTTGCGCTTCAGGCAGGTGGCCCAGTCGCGCCACAGGTCCGCTTCCTGTTCGGTCCCCATCCGTTCGCCATAGGGCGGATTGGTGACGATCCAGCCGTGATCGGCAGGCGCCGTCACGTTGCGTGCATCGCCGACTTCGAAGCGGATCGAGTCGGCAGTAAGCCAGGCCCGTTCCGCGTTGTTGCGGGCGAATTCGATGGCTAGCGGATTCAGGTCGTATCCCACCAGCGGCGCATCCAGTTGGGGCAGGATGCGGGCGCGTGCGTCTTCCTTCAGGTCGCGCCACCGGTAGGCGTCGTGGTCGCGCAGGCGCTCGAAGCCGAACGGGCGGGAAATGCCCGGGGGCACGCCCAGTGCGATCCAGGCGGCTTCGATGAGGATAGTGCCCGAACCGCAGAACGGATCGAGCAGCGGCGCGGCCGGATCCCAGCCTGCCAGCGCCAGCATGCCGGCCGCCAGGTTTTCCCGCAGCGGCGCTTCACCCTTGTCCAGGCGCCAGCCGCGCTTGAACAGGGATTCGCCGGAGGTGTCCAGGTAGAGGGTGGCGGTATGGCCCGTCAGGAACAGATGGACGCGCGCATCCGGGCGCACCGTGTCGATGCTGGGGCGTTCGCCTTCCAGTTCGCGCAGGCGGTCGCAGATGCCGTCCTTGGCGCGCAGGTTGCAATACTGCAGGCTTTGCACCGGGCTCTTGATGGCCGACGTGTCGACGCGCAGCGTCTGTTCGGCGCCGAACCAGCGTTCCCAGGGCGTGCTGCGAGCCAGGTCCAGGATGTCGTCTTCGTGCGAGATCTCGGCGTGGGCAACCTGCACCAGGATGCGGGTCGCCAGGCGGGAATACAGATTGGCGCGCTGTACGCCGGGCCAGTCGGTCGTGAACGAGCAGCCCGCGCGGCCGGCCTGTGCGTCTTCGTAGCCCAGGGCCTGCATTTCGGCGGTCAGCGCCTCTTCCAGGCCCTGGGGGCAGGGGGCGAACACCGTAAAGATTTCGGGGCGGCGGACGTCGCGCGGACGCCGGCTGCGTGTTTCGACGGTGGGGGCGTGGCGCTCGCGGGAATGTTCGGATTCCTGCGCGAATTCCGGTGCGTCCCCGTGTTCGGGTTCGGGGGCGAACTCGGGCGCGGGGCCGTCATCTTCAAAGGGGTCGTAAAAGCGGCCCGCGGGCGTGGCCGGAGCAATGTACTGGTCGTCGCGCAGTCGCGGCGCACGCTGCGGGGCGCGGCCGGAACGCGAACCGGACGCCGTGTCGCCGCGCGTGTCGTCAGCGCGGCCGCGCGCCGATGGGCCCCGGCCGGACGCGCCGCGCCCGCCTTCGCGATCCGGGCCGCGATCATATTGTCCGCGTCCGGGCTGGCCCTCGCGGGCCGGCCCTCGGCCGGCGCTGCTTCGACCGCCGGCAGAGGGTTTGCGCGCACCGCGCGCTTCCTCTTCCTGGCGCCGCTGGTAGCCGGCGGGATCCTTCTGGCGTTCGACGCTTTCCCGGGTGCGCTCGATCTGCGCGACCAGGCGCGCGCGGGCGCCGGTGCGGGTGCGCTTGGGCGCGCCTTCGGCGTGCGCGTCGCGCGCCGTCTTCTTGATCGTCAGCGTCTTGCGCGAACGGTCCTGTTCATCAGAGGACATACGAATCCTGGCGAATGTGCAAAGGTAGGGGTATCAGAAGGGTTTGACGACGACCAGCGCCACCACCACCAAGAGCAGCAAGACGGGAACTTCGTTGAACCAGCGATAGAACTTGTGCGAACGGGTGTTCTTGCCCTGTTCGAATTTACGCAGCATGACGCCACAGGCGTGATGGTAGCCGATGACGAGCAGGACGAAAAAGAGCTTGGCGTGCATCCAGCCATTGCCCGGGCCGACGCCGATGCGGTAGCCCAGGTACAGCCACATGCCGAACACGATGGCCACGACGGCCAGGATGGTGGTGAACCGGTACAGGCGGCGGGCCATGCCCAGCAGCGTGGCCTGGACGGTCTCGTCCGACTGCTGCGCCAGATTCACGAAGATGCGCGGCAGATAGAACAATCCGGCAAACCAGGAAGCGATGAAGACTATATGAAAGGTCTTGACCCAGAGCATGGCCATGGCGCGATCCGATCGAGGAAAGCCGCATTGTAAGCTGCGGCCATCCTCGATCCAGGCCGGGCATCGGGGCTTGCGCGCGGGCGCAGGCCCCGATGCCGGGGCGGATCTCCAGGAGAGCGCCTCAGATTACGTAAAGATCCAGATACTCGTGGACTGGCATCGCCTCCAGGGCTTTCTGGTCCAGCGATGCGCCCAGGATGCGCTGCTGCTGGCGGGCCGGAAACACGCGGGCGAGGTTGGTGCGGAACTTGGCTTCCAGGAGTGGAATGCCGTCGGCCCGGCGGCGCTTGTGGCCGATGGGATATTCGCAGACGACTTCATCCAGCGCGGATCCGTCCTTGAATTCGACAGTCAGGGCATTGGCGATCGAGCGCTTGGCGGGGTTGTGGTAATCGCTGGTGTAAGCCGGATCCTCTACGCAGACGATCTTGTCGCGCAGCGCGTCGATGCGCGGGTCCCGGGCCACGTCGTCTTCGTAGTCGCCCGCAGTGAGGCGTCCGAACAGCAGCGGCACGGCCACCATGTACTGGATGCAGTGGTCCCGGTCGGCGGGGTTGTCCAGCGGACCCTTCTTGTCGATGATGCGGATGCAGGCCTCGTGGGTGCGGATGGTGATCTTCTGGATGTCGTCCGCGCTCTTGCCCAGAGCCTTGAGCCGGCCGTGGATCTGCATGGCGCATTCCACCGCAGTCTGGGCATGGAATTCAGCCGGAAACGAGATCTTGAACAGCACGTTTTCCATCACGTAGCTGCCGTACGGGCGCTGGAACTTGAACGGCTGGCCCTTGAAGAGCACGTCGTAGAAGCCCCAGGTCTTGGCGGTGAGCACCGACGGATAGCCCATTTCGCCGGTCCGGGCGATGAGCGCCAGGCGCACCGCGCGGCTGGTGGCGTCGCCAGCGGCCCAGCTCTTGCGGCTGCCGGTGTTGGGGGCGTGGCGGTAGGTGCGCAGGCTTTGGCCGTCGACCCAGGCCAGCGATACGGCGTTGATCACCTCGTCCCGGCTCAGGCCCAGCATTTGCGCGACGACGGCGGTGGACGCCACCTTGACCAGCACCACGTGGTCCAGGCCCACCTTGTTGAAGGAGTTTTCCAGGGCGATGCAGCCCTGGATCTCGTGCGCCTTGATCATGCTGGTCAGCACGTCGCGCATGGAAAGCGGCGGCTTGCCCGCGGCGACCGCCGTGCGCGACAGCCAGTCGGCCGTGGCCAGGATGCCGCCCAGGTTGTCGGACGGATGGCCCCATTCGGCCGCCAGCCAGGTGTCGTTGAAATCCAGCCAGCGGATCATGGCGCCGATATTGAAGGCCGCCTGCACGGGATCAAGCTGGAACTGCGTGCCGGGCACCTTGGCGCCGTTGGGCACCACGGTGCCCGGCACGACCGGGCCCAGCAATTTCCGGCACGCCGGATACTCCAGCGCTTCCAGGCCGCAGCCCAGCGTGTCGATCAGGCAGTTGCGGGCGGTCTCGTACGCAAGATCGCTGCTGATTTCATAAGTCAGGACGTAGTCCGCGATATCGGCCAGGACCTGGTCGGGATCGGGACGCACGTTGGAGATCGGGGCAGACATAGCGGTACCTCTCCGGAAAGTGAATACAGGTGGCCATGCCGCGCCCTCGATCCCGCCTTACTTGCGCTTTTCGATGGGCACGAACTTCTGGTCTTCCGGGCCCACGTAGTTGGCGGTGGGGCGGATGATCTTGTTGTCGATGCGCTGCTCGATGATGTGGGCCGACCAGCCCGCGGTGCGCGCAATGACGAACAGCGGAGTGAACATGGCGGTGGGCACGCCCATCATGTGGTAGCTGACGGCCGAGAACCAGTCGAGGTTGGGGAACATCTTCTTGACGTCCCACATGACGGTTTCCAGGCGTTCGGCGATGTCGAACATCTTGGTGGTGCCGGCCTTCTTGGACAGCTTCTTGGCCACTTCCTTGATGACCTTGTTGCGGGGGTCGGACACCGTGTAGACCGGGTGGCCGAAGCCGATGATGACTTCCTTGGCTTCCACGCGGCGGCGGATGTCGGCCTCGGCCTCGTCCGGCGTTTCGTAGCGCTTCTGCACTTCGAACGCCACTTCGTTGGCGCCGCCGTGCTTGGGGCCGCGCAGCGCGCCGATGGCGCCCGAGATGGACGAGAACATGTCCGAACCGGTGCCGGCGATGACACGCGCCGTGAACGTGGAGGCGTTGAATTCGTGCTCGGCGTACAGGTTCAGCGAGATGTGCATCGCCTTGACCCATTCGTCGCTGGGCTTTTCGCCGTGCAGCAGGTGCAGGAAATGGCCGCCGATGCTGTCGTCGTCGGTTTGCACGTCGATCACGCGGCCGTTGTGGCTGTAGTGATACCAGTAGAGCAGGGCGGAGCCCAGGTTGGCCATCAGGCGGTCGGCGATGTCGCGCGCGCCGGGGGTGTTGTGGTCGTCTTTTTCAGGCAGGACGCAGCCCAGCACCGACACGGCCGTGCGCATCACGTCCATCGGGTGGCTGGCGGCGGGCAGGGCTTCCAGGGCCACCTGCAGCTGCGCGGGCAGGCCGCGCAGGCTGCGCAGCTTTTCCTTGTAGGCCTTGAGTTCGGCTTTGTTGGGCAGCTTGCCATGGACCAGCAAGTGGGCGATTTCCTCGAACTCGCTGGTGTGGGCGATGTCCAGGATGTCGTAGCCGCGATAGTGCAGGTCGTTGCCGCTGCGGCCGACCGTACACAGTGCGGTGTTGCCCGCGACCACGCCGGACAGCGCGACCGACTTCTTGGGCTTGAAGCCGGCCTTTTCTTCCGGCTTGGCGTCCGTTTTGGCTTCTTGCTTCTTGGGAGCCGTGCTCATGTCTCTACTCCTTTCCTTACGCGTTGGAAGATGCAATGGGGGGCGGGCAGCGCGCCGGGATCGCCGGGGCGCGGCCTGGAGGTTGTGGGACTACGCCTTGCCCTTCTGGAAGAGCGCGTCCAGCCTGGATTCGAATTCGTGATAGCCGATGCGGTCGTAAAGTTCTTCGCGCGTCTGCATCAGGTCGACCACGTTCTTCTGGTGGCCGTCGCGGCGGATGGCCGTGTAGACGGCTTCGGCGGCCTTGTTCATGGCGCGGAAGGCGGACAGCGGATAGAGCACCATGCCCACGCCCACGCTCTTGAGCTCTTCGACCGAGAACAGCGGGGTCTTGCCGAATTCGGTGATGTTGGCCAGCACCGGCACCTTGACCGCTTTGACGAAGCGGTCGTAGGTGGGCAGGTCGTAGGCGGCTTCGGCGAAGATGGCGTCGGCGCCGGCTTCCACGCAGGCCAGCGCGCGCTCGATGGCGGCGTCAACGCCGTGCGAGGCGATCGCGTCGGTGCGGGCGATCAGGTAGAAGTCGCTGTCGGTGCGCGCGTCGGCGGCGGCCTTCACGCGGTCGGCCATTTCTTCGGTGCTGACGATTTCCTTGCCGGGGCGGTGGCCGCAGCGCTTGGCGCCGACCTGGTCTTCGATGTGGCAGGCGGCCGCGCCGAACTTGATCAGGCTCTTGACGGAGCGGGCGATGTTGAACGCCGACGGGCCGAAGCCGGTGTCGATGTCGACCAGCAGCGGCACATCGCAGACGTCGGTGATGCGGCGCACGTCGGTCAGGACGTCGTCCATGGTGTTGATGCCCAGGTCCGGCAGGCCCAGCGAGCCGGCCGCGACGCCGCCGCCGGACAGGTAGATCGCGCGGTAGCCGGCGCGCTTGGCCAGCAGGGCGTGGTTGGCGTTGATGGCGCCGATGATCTGCAGCGGATTTTCTTCGGCGAGCGCGCGACGGAAGAGGGCGCCGGGCGATTCGGGTCTGGACATGTTTGTCTCCTGTTCTTGGTAGCCCACGACCTTAGCGTGGGTCCGAAAAATAAATCTGTCCCCTGCGCGACAATCCTTCCGCGGCTGGGCAACGAGACAGGTTTATGTTCCGGCCTTGCTTGTGTTCCTGCCTTGCTTAAGGATTGGGCCCGCATGAACGGGCCCAATCCTGTTTACTGCGCGCTGCTTACTTCAGCAGGTCCTTGACGCCGTCGCGCTCTTCCAGGAGCTCTTTCAGCGTGAAGTCCAGGCGCTCGCGCGAGAAGGCGTCGATTTCCAGGCCTTCGATGCGCTTGTATTCGCCGTTTTCGGTCGTGACCGGCACGCCGTAGATGATGCCTTCGGGGATGCCGTAGGAGCCGTCCGACGGGATGCCCATCGTGACCCACTTGCCGTTGCTGCCCAGGACCCAGTCGCGGACGTGGTCGATGGCGGCGTTGGCGGCCGAAGCGGCCGAGGACAGGCCGCGGGCTTCGATGATGGCGGCGCCGCGCTTGCCCACGGTGGGGATGAACGTGTCGCGGTTCCAGGCGTCGTCGTTGATCAGCTTGGACAGCGATTCGCCGCCGACGGTGGCGAAGCGGAAGTCGGGGTACATCGTGGGCGAGTGGTTGCCCCACACGACCAGCTTTTCGATGTCGGCGACGGCCTTGCCCGACTTGGCGGCCAGTTGCGACAGGGCGCGGTTGTGGTCCAGGCGCAGCATGGCGGTGAAGTTCTTGGCCGGCAGGTCCGGGGCCGACTTCATGGCGATGTAGGCATTGGTGTTGGCGGGGTTGCCGACGACCAGGACCTTGACGTTGCGGCTGGCGACGTCGTTCAGGGCCTTGCCCTGGGCCGTGAAGATCTGGGCGTTGACCGACAGCAGGTCCTTGCGTTCCATGCCGGGGCCGCGGGGACGGGCGCCGACCAGCAGGGCCACGTCGGCGTCCTTGAAGGCGGTGCGCGGGTCGCTGTGCGCGGTGACTTCCTGCAGCAGCGGGAAGGCGCAGTCATCCAGTTCCATGATGACGCCCTTCAGGGCCTTTTGCGCTTTCTCGTCGGGGATTTCCAGCAGTTGCAGGATGACGGGTTGATCTTTACCCAGCATTTCGCCCGAGGCGATGCGGAATAGCAGTGCGTAACCGATTTGGCCGGCGGCGCCGGTGACGGCGACACGCAAGGCAGGCTTGGACATGGACGTTCTCCGTAATGGTTTGGCGAGAAAAATCTCACCGATCAGTGTAATCGTTGGGCGCGGGTATCAGCGCGGCCGCAGCCGCTCTGCGCGTCGCGCGGGCAGCTTTGAATCCTAGATCGAATTAACGTATGCGTCAATTGCTCTTCTATCTTATATAAGACATAAGACGTTGGACAGCTCGCCTCCCGATATGCCACAATAGAGCGTTTATTCGAATGCGCCGCGGCCCCGCTTGGCCGTGCGCCTGTAACAAGCCAGAAGACCGGCCGCAGCAGCGCATTACAGATGGGGTTGCATCCTTTGCGCCGCTTTCCCATTCATCCGGATAAACATGACACTTTCAAGAAGATCCATGGCAGAGCCCCGGCCCGAAACCTCCTTACGCACTCGCGCCGCCCGTCCCACGGGCGAGGGGGCCGCTTTCAGTCCGCTCTACCGCCAGATCAAGGATCTGCTTGTCCAAAGCCTCGAACGCGGCGAATGGAAGCCCGGCGAGCTCATCCCCAGCGAAATTGATCTGGCCGCCCGTTTTCAGGTGAGCCAGGGCACGGTGCGCAAGGCGGTCGATGAGCTGGCTGCCGAGCACATGCTGCTGCGCCGCCAGGGCAAGGGCACGTTTGTCGCCACCCACCACGAAGCTCGCGTGCGATACCGTTTCCTGCGCCTGGCCCCCGACGAAGAAGGCGAGGCCGGCCGCGCTGAGAGCCGCATCCTGGAGTGCCGCCGCATGCGTGCGCCCGCCGAGATCGCGCGGGCCCTGGATCTGCGGGCCGGCGAAACGGTCGTGATGATCCGCCGCCTGCTGTCCATGGGGCAGACGCCCACCGTGCTGGACGACATCTGGCTGCCCGGCTCTATTTTTCGTGGTCTTACCCTTGAGCTGCTGACCGCCAACAAGGCGCCGCTCTATGGCCTGTTTGAATCCGAGTTCGGCGTCAGCATGGTGCGCGCAGACGAGAAGCTGCGCGCGGTGGCCGCGCCGGCCGAAGCCTGTACGCTGCTTAATGTTGCCGCCGGCACGCCGTTGTTGCAGGTAGACCGGGTGTCTTACACGTACGGTGACCGCCCCATGGAAATCCGCCGGGGGTTGTACTTGACCGATCGTTACCACTACCGCAATAGTCTGAATTGATGAGCTTTTTACCTACGATTTGATACCAACCCAATCTCTGGGCGAAAATACCGTGTTTGCCCGCAAGGGCTCGGCATTTTTGCCGTAACGATTCCCTAGTTCCGAAACACCGAGGCCGTCATGTCCGACACCGCTGCCAAGCCACGTCCGCAGTTTCGCAATATTGGTATTGCGCAACTTGCCAGTTACCGCCTGCCCCTGGCCGGCAAGCTGTCCATCCTGCACCGCGTCAGCGGCGCGTTGCTGTTCCTCTGTCTTCCCTTGGTCATTCTGCCGTTGTTCGCGGCCAGCGTGGCCGCGCCTCAGACGTTCGCAGCCGTGGCGGCGTACGCGGGCAACCCGATCGTAAAGCTTGTCTTCCTGGTCCTCGTCTGGGGCTACCTGCATCACTTCTGTGCCGGCATCCGGTACCTGCTGCTGGACCTGCACATCGGTATCGACAAGCTGTCGGCCAAGAAGAGCGCCGGCGTGGTGTTCGGCGTCAGCCTCGCGCTGACCCTGGTGTTCGCTCTCAAACTGTTCGGAGTGCTGTAAATGGCCGCCGCTAAAAACTACGGGCCCAAGCGCCTGGTCGTCGGCGCCCACTACGGCGTCATGGACTTCATCATCCAGCGCATCACCGCCGTCATCATGGCCGTGTACACGCTGGTGCTGCTCATCGGCATCCTGATGATGCCGGCTTTCACGTACGAACACTGGACCGCGCTGTTCAATTTCTACGTGGGCGTTCTTCCGGTTGGCCAGATCCTGGCCACCCTTGCATTCATTGCGCTGGCCTGGCATGCCTGGATTGGCGTGCGCGACATCTGGATGGACTACGTCAAGTCGGTGGGCGTGCGCCTGCTGATGCAAGTGCTGACGATCCTCTGGCTGGTCGGTTCGGTCGTTTACTTCGCGCAAATCCTCTGGAGCATTTAAGCCGTGGTCTCTGTCCTGAAATCCTTGCCGCGCCGCCAGTTTGATGTGGTGGTCGTTGGCGCCGGCGGAGCCGGCATGCGTTGTTCGCTGCAACTGTCCCAAGCGGGCCTGTCGGTTGCGGTGCTCTCCAAAGTGTTCCCCACCCGTTCGCACACCGTTGCCGCTCAAGGCGGCGTGAGCGCCTCGCTGGGCAACATGAGCGAAGACAACTGGTACTGGCACATGTACGACACCGTCAAGGGTTCGGACTGGCTGGGCGACCAGGACGCCATTGAATTCATGTGCCGTGAAGCGCCGAACGCCGTGTACGAGCTCGAGCACTTCGGCATGCCGTTCGACCGCAACCCCGACGGCACGATCTACCAGCGTCCGTTCGGCGGCCACACCGCCAACTTCGGCGAAAAGCCGGTCCAGCGCGCCTGTGCCGCTGCCGACCGTACCGGCCACGCCCTGCTGCACACCCTGTACCAGCGCAACGTCGCCGCGCGCACCCAGTTCTTCGTCGAATGGATGGCGCTGGACCTGCTGCGCAACGAAGCCGGCGACGTCGTGGGCGTGACCGCCCTCGAAATGGAAACGGGTGAAATCTACATCCTGGAAGCCAAGACCACGGTGCTGGCCACTGGCGGCGCGGGCCGTATCTGGGCCGCTTCCACGAACGCCTTCATCAACACCGGCGACGGCCTGGGCATGGCTGCCCGCGCCGGTATTCCGCTGCAGGACATGGAGTTCTGGCAGTTCCACCCGACCGGCGTGGCCGGCGCGGGCGTGCTGATCACCGAAGGCGTGCGCGGCGAAGGCGGCATCCTGCTGAACAAGGATGGCGAACGCTTCATGGAGCGCTATGCGCCCACGCTGAAGGATCTGGCCCCGCGCGACTTCGTGTCGCGCTCGATGGACCAGGAAATCAAGGAAGGCCGCGGCTGCGGTCCCGACGGCAGCTACGTCGTGCTCAAGCTGGATCACCTGGGCGCCGACGTCATCAACAAGCGCCTGCCCTCGATCCGCGAAATCGCCATCAAGTTCGGCAACGTGGACCCGATCAAGGAACCGATTCCCGTCGTCCCGACCATCCACTACCAGATGGGCGGCATCCCGGCCAACTACCACGGCCAGGTGCTGACGCGCGAAAACGGCGAAAACAAGATCGTCAACGGCCTGTATGCAATCGGCGAATGCGCCGCGGTGTCGGTCCACGGCGCCAACCGCCTGGGCACGAACTCGCTGCTGGACCTGATCGTGTTCGGCCGCGCCACCGGCAACCACATCGTGAATTCGCATCCCGAGCGCCAGCATGCGCACCAGGACCTGCCCACGCAGGCCGTCGAGTTCTCGCTGGACCGCATCAACAAGCTGGAATCGCGCACCTCTGGCGAAAAGACGCAGGATATCGGCAACGCCATCCGCTTCTCGATGCAGCGCCACTGCGGCGTGTTCCGCACGCTGGACCTGCTGAACGAAGGCGTGACCCAGATCGAAGACCTGGCCAAGCAAGCCGACAGCATCTACTTCAAGGACAAGTCCAAGGTGTTCAACACCGCCCGCGTCGAGGCGCTGGAACTGGCCAACATGACCGAAGTGGCTCGCGCCACCATCAAGTCGGCCGCCGCCCGTACCGAAAGCCGCGGCGCGCATGCGCTGGACGACCACCCGACCCGCGACGACGAGAACTGGCTGAAGCACACGCTGTGGTATTCCGAAGGCAGCCGCCTGGATTACAAGCCTGTTCAGATGAAGCCGCTGACGGTCGAGTCCTTCCCGCCCAAGGCGCGTACCTTCTAAGTCCGGATTGAGCCCACTATGAGCACCAAGAGAATCGTCAAGTTCGAAATCTACCGCTACGATCCGGACAAGGACGAGCGTCCCTACATGCAGAAGCTGGACGTCGAACTCCAGCCCACCGACAAGATGCTGCTCGATGCGCTGGTGCGCATCAAGAACGACGTCGATGACAGCCTGGCCCTGCGCCGCTCGTGCCGTGAAGGCGTGTGCGGTTCCGACGCCATGAACATCAACGGCAAGAACGGCCTGGCCTGCACCACCAACCTGCGCGAACTCAAGGAACCCATCGTTCTGCGTCCGCTGCCGGGCCTGCCCGTCATCCGCGACCTGATCGTGGACATGACGCACTTCTTCAACCAGTACCACTCGATCCGTCCGTACCTCATCAACGACACGCCGCCGCCCGAGAAAGAGCGCCTGCAGTCGCCCGAGGCGCGCGAAGAACTCGATGGCCTGTACGAGTGCATCCTGTGCGCGTGCTGTTCCACTTCCTGCCCGTCGTTCTGGTGGAATCCCGACAAGTTCGTCGGCCCGGCCGGTTTGCTGCAAGCCTACCGCTTCATCGCCGATAGCCGCGACGAAGCCACGGGCGACCGTCTGGACAACCTGGAAGACCCGTACCGCCTGTTCCGTTGCCACACGATCATGAATTGCGTCGACGTCTGTCCCAAGGGGCTGAACCCGACCAAGGCGATCGGCAAGATCAAGGAACTGATGGTCCGCCGCACGGTCTAGTTTTTAGTGTATTTAAGGTGTGAAGCATGAGCAGGCTGACTGAACTGGAGCGGGCGCGACTGCGTTGGCGGGCGCGCCGCGGCCTGCTCGAAAACGACTTGATCATCACCCGGTATCTGGATGCCCACGAGGCCGAACTTACCGATGATGACGTGGCCGCATTGACCCAGCTTTTCGAGATGGGAGACAACGATCTTCTCGATTTGCTGCTGGCCCGTAAGGAACTCGAAGGCGAGCTTGATACGCCCAGGCTTCGAACGATTATTGGCCAGATGCGCGCGCTCTGATTAATTGAGAGGAATAAACATGAACCTGTCTGACAAAAAAGCCACTCTATCCTTCTCGGATGGCAGCGCACCCATTGAGTTCCCTGTCTACAAGGGCACGGTCGGTCCGGATGTGATCGACATCCGCAAGCTGTATGGCCAGACGGGCATGTTCACGTTTGACCCCGGCTTCATGTCGACGGCTGCCTGCGAATCGGGCATCACGTACATCGACGGCGACAAGGGCGAACTGCTGTACCGCGGCTTCCCGATCGAACAGCTGGCCGTCAATTGCGACTTCATGGACATCTGCTACCTGATCCTGAACGGCGAACTGCCGAACCAGGAACAGAAGGCCGATTTCGACTCGCAAGTTACCCATCACACGATGGTTAACGAGCAGCTGCATTTCTTCCTGCGCGGCTTCCGCCGCGACGCGCACCCGATGGCCGTCCTGACGGGCCTGGTCGGCGCGCTGTCCGCCTTCTACCACGACTCCACCGACATCACGAACCCGCAGCATCGCCACATCTCGGCTATCCGCCTGATCGCCAAGATGCCGACGCTGGTCGCGATGGCCTATAAGTACTCGCAAGGCCAGCCGTTCATCTACCCGCAGAACAACCTGTCCTACACGGGCAACTTCCTGCGCATGATGTTCGCCACGCCGTGCGAAGACTACAAGGTGAACGAAGTCGTCGAGCGCGCGCTGGACCGCATCTTCATCCTGCACGCCGACCACGAGCAGAACGCCTCGACCTCGACCGTGCGCCTGTGCGGTTCGTCGGGCACCAACCCGTTCGCCGCCATCTCGGCTGGCGTGGCTTGCCTGTGGGGCCCGGCTCACGGCGGCGCCAACGAAGCCTGCCTGCAGATGCTGGAAGAACTGCAAGCCAACGGCGGCGTGGCCAAGGTCGGCGAGTTCATGGAAAAGGTCAAGGACAAGAACTCGGGCGTGCGCCTGATGGGCTTTGGCCACCGCGTCTACAAGAACTACGACCCGCGCGCCAAGCTGATGCAGGAAACCTGCAAGGAAGTGCTCTCGGCCCTGGGCCTGGAAAACGACCCGCTGTTCAAGCTGGCCATGGAACTGGAACGCATCGCCCTGTCGGATCCGTACTTCGTGCAGCGCAAGCTGTACCCGAACGTGGACTTCTACTCGGGTATCGTCCAGCGCGCCATCGGCATCCCGACCTCGCTGTTCACGGCCATCTTCGCGCTGGCCCGCACGGTGGGCTGGATCGCCCAGTGGAACGAAATGCTGTCGGATCCCGATTACAAGATCGGCCGTCCGCGCCAGCTGTTCACCGGCGCCGTCACCCGCGACGTGCCCCCGATGGACAAGCGTTAATTCGCTGTTCGCTTCGGCAAAGGAAACCGCCTTCGGGCGGTTTTTTTTCGTCCGCCGGCCGGGGCGCGTTTTGCGGATATCATCCGTCCCATGATTCCGATAGCACTGCCTTCCGCCGGTTTTTTCATTCTGTTGTCCGCCGGTTTTTTCGCCGGCCTGTTGTTGCTGGGCTGGGCGGTGGTCCTGGCCATCAGCGGGCGCGCGCGCCGCACGGTCCGCAAGTACTGGAAGACGTCCACGTTGCTATGCCTGGCGCTTATTGCGCCGTTCAGTTTCTATGCCTGGTTCCAGGCCATGATGTGGCAGCTTGAGCGGGAGATCCGGCGTGAGGAAGCGGCGCACAATGTCACGCTGCAGGAGCCGATGACGGTGAGCGGCGTGTCCATGCCTGCCGGCACGCGCCTGAAGGTGCAGGACAAAGGGCTGCTCGACACCTATATCGAGGCGAGCTTTCCCCAGGCGGTGTCCATCCTGGGCGTGCAGGCGACGTCCGCGCGCCGCTATCTGGACGCCGAGTACGACAAGGAATACAACCTGATCGGCAGGCGCCCGCGCACGGTCATCCTGCGCGGGGCGGGCGAGCAGTCGGTCCTGGGCTGGCGTTGCGACGCCACGCAGGATATCGAGTTCGATGTGGCGCCCGACGGCGCCATGAAGCGTTTGACGCAATGCGTGCTGGCCGCGGGCAACCAGGCCGCGGACCTGACCATTGGCGCGGGGGCTGTCTTAAGGGGATCCAATGGCACCGTCTATACCGATGGGTCGCGCGATCCCGACCGCTGGTGGATCGACATTCACGACGACACGGCCGTGACGTTGTTTGGGCTGGCCCTGAGCAAGCCGCGGGTCTATCTGGACGAGGCGCGCAAGCTGCTGCGCGTCACCGATGCGGAGCTGGCGTGCCCGACGCAGTTCGGCGGGCTGAGCTACCCGGCCGGCACGCAGGTCAAGACCGCACGGAGGGGGGCGGGGAACGGACGCGAACCGTATCCCGGCATCCTGGTCTTCAGTCCGTGGAATGGCCAGGCCGCCGCACGGTCTGGCTTTGATGACGTGCCCGAGGGCATGTCCGTGATGCAGACGCTGCAGGGCGATGTCCTGGACGTGGTCACGAACGACGCGGCGGGCGTGTTCCGCTTCGACACCTTCATCGTCGACGGCAAGGAACCTGAAATGCCGGCGCGCGCCCGCTGTCCGTAGCGGGCCTTGCTAGAAGCCGATGCCGCGCGCCATCAGCACGGCAAAGAGCGGCAGGAAGATGAACAGGTGCGACGCGATCATCACCCAGCGCCGCGCGCGCTTGATTTCGGGCAGGGCAGGGACGAAGCCCGGCTGCTGCCGCGTTTGTCTGGCCCAGCGCAGGAAGGTCAGCGTGGGCGGGATGGAACAGAGCGCGATGAGGACGAACAGCGTGATCTTGGCGTGGAACCAGGGGTTGCTCATGTAGAACGCCGCGCCCTTGGCGCCCAGCGTCAGGCGCAGCACGCCGGTGACCAGCACGAGGATGGCGCTGACGCCGTAGAGGCGGTCATAGATGATCAGGCGTTTTACGGCCGCGGCGGTAAGGTCGGGTCGCAGCAGCACGGCTTCGGCGGTCAGCACCACCACCAGTACGAAGATGGCCAGGTAATGGAACCAGGCATACATTGCATCGGCCAGCATGACGTCTCCAGGGTAAAGGACAAGCTAGGTTTTACCATTCAGGCATAAAAACGGGCGCCCCGTAGGGCGCCCGCGGCATGTCAGCGAGACGCTGCGATCAGCGGCGGCGCTTCTTGGCTTCTTCGGCGGCTTCCTGCTGCGCGTCCACCACGGCCAGCGCCGTCATGTTGACGATGCGGCGCACGGTGGCGCTGGTGGTCAGGATGTGCACGGGGCGAGCGGCGCCCAGCAGGATCGGACCCATCGCGACGCCATTGCTGCCGGTCATCTTCAGCATGTTGTACGTGATGTTGCCGGTGTCCAGGTTGGGCATGACCAGCAGGTTGGCGCGGCCCTTGAGCGTGCTGTCCGGGTAGGCCAGGACGCGGATCTTTTCGGACAGGGCGGCGTCGGCATGCATTTCGCCGTCGACTTCCAGATCCGGGGCGCGGTCCTGCACGATCTTGCGCGCGGCCGCCATCTTGCGCGACGATTCCGTGACGCGGCTGCCGAAGTTGGAGTGCGACAGCAGCGCGATCTTCGGCACCACGCCAAAGCGCAGCATTTCGTCGGCAGCCTGGATGGTGATGCTGGCGACTTCCTCGGCCGACGGGTTCTCGTTGACGTGCGTGTCGGTGACGAACAGCGTCTGGTCGGGCAGCATCAGCACGTTCAGGGCGCCGTAGGTCTGGCCTTCCTTCTTGCCGATGATTTCGTCGATGTACTTGAGCTGGTTGTCGTACTTGCTGGCCACGCCGCACAGCAGCGCGTCGGCATCGCCACGGCGCAGCAGCATCGCGCCGATCAGCGTGTTGTGCTTGCGGATCATCGCCTTGGCGATGGCCGGCGTCACGCCTTCGCGGCCCTTCAGCTGGTAGTACGCGTTCCAGGTTTCGTTGAAGCGGCTGTCGTCTTCGGGATCCACGATCTCGAAGTGCTGGCCGGCGACGAGGCGCAGGCCGGCCTTCTGGATGCGCATCTCGATCACGGCCGGACGGCCGATCAGGATCGGGAACGCCAGCTTTTCGTCGGCCACCGTCTGCACGGCGCGCAGGACGCGTTCGTCTTCGCCGTCGGCATAGATGACGCGCTTGGGCGCCTTCTTGGCCTGGGCGAACAGCGGACGCATCAGCTGGCCGGAGTGGTACACGAAGCCCATCAGCTTCTGGCGGTAGGCTTCGATGTCTTCGATCGGGCGGGCGGCGACGCCGGAATCGGCGGCGGCCTGGGCCACGGCCGGGGCGATCTGGACGATCAGGCGCGGGTCGAAGGGCTTGGGGATGATGTAGTCGGGACCGAACGACAGTTCCTGGCCGGCGTAGGCGCGGGCCACTTCGTCGTTCTGTTCGGCCTGCGCCAGATCGGCGATGGCCTTCACGCACGCCAGCTTCATTTCTTCAGTGATGCGCGAGGCGCCGGCATCCATGGCGCCGCGGAAGATGAAGGGGAAGCACAGCACGTTGTTGACCTGGTTCGGGTAGTCCGAACGGCCGGTGGCGATGATGCAGTCGGGGCGGGCGGCCTTGGCGACCTCGGGGCGGATCTCGGGTTCCGGGTTGGCCAGGGCCAGGATCAGCGGACGGTCGGCCATGGTCTTGACCATGTCGCCAGTCAGCACGCCAGCGGTGGAGCAGCCCAGGAACACGTCGGCGCCGT
The DNA here is from genome assembly GCF_000236785.1 of Achromobacter arsenitoxydans SY8. GTDB lineage: Bacteria > Pseudomonadota > Gammaproteobacteria > Burkholderiales > Burkholderiaceae_B > Achromobacter > Achromobacter arsenitoxydans. The sequence goes on along the minus strand of NZ_AGUF01000042.1, from coordinate 64,529 downwards.
TGACCACGTCGGCCAGCGTGCGGGCGTCGGTCTTCTGCGCGTAGCGCTTCTTGTTGGCCTCCATGTTCTCGTCGCGGCCTTCCCAGATGACGCCGCGGGAGTCGACCACGTAGATGTTCTCGCGCTTGATGCCCAGGTGGACCAGCAGGTCCAGGCAGGCGATGGCGGCGGCGCCGGCGCCCGAGCAGGCCAGCTTGACCGAGCCGATGTCCTTGTTCACGACCTTCAGGCCGTTCAGGATGGCGGCGGACGAGATGATCGCGGTGCCGTGCTGGTCGTCGTGGAAGACGGGGATCTTCATGCGCTCGCGCAGCTTCTTTTCGATGTAGAAGCACTCGGGCGCCTTGATGTCTTCAAGGTTGACGCCGCCCAGCGTGGGTTCGAGCGCGGCGATGATGTCGACGAGCTTGTCCGGATCGTTTTCGGCCAGTTCGATGTCGAACACGTCGATGCCGGCAAACTTCTTGAACAGGCAGCCCTTGCCTTCCATCACGGGCTTGGCGGCCAGGGGGCCGATGTTGCCCAGACCCAGCACGGCGGTGCCGTTGGTGATCACGCCGACCAGGTTGCCGCGCGAGGTGTACTTGGACGCCGCGTCGTCGCCCTGGTCGAAGATGGCCATGCAAGCCGCAGCCACACCGGGGGAGTAGGCCAGGGACAGGTCGTCCTGGTTGGCCAGGGTCTTGGTCGGGGTGACCGAGATTTTGCCGGGGGTGGGATAGGCGTGGTAGTCCAACGCCAATTTGGTGAGAGTTTCGTCCATGGGATCGGGGCCTGGTAGGCGCTAACTGAAAAGGAAACAGGGATGCAAAAGGCGGGCTCGCGGCCCGCCGTATTCTTTGCGAAATGCTTGGGGAACACCCGTATTTCACCAGAAAGCGCGGGCGCTTGGTTGCTGCACTGCAGCGAGCGTTCGCTTTTGATCAAGAAAAACGCTCGCCGCGCCAGCCGAAGTGACGATGGCTTATTGGTGTAAGTCCAAACCAGGCCGAGGTTTTTCCGCCTAGATCTCCCAGGGCGGCGCCAGGCGGCTGCCGGCGTTCAGCTTCTGGCGCAGCGCGCGGACATCGTCCTGCCGGTCCAGGCTGTCCAGCGCATACAGGACGATCCAGTCTGCGCTGACCTCGAAGAAATCGCGCAACTGGGCCCGGGTGTCGCTGCGGCCGAAGCCGTCCGTGCCGAGCGTGCGGTAGGGCGCGGGCACCCAGGCGCGGATCTGTTCGGGCACGGCGCGCACGTAATCGCTGGCGGCGATCACCGGCGCATTGCTGGCGCCCAGGCAGGCGCGGACCCAGTCGTCTTCCTTTGCGGATTCCAGCCCCAGCACGCGCGCGCGTTCGGCCTGGCGGCCGCCGCGAGCCAGCTCGGAAAAGCTGGTGACGCTCCAGACTTCCGCCTCTACGCCGTAGTCGTCGCGCAGGCGCGCGGCGGCAGTCTCGGCTTCGCGCAGCATGGGGCCGGCGCCGAGCAGGCGCACCTGCGCCTCGCCCTGGGCCGGCCGCAGCAGGTACAGGCCGCGCAGGATGCCTGCGCGCACGGCGGGATCCGCCGGCATGGCGGGCTGCGCAAGATTCTCGTTGGTGACGGTCAGGTAGAAGAATTCGTCGCGCTGCTCGTCCAGCATGCGGCGCATGCCGTATTCGACAATCACCGCCACTTCGAAGGCGTAAGCCGGGTCATAGGCGCGGCAGTTGGGCACGGCGGCGGCCATGACGTGGCTGGAGCCGTCCTGGTGCTGCAGCCCTTCGCCGCCCAGCGTCGTGCGGCCGGAGGTCGCCCCGATGAGGAAGCCGCGCGTGCGCTGGTCGGCGGCTGCCCAGATCAGGTCGCCGATGCGCTGGAAGCCGAACATCGAGTAGTAGATATAGAAGGGCAGCATGGGCAGCCCGTTGACCGAGTAGCTGGTGCCGGCCGCCGTCCATGACGAGATGGCTCCCGCCTCGGTGATGCCTTCTTCAAGGATCTGGCCGTCGCGGGCTTCGCGGTAGTACAGCACCGAGCCGATGTCCTCGGGTTCGTAGAGCTGGCCCTGCGCGGAATAGATCCCGATCTGCCGGAACAGGTTGGCCATGCCGAACGTGCGCGCCTCGTCCGCCACGATGGGCACGATGCGCGGCCCCACGGTGGCGTCCTTGAGCAGGGCGGTGAGCATGCGCACGATCGCCATGGTGGACGACATTTCCTTGCCGTCGGCGGCCAGCGCGAAGCGCGCCCATTGCTCGGCATCGGGCGGCGCCAGGCGCGGAGCCTCGGCGTTGCGCCGGGGGATGTGGCCGCCGAGCGCGGCGCGGCGCGCCTGCAGATGGCGCATTTCCGCGCTGTCCGCGGCGGGGCGGTAGAACTTCAGCGCCAGGCAGTCGGCGTCGGACAGCGGCAGCGCGAACCGGTCGCGGAAGGCCAGCAGGGCCTCGTCGTCCAGCTTTTTCTGCTGGTGGGTGGTCATCTTGCCCTGGCCCGCCGCACCCATGCCGAAGCCCTTCTTGGTCTGCGCCAGGATCACGGTGGGCTGGCCGCGATGCTGCGCGGCGCGGTGATAGGCGGCGTGGATCTTCACCATGTCGTGGCCGCCGCGATGCAGGCGGTCGATGGCCTCGTCGGACCAGTCGGCCACCAGGGCGGCCAGCTCGGGATTCTGGTTGAAGAAGTGCGCGCGATTGAAGGCGCCGTCGTTCGCGGCGAAGGTCTGGAACTGGCCATCGACCGTATTGGCGAAGGCGCGGGCCAGCGCGCCGCCGGTGTCGCGGCGAAGCAAGGCGTCCCAGTCGCTGCCCCAGACGAGCTTGATGACATTCCAGCCGGCGCCCGCGTACAGCGTTTCCAGTTCGTCGATGATGCGGCCGTTGCCGCGCACGGGGCCGTCGAGCCGCTGCAGGTTGCAGTTGACGACGAAGATCAGGTTGTCCAGCTTTTCTCGGGCGGCCAGCGTCAGCGCGGCAATGGATTCGGGCTCGTCCATTTCGCCGTCGCCAAATATGCCCCAGACCTTGCGGTCTGCGGCGGGGACCAGGGAGCGGTGTTCCAGGTAGCGCATGAAGCGCGCCTGGTAGATCGCGTTGATCGGACCGATGCCCATGGACCCGGTGGGAAACTGCCAGAAGTCGGGCATCAGCCAGGGATGCGGGTATGAGGACAGGCCGCGCAGGCCGCGTGCAGTCGCGGTGATTTCCTGGCGGAAGTGCGCCAGGTCTTCTTCGCCCAAAAAGCCTTCAAGAAAGGCGCGGGCGTAGACCCCGGGGGCCGAGTGCGGCTGCATGTAGACGATGTCGCCCGGGCTGTCCGGCGTGCGCGCGCGGAAGAAGTGGTTGAAGCCCACTTCGAACAGGTCGGCCGCCGACGCGTAGCTGGCGATGTGGCCGCCCAGCTCGCCGTGCGCCTGGTTGGCGCGCACCACCATGGCCAGCGCGTTCCAGCGGTTGATGCGCGCGATGCGTTCCTCGACGGCCAGGTTGCCCGGAAAAGGAGGTTCCTGGTCCGCGGGGATGGTGTTCAGGTAGGCGGTGCGCGTCTGGCTGTTGGCGCGCAGCCCGAGCGACGCGGCGTGGCCCAGCAGGCTGTCCAGCACATACCCCGCGCGCGCGGCGCCATCGGCCTGCACCAGCGACTGCAGGGCGTCGCGCCATTCGGCGGTTTCGGCGGGGTCGGCGTCGTCCTGGCAGGCCGGTCCGGGAAGAGGCTGGCGGGCGTCAAGCATGGTGTGTCGTCTCCTGTTTTATCGACCATGCTAGACCCTTGCCGGTGGCATGAGTAATCAAAATCCTGGGGGATTGCCCCGGAATTCAGCATAATCTGTTGGCAGGTTTTCACCTCGCGGCAGGTTCTACCGCGGAATCGTGCTTACGGCGGGTGACCACGGGGTGGACGTTCAGGCGCTAGAATCCGTGGCTATCTTGATAGGGAGAAATCCATGACCGAACCCTTGCGCGTCCCTGCGGAGGTCACGTTGCCGGAACTGACGTTCCGCGGCGTCCTGCTTGGCGCCCTGATCACCGTAATCTTCACGGCCTCGAATGTCTTTCTGGGCCTGAAGGTCGGCCTGACGTTTTCGTCGGCCATTCCGGCCGCGGTGATCTCGATGTCCGTCCTGCGCATGTTCAAGGACGCCAACATCCTCGAAAACAACATGGTGCAGACGCAGGCATCCGCCGCGGGCACGCTTTCTTCCATCATCTTCATCCTGCCGGCGCTGGTCATGATGGGCCACTGGCAGGGGTTCCCGTTCTGGCAGACGCTGGGCATCTGCGCGGCCGGCGGCATGCTGGGCGTGATGTTCACCATTCCGCTGCGCCATGTGATGGTGGTGCAGAGCGAACTGCCGTATCCGGAGGGCGTGGCGGCGGCGGAGATCCTGCGGGTGGGCAGCGCGGAGCGCGCGCAGGACGACACGCAGGCATCGGCCAAACCCGCCGCCACCGGCATGGGCGATATCGTCGCCGGCGGCATCGCTGCGGCCGTGGTCAGCTTTGCCGCCAGCGGCCTGCGGGTGCTGGGCGATAGCGTCAGCGGCTGGTTTGCGCTGGGCGGCGCCGTGTTCCGGCTGCCGATGGGTTTCTCGCTGGCGCTGCTGGGGGCGGGCTACCTGATCGGCATTGTCGCGGGCCTGGCGATGTTGACCGGCCTGGTTATTTCGTGGGGCATCGCCGTGCCGATCCTGACCGCCATGGGCGACATGCCGGCGGGGATGTCGCTGGCGAAGTACGCGACGCAGTTATGGTCGTCGCAGGTGCGCTTCATCGGGGCGGGAGTGATCGGCGTGGGCGCGATCTGGACACTGGCGACGCTGTTCGTGCCCATGGCGCGCGGCGTGAAGGCCTCGTTTTCGGCGCTGACCAAGGCGGGCGCCGCGCGGGCCGGCAGCGCGCCGCGCACCGAGCGCGATCTGTCGGCCGGCTGGATTTCGGTGGTGACGCTGGTGTTGGTGGCGATCCTGGTGATCACCTTCCAGGTCTTCCTGGCGGGGGCGCCGCTGTCGGCCGGCGCCATCTGGAAGCTGGTGGCGTACGCCGTGCTGTTCGCGTTCGTGTTCGGCTTTCTGGTGGCCGCGGCCTGCGGCTACATGGCGGGCTTGGTGGGCTCGTCGACCAGCCCCATTTCCGGCGTGGGCATCGTCGCCATCGTGCTAGTGTCCGTGCTGATGCTGGGGGTGGGCGGCGAATTGATGGCGGTGCAGAACGGCGTGCAGATGGCGATTGCGCTGGCGATCTTCAGCACGTCGGCCGTGGTGGCGGTTGCGTCCATTTCCAACGACAACCTGCAGGATCTGAAGACCGGCTGGCTGGTGGGCGCCACGCCCTGGCGCCAGCAGGTGGCGCTGCTGATCGGCTGCGTGGTCGGGGCGGCGGTAATTTCGCCCGTGCTGGAGCTGCTGTACAACGCCTACGGTTTCGCGGACGCGATGCCGCGCGAGGGCATGGATCCGGCGCAAACGCTGTCCGCGCCGCAGGCGACGCTGATGCTGGCGATCGCGCGCGGCATCTTCACCCACCAGTTGAACTGGACCATGATCCTGATCGGCATGGTGGTGGGCGTGGGCCTGATCGTGGTGGATGAAATCCTGAAGCGCACCTGCAAGGTCGCTCGCATTCCGGTGCTGGCAGTGGGCATCGGCATCTACCTGCCGCCGACCGTGGCCGCGCCCATCGTGGCGGGCGCGCTGCTGGCCTGGCTGCTCGAGGGCGCCTTGCGCCGCCGCGCTGCCGCCGCCGGCCAGCCCTACGAGCACTATGCCGACGCGGCCAACCGACGCGGCGTGTTGATCGCATCCGGCCTGATCGTGGGCGAAAGCCTGGTGGGCGTGCTGATGGCGGCCATCATCGGCGCGTCCGGCACGGAGGCGCCCCTGGCCCTGGTGGGCGACGGCTTCGAGTCGACCGCTTCCTACCTGGGGTTGGCCGTCTTCGTTCTGGTGGCCGTGCTGTTCTGGCGCCGGGTGATGAAACTGGCGTAGCGCCGGGGCAGATCGGGTGTCTGACACCCGATCTGCATCGAGCAGTCTCACTCGGTTGCCAGCAGGTCTGCCAGGGTGCGCGCGACGACCTTGGTGGCGCGGCGCAGGTCTTCCAGCACGACGCGTTCGTCGCTGCGTTTGGCGTGCGACTCCAGCACCGTGCGCGGACCGGCGCCGTAGATCACGCCGGGTATGCCGGCTTCCGCATACAGGCGCACGTCGGTGTAGAGCGGCGTGCCCATCGCCGGGATGGGTTCGCCGAACACATCCTGGCCGTGTTTCTGGATGGCCTGCACCAGCGGTTGGCCGCCGGGCAGGGGGCGCATCGAATTGGCCAGCAGCAGGCGCTTGATGTCGATGCTGATGCCTGGCATTGCCGCGGCGGCATCCTGGATGATGCGCCGGATATCGGCTTCGACATCGGCCGCGTTTTCTTCGGGGATCATGCGCCGGTCCAGCTTGAAGCTCACCTTGCCGGGCACGACGTTCGTATTGGTGCCGCCCTCGATGCGGCCCACGTTCAGGTACGGATGTGAAATGCCCGGGACCTGGGAAGTGATCTCCCGATACTTCGCGTTCTGCGCGTACAGGGCATTCAGGATGCCGACGGCGCCCTGCAGCGCGTCCACGCCGCTGCTGGGGATGGCCGCATGAGCCATCTTGCCGTGCACCGTCACCTCCATCTGCAGGCAGCCGTTGTGCGCGGTCACCACTTCATAGCTGAAGCCCGCCGCGATCATCAGGTCCGGCCGCGTCAGGCCTTGCTTGAGCAGCCAGCCGGGTCCCAGCAGGCCGCCGAACTCTTCGTCATAGGTGAAATGCAGTTCGACCGCGCCCTGGGCGGGCCCGACGACTGCCTCCAGCGCGCGCACGGCAAAGGTGAAACTGGCGAAATCGCTCTTGCTGACGGCGGCCGCGCGGCCGTACAGGCTGCCGTTGTCGATCTCGGCGCCGTACGGGTCGTGCGTCCAGCCGTCGCCCGGCGGCACCACGTCGCCATGGGCGTTGAGCGCGATGCGGCGTCCGCCGCCGCCGTATTCGCGGCGCACGATGAGGTTGGTGATGGATTGCATCCCATAGGCCTGCACGTCCGCGGCGGGGACGGGATGCGCTTCGGCCTGCATGCCGAAGCCTTGCAGCAATTCCGCGGTGCGCGCGGCGTGCGGCGCGTTGTTGCCTGGCGGCGTGTCGGTCGGCACGCGCACCAGCTCCTGCAGGAAGCGGACTGCTTCGTCGAAGTGGGCGTCAACCCAGGCGTCGAGTCGGGCGTAATCGGTCATGGCGTCAGAGGGTGGTTTCAGTGGCAAGGGCGTCGAGCAGGCTCAGCATGGCAAGCGTGGCCAGTTCGATGTCGTCGCTGGTGGTGGATTCGCGGGGGTTGTGGCTGATGCCGGCGTTCTGGCCGCGCACGAACAGCATGGCCTGGGGCATGATCTCGTGCAGCTTCATGGCGTCGTGGCCCGCGCCGCTGGGCATGCGGTACACCGGGACGCCTTGCGCGTCCACGGCGCGCTCCCAGCGCTGCTGCCAGCGCGGATCGCTGGGCGCGGCGGCGGCGCGCATGGTTTCCTCCAGCGCGTAGCGCAGGCCGCGCCGCTGGCAGATGGCGGCCAGCTCGGCCAGCACGTCGCCCACCAGCGCATCGCGCTGGGCGTCGCTGGGGGCGCGCAGGTCCAGGCTGAAGCGGCATTCGCCCGGCACCACGTTGATGGAGCCGCTGGGCACTTCGAGCATGCCGACGGTGCCAACGGAATCGCCATGGCGCGCGGCGCGCCGCTCGACGAACAGGGCGAGTTCGGCGGCGGCCAGGGCCGCGTCCCGGCGCCGGTCCATGGGCGTGGTGCCCGCGTGGCTGGCCATACCCAGGATCTGCACCTGGTGGCGCACGCAACCGTTGATCGACGTGACAACGCCAAGCGGCAGGCCCAGTTCGTAAAGGACCGGGCCCTGTTCGATGTGCACCTCGACGAAGCCCAGATAGCGGGCAGGATCCCGCCGCAGGCCGGCGATGTCCTCGACGCGCAGGCCTGCGTGCGCCATGGCGTCGCGCATGGCGATGCCGCCGGTGTCCTTCTGGTCCAGCCATTCGGGCTTGAAGTCGCCGATCAGCGCGCCCGAACCCAGGAACGTGGCCCGATAGCGCTGGCCTTCTTCTTCGGCGAATCCGATCACTTCCAGGTCATAAGGCAGGCGCCGGCCTTGCCGATGCAGTTCGCGCACGCAGGCCATGGGCACGAAGATGCCCAGGCGGCCGTCGTACCTGCCGGCGTTGCGTACGGTGTCGTAATGGCTGCCGGTCATGAGCGTGGGCGCGCCGGGGCGGTCTGCGCGATAGCGGCCGACCACGTTGCCCACCGCGTCGATGCCGACCTCGTCGAAGCCGCAGTCGCGCATCCCTTCCAGGATGCGCTGCGCGCAGGCGCGGTGCGCGTCGGTCAGGTAGGTGACGGTGAGCTGGCCCTTTTCCGCGTAGCCGGGATCGCTGTGTTGGCTGAGCTGTTCGTGCCAGTCCCAGATGTCGTTGCCAAGCGCGGGGGCGCCGAATTGTTCGTGCAGGCCGAGTTCGGCGGCGCGGTGCAGCTGGCGCAGCGCTTCTTCCAGCTCGGCGTCGGGCGGGTTGTCCAGCCGCCTGGCCAGGTCTTCCAGCAGCTGGCTGCCAACCGGTTCCGTGCCGCGCGCGCCGCGCGGCGCCACGATCGGCGCGTAGCCGAAGCGGGCCGTGTAGTCGGCCTGCAGTTGCGCCAGTCGGGCGGCGTCTTCGGCATTGGCTGCGCAAGCGAACGCCATTGCCGGCTGGGCCCGGACCAGCGCCAGCCGGTCGTCCGGGGCGGCGGCGTCCACGGCCTGGCGCAGGCGCTGGCGCAGGTCCGCGACTGAACGGAACGGGCGCGTCTGAAGGGCGTGCTCGGCTACCCAGGGCGCATGCGGGTACAGGTGCGCCAGCAGGGCCTGGGCCTCGGCGGGCGCGGCGTCATTGAGTTGGGCTAGGGTTAGGGCCATGGTCGTCCTGTTCAGCGGGCGGGGCTATAGGGGTGCGTGCTTTTCCAGTGGCGGGCAATGTCCAGCCGGCGGCACACCCAGACGCGGTCGTGCCGCGCGATGTGGTCCAGGAAGCGCTGCAGCGCGACGATGCGGCCCGGGCGGCCCAGCAGGCGGCAGTGCATGCCGATGCTGAGCATCTTGGGCGCTTCGTCGCCTTCGGCGTAGAGCGCGTCGAAGCTGTCCTTCATGTATTGGAAGAAGGGCTCCGCGTGCGAATAGCCCTGCGGCAGCGCGAAGCGCATGTCGTTGCAGTCCAGGGTATAGGGCACGATGAGCTGCGGGACCGTCGCGCCATCGGTCTTCTGCACTTCCATCCAGAACGGCAGGTCGTCGCCGTAGTAATCGCTGTCGTATTCAAAGCCGCCGTAGTCCGCCACCAGCCGCCGCGTGCGCGGGCTGTCGCGGCCGGTGTACCAGCCCAGGGGGCGCGAGCCGGTCAACGCCGTGATGGCGTCCATGGCCAGGCGCATGTGCTCGCGCTCCGTGGCCTCGTCGACGTTCTGATAGTGAATCCAGCGCCAGCCGTGGCAGGCGATTTCGTGACCCTGCTCAACGAGCGCGGCGGTCAGTTCGGGATGGCGCTCCAGAGCCATGCCCACACCGAATACGGTCAGCGGCAGGCGACGCTTTTCGAATTCGCGCAGGATGCGCCACACGCCCGCCCGCGAGCCGTATTCGTAGATGCCTTCCATGCTGAGGTGGCGTTCCGGATAGCTGGCGGGGCTGAACATTTCCGACAGGAACTGTTCGGAGCCCGCGTCGCCGTGCAGCACGCTGTTTTCGCCGCCTTCCTCGTAATTCAGCACGAACTGCACGGCGATACGGGCATTGCCGGGCCATCGGGCGTGAGGCGGATTGCGTCCGTAGCCGACGAGGTCGCGGGGGTAGGGCAGCGTGGAATCGTAGGAGCTCATCGGGGAGGGCGGCGAAGTGGCATGGCGAACTGAACCATAGCGGGAATACCAGTTTTTGTATACAAATTATGTACATTGATTCGGGCCGGGTGCGCCATCGGCGATTGCCCTAGGCCGAGGGCTGACGCCCAATGAAAAAGGCGCGCCCGGCGGGGCGCGCCTGCTCCGGCGGCTGGCGGCAGATCAGCGCAGGTCGCCGCAGGGCCACCCGGTGACCCCGAAGCCGCCGCTATCCGTTGCGGTACAGAAAGCTGTAGGCGTTGATCGCCGGCACCCCTCCCAGGTGCGCATACAGGACTCGCGAGCCGGCGGGGATTTCGCCCTTGCTGATGATGTCCATCATTCCCTGCATGGATTTGCCCTCGTACACCGGGTCGGTCATCATGCCCTCCAGCCGCGCGCAAGTGCGGATGGCTTCGTTGGTTTCCGCCGACGGCAGGCCGTAGGCCGGATAGGCGTAGCGCGTGTCCAGGACCACGTCCTTGTCCTCGATGGGGCGCTCCAGCCCCACCATGTCGGCGGTGCGCCGGGCGATCCGCAGGACCTGGGCGCGAGTCTGGTCCGGCGTGGCCGAGGCGTCGATGCCGATGACGCGGTCGGCGCGCCCGTCGGCCGCGAAGCCCACCACCATGCCCGCCTGTGTGCTGCCCGTGACCGCGCAGACGAAGATGTAGTCGAACCGGAAGCCCAGTTCGGCTTCCTGCCGCCGCACCTCTTCGGCGAAGCCCACGTAGCCCAGGCCGCCCAGTTCGTGGTCCGACGCGCCGGCCGGGATCGCATAGGGCTTGCCGCCGCGGCGCCGGACCTCTTCCAGCGCCTCTTCCCAACTGCGGCGAAAGCCGATGTCGAAACCCTGGTCCACCAGCCGCACGTCGGCGCCCATCAGGCGGCTCATCATGATGTTGCCGACCCGGTCATAGACCGCGTCCGAATAGTCCACCCAGTTTTCCTGGACCAGCACGCAGGCCAGGCCCAGCTTGGCGGCAACGGCCGCCACCATGCGGGTGTGGTTGGACTGGATGCCGCCGATGGTGACCAGCGTGTCGCAGCCCTGTTCGAGCGCCTGCGGGATCAGGTATTCAAGTTTGCGCAGCTTGTTGCCGCCGAAGGCCAGGCCGCTGTTGCAGTCTTCGCGCTTGGCGTAGATCTCGACCTTGCCGCCCAGGTGGCTGGAAAGCCGCTCGAGCTTTTCGATGGGGGTGTCGCCGAATGTCAGGCGATGGCGGGGAAATCGTTGCAGATCCATTGAAAGCTCCTGAGGTTTTGACCGGACCGGCCGGGCGGCGGGTGGAAAAAATCATAGGAATCATGGGCTTGTGCGGTCAATTGCGTATTTTTTTTGTCCGCGTAATTATTAATTTAAATTCCTGCAAAGACGGATTTATTATTTCGAATATAAAAATCAATGCGAAATTAAATTTTCAGGGACGCATCTGATGACTGCCGTTTTTTCGCTGGACCGCATCGACCGCCAGATCCTCCGTGTGTTGCAGGAGGATGCGCAGATCACCAACCTGGATCTCAGCGCGCGCGTCCATCTGAGCCCGGCCGCGTGTCTGCGCCGGGTTGAGAAGCTCAAGAGCGAAGGGATCATCAGGAAGACGGTGGCCTTGCTGGAACCGGCCGACGTCGACATGGCTACGCTGGTCATCGTGGGCGTCGTGCTGGACCGGTCCACGCCCGAGTCGTTCACCGACTTCGAGGCGGCCGCGCGGGGCATCAGCGGCTGCCTTGAATGCCATCTGGTGGCAGGGGAGTTCGACTACTTCCTGATGCTGCGCATACGCGATCTGGAACGCTTCAACAAGCTGCATGCGGGCGAGATCATCAAGCTGCCCGGCGTACGCCAGATCCGAACTTTTTTCGTGCTGAAAGAGATCCTGTCGACGACCGCGTTGCCGGTCTGACGAGGCAAATGCGCAACACTCGCATTTCGGTCATTCAAAAATGACGCGCTGCGGCATTTTCCATTAACCGATTTTCGTGGCGCGTAGACGGCGGAATGTAAGGGGTTCGCCGGACATTCCAATGCTGCATGACAGTATTCCGAAAGCGCTTTTGCGTCACAGAATTGCAGGAAGACGCCCATAAACTCAAAGGGTTATACTTCCTACCCATAGGCTATAAAGGCTTGTACGCGCCTTCTGCCCCTGCTATCCGCTTAACGGGAAGCCCGTGTCGCGGAAGGTTTTCCTGCATCGTCTCGAGTGAAGCACTCGTAAAGGTGAAGCGATATGTCTTCGGAAATAGAATCTCTATCCACGTCTTATCTCTTTGGGGGTAATGCCCCGTATGTTGAGGAGCTCTATGAAGCCTACCTCGACAATCCCGGTTCGGTTCCTGACAACTGGCGCGAATACTTCGACCAGCTGCAGCACGCTCCCGCAACCGACGGCCAGGAATCCACTCGCGACCAGGCCCACGCTCCCATCGTCGAATCGTTCGCCCAGCGCGCCAAGGCCAATGCCTTCGTGCAACGCGCCGCCGAACCCGACCTGAGCGTCGCCAGCAAGCAAGTGTCGGTGCAATCGCTGATTGCCGCCTACCGCTCGCTGGGTTCGCGCTGGGCTGACCTGGATCCGCTCAAGCGCCAGGAACGTCCGCCGATTCCGGAACTCGATCCCGCCTTCTACGGCCTGACCGAAGCCGATCTGGACCAGACCTACTCGGCCACCAACACCTACTTCACGACCGCCAGCACCATGACGCTGCGCGACATCCTGAAGGCGTTGCGCGACACCTACTGCCGCAGCGTCGGTGCAGAATTCACCCACATCTCCGACCCCGCCGCCAAGCGCTGGATCCAGGAACGCCTGGAAACCACCCTGGGCGCGCCCACCTATACGGTCGAAGAAAAGCGCCACATCCTGCAGCAGCTGACCGAGTCCGAAGGGCTCGAGCGCTTCCTGCACACCAAGTACGTCGGCCAGAAGCGCTTCTCGCTGGAAGGCGGCGAAAGCTTCATCGCCTCGATGGACGAAGTGGTCAACCACGCCGGTGAAAACGGCGTCCAGGAAATCGTGGTCGGCATGGCCCACCGCGGCCGCCTGAACCTGCTCGTGAACATCATGGGCAAGATGCCCGGCGATCTGTTCGCGGAATTCGAAGGCAAGCACGCCGAAGGCCTGACCGACGGCGACGTGAAGTACCACAACGGCTTCTCGAGCGACCTGTCCACGCGCGGCGGCCCCGTCCACCTGTCGCTGGCCTTCAACCCGTCGCACCTTGAAATCGTCAACCCCGTCGTCGAAGGCAGCGCGCGCGCTCGCCAGGAACGCCGCGGCGATGCCGAAGGCAAGCAAGTGCTGCCGGTGCTGGTGCACGGCGACGCGGCCTTCGCCGGCCAGGGCGTCGTGATGGAAACCCTGAACCTGGCCCAGACGCGCGGCTACGGCACGGGCGGCACGCTGCACATCGTCATCAACAACCAGATCGGCTTCACCACGTCCGACCCGCGCGACTCGCGTTCGACGCTGTATTGCACCGACGTGGCCAAGATGATCGAAGCCCCGGTGTTCCACGTCAACGGCGACGATCCCGAAGCCGTGGTGTTCATCACCAAGCTGGCGCTGGACTACCGCCTGCAGTTCCGTCACGACGTCGTCGTGGACATCGTCTGCTTCCGCAAGCTGGGCCACAACGAACAGGACACGCCGTCGCTGACGCAGCCCCTGATGTACAAGCGCATCGGCCACCACCCCGGCACGCGCAAGCTGTACGCCGACAAGCTGACCACGCAAGGCGTGCTGGCCGAAGGCGAAGCCGATCAGCTCGTCAAGGACTACCGCCAGCTGATGGAAGACGGCCAGCGCACCATCGAACCGGTGCTGACCGACTACAAGAGCAAGTACGCCATCGACTGGTCGCCCTTCCTGGGCGCCAAGTGGACCGACCAGGCCGACACCGCCGTGCCGCTGGCTGAACTGAAGCGCATCGGCGACCGCATCACGACGGTTCCGGAAGGCTTCACGGTGCACCCGCTGGTCGCCAAGCTGCTGAACGACCGCCGCACCATGGCCAAGGGCGAAATGAACCTGGACTGGGGCATGGGCGAACACCTCGCCTTCGCGACCCTGGTGTCCTCGGGCTACGCCATCCGCATCACCGGCCAGGACTCCGGCCGCGGCACGTTCACGCACCGCCACGCCGTGCTGCACGACCAGAACCGCGAACGCTGGAACGACGGCACCTACATTCCGCTGCAGAACGTGTCGGAAGGCCAGGCTCCGTTCACCGTGATCGACTCGGTGCTGTCCGAAGAGGCGGTGCTGGGCTTTGAATACGGCTACTCCAGCGCCGAGCCCAACACGCTGACCATCTGGGAAGGCCAGTTCGGCGACTTCGTCAACGGCGCCCAGGTCGTGATCGACCAGTTCATCAGCTCCGGCGAAGCCAAGTGGGGCCGCCAGTCGGGCCTGACCCTGATGCTGCCGCACGGCTACGAAGGCCAGGGTCCCGAACACTCGTCGGGCCGCATCGAGCGCTTCCTGCAGCTGTGCGCCGACAACAACATGCAAGTGGTTCAGCCGACCTCGGCATCGCAGATCTTCCACGTCCTGCGCCGCCAGATGATCCGCCCGTTCCGCAAGCCGCTGGTGCTGTTCACGCCGAAGTCGCTGCTGCGCAACAAGGACGCGGGTTCGCCCCTGACCGATCTGGCCGGCGGCAGCTTCCGTCCGGTGATCGGCGAGGTTGACGAGGCCATCGACGCCAGCAAGGTCAAGCGCGTGCTGGCTTGCTCGGGCAAGGTGTACTACGACCTGGTCAACGCCCGCCGCGAGCGTGGCGCCGACAACGTCGCCATCGTCCGCGTCGAGCAGCTTTACCCGTTTGCGCACAAGTCGTTCGAAGCCGAACTGCGCAAGTACCCGAAGGCGACCGAAGTGATCTGGGTTCAGGACGAACCCCAGAACCAAGGCGCCTGGTTCTACGTCCAACATCACGTGTACGAGAACATGGTCGAAGGCCAGAAGCTGGGTTACGCAGGCCGTGCCGCTTCGGCATCGCCGGCCGTGGGCTACCTGGCCAAGCACCAGGAGCAGCAGAAGGCCCTGATCGAAACGGCTTTCGCTCCCAAGTTCAAGGTCATGTTGACGAAGTAACCCTTACTTGATGCACGCGCCGCGGGCGGCAAGCGTTCAGGAACCCCGTTTCGAACCTTGCCGCGCCGCGTGACCAGAACACACACTTTACGGAATAAATAAAATGGCTATCACCGACGTCGTCGTTCCCCAACTTTCCGAATCCGTTTCCGAAGCGACCCTGCTGACCTGGAAGAAGCAGCCCGGCGCTGCCGTCGAAGCGGACGAAATCCTGATCGAAGTCGAAACCGACAAGGTCGTGCTGGAAGTGCCGGCCCCCGCCTCTGGCGTGCTGGCTGAAATCGTCAAGGGCGATGGCAGCACCGTGACTTCTGGCGAAGTCCTGGCCCGCATCGACACGGCCGCCAAGGCCGGCGCCGCCGCCACCGCACCCGCCGAAGCGCCCAAGGCCGCCGAGCAAGCCGCCGCCGCGCCGGCCCCGGCCGCTGCCGCGCCTGCTTCGACGGCTGCCGCCGGCGTCGCTTCGCCCGCCGCCTCCAAGATCCTGGCCGAGAAGGGCGTGGATGCCGCTTCCGTGGCCGGCACCGGCCGCGACGGCCGCGTGACCAAGGGCGACGCCCTGGCAGCCAGCGCACAGCCCAAGGCCGCTCCGGCCAAGGCCGCCGCCGCTCCCGCCCCGACCACGCTGTCGCTGGACGGCCGTCCGGAACAGCGCGTGCCGATGAGCCGCCTGCGCGCCCGCATCGCCGAGCGCCTGCTGCAGTCGCAGCAGGAAAACGCGATCCTGACCACGTTCAACGAAGTGAACATGCAGGCCGTCATCGACCTGCGCGCCAAGTACAAGGACAAGTTCGAAAAAGAACACGGCATCAAGCTGGGCTTCATGTCGTTCTTCGTCAAGGCCGCCGTCGCCGCGCTGAAGAAGTACCCGCTGATCAACGCCTCGATCGACGGCAAGGACATCATCTATCACGGCTACTTCGACATCGGTATCGCTGTCGGCAGCCCGCGTGGCCTGGTGGTGCCGATCCTGCGCAACGCTGACCAGCTGTCCATCGCCGACATCGAAAAGACGATCGCCGACTTCGGCCGCCGCGCCGCGGACGGCAAGCTGGGCATTGAAGAAATGACCGGCGGCACGTTCTCGATCTCCAACGGCGGCGTGTTCGGCTCGATGCTGTCGACCCCGATCATCAACCCGCCGCAATCGGCCATCCTGGGCGTTCACGCCACCAAGGATCGCGCCGTCGTCGAAAACGGCCAGATCGTCATCCGCCCGATGAACTACCTGGCCCTGTCCTACGACCACCGCATCATCGACGGCCGCGAAGCCGTGCTGGGCCTGGTCGCCATGAAGGACGCCCTGGAAGATCCGCAGCGCCTGTTGCTGGACCTGTAATCTCGACGCCCCTGGCCCGCGCCGCGCGCGACCTGCGGGTCCCGCGGCGCCCGGGCCGGCCACCCGCCGGCCCGCGGCATTGACCTGCCGGGCAGGGCGTGCTCCACCCCACTCCTCACACGCGAGAACACTATGTCCCAACAATTTGACGTCGTCGTGATCGGCGCCGGCCCTGGCGGCTACATCGCAGCCATCCGCGCCGCGCAACTCGGCATGTCGGTCGCTTGCATCGACGCCTGGCAAAACGGCCAAGGCGGCCCGGCTCCCGGCGGCACCTGCACCAACGTCGGCTGCATTCCGTCCAAGGCGCTGCTGCAATCGTCGGAACACTACGAACAGGCCAACCATCACTTCGCCGAGCACGGCATCGAAGTCAAGGGCGTGAGCCTGAAGCTCGATACGCTGATCGGCCGCAAGAACACGGTGGTCAAGCAGAACAACGACGGCATCCTGTACCTGTTCAAGAAGAACAAGGTCACGTTCTTCCACGGCAAGGGCGCGTTCAACGGCCAGGTGGAAGGCGGCTGGGCCATCAAGGTCACCGGCACCACCGAAGCCGACCTAGTCGCCAAGCACGTCGTGGTCGCCACCGGCTCGTCGGCGCGTGAACTGCCCGGCCTGCCGTTTGACGAAAAGGTCGTGCTGTCCAACGACGGCGCGCTGAACATCGGCGCCGTGCCCAAGACGCTGGGCGTCATCGGCGCCGGCGTGATCGGCCTGGAAATGGGCAGCGTGTGGCGCCGCCTGGGCGCTGAAGTCACCATCCTGGAAGCGATGCCGGAATTCCTGGCCGCCGCCGATGCGCAAGTGGCCAAGGAAGCCCTGAAGGCCTTCACCAAGCAAGGCCTGAACATCCAGATGGGCGTCAAGATCGGCGAGATCAAGGCGACCGCCAAGTCCGTGACCGTGCCTTACGTCGACGCCAAGGGCGCCGAGCAGAAGCTGGTTGTGGACAAGCTGATCGTCTCGATCGGCCGCGTGCCCTACACCGGCGGCCTGAACGCCGATTCCGTGGGCCTGAAGCTCGACGAGCGCGGCTTCGTGGCGGTGGACGGCGACTGCAAGACCAACCTGCCGAACGTCTGGGCGGTGGGCGACGTGGTGCGCGGCCCGATGCTGGCGCACAAGGCCGAAGAAGAAGGCGTGGCGGTTGCCGAGCGCATCGCCGGCCAGCACGGCCACGTCAACTTCGACACCGTGCCGTGGGTCATCTACACCTCGCCGGAAATCGCCTGGGTCGGCAAGACCGAGCAGCAGCTCAAGGCCGAAGGCCGCGAGTACAAGGCCGGCAGCTTCCCGTTCCTGGCCAACGGCCGCGCCCGCGCGCTGGGCGACACCACCGGCTTTGCCAAGGTGATCGCCGACGCCAAGACCGACGAGGTCCTGGGCGTGCACATCGTGGGCCCGATGGCCTCGGAACTGATCTCGGAAGCCGTGACCATCATGGAATTCCGCGGCGCAGCCGAAGACATCGCCCGCATCTGCCACGCGCACCCGACCCTGTCGGAAGCCGTGAAGGAAGCCGCTCTGGCCGTCGACAAGCGCGCGCTGAACTTCTAAGCCGCGCTTAGCTAGACCGGGGGCGGGTTCCAGGACCCGCCCTTTTTTTATCGCCTTTTTTGATTCAGCCTGATCTGGTTCCCACATGAACGTCAGCGAATACTACGAACACGCCCTGGCCGAACGCGGCTACAAGCCCGACGTCGCGCAGAAGCAGGCGATCGACCGCTTGCAGCGCTACTACGACGAATGGATCAAGTTCAAGTCCATGCGCTCGAACGCGCTGAAGAAGCTGCTGAACCGGCCGGATGTTCCGCGCGGCGTCTATCTGTGGGGCGGCGTGGGCCGCGGCAAGAGCTTCCTGATGGACGCCTTCTACGCCACCGTGCCCGTTGTGCGCAAGACGCGCCTGCATTTCCACGAGTTCATGCGCGGCGTGCATCGCGAGCTCGAAGAAGTAAAGGGCATGCAGGATCCGCTGGACGAAGTCGCCCGGCGCGTGGCCAAGCGTTACCGCCTGATCTGCTTCGATGAATTCCACGTGTCCGATGTGGCGGACGCGATGATCCTGCACCGCCTGTTGCTCAAGCTGTTCGAGTACGGCACGTCGTTCGTGATGACGTCCAACTACGAGCCCTCCACGCTGTACACCGACGGTCTGCACCGCGACCGCGTGCTGCCCGCCATTGCGCTGATTCAGGCGCGGATGGACGTCATGAACGTGGACGCGGGCGTGGACTACCGCCGCCGCTCGCTCGAGCAGGTGCAGTGCTTTCACACGCCGCTGGATGAGCATGCCCAGCAGGCCCTGCAGGCCGCCTTCGATACGTTGGCCGACACGCCGCCGCAGGAGCCTCTGCTGCACATCGAGCACCGCGAGATCCGCGCGCTGGCGCTTGCGGGGTCGGTGGTGTGGTTCGATTTCGCCACGCTTTGCGGCGGTCCGCGTTCGCAGAACGATTACCTGGAACTGGCCAACCGCTTCCATGCGGTGATTCTGTCGGGCGTGCCGAAGATGGGGCCGCGGCAAGCCTCGGAGGCGCGCCGCTTCACGTGGCTGATCGACGTGTTCTATGACCACCGGGTCAAGCTGATCATGTCGGCGGAGTGCCCGCCCGAAGAGATCTACACCGAGGGCGCGCTGGCCAACGAATTCCATCGGACGGTGTCGCGCATTCTTGAAATGCAATCGCGCGAATACCTGGAATCCGAGCGCCGCCTCGCAGCGACGTTGTAGTAATGCCGCATCCGGTCCGCTTTTTGGCGGGCCGGGTTGCTTTAAGATTGTTAATGCAAGTCATTATCAATTAAGATTTTGAGACTTTTGGTCAAGCGCCGCGGTCTCACTTGTGTCCTCCACTTTTCTCTCTTCATCAGCCCCGTGCGTGGACGCGCCGGCAGCGCCGGTCGATGGCCTGTACCGCGAGCATCGTCCCTGGCTGTTTGGTTGGCTGCGGCGCAAGCTGGGCTGCGAGCACCGCGCGGAAGACCTGGCGCAGGACGTTTTCGTCAGGGTGATTCAGGGCCGCAAGCAGGTGCGCGCGAATGAAGCGCGCGCGCTGCTGACCACGATCGCCAAAGGGCTGGTAGTGGATCACCAGCGTCACGCGGCGCTGGAGCACGCCTACCTGGCCTATCTGGCCGCCATTCCCGAATCCTACGCGCCGTCGCCCGAAGCGCAGGCCGAGCAGCTGCAGGCGCTGGTGCAACTGGACCGCCTGCTGGATGGGTTGCCGCCCAAGGCGCGTTCCGCGTTCCTGCTGTCGCAGCTTGACGGCCTGACCTATCCCGAAATCGCCGAGCGCCTGGGCGTATCCCTGAGTTCGGTGCAGCAATACATGGTGCGCGCGATGTCCGCGTGCTATGCGGCGTTCCATGTCTGACGCCGTCAATGGCATGCCGCCGAGCCATCGCTCGCCGCCGGACGCTGTCGTGCGCCAGGCAATCGTCTGGTGGTCCACGCTGCAATCCGGCTTGGCCAATGCGCGCGACCGGGAATCTTGCAGCGCCTGGCTGGCGCAAGATCCCGCGCATCGCGTGGCGTGGGATCGCCTTCAGGCGATCGGCGACGATGCGCGCCGGGTGCCTGCGGCGCTGGCGCATGCCGCGCTGAACGCGCCTGCGTCGCGGGGGCGCCGCACGGCGCTACGTAGCTTGCTGGCCGTGGCAGGCGTGGCCGCGACCGGCTGGTCGGGTTATCGCCACGCGCCGTGGCAGCGCCTGGTGGCGGATTTCAGCACCGGCGTGGGAGAACGCCGGTCGCTGACGCTGGCCGACGGCCTGCGCGTCACGCTGAACAGCGATACCGCCGTGCGCGTGAATGTGAGCGGCGACGCGCGGGACATCGCGCTGCTGCGCGGAGAAATGCTGGTGCAGGCCGACCGGCGCCCGGGCATCCAGGCGCTGCGGGTGGACACGGGCTATGGCGAACTGCGGGCCGAAAGGGCGCGCTTCGATCTGCGTCGCACAGCAAGCGGTTCGCGGCTGGGCGTCTATGAAGGCAGCGTCGCGCTGCTGCGCGGCGGCGTGCTGACGCAGGTCAACGCTGGGGAGCGGCTGGCGTACGCGGACGATGCGGACCTCAGCCGTAGCGCGTCGGACCCGGACCGCCTGGCCTGGGTCGACGGCATGGTGGTGGCTAAGGACTGGCGCCTGGACTATTTCGCCGAGTACCTGGCGCGTCAGCGCGTCGGCGTGATCCGCGTGGATCCCGCCGTGGCGCAACTGCGGCTGTCGGGCGTGTTTCCGCTGGACGATGCCGAGCGTGCGTTGAGGGCGCTGGAGCCCGCCCTGCCTATCAGGGTCACGCGCCACACGCAGTATTGGCTGCAGGTCGGCCCCCGCGAGGCCTGACAGTTACAAAATTCTTTGCTGACGCATTGCAGGTTTTACCTCCCCGTACGGAAAGCAGGAATAGAGACCACCGTACAGGGAGATGTTTGTGTCCGCTTCAATCCATTCGCGCCTGCGCGCACCGCTGACCGCCGGCCGCAAGGCCGTGCTGGCCGCCACTTGCGCGGGCGCGCTCGTCGCCGGCGCGCCGGTCGCGTGGGCCCAGTCCGCCCCGGCTGCCACCAATGCGCAGCGCAGCTACCAGATTCCGGCCGGCCCCTTGGCCGATGCGCTGACGCAGTTCGCGCGCAGCGCCGGGGTGGTGCTGTCGTTCGACCCCGCGCTGGTCCGAGGCCGCCGCTCGGAAGGTCTGGACGGAGCCTATTCGGTTGGCGCGGGCTTTGCGCGCATTTTGTCGGGCAGCGGCCTGCAGGCGCGGGCGCAGTCGGGCAACACGTGGACCCTGGTCCCCGCGCCGGCGCCCACGGGCGACACGCACACGCTCGCGCCCGTGACGGTGTCGGGCATGGTCGACAGCGCATTCGCGCCCACGGTGGGCTACGTGGCCACCGCCAGCGCCAGCGCCACCAAGACCGACATTCCCCTGATCGAAACGCCGCAATCGGTGTCCGTGATTACGCGTGAACAGATCGCCGAGCAGGGCGCGCAGACGCTGAACCAGGTGCTGCGCTATACGGCGGGCGTGGCCACCGAGTCGCGCGGCGCTACGGCGACGCGCCTGGACCAGTTCAACGTGCGCGGCTTTTCGGCGTCTACCTACCTGGACGGGCTGCGCGTGTTCGGCGGGCGCGATGCGCTGCCGCAGGTGGACGCGTTCCGCCTTGAGCGCGTGGACGTGCTCAAGGGCCCGGCCTCGGTCATGTACGGGCAGGGCGGCCCGGGCGGCGTGGTGAACCAGATCAGCAAGCGGCCGCTGGAAGAGACGCTGCGCGAAGTGGAACTGCAGGTCGGCAACTATGACTTCCGCCGCGCCAACTTCGACTTCGGCGGCCCCATGGACGCCGAAGGCAAGTACCTGTACCGGCTGGTGGGATCGGGCTACATGTCCGACGGCCAGGTGCAGGACACGAAGGAACGCCGCTACTTTGTATCGCCGGCCTTCGCATGGAAGCCCAACGCCGATACGTCGCTGACCGTGCTGACGAATTTCCAGCACGATCCCGACATGGGGTCGTACGGCTCGGTGCCGTCAATGCGCACCTTGCTTAGCGCGCCGGACGGCTTCCGCCTGCCGGCCGATTACTACGACGGCGACGCCAACTTCGAAAAGAGCGATCGCAAGAGCTATTCGCTGGGATACGTGCTGGACCATCGCTTCAACGACACGTTCAAGGCGTCGCAGAGCCTGCGCTGGACGCACTCGGACGCGAAGTACCGCAGCGTCTACGGCGCGATGACCAACTACTACGGATATACGAATCCGACCTACCTGTACCACCAGCGCGCCTCCATCGCGACGGACGTGGACGTGGGTGCGCTGACCATCGACAACAATCTGCAGGCGCGCTTCAACACGGGCGGGATCGGCCACAACGTGCTGGTGGGTTTCGACTATCAGCACGTCAAAACCGACACGCTGTCCGGCTTTGGTTCCGCGCCGCCGCTGTACGTGAAGAATCCGGACAACCGCCAGAACATTCCCGTTCCGGCGTTTTCCTCCGACGCCACCACCACGCAGTACCAGGCCGGCCTGTATTTCCAGGACCAGATCAAGATTGACCGCCTGTCGTTCCTGCTGGGCGGCCGCTATGACTGGTCGCGCAACGTGGGCGAGACCACCGCGATCGCGACTGGCCGCGTCACGCCGTCGTCGCTGAAAGCGGAGGCGTTCACGGGCCGCTTCGGCGCAATCTACAACTTCGACAATGGCGTGGCGCCGTACTTCAGCTATTCGGAGTCGTTCGAGCCGCAGTCGGGCACGGGCTGGAACAACACGCCGTTCAAGCCGATCGAGGGCAAGCAGTACGAAGTCGGGATCAAGTACCAGCCGCCCGGCAGCGCCACGATGCTGAGCTTCGCCGCTTTCGACATCCGGCGCGAGAACATGACGACCACCGATCCGGATCCGACCCACCTGTGCGGCACGGCCGGCGGCCGCTGCTCGATCCAGGCGGGCGAACTGCGCACGCAGGGCATCGAACTGGAAGCCAAGACCGAGCCGATCCGCGGCCTGTCGCTGATCGCCGCGTATTCGCTGATGAACAACGAATACACCAAGGCCTATCCCAACACGTCGGGCTTTGACCTGAAGGGCAAGACGCCGGTCGCGCTGCCGTCGCCGCAGGCGTCGGCCTGGGCCCGCTACCAATTGCAGGAAGGCCCGCTGGCGGGCCTGGGCGTGGGCGGCGGTGTGCGCTACATCGGTTCGTCCTATGCGAACGAAGCCAACACGATGAAGGTGCCCAAGGTCACGCTGGTCGACCTGATGCTGGACTACGACCTGGGCCGCGCGTCGCCGTCGCTCAAGGGCATGCAGGTGGCGCTGAACATCCAGAACCTGTTCGACAAGGAATACATCGCGTCTTGCTCGGGCGATTCCTGGTGCTGGTTCGGCTACCAGCGCTCGATCAAGGCCAGCCTGCGGTATCGCTGGTAAGCGGGTGAGGAGGGCGGTCCATTCGGGCCGCCTTTTCTTTTGGTGCAACGTGGCCGCTCTCACGTTAACGAGAATGGTTATAATTCAGACCCTCTGAGGAAGACGACGATGATGTTCGCAAGAACTTTGACCGCCCTGGCTTTGCTGGGCGCGGCGGGCGCCGCGCAGGCGCATTTCGTGTGGCTGGAACGCGGCGCCGAGGGCCCCGCCAAGGCGTACTTTGGCGAGTGGGCCGACGATGTGCGCGAAAAGCGCGACGGCCTGCTGGGCAAGATCATGGTGGCGCCGGTGGTGACGGGCGCCGACGGCAAGGCGCTGAAGGCGGCGGGCGAAGGCGCCGACTATCTGGAATTCGCCGCGGCCGGCAAGGGCGATGTGCGCCTGGCCCAGGCCTATCAGTTCAAGGACACGCTGGTGCGCTACGGCGCCAAGGCGGGCCGCGAGGACACCCAGGCCAAACTGGACCTGGAGCTGGTTCCCGCTGCGGCGGGCTCCAACGCCTTCGTACTGATGTTCAAGGGCAAGCCCCTGCCCAAGACCGAAGTCACGGTGTTCGGTCCCCCCAAATGGGAAAAGCGCTTCCGCAGCGACGACAACGGCCGCATCGACATCACCACGCCGTGGCCGGGCCAGTATGTGCTGGAAGCCGCCCACGTCGAGGAGCAGGCGGGCGAAGCCGACGGCAAGGCCTACGCCAGGATCCGCTACGTAACCACCACGACATTCAATCTGACCAAGTGAAAGCTCCCGCAGCCGGCGCAGGCATGATGCGCTACCGATTGGCCGTCTTTTCCCGGACGGCCGCCGCCATTCTGGGCGGTTATGCCCTGGCGTCGGCGGCCGCGGCCTGTCTGGCCGTCTGGCTGCCCATGGGGCGGGCTGACGCCGTGACCACGGCGCAGATGCTGTCGTTCGTGGTCTACGCCTGTGGCGTGATCTGGGTGTTCGCGACGCGCAACGCCTGGCGCGCCTGGGCCGGGATCCTGGGGCCCGCCGCGCTGCTGGGCGGCCTGTTCCTGGCCGGCCGCATGATGGGGGCGGCATGAAAGCGGCCAAACCCAAGGCGCAGGGCGAAGAAGGCCTGCGCCAGTCCATGTCGTGGCTGCACACCTGGGCCGGCCTGATCTTCGGCTGGGTGCTGTTCGCGATGTTCCTGACCGGTTCGCTGGCGTTCTTCCGGCCCGAAATCACGAGCTGGATGCAGCCGGAGATCCAGGTGCAGGCGGGACCGCCCGTGCAGGCAGTGGAAACGGCCCAGCGCTACCTGGCGGAAAACGCGCCGGATGCCCGGCGCTGGTTCATCACCCCGCCCTCGGACCGCGAGCCGCTGATCCAGCTGCTGTACCAGGTGCCCAAGCCCAAGCCGGGCGAACGCGGCTTCGTGCGCGTCAAGCTGGATCCGGCCACCGGCCAGGTCGTCACGGGGCGCCAGACGCGCGGCGGCGACTTCTTCTACCGCTTCCATTTCGAACTTGAAACCGCGTTCCCGTGGGGACGCTGGCTGGCCAGCATCGCGGGCATGTTCATGCTGGTGGCGATCATCAGCGGCATCATCACGCACAAAAAGATATTTACCGACTTCTTCACCTTCCGGCCGAAGAAGGGCGGCCAGCGGGCCTGGATGGACGGGCACAACGTCCTGTCGGTGCTGGGCCTGCCGTTCCACCTGATGATCACCTTCAGCGGCCTGATCCTGTTCATGATCATGCTGATGCCGGCGGGCATCCAGGCCGTCTACGAGAGCCCGCGGCAGTACACGGACGAAGTCTTCAAGGCGTTCAAGGTCACGCCGCCGCTGAACCAGCCGGCGCCTTTGGTCGCCATCGCGCCGCTGGTCGAGCAGGCCCAGCAGCATTGGCAGGGCAGGGTCGGCCGCGTGACCGTCAACAATCCGGGCGATGCCGGCGCCACCATCACGCTGGTCCGGGATGCCGCCGACGGCGTGTCGTACGGCCGCTTGGCGCCCTACATGCGCTTTAACGGCGTGACCGGCGCGCTGCAGGAAGGCGAGGACGAACTCAGCGCCACCGTGATGACGGCCGGCGCCATTACCGGCCTGCACCTGGGGCTGTTCGCCGAGCCGCTGCTGCGCTGGCTCTATTTCCTGGTCAGCCTGGCCGGCACAGCCATGGTGGCGACCGGGCTGGTGTTGTGGATCGCCAAGCGCCGCCAGAAGGCCCGTCCGGGCGATGCGCGCGAAGCCTTTTCGCTGCGGCTGGTGGACGGCCTGAACGCGGGCACCATCGCAGGCGTGGTTTTCGGCGTGGCGGCCGTGTTCCTGGCCAACCGCCTGCTGCCCGCGGACATGCCCGGCCGCCAGGTCTGGGAGGTGAGGGCGTTCTTCTCCGCCTGGGGCCTGTCGCTGGTGTACGCGTTCCTGTTTCAGCGGCGCAAGTGGCAGGATCTGCTGGCGGTCGCCGCCGTGGCGCTGGCCCTGGTGCCGGTGGTCAACGCCTTCACCACGCAGCGCCACCTGGGCGTGTCGCTGCCCCAGGGCGATTGGGTCATGGCCGGATTCGACCTGACCTGCCTGGCCAGCGCCGTGCTGTTCGGCTGGATGGCGCGCAAGGCCGCCAAGGCGCGCAGCGCGCCCGCCAGGATGCCGGTCAAGGCGCGGGCCGGACGGTCCGCCTCGGTCAAGGCCGCCGTGGCCGCCGCAACCCCGATTGCCGAGGCGCCCGCCGTCCAGGCCGCGCCGAACCCGACCGCGTTCGAACCACGAGGGGATACGCCATGACGCTAGCCGCCTTCTGCCTGGCCTACGCGGGGTTTTCCGCCCTTTGCCTGGCCATGGACCGCCACTACGAAGACCTGTTCGACCGCGCCCTGCCGCGCCGGCATCGCGTGCCGCTGCGGGTGTTCGGCTGGACGGCGCTGGCGCTTTCGCTGTGGGCGTCGGCGGCGGTCTGGGGATGGAGCTACGGCACGGTGGAGTGGATCGGCATCCTCAGCATTGCCGGCATGCTGCTGATCTGGTTTCTGACCTTCCGCCCGCGCGCCGCGCTGACCGCCGGCGGGCTGTGCGCGCTGGCGGCGCCGGTGCTGGCGGTGCTGTGACGCCGCGGGGCGCGCCTGCGGCGGGCCCGCGCCCGGGCACGTTACACTGACGGCTTCCCCAAGCAAACGCCTTTTCGCCTCATGAACACCCGCGTCCTCACCGGCATTACCACCACTGGAACCCCCCACCTCGGCAACTACGCGGGCGCTATCCGCCCTGCGGTCCAGGCCAGCACGCAGCCCGGCGTGGACGCATTCTTCTTCCTGGCCGACTACCACGCGCTGATCAAGTGCGACGACCCGGCTCGGGTTGCGCGTTCGCGCCTGGAGATCGCCGCCACGTGGCTGGCCGTGGGCCTGGACCCCGAGCGCGTCACGTTCTACCGCCAGTCGGACATCCCCGAAATCCCTGAACTCACCTGGCTGCTGACCTGCGTGACGGCCAAGGGGCTGATGAACCGCGCGCATGCGTACAAGGCGTCGGTGGACCAGAACGTGGCCAAGGGCGTCGAGCCCGACGACGGCGTCACCATGGGGCTGTTTTCGTATCCGGTGCTGATGGCCGCCGATATCGTCATGTTCAATGCGAACAAGGTGCCGGTGGGCCGCGACCAGATCCAGCATCTGGAAATGGCGCGCGACATCGCCCAGCGTTTCAACCACCTGTACGGGCGCGAATACTTCACGCTGCCGGAAGTGGTCATCGAGGAAGATGTGGCGACCCTGCCGGGCCTGGACGGCCGCAAGATGTCCAAGAGCTACAACAACACCATCCCGCTGTTCGAAGGCGGCGCCAGCGCCTTGCGCGCCTCCGTCATGCGCATCGTGACCGATTCGCGCGCCCCCGGCGAACCCAAGGACGCCGAATCCTCGCACCTGTACACGCTCTACCGCGCCTTTGCGACGCCCGAGCAGTCGGCCGGGTTCCGCCGCCAGCTCGAAGAAGGCATGGGCTGGGGCGACGCCAAGCAGGCGCTGTATGAGCACCTTGAGGCCCTGCTGGCCCCCATGCGCGAAAAGTACGTCGGCCTGATGGCCAACCCCGGCCGCATCGAAGACATCCTGCAAGCCGGCGCAACCAAGGCCCGCAAGATGGCCGCGCCGTTCATGCAAGAGCTGCGCGAGGCCGTGGGGCTGCGCAACCTGAGCCTGTCCGCCACGGCGGGCAAGGGCGCGCAGGGCAAGAAGGAAAAGGCCAAGGGCGCGCGCTTCGTCAGCTTCCGCGACGAGGACGGCGGCTTCCGCTTCCGCCTGTTGGCGGCCGATGGCGAGGAGCTGCTGCTCTCGCAACGTTTCGCGGACCCCAAGGAAGCCGGCGCGCTGATGCGCCGCCTGCAATCCGAACCGGCCGACACCGTGCTGCAGGCCACCGAACAAGGCTATGCGGCGCTGATCGACGGCGTGGCCGTGGCGACGGCGCCCGCGGGCGCGCAGGGCGAACCCGCCGCGCAACTGGCGCGCACGCGCGAAGCGCTGCAGTCGCTGTCGCAGGAATAGGGCGGAAGGACACGGGCGGCGCCACGCGCCGCCCGGCTCACATGCGACGCGGCCTTTGATTCAGGCCAGCCGCGCGCTGGCCACGATGCGTCCGTCGCGCACCTGGAAGCGCTGGACATGGCCCTGGCCCGCGATTTCCAGCGTGTCGCCGTTGGAATAGCCCGTGACATTCGGGCAGTCCAGCCATTCCGGATTGATGAACGGAAAATACTTGAGCGTGCCGCTGCCCTGGCTGGCGAAATCGAACGTGGTGTTGGCCACGACCTCCGGATCCCATTGGCTGGCGTCGTAGGTCAGCACACAGCCTGTGCCGATGCGGTAGATGATGCTGGCGCCCATGCTGGCAAAGCCCAGCGCGCCCACATGCAGTTGCGCGCCGTTGCGCAATTCGATGATCCGGCTGCCCAGGCGTTCCAGGGTGACGTGTTTGAAGGTCGCTTCGGCGCCATCCACGATCAGGTGCGAATACTGACCCAATGTGACGTCGCCAAAAACGCGGCTGGCGCCGGCCTCTTTTTCAGCGATGGTTGCGGTTTCGTTGGCGGCAAGCGTGATCGTGCTAAGCATTGCGGACGGGTCTCCGGTCTGTCAGGGGGGCGCTATTGCTCTTTGCTGCTACCCGATAGACGTTATGCGCCGCAGCTCGCCTGATCGTGGGTCTTTGCGTCACCGGGCTGCTGCCCCTTCATGTGATTTTTATTATTTGGACACAATTAGATATTTTCACTTATTTCTGAGGGGCAGGCTTGAGGGATCGCAATGAAAAGCGGGGTATCTAGGGTAAGTCCTAGGCCGCCAGGCCCGCCTTGAGGCAAAAAAAAACCGGCGCCGCGGCGCCGGTTTTTTGCTGCGCGGAGATCAGCGCTTGAGCTTTGCGAAGGCGTCGGCCATCGCGCTGTTCATGCCGCTGCCGCCGCCGGCCGAGCCGCGGCCGCCATCGCCCTGGGGACGGCGCGGGCGGTCGCCGCCCTTGGGGGCGTCGCCGCTGCGGCGCGCGGGGGCGGCGGTGTCGTTCAGGCGCATGGTCAGGGCCACGCGCTTGCGCGCGACGTCCACTTCCAGCACCTTCACGCTGACCGTCTGGCCCACGCGCACGACGTCGCGGGGATCCTTCACGAATTTTTCGGCCAGGGCCGAAATGTGGACCAGGCCGTCCTGGTGGACGCCGATGTCGACGAACGCGCCGAAGTTGGCCACGTTGGTCACCACGCCTTCCAGCACCATGCCCGGATACAGGTCGTTGAGGGTTTCAACGCCTTCCTTGAACTGCGCCGTCTTGAATTCGGGGCGCGGGTCGCGGCCAGGCTTTTCCAGTTCGGCGAAGATGTCCTTCACCGTGGGCAGGCCGAAGCGTTCGTCGGTGAAGTCGGATGGCGACACGCCCTTGAGCGCTTCGCGCTGCCCGATGATCTGCTTTACTTCCGCCTTGATCTTGGCCACGATGCGCTCGACCACCGGGTAGGCTTCCGGGTGAACGGACGAGGCGTCCAGCGGGTTGTCGCCATGGGGAATGCGCAGGAAGCCCGCGGCCTGCTCGAACGCCTTGTCGCCGAAGCGCGGCACCTTGCGCAGGATTTCGCGCGTGGGGAAGGCGCCGTTTTCGTCGCGCCAGGCCACGATGTTCTTGGCCAGCAGCGAGTTCAGGCCCGACACGCGGGCCAGCAGGGCGGCCGAGGCCGTGTTCACGTCCACGCCCACCGCGTTCACGCAGTCTTCGACCACGGCGTCCAGCGAACGCGCCAGTTCGCGCTGGTTGACGTCGTGCTGGTACTGGCCCACGCCGATGGCCTTGGGGTCGATCTTGACCAGTTCGGCCAGCGGATCCTGCAGGCGGCGCGCGATGGACACGGCCCCGCGCAGCGTGACGTCCAGATCGGGGAATTCCTGGGCGGCGGTCTCGGAAGCCGAGTACACCGAGGCGCCGGCCTCGGACACCACCACACGGGTGACCTTCAGGTCGGGGAAGCGCTCCATCATGTCGCCCACCAGCTTCTCGCTTTCGCGAGAGGCGGTGCCGTTGCCGATGGCGATCAGGTCGACCTTGTGGCGGGCGACCAGCGCGGCCAGCGTATTGATCGTGCCGTCGCGGTCGCGGCGCGGTTCGAACGGGTACACGGTGGTGGTGTCGACGACCTTGCCGGTCTGGTCGATCACGGCGACCTTGCAGCCCGTGCGGATGCCGGGGTCCAGGCCCAGGACCGCCTTGGGGCCGGCGGGGGCCGCCAGCAGCAGGTCTTTCAGGTTGGCGGCGAACACGCGGATGGCCTCGGTTTCGCCGCTTTCGCGCAGGCGGCCGATGAGTTCGCTTTCGAATGCCGTAAGAAGTTTTACGCGCCAGGTCCAGCGGCAGACTTCGCCGAGCCAGCGGGCGCGCGGCGTCGCGTCCAGCGCGAACAGGCCATTGCCCAGCTTCAGGAAGCCGGCGATGCGGGCGACGCAGGGATGCGGCGTCTGGGCTTCGAGTTCGGCCTCCAGGCCCAGGCGCAGTTCCAGCACGCCTTGCTGGCGGCCGCGCAGCAGGGCCAGGATGCGATGCGACGGCAGGGTGCGCAGCGGTTCGTTGAAGTCGAACCAGTCGCGGAAGTTGGCGCCCTCGGTTTCCTTGCCGTCGATCATCTTGGAGTAGATCAGGCCGGTGGACCACAGGTGCTCGCGCATGTCGGCCAGCAGGTCCGCGTTTTCCGCGTAGCGCTCGGCCAGAATGTCGCGCGCGCCGTCCAGCGCGGCCTTGGCGTCGTTGATCGACGCCTCGGGGTTCAGGTACTGCGCGGCCAGCGCGGCGGGGTCGCAGGCGGGGTCGGCCAGGATTGCGTCGGCGAGCGGCTCCAGGCCGGCTTCGCGAGCGATCTGCGCACGCGTGCGGCGCTTGGGCTTGTACGGCGCGTACAGATCTTCCAGGCGCTGCTTGGTGTCGGCGGAGGCGATTTCCTGCTGCAGCGCGGACGTCAGCTTGCCTTGCTGCGATATGGACTCAAGAATGGCGCCGCGGCGCTCTTCGAGTTCGCGCAGATAGCCCAGCCGCACTTCGAGGTTGCGCAGCACGGTATCGTCCAGGCCGCCGGTGGCTTCCTTGCGATAGCGGGCGATGAAGGGCACGGTGGCGCCGTCATCCAGCAGTTCTACGGCCGAGGCGATCTGGGAGGCGCGCGTGCCCAGCTCGGTGGCGAGTTGCGCGACGATGCGGGCGTTGTCGACGCCGGCGGCGACGTACGTGATAGCGGAAGTTTCAGACATCTCTATACGACGACAAAAAGGAAAAACAAGGGGCGGATTGTGCCATAAGCCGTTGTTACAGAACGTGCCCGGGAGGACCGATCCGTCCCTCTGGCGGCGGCATGGCGGTGGGCCGCAAGCGGGAAACGGGCGCGGCAGCGGGTATCATTTGGGTCCTTTCCCAAATCAGTGTCTGGCGCCCGAACCGCTTGTCCCGGCACCGGTTCACCCATGATCCCGACCGACACTAGGCTGCTGTAATGCTGGACCTGGATATTTCCGAATTCTTCGACGAGGACGGGCCTTTGGCCACGGCCTTGCCCGGCTACAAACCGCGTCCTTCGCAGGTGGAATTGTCGCAGGCCATCGGCCAGGCCATCCAGGACCGCGCCACGCTCGTCGCCGAGGCTGGCACCGGCATCGGCAAAACCTGGGCTTACCTTGTACCCGCCTTCATCCAGGGCGGCAAGGTGCTGATCTCCACCGGCACGCGCACCCTGCAGGACCAGCTCTTCACGCGCGACCTGCCGCGCGTGCGCGCCGCGCTGGCGGCCCCCGTGACCGCGGCGCTGCTCAAGGGCCGCGGCAACTATGTCTGCCATTACCACCTGGAACGCCTGCAGGGCGACGAGCGCGCCCTGAAGTCCCGCTCCGAAATCCAGCAACTGCGCCAGATCCAGGTGTTCGCCGGCATCTCCAAGACCGGCGACCGCGGCGACCTGGCCCAGGTGCCGGAAGACGCCGAGATCTGGCAGCGCGTCACCTCCACCCGCGAGAACTGCCTGGGCCAGGAATGCCCGCGCATCCGCGACTGCTTCGTCGTCAAGGCCCGCCGTCAGGCCCAGGAAGCCGACGTGGTCGTCGTCAACCACGCACTGTTCATGGCCGACCTGATGCTGCGCGAAGAAGGCGTCACGGATCTGCTGCCCGAAGCCGACACCGTCATCTTCGACGAGGCGCATCAGCTGCCCGACACCGCTACGCGCTTTCTGGGCAGCAGCGTGTCCACGCACCAGCTGATGGACTTTGGGCGTGCGCTGGAAGTAGCCGGGCTGGCCTACGCGCGCGAGGCCGCCAAATGGAGCGACGTCAGCCGTCACCTGGAAACCGCCGCGCGCGAATTGCGCCTGACCTGTGCGCCGCTGGACAAGATGCCTGGCCGCAAGGCCACGTTCGAGGCCATACCCAATCCCGAAGAGTTCGACGAAGCGCTGCTGGCGCTGCGCGAGGCCGTGGATAGCGCCACGAAGGCGCTGGGCGCCGTGGCCGAAAAGCATCCGGACCTGATGGCGGCCGCGCGTTCGGGCGCCGAGATTTCGGTCAAGCTCAAGCGCTGGGCGACACCCGGCCGCGCCGGCGGCGCCCTGGATGACGAAGGCTGGGGCCGGGACGACCAGGCTCCGGCGCAGGACCCGCTGGGCGATGGCCCGTCCACGCCCGCCGCCATCCTGGAAGGCGCGGCGCTGGCGGAGCAATGGACGGGCCCGGCGGTGCGCTGGGTCGAGCATGGCCTGCACCACGTGCGCCTGCACTCGGCGCCGCTGTCGGTGGCCCAGGCCTTCTCCAAGTTCCGCAAACCGGGCCAGGCCTGGATCATGACCTCGGCCACGCTGTCCATCAACGGCGAGTTCACGCATTTCACCAGCCAGCTCGGCCTGGACCGCGCACGCACGGGCAAATGGGAATCCCCGTTCGACTACCCCGAACAGGCGCTGCTGTTCGTGCCGCGCGGCATGCCAGAACCCCAGTCGCCGCAGTTCCTCGACCGCTTCGTGCAGACGCTGCTGCCGTTACTGGAAGCCAGCCCGGGGGGCACCTTGGTGCTCTGTACGACCCTGCGTGCGGTGGACAAGGTCGCCAACCTGCTGGCCGACGCCTTTGACGACGCCGGCCATGACTGGCCGCTGCTCAAGCAGGGTGAAGGCACACGGCGCGATCTGCTGGACCGCTTTTGCAAGCTGGAGCATCCGGTGCTGGTGGGCAGCGCGAGTTTCTGGGAAGGCATCGACCTGCCTGGCGACGTCCTGACCCTGGTGGCGATCGACAAGCTGCCGTTCGCGCCGCCCGACGATCCCGTCATCGAGGCGCGCCTGCGGGCCTGCCGGGCGCAGGGGGGCAATCCGTTCTCGGAATACCAGCTGCCCGAGGCCGCGATCTCGCTCAAGCAGGGCGCCGGCCGCCTGATCCGCACGGAATCGGACTGGGGCGTCCTGATGGTCGGCGACGCGCGGCTGGTCGAAAAGCCCTATGGCAAGCGCCTCTGGCGCGGCCTGCCGCCGTTTGCGCGCACGCGCGAGCTGGAAGAGGTGCTGGCGTTCTACCGCCGCAAGCGCGCGTCCCAGGACCAGTAGCCCGCCGGGGCGCGCAGGCAAAAAAATAGCCCTTCAATGAAGGGCTATTTTTCTTCCCATGCGGGCGGAATCAGTTGAAGGGATTCCACCAGCTCTTGTCAGCCTTCAGGCCCTTGGTGCGGAATTCGCTGTCGGGAAAGTTCTTGTCGTAGACGCGCTGGGCGTCGTTCTTGAGTTCGGTCATGCCCAGCTTGTCGTAGGACTCGACCATCAGGTAGAGCGCCTCTTCGGTGGCGGGAGCGCCCTCGAAGTCGGTGATGACGGTCTGCGCGCGGTTGGCCGCCGCGACGTACGCGCCGCGCTCGTAGTAGTAGCGGGCGACGTGGACCTCGTTCATGGCGATGGTGTTGACCAGCCACGCCACGCGCTTTTCGGCGTCTACGGTGTACTTGCTCTCCGGATAGCGCTTGATCAGTTCATTGAAGGCGTCGTAGGACGCGCGCAGGCCCTTGGGGTCGCGCTCGGCCGGATCCTGGCCGGTGATGTTGCTCATGAACGCGCTGGCCGGCGTGAAGTTGATCAGGCCCTTCAGGTACAGGGCGTAGTCGGTGCCGGGGTGGTTGGGATAGAGCTGCTGGAAGCGGTCGATGGCGGCCAGGGCCTGTTCGTTTTCGCCGTCTTTCCAGTTGACGTAGGCCAGCTCAAGTAGGGCTTGCTGCGCGTACACGCCAAAGGGGTAGCGGCTTTCGATGGCGGTCAGGCGTTCGCGCGCTTCCTTCCAGCCGCCCGAGGCCATTTCCGCCTTGGCGTCCGCGTACAGTTGTTCGGCGCTCCAGTTGGTGGTCTTGTCGTACTTGGCGTCGGTGCCGCTGCAACCGGCGATGAGCGCGGCGGCAAATAGCGCGATAACCACGCGCAAAACCGACCCGCTGCGGGATGCGGGGTTCGAGGGAGCTGCGGAGTGGTGAATCACGAGAATCGTATCCTTGGTGTTAGCATGGCAGGCTGATTATATGATTTGTCTCCATGTCTGATACAGCCGCCCGCGCAGATCTTGTTTCCGACGGCAAACTCCGGGGTTCCGTCGACGAAAACACGGGCAAGATCGCAGGCAATCCTGCCGAAAAAAGCGCCGATACCGGCCTTGAATCCGCCGACGACGAAAACCTCGAAGAAGCGGGCCGCGGCGAGCCGCAACTTGTAACCGTGCCGTCCGCCACCCGCGCCGACCGGCTCGACAAGGTGCTGGCGGGCCTGCTGCCGGAACATTCCCGCGGCCGCCTGCAGGGCTGGATCGAATCCGGCAACGTGCTGGTCAACGGCAAGCCCGGCAAGGTCAGGCAGACGGTCGGCCCGGGCGACGAACTAACCGTCTGGGCCCAGCCCGCTCCCGAAGCGCGCGCCTTCGCGCCGGAACCCGTTGAATTCGGCGTCGTGGCGGAAAGCCCGGACTGGATCGTGGTGAACAAGCCTGCCGGGCTCGTCACCCATCCCGGCGCCGGCAACTGGAGCGGCACGCTGCTCAACGGCCTGCTGCACCGCTATCCGGAACTCGCGCAGGTCGCGCGCGCCGGCATCGTGCACCGGCTGGACAAGGACACCTCGGGCCTGATGGTGGTGGCGCGCAACGAAACCGCCCAGACGCACCTGGTGCGCCAGTTGCAGGCCCGCAGCATGGGCCGCGAATACGTGGCGCTGGCGCATGGCTGGATGGCCGCCGCCGGCCGGGTGGACCGCGCCATCGGCCGCGATCCCCGGGTGCCGGTGCGCATGAGCGTCGAACGGCCCGTGGCGCCCAAGCCGGCCATCACCAATTACGCCCCGTCCCGCCGCGGCATGGCGGATCCCGGCGGCCGCGTCACCGAAGTGGTGTGCCGTCTGGAAACCGGCCGCACCCACCAGATCCGCGTGCACATGGCCAGTCTCGGGCACCCGCTGCTGGCCGACACCATCTACGGCGGCAAGCCGATAGCCGGGGCGCAGCGCCAGATGCTGCATGCCCGCGCGCTGCATTTCGACGATCCCGGCGGCGCCGGTGAAGTCCAGTTCACGGCGGCGGTGCCCGCCGACATGGCCCAAGTCCAGGAGAGCATTGCATGGAGCGCGTGATGGCGGGTCTGCCCGTGGTGACGGGACCTGAATGGCCAGGCGTGAACTACTTCTGCACCACCCGCGCCGGCGGCGTCGGGGTGGCCCCGCACGACACCCTGAACCTCGGGCTGCGGGCCGGCGACAATCCGGACGCCGTAGCCGAGAACCGCCGCCGCGTGCGCGCGGCAGTGCCGGCCGATCCCCTGTGGCTGCGCCAGGTTCACGGCAGCGAAGTCGGCGATGCCGACCAGCCCGGCCTGCCGCCGGAGCCTGCGGTGGACGCCAGCGTCACGGCGCAGCCCGGGCGCGTGCTGGCCATCATGGTGGCGGATTGCCTGCCGGTGGTCATCGCCGACGCCGACGGCGCGGTGCTGGGCGCGGCGCATGCCGGCTGGCGCGGCCTGTCGGGCGGGGTGCTGGAACATACGCTGGCCGCCATGCGCGCCAAGGCGCCGCAGGCCAAGGCCTGGCGCGCCTGGGTTGGTCCGGGCATCGGTCCCCGGGAATTCGAAGTCGGGCAGGACGTCCTGGACGCGTTCACGGCCGACGACCCGGCCACCGCGCGATATTTCGTGCCGCGTCCGGGCATCCCCGGCAAGTGGCTGGCAGACCTCGCCGGATTGGCCGATTTCCGCCTGCGCCGTGCCGGGGTACAAGAGGTGGCGCTGAGCGGGCTGTGCACCGTTACCCAGGTGGAAAGCTATTTTTCGTACCGGCGCGACGGGCAGACCGGACGCATGGCATTACTGGCTTGGCTGAACCCGGTTTGATATAGCGCAAGGCTTTGGGTTCGGCCTTGCGTCTTACACTGATAGCCCTCCTTGTATACCCGCATTGACAGTCCTGGACCCGGAATGCAACATCAATCGCGAAGTCTCGATAACAAGGTGTCGAAGTGAATGCCAATCTCTCCGCAGGTCCCAATCCGGTGAGCGTGGCACCGGAAGTCCTGGCTGACATCCAGGCAGAATTTTCCCGTGAATGGCAACGCCTTTGCGACGACGCCCGGCGCGGCGCGCTGGCGCCGCCGTCCGACCGCCGTTTTTCGGGCAACGCCTGGGCCGCCAACGATAGTCACCTGCTGCTGGCGCACACCTATCTGCTGTCGGCGCGCGCCATGTCGCGCATGGTCGATGCCGCCCAGGTCAGCGAACCCATGCGCGACCGGCTTCGGTTTTCGATCATGCAATGGGTCGATGCGCTGTCCCCGTCGAACTTCCTGGCGCTGAATCCTGACGCCCAGCAATCCATCGTGGAAAGCGCGGGCCGCGCGCTGAACGAGGGCCTGGCGAACCTGCTGGGGGACGTCAAGAAGGGCCGCATCACGCAGACCGACGAATCGCAGTTCGAGATCGGCCGCAACGTGGCCACCACGCCCGGCGACGTCGTCTTCGAGAACAAGCTGTTCCAGCTCATCCAGTACGCGCCTGCGACCGCCACCGTATTCGAGCGCCCGCTGGTCATCGTGCCGCCCAACATCAACAAGTTCTACATCCTGGACCTGCAGCCCGAGAATTCCTTCGTGCGGCATGCGGTCGAGCAAGGTCAGACGGTATTCCTGATTTCCTGGCGCAACCCCGTGGCGTCCGACACCGACGGCATCGAACGCGCCACTTGGTCCGACTATCTGGACGACGCGGTGCTGCAGGCGCTGCGCGTGGCCAGCGACATCACCGGGCAGCCGCAGGTCAACGCGCTGGGCTTCTGCGTGGGCGGCACCATGCTGGCTGCCGCGCTGGCCCTGGCCGAAGCGCGCGGCGAGCATCCCGTGGCGTCCCTGACGCTGCTGACCTCGTTCCTGGATTTCCACGACACCGGCGTCCTGAATGTCTTCGTCGACGAGGCCCATGCGCTGCTGCGCGACCATCAACTGGGCAACGGCGGCCTGATGCCCGGGCGCGACCTGGCCACCACGTTTTCGTTCCTGCGGCCCAACGAGCTCGTCTGGAACTATGTGGTCGGCAACTACCTGAAAGGCCAGAAGCCGCCCGCCTTCGACCTGCTGTTCTGGAACGGCGACAGCACGAATCTCCCCGGCCCCTTCTTTTCCTGGTACTTCCGCAACACCTACCTGGAGAACAACCTGAAGGTGCCGGGGCGCGCGCACGCGGCGGGCCTGCCGCTGGACCTGACGCGGCTGCGCATGCCGGCGTACATTTTCGGCTCCCGCGAAGACCACATCGTGCCCTGGGTAGCGGCCTACGCGTCGACGCAGGTGCTGCGCGGACCGCAGCGCTTCGTCCTGGGCGCATCCGGCCATATCGCGGGCGTGGTCAATCCGCCCGCCAAGAAGCGCCGCAGCTACTGGGTGGCCGACGCGCTGGAAAAGGCCAGCCAGCCCTTGCCGGGCGACCCCAACTCGTGGTTCGAGCAGGCGGTGGAACAGCCGGGAAGCTGGTGGCCCGACTGGGCAGCCTGGCTGGCCGGTCATTCCGGCAAACGGGTGAAGGCGCGCACAAAGACAGGCAATGCCAAGTACCGGCCGATCGAGCCGGCCCCTGGCAGGTATGTGAAAGTCCGGGCCGCCTGACGCCGCGCATTGCGGTCAATCCCCGGGCAACCATAGAAAGTTAATCAACGAGGCGTCCGTCGCACACAGGAGGAAGTCCAATGAGCGGAAAACTGGCTTACGTAACAGGCGGGATGGGCGGGATTGGCACCTCTATTTGCCAGCGCTTGGCCAAGGATGGCTTTCGCGTGGTGGCAGGCTGCGGCCCCAGCCGCAATTACCAGCAATGGCTGGACGAACAGGCGGCGCAGGGCTTCACGTTCCATGCGTCCGTGGGCAACGTGTCCGACTGGGATTCCACGGTGGCCGCCTTCGAAAAGGTCACCAATGAGCTGGGTCCGGTCGACGTGCTGGTCAACAACGCGGGTATTACCCGCGACGGCCTGTTCCGGAAGATGAGCGCGGACGATTGGCGCGCGGTCATCGACACCAACCTGAACAGCCTGTTCAATGTGACCAAGCAGGTCATCGAGGGCATGATCGAGCGCCAGTGGGGCCGGATCATCAACATCAGCTCCGTGAACGGCCAGAAAGGGCAGTTCGGCCAGACCAACTACTCCACGGCAAAGGCGGGCATCCATGGCTTCACCATGGCGCTGGCCCAGGAAGTGGCCAGCAAGGGAGTGACGGTCAACACGATTTCCCCCGGCTACATCGGCACCGACATGGTCCGGGCAATTCGTCCCGACGTGCTCGAAAAGATCGTCGCCACGATTCCGGTGCGCCGCCTGGGCACGCCCGAGGAAATCGCGTCCATGACTTCATGGCTGGCATCCGACGAATCCGGCTTTTCGACTGGCGCGGACTTCTCGCTGAACGGCGGCCTGCACATGGGCTGACGCACTGCGGGCCGCCCGTTGGCGGCC
The DNA here is from genome assembly GCF_000236785.1 of Achromobacter arsenitoxydans SY8. Classification (GTDB taxonomy): domain Bacteria; phylum Pseudomonadota; class Gammaproteobacteria; order Burkholderiales; family Burkholderiaceae_B; genus Achromobacter; species Achromobacter arsenitoxydans. The sequence continues at coordinate 25,775 of NZ_AGUF01000042.1, read as the reverse complement.
CGTCGGCGCCGGATGGCCTCGGGGAGAGGGTCGTCCGGCATTACACTTCACCTTATTCAAAGCCTAAGAGATCGCCCGATCCGGGGACAACCATGACGCAAGCACAAACCGGCGCCAGCCTGCGCCTGATTAAAAAGTACCCCAACCGTCGCTTATACGACACCCGGACCAGCACCTACATCACCCTGGCAGATGTCAAGCAACTGGTCCTGGCCAACGAGGAATTCCAGGTCGTTGACGCCAAGAGCGCCGAAGACCTGACGCGCAGCATCCTCCTGCAGATCATTCTTGAAGAGGAAAGCGGCGGTATGCCCATGTTCTCCTCGAACATGCTGTCGCAGATCATCCGTTTCTACGGCCATGCCATGCAGGGCATCATGGGTTCCTACCTGGAAAAGAACATCCAGGCGTTCATGGAGATCCAGCAGCGCATGGCCGAGCAGTCCAAGGGCCTTTATGGAAGCCAGTTCGGCCCCGAAGCCTGGACGCAGTTCATGAACGTGCAGACGCCCATGCTGCAGAACATGATGAACAACTACATCGACCAGAGCAAAAACCTGTTCGTGCAGATGCAGGACCAGATGCAGGACCAGACCCGCGCGATGTTCTCCACCTTCCCGTTCACGCCTGGCGGCACGCCGGGCTCCGGGCGCAAGTAGACCCCGATAAGGGCCCCCGGCGGGCCCGGTTCCGGCAGGAAAAAACGGCGCGGCTCAGGCTGCGCCGTTTTTTTTCGCGTTTGACCCAACGCAATGATCCGGCACTTTATTGGCGTCAAGGTTCAGGGATGTGTCAGCAAAATCCACTAAATTAATGAAAACGGTTCTTGTTTGTGTTTTGAACCGCCATTTTCGTTTGTGTCTCAAGGATTATGCACATGATCAAGAAAGCCTTGGCGCTGGCCATTGTCGCTTTGAGCGTGTCCGCCGCCCACGCGGCCGAATACCCCATCGGCAAGCCGGTAGAGAAGGGTGGCATGGAAATCGGCGCGGTGTATCTGCAGCCGATCGAAATGGACCCGCCCGGCATGATGCGCCCCGCCAAGGATTCGGACGTCCACCTTGAGGCCGACATCCACGCCACCGCCGGCAACAAGACGGGCTTCCCCGAAGGCGAGTGGGTGCCCTACCTGGTCGTGAACTACGAAATCCAGAAGGTCGGCAGCCAGAATGTGCAGAAGGGCACGTTTATGCCCATGGTGGCCAACGACGGCCCGCACTATGGCGAGAACGTCAAGCTCGAAGGTCCGGGCAAGTACAAGCTGAAGTACTCGATCCTGCCGCCGACCGCGAACAAGATGAGCCACTTTGGCCGCCACGTCGACAAGGAAACCGGTGTGGGCGAATGGTTCGAACCGTTCGACCTGGAATATGAATTCGTCTACGCCGGCACCGGCAAGAAGGGCGGTTACTGATGATCGTGGGCCGCCTGTCGCGCGTTATCGCCGCATTGCTGATCGGCCTGGCCGGCGTGGCCGGCATGGCGCCCGCGCAGGCGGACGAATTGCCCACGTTCACCTTGAGATTCAAGCCGGACGGTACGTTCGAGCCCGCCACGCTGGAAGTGCCGGCGGGCCGTTTCAAGATTGAACTCATCAACGAGAGCAACGAGCCGGTGGAATTCGAAAGCATTCCGCTGCGCAAGGAAAAAGTCCTTGGGCCGGGAGTGAAATCCTTCGTGGTGATCACCATCTCCCGCCCGGGCGAGTATCCCTTTTTCGACGACTTTCACCAGAGCGTGAAGGGCACCCTGGTCGTCAAGCCCAAGGAATAAAGCGGCAGCAAGTCATGGAACAGGTTCTATTTATCGTCTGGCGCGAAAGCGTCGAAGCCCTGCTGGTGGTGGGCATCCTGTACACGTGGCTGCGCGCGACGCCGGAAGGCAAGCGCGGCCTGCCCTATCTTTGGGGCGGCGTGGCGGCCGGGCTGGGCCTGGCCGTGGCGCTGGCGCTGGTGCTGCTGGGCGTGTCGTCCTGGCTCAGCGACGAAGGCCAGGAATGGTTCCAGGCCATCATGTCGCTGGCGGCGTGCGCGCTGGTGGTGCAGATGGTCGTCTGGATGAAGAAGCACGGCCGCACCCTGAAGGGCGAGCTTGAAAGCGGCGCCCGCGCTTCCGTCGCGAATGACAACTGGTGGGGCCTTTTGGTGTTGGTGGCCATCGCCGTGGCCCGCGAAGGCAGCGAAACCGTGGTGTTCCTGTACGGCACCGTGTCGGCGGGCGAAGGCGGCAGCGACATGCTGATGCTGGCCCTGGCGGGCTTGGCGGGTTTCGCAGTCGCGCTGCTGACTTTCTGGCTGCTGCAGCTGGGCGGCAAGCTCATCACCTGGCGCCGCTTTTTCCGCGTGACCGAAATCCTGTTGCTGCTCCTGGCGGGCTCGCTGTTGGTGGGCGGACTGGATCACCTGATTTCCCTGGATGTCCTGCCGACCCTCGTGGATCCGGTCTGGGACAGCTCCTGGCTGCTGGACGACAGCAGCGGCTTCGGCAAGGTGCTGGCGGACTTTGCGGGATACCGCGCTTTCCCGGCGCTGATCTCGGTGTTGTTGTGGGTGGCTTACTGGATCGTTGTCTGGGCGCTGCTGCGCTGGGTGGGCGGCAAGCCCGCGCCGGTGGCCGCGGCTCGGGGGGCATCCTGATTCCGGTCTTTTTGCCGGACTGAATATTTGAAGGTTTGACCATGGCAGCTGCACTCGGGAGGGCAACCTCCCGTATCGCCGACTTTCTCCGTGACCATGCCCCGCTGTTGCGCAAGCTGCAGTGGGGCATTGTCGCGATGTACGCTTTCCTTTTGATCGTGCCGGCGCTAATGCCGCTGCCGGACAATGCAGCGTCGGTGTTCAACAATCTGACCATCGTGGCGCAGTTCGCCTTCTGGGGCGTGTGGTGGCCGTTCGTGCTGATTTCCATGCCGATCCTGGGCCGCGCCTGGTGCGGCTGGCTCTGTCCCGAGGGCATGCTGACGGAATGGGCCAGCGAGCGCGGGCAGGGCCATGCCATCCCGAAGTGGATGCGCTGGGGCGGCTGGCCCTTCGTCGCGTTCGCGCTCACGACCATCTACGGCCAGCTGGTCAGCGTCTACCAGTATCCGCTGGCGGTCCTGGCCGTGCTGGGCGGTTCCACCGTGGCGGCCATGATCGTGGGCTGGCGCTATGGTCGCAGCAAGCGCGTGTGGTGCAAGTACCTGTGCCCGGTCAATGGCGTGTTCAACCTGCTGGCCAAGCTGGCGCCCTGGCACTTCAAGGTCGACGAGGAAAAGTGGCGCCATCCCGTCATCCGCATCGAACCCATCAACTGTGCGCCGCTGGTGCCGCTGCGGCACATGAAGGGGGCGGGCGACTGCCACGTCTGTGGACGGTGCAGCGGCTACCGCGGCGCGATCGCGCTGACGCCGCGCTCGCCCGAAGAAGAGATCGTGCACGTGACCGAAGGCGATCCCTGGCAGACGGCGCTGCTGTGCTTCGGCCTGATGGGCATCGCCATCGGCGCGTTCCTCTGGAGCGCCAGCCCCTGGTACGTAACGGCCAAGCAATGGGCCGCGACCTGGCTGGTCGAGCGCGACATCATGTGGCCGCTCATGGACAACGCGCCTTGGTTCATCCTGACGCATTATCCCGATGTGAACGACAGCTTCTCCTGGCTGGATGGCGCGGGCATCCTGATGTTCGTCGTCGGCGCGACCGTGTGCGTGGGCGGCGCAAGCTTCCTGTCGCTGTGGATCGCCGACCGGCTGGCGCCCGCGGCCCCGGCGCCCGGCGCGCACGCCAGCCGTTGGGGGCGCCCTGGCCTGCACAAGCTGGCCCAGGCCTTGATTCCCGCGGCCGGCATCGGCGTGTTCCTGGGGCTGTCCGCCACCACGGTCAACCTGCTCAAGCATGAAGGCGTGCAGGCGGCGTGGGCAACGCCGGTGCGCTTCACGCTGCTGACGCTTGCGGTGCTTTGGACGCTGCGCCTTTTCGCCCGCCTGCTCAGGCAGCGCGAGGCCAGCGTGTTCAGGAAGAGTCTTGCCGGACTGGTGCTGGCCGCGGGCCTGGCGCCGTTCTGCCTGGCGTGGGTGCTGTTCTTCGCCATCTGGTAGCCCGCGCGGCGGGCGCTGCGATAAAGTTGGGGCTTTGCCGGCCTGGCCGGCGGCTCCTCAACTTTTTTCCCTGCCATGGCCACCTACGCGTTCCGCCTGCTCAACGTCTTCGCATCCTCCACTTTCAGCGGCAATCAGCTTTGCGTATTTGAAGATGCGCGCGGCATGGACGATGCCACCATGCTGGAACTGGCCGCGCAGTTCAACCTGTCCGAAACCACGTTCATCCTGCCCTCGGACCGTGCGGATGCGCGCGTGCGCATCTTCACGCCGGGCCATGAAATGAACTTCGCCGGCCATCCCACGATCGGCACCTCGCAGGTCGTGCGCGACCTGCTGGGGGCGGGCGATGCGCTGACGCTTGAGTTCAAGGCCGGCGTCGTGCCCGTCACCGCGCAGGGCGACGCCTGGACCTTCACCGCGCCGTGCCCGGACGGTGTGCGCACCGCCAAGCCCGAACTAGACCGGGCCGGAATCGCCGCGCTGGTCGGACTGAACGCGGGCGACCTGCGCGACGACCCGATCTGGGTGGACACCGGCGCCGACCACCTGCTGGCGCCGCTGGCCAGCGTGGACGCCGTGCGCCGCGCCGCGCCCGATGCCGCCACCCTTGACCGCTGGCAGGCCAGCAGCCTGGGACGCAAGACGCTGTATTTGTTCGCGTTTGACGAAGGCAACGCGCAGGACGGCCGCCAGGTCGTGGTGGCCAGGTACTTCTACGCCAAGCCCGGCGGCGGCATCAACGAAGACGCCGGCACCGGATCGGCGTGCGCCAACCTGGGCGGCTGGCTGCTGCATCGCGGGCATTCCCTGCCGGCCTGCTTCCTGGTGCAGCAAGGCGACCAGATGGGCCGCCCCTGCCGCCTGCTGTTGGACGTGGGCGCGGACAACCGGATCCGGGTAGGCGGACGGGCTTTGGAAATCGGCCGCGGTACGGTCACGGTGTAGGCGTCCCGACCTGCGGCGAACGTCGACGCAAAAGCGGCGCCCGTGTTGTCACGGGCGCCGCTCTACGTTTCAGGGCTCGAATCGGTCGATGCCGTGCTTACTTCCGGTTCTTGGCCGGATCGACCTTGATGTTGTTCATGACCTGCTTGACGCCTTCCACACCGCGCGTCACGGTGGCGGCTTGATCGGCCTCGGCGGCGGTGCCCACGGTGCCGGTTAGCGTCGTGACGCCGTTGTTGGTTTCGACGGCGATGTCGAGGGCGCTCAGTTGCTTGTCGGCCACGAAGGCGGCCTTGACCTTGGTGGTCACGGTGGCGTCGGACGCGTACTCACCCACGGACTGTTTAGGCTTGCCGTCGTCGGCGGCAAAAGCCATGGAAGTGAAGACAGCGCCCGTACCCAGTGCGGCGGCGGCGATCAGCTTGCGAATTTCCATAGTAATGCTCCTTGTTAGTGGTGTTCAGCGCGTTCGGGACGCAAAAACAATCGTTGAATGCTCAGGTGCTGGTTCTATTTCTTGCGGAATGCGCCGCCCAGGATGGACAGCAGTGCCAGGACCAAAAAGACGAAGAACAGGATCTTGGCGATCCCCGCGGCGCCGGCGGCGATGCCGCCGAAACCCAGGACAGCCGCGATGATGGCGATGACGAAGAAAACTACGGCGTAGTGCAACATGTCAGCTTCTCCTGGTGGTTGACGGGATCAGGGATTGCGGTCGAAGAAATCCCGGACTTCCTTTTGCGCTTCTTCCTTGGTCTTGCCGTAGCGTTCCTGGATGAGGCCAGCGAGCCGTTCGGCATTGCCTTCCGTGCGGGTCAGCTCGTCGTCGGTGAGTTCACCCCAGGCCGCCTTGGCCTTGCCCGTCAGTTGCTTCCACTTTCCGGCGATGATGTCGTTATTCATGGTGACCTCTCTGGTTGCATGCGGCGACAGGCTTATGGCCTATAAGTCCGTCAAACGCGGTTGAGTTGGACACTGATCAGCTAGTTCTCACCGTACGAGTCCCCCCGAGGGCCTGTCAAACCAGGCTGTGGAGAAATGTAACGGCGGCGGCAGGGGAAAAGCCCCGGCTCTGCGACGAGAAAGGCTCGAATCCGCAGCAAGCGTCGCAGTTACATTTGAGCAACCAATTGACCCCTTTTGAGCGCGGCTGGTAACGGATCCGCTCGAAAGCCAGCGCTGGCGCCGGTGGCCGCAGTGCGCGGCTGCCGGTATAGTCCACAGGAAACCGGCTGGCGGTTCGACACGAAAAAAGGAAAGCTCGCATGACGAAACGACTTTGCAGCGCTCTCTTGGTGGCGCTTGGCGCCATGGCCGCCGTGGGGTGCACGCACGTGACGGACAAGTACCAGGCCACGGCGCCGGCCGCAGCGCCGCACGGCTAGTCCCGGGCGGGCAGCTCCGGGCGGGAAGCTCCGGGCGGGCAGCTCGGGTGGCCGCGCCGCGCAGGCGCAAAAAAAACGGGGCGCCCTGGAGCGCCCCGTTCGCATTGCGCCGCCCGGATCAGGCCTGCGCGATGCGCTTGGCGATGTGGTCCAGCGCCTCTTCCACCTGGTCCACCAGGATCAGGCACAGGTCGCCCGGCTGCAGGCGCTCCAGCGCCGTGTCGATCGCCAGGAATTCGCCATGGATTTCCTCGCTGTGGGTGGTGCGACTGGCGCCCACCAGGCCCTGCCGCAGCAACGCCAGCACCTCGCCGTCGGCGCGGCCGCGCTGGCATTGGTCCTGGTACAGCAGCACGTCGTCGAACGCCGCGCCCAGGATCTCGGTCTGCATGCGGATGTCTTCGTCGCGGCGGTCGCCCGCCCCGCTGATGACCACGGAACGGCGCTTGGACGGCATGGCGTCCACGGCGCGCACCAGGGCCTGGATGGCGTCCGGGTTATGGCCGTAGTCGGCGATTACCGTCGCGCCGCGATGGTCGAACACGTTGAAGCGGCCGGGCGCCGTCTGGGCATCGTTGACGAAGGTGGCCAGGCCGCTGCGGACGACGTCCCAGTCCAGGCCCAGCGCCCATGCCGCCGCGATGGACGCCATGGCGTTTTCGACCTGGAACGTGATCGTGCCGTTGCGCGTGAGCGGAATCGCGGCCAGCGGGAAGCGGACCTCGTCGGGGCCCTGCGCCGCCACGATCGCATCGCCGTCGCGGTACACCGAGCGCAAGCCCTGCGCGCGATGCGTCGCAAGCACCGGATGGTTGCGGTCTTCGGCGAAGTAGGTGATCGACCCCGGGCAGCTCGAAGCCATGTCGGCCACGATGGGATCGGCGGCGTTCAGCACCGCCATGCCCGACGGATGCACGTGCTGGACGATGACGCGCTTGACCACCGCCAGGTCTTCGACCGTGCTGATGTAGCCCAGGCCGAGGTGGTCGCCCATGCCGATGTTGGTGACGATGGCGACATTGCAGCGGTCGAAGGCCAGGCCTTCGCGCAGGATGCCGCCGCGTGCGGTCTCGAACACCGCGGCGTCGACGTCCGGATGCATCAGCACGCTGCGGGCGCTGCGCGGGCCGCTGCAGTCGCCGGTGTCGATGCGCAGGTTGTCGATGTAGACGCCGTCCGAATTCGTCATGCCCACGCGGTTGCCCGCCGCGCCCAGCAAATGGGCGGTCAGGCGCACGGTGGTGGTCTTGCCGTTGGTGCCGGCGACGGCCACCACCGGGATGCGGCCGTCGTCGCCGTCCGCGTACATGTTCGCGATGATGGCTTCGCCCACCGCGCGGCCCTTGCCGAACGAGGGGTTCAGGTGCATGCGCAGGCCGGGAGCGGCGTTGACCTCGACCACGCCGCCATGCTGGTCTTCCAGCGGGTACTGGACGGTTTCGGCCACCACGTCCACGCCGCAGATGTCCAGGCCGATCATGCGGGCCGCGGACACCGCGCGCGCCGCCATTTCGGGATGGACTTCGTCGGTCACGTCGGTGGCGGACCCGCCAGTGCTCAGGTTGGCGTTGTTGCGCAGGAAGATCAGGGTGCCGGAAGGCGGCACGGAATCGGCGTCGAATCCCTGTTTCTTCAGCGTCGCCAGGGCGATGTCGTCGAACCGGATCTTGGTGAGCGAGGTGGCGTGGCCGTCGCCGCGCAGCGGATCGGCGTTGACCTGGTCAACCAGCTGGCGGATGGTCTGCTGCCCGTCGCCCGTAACCTGCGGCGGATCGCGGCGCGAGGCCGCGACCAGCGCGCCGCCGACCACCAGCAGGCGGAAGTCGTGGCCCGGGATGTAGCGTTCGACGATCACTTCGGAGCTGATCTCTTCGGCCACTTCAAAGGCCTGGATCACGCGTTCGCGGGTCTCGATGTTGACCGCAACGCCGCGGCCCTGGCTGCCGTCGCGCGGCTTGACGACCACCGGGCCGCCCAGTTCCTGCGCCGCTTCCCATGCCTCTTCGGCGCTGGTTACGGAACGGCCCATCGGCACCGGCACGCCGGCGGCGTCCAGCAGCATCTTGGTCAGGTCCTTGTCCTGTGCAATGGACTCGGAGATGGCGCTGGTGAGGTCGGTTTCCGCGGCCTGGATACGGCGCTGCTTGCTGCCCCAGCCGAACTGCACCATGCTGCCCTGGGTGAGGCGGCGGTAGGGAATGTGGCGGGCGGTGGCGGCGTTCACGATAGAACCGGTGCTGGGGCCCAGGCGCACGTCCTCGTCCAGTTCGCGCAGGCGCTTGAGCGCGTCCGCGATATCGAAGGGCGTGTCATCCAGCGCGGCGCGCACCAGATCCTGCGCCAGCTCCATGGCCAGCTTGCCGACTTCTTCTTCGCTGTATTCCACCACCACCTGAAAAACGCCGGGCTCGATGGTGGAGGCGGTGCGGCCGAAGGTGACGGGGCAGCCGGCATGCGCCTGCATCGTCAGCGCGACGATCTGCAGCACATGGGCGATCGACACCGCGCCCTGGTGGCCTTCGGGGCGCAGCAGGCCCGTCTGCGGCAGCCGCGCGCGCAGGCGGGCTTCGAACTCGGGCAGGTTGTCGATGGAGCATTCGGTGTCGGCGCACGACACGATGGCCTCGATCGCGGTGTTCTTGCTCCACAGATTGGGGCCGCGCAATGCTCGGATACGGGAGACTTCCATGGCAGGTATTCCTGTCGTCTAACGTGCGCGCCCGCGGACTGCCGCGGCGCGCGCGGATATTGTCAGTGTTGCTGAATCCAGCGGCGGACCAGGTCGATGGTGGGGCCGGAGAAGGCCTCGTCGGACTGCAGCAGGACGAAGTCGCCCGGCGCGATGCTGTCCAGCACGCTGGCGATGGCCTTGCCGTGGTCGGGCTCTTCCTGGATGTCCTTGACGCGGCTGCCCTGGGCCAGCCCCTGGCGCAGCAGCGCGCGCGCCTGGCCTTCCGGCCGCTTGCTGCGCACGGTGGCGTCGTCGTAAAGCACCACGCGGTCGAAGGCGTCGCCTAGCAGCCTGCCTTGTTCGATCAGGTCCGCGTCGCGGCGGTCGGCGCCGGCCGAGTAGACGGCGGCGCGCGTGGCCGACGGGAACTGGTCGATGGCGGCGATGAGCGGACGCAACGCCGAAGCGTTGTGCGCATCGTCCACGACGACCGTGCTGCCGTTGCGTTCGAACAGGGTGAATTGCCAGGGAGCGTCCGCCTGGTCGATATCGAAGGTTTCGATGCCGGCGCGGATCAGCTCGACGGGGATGTCCAGCGCCCAGGCCGTGCCCACGGCCGCCAGCACGTTCTCGACCTGGAAGGCCACGCGCCCGCCGTGGGTCAGCGGGATGGCGGCCACGTCGGCCAGCCGTTCTTCCTGCGCGCCTTGCGCCAGCACGATGCTGCCGTCGCGCACGAAGACGGCGCGGCCGTCCTGCGCCAGATGCCCGGCGATGGCGGGCAGGGCGGGGTCGATGCCGAAGAAGATCACGCTGCCGTCGCAGAGTTCGGCCATTTCGACCACCCGCGGATCGCGCGCGTTCAGCACGGCGACGCCGTCGGGCAGAACCACGTCGACCTGCGTGCGGAACACGTTGAACATGCGTTCCGTTTCGTTGATGTCGAAATCGCCCAGGTGGTCGGCGTCGTCGATGTTGGTGACCACGCCCACCTGGCAGCGGTCGTAGGCCAGGCCCTGGCCCAGGATCACGCCGCTGTCGTTTTCGATGACGGCGGCGTCCACGTTGCGGTTCATCAGCAGCCGCGTGCCCGACGCGAAGTCGGCGCGGTCGCCCTTTTGCACCAGGCGGCGGTCCAGGTAGAGGCCTTCGCTGCACGCCAGGCCGGTGCGCTTGCCCGACAGGTGCAGCAGGCGCGCCACCAGACGGGCCACGACGGTCTTGCCGTTGGTGCCGGTCACGCCCACGATGGGGATCCGGCCCGCTTCGCCTTCCGGGAACAGGTGATCGACGATCGCGCGGCCCACCGGGCGCGGCGTGCCGTCGGCAGGTTTCAGGTGCATCAGCAGGCCGGGGCCGGCATTGACTTCGACGATGGCGCCGCGCTGTTCGTCCAGCGGGCGGGTGATGTCCTCGGCCACCAGGTCTACGCCGGCGATGTCCAGGCCGACGATGCGGGCGGCCAGCGTGACGGTGGCCGCGACGCTGGGGTGGACGCGGTCGGTCACGTCGAAGGCAACGTTGCCGCTGCGCTGCACCAGCACGCGCTGGCCTTCGGGCGGCACGCTGTCTTCCGACAGGCCCTGGCGGGCGATTTCCAGCCGGGCGGCGGAATCCAGGCGCACGGGATTGAGCGGATGATTCTCGGTGCGGCCACGGCGCGGATCGGTGTTGATCTGGCTGTCGATCAGTTCGGTGATGGTGGACTTGCCGTCGCCTGTCACCCAGGCCGGCTCGCCGGCCGCGGCGGCGACCATCCGGTCGCCGACGACCAGCAGGCGGTGTTCGTTGCCCAGCACGAAGCGCTCGACGATCACGCCGCTACCTTCGTCCACGGCGACGCGGTAGGCGGAGACCACCTCTTCACGCGTCGTCAGGTTGGTGAACACGCCGCGGCCGTGGTTGCCGTCATAAGGCTTGACGACAACGGGCAGGCCGATGTCCTCGGCGGCATCCCAGGCGTCTTCCTCGCTGTCGACCAGGCGGCCTTCGGGCACCGGCACGCCGCAGGTCGACAGCAGTTCCTTGGTCAGGTCCTTGTCGCGCGAGATGCCTTCTGCGATGGCGCTGGTGCGGTCGGTTTCGGCGGTCCAGATGCGGCGCTGGGCCGAGCCGTAGCCGAACTGGACCAGGTTGCCCTCGAACAGGCGGATATAGGGAATGTCGCGGTCGTCGGCGGCGTCCACGATGCAGGCGGTGCTGGGACCCAGGCAGTGGCGGTCGATCAGGCTGCGCAGCTTCGCGACGGCGGCGGGCACGTCGAACGGACGGTCCTCGATGGCGGCCATGACCAGGTCGCGGGCTTCGTTCAGGGCGCTGCGGGTAACCTGTTCTTGCCAGGCGCGGACGACGACCTTGTAGACGCCGCGGGTGGAGGTTTCGCGGGCCTTGCCGAAACCGCCGCGCAGGCCGGCCAGATTCTGCAATTCAAGGGTGACATGCTCAAGGATGTGGCCGGGCCACGTGCCTTCTTTCAGGCGGGCCAGGAAGCCGCCCCGGACGCCGGGGCTGCAGCGGTGCTCGATCAGGGTCGGCAGCCATTCGGTCAGGCGCTCGTAGAATCCGGGAATCGTATTGGAGGGGTAGTCCTCCAGTTCTCCGATATCCACCCATGCTTCAAGGACCGGGCGATACGTCCAAATGTTCGGGCCGCGCAAAGCCACGACATCGAGAAATTCAATGTCTTTCTTTTTCATGTTTTAATTTACTTGAGAAGCAGGTTGGCACGCGCGGACGCCCCTATGCAAGACCGCGAATTTATTGGGGTTGCGCCTTTAGAATAATGCCAACGAGTGGGGGATCCCAGATATTCCTAATTAGAAAAATCGGCTGATACTATACGACGCCTTCATGGCGTGAACTCGTTGTGTTGTAAGGAAGGGACACGTTTGGCGCCCAGGGCGCCGAACCGGTTGCCGCCTAGTAGGGCAGAGTCCTGGCCCGGTATGCGTTCTAATGAAAAAACCAAACCAGCTTTCCGGCCTTGCCGATGCTTTTCCTGCCCGCTGGCGGGATGAAATCCGCACTGAACTTGCGGATGACGAAACCCTCCTGGCCTGGGTTGAAATAGACCTCGATCAGCGTTTGAAGTTTCATCCGGGCCTGGTCGCGGTCACGGACAAAAGGCTGCTGGCGCGGCATCCCGACGACACGCGCTGGGACTCCTGGCAATATGGCCCCCAATTAAAACTCGGCCTCAGCGACCACGCTGGGGCCGCTGTGCTGGAACTGCACGACGACGCCGCCCGCCTGGCCGTGTGGCGCTTCACGCTGGCCCGCAATCCGGCCGCGCTGCGCCTGCTGGCCCAGTTCGAGACCCAGCAGTCCATCCGTTTGTCCGGCCATCAGGCGCAGGCAGCGGCGGAACGCAGCTGCACCATCTGTAATAGCGTCATCCCGGCAGACGAGGAAGAATGCCCCTCGTGCAATCCGGAACACGCGGCGCCGCCGTCCACCTGGGCGCTGCTGCGGCTGTGGCGTTTCGCCAGACCCTACCGGGGCCCGCTGTTTATCGGTTTCCTGTTGACGCTGCTGGGCACGGCCGCCACCCTGGTGCCGCCGTACCTCACCATGCCCTTGATGGACGACGTGCTGATTCCGTTCCAGAACGGGGCTCCCATTGATTACGGCCTGGTCCGGCTTTACCTGGGCGGGCTCCTGGGATCGGCGATCCTGGCGTGGGGACTGGGCTGGGCGCGGACCTACATCCTGGCCTGGGTCAGCGAACGCATCGGCGCGGACCTGCGCACGACCACCTACGCGCACCTGCAGCAATTGTCGCTGGAGTACTTCGGCGGCAAGCGCACGGGCGACCTGATCTCGCGCATCGGCAGCGAAACCGACCGCATCTGCGTGTTCCTGTCGCTGCATCTGCTGGACTTCGCCACCGACATCCTGATGATCGTCATGACGGCGACCATTCTGGTGACCATCAACCCGTGGCTGGCCCTGGTTACGCTGGTGCCGCTGCCGTTCATCATCTGGATGATCCACGCCGTGCGCGACCGACTGCGCCACGGCTTCGAAAAGGTCGACCGCATCTGGTCCGAGATCACCAACGTGCTGGCCGACACGATTCCCGGCATCCGCGTGGTCAAGGCGTTCGCCCAGGAAAAGCGCGAGGTCGCGCGTTTCCGCGAAGCCAACAACCGCAACCTGGAAGTCAATGACCGCGTCAACACCACGTGGTCGCTGTTTTCGCCCACCGTCACCCTGTTGACCGAAGTGGGCCTGCTGGTGGTGTGGATCTTCGGCATCTGGCAGGTTTCCCAGAAGCAGATCACCGTGGGCGTGCTGGCCGCGTTCCTGGCGTATATCGGGCGCTTCTACATGCGCCTGGATTCCATGAGCCGCATCGTGTCGGTCACGCAGAAGGCGGCGGCCGGCGCCAAGCGCATCTTCGACATCCTGGACCACGTTTCCAGCGTGCCGGAACCGCAGAATCCGGCCAAGCTGCCGCACATCAACGGCCGCATCGAACTGCGCGACGTGGGGTTCCGCTACGGCAACAGGCAGGTCATCCGCGGCCTGAACCTGACCATCGCGCCGGGGGAGATGATCGGTCTGGTGGGACACAGCGGCTCGGGCAAGAGCACGCTGATCAACCTGATCTGTCGCTTCTATGACGTGTCCGAGGGCGCGGTGCTGGTCGACGGCGCCGACATCCGTTCGGTGCGCGTGGCCGACTACCGGAGCCATATCGGGCTGGTGCTGCAGGAGCCGTTCCTGTTCTTCGGCACCATCGCCGAGAACATCGCCTACGGCAAGCCCGACGCCACGCGCGACGAGATCGTGGCCGCGGCGCGCGCGGCCCACGCCCACGAATTCATCCTGCGCCTGCCGCACGGCTACGACTCGCTGGTAGGCGAACGCGGCCAGGCGTTGTCCGGCGGCGAACGCCAGCGCATCTCGATCGCCCGCGCGCTGCTGATCGACCCGCGCATCCTGATCCTGGACGAAGCGACGTCGTCGGTGGACACCACGACCGAAAAGGAAATCCAGAAGGCCCTGGACAACCTCGTGCGCGGCCGCACCACGATCGCCATCGCCCACCGCCTGAGCACGCTGCGCAAGGCCGACCGGCTGGTGGTGCTGGACCGCGGCCAGATCGTGGAGCAGGGGCCGCACGAAGACCTGATGGCCCGCGAGGGCGCCTACTATCGTCTGTACCAGGCGCAAGCGCGGCAGGCTGAAGCCGACGCCCAGGCGTCGGGCAGCGAAGACATGGCCGCCGTGGCCTGACGCCGAAACGGAATCATCGCCATGACCTTGCCGACCTTTCAGTTGCGCCGCAATGCCTTCGGGCGCCTCGAGTTCCAGTCCGCCGATGGCGAAACGCACGAAGGGGTCATCCCGGTGCGCGCCTTTCCGATCAGCGAAGCGGGCCGCGGCCTGTCGCTGGTGACCGGCGACGGGCACGAACTGGTCTGGATCGAGCACCTGTCGGATGTGCCGGCGCCGCAGCGCGAACTCATCGAAGAAGAACTGGCCGGGCGCGAATTCATGCCCGAGATCCGCAAGCTGGCCAGCGTGTCGTCCTACGCCACGCCCAGCACCTGGAAGGTCGAGACCGACCGCGGCCCGACCTCGTTCACGCTGCGCGGCGAAGAAGACATCCGCCGCCTCAGCCCGCAGACGCTGCTGATTGCCGATAACCACGGCATTTTCTATCTGGTGCGCGACATCCAGGCGCTGGACAAGCACAGCCGTAAATTGCTGGACCGGTTTCTTTAAGACACCTTGTATCCGGGCCGCTGTGGGCGTCAGTCTGCCTTGAACGGCGTGTGCGATTCCAGCTCGCCCAGGTAATCCGAGACGGCGGCTGTTTCCTCGTCCAGGAAGTTCTGGATCGCTTCGGCAAAGCCCGGATGCGCGACCCAATGCGCCGACCATGTCGGCGTGGGCAGCAGGCCGCGCGCCATCTTGTGTTCGCCCTGCGCGCCCCCCTCGAAGCGCGCGATGCCATGCGCGATGCAATAGGCGATGGCCTGCATGTAGCAGGTCTCGAAGTGCAGCCCCGGCACGTATTCGGTCGCGCCCCAATAGCGTCCGTACAGCGCGTCGCCCCCTGCGAGGTTGAGCGCCGCGGCCACCGGCAGGCCGTCGCGCTCGGCCAGGATCAGCACGAAAGCGTCGGGTTGGTCGCGGTGCGCGCGCTGGAAAAAATCGCGGCTTAGATAGGGCGGATTGCCGTGGCTGAAATAGGTGCGGCAATAGCATTCATAGAAGAACGCCAGTTCGTCCGCGCCAATGCCGTCGCCGCGCAGCCAGCGGAACGACAGGCCGGCCGCGGCGACCTTCTTGCGGTCCTGCCGGATCTTCTTGCGCTTGTCGTGGCTCATGGCGGCCAGGAACGCATCGAAGTCGGCGTAGCCCGCATTGGTCCAGTGGAACTGCACGCTTTCCCGGATCATGAAGCCCGCTTCGCGCAGCACGCGCACGTCGGCGTCGGCGGGAAACAGCAGGTGCAGCGACGACACCTTGATCTCCTGCGCGAAGGCCACCAGCCCGCGCACCAGCGTTTCGCGGTCTTCGTCGTTCGCCGCCAGCAGCCTCGGCCCCGTTACGGGCGTGAACGGAATGGCCGACAGCAGCTTGGGGTAGTAGCGCATGCCGTGCCGCTGGAAGGCGTCGGCCCAGGCGTAGTCGAACACGTACTCGCCGCGGGAATGCGATTTCAGGTAGAGCGGCGCGGCGGCGGCCAGCGCATCGCCGCGCCACAGCGCCAGGAAATGCGGGGCCCAGCCGGTTTCGCGCGCCGCGCAGCCCGTTTCGTGCAATGCGCAGAGGAACGCGTGGCGCAGAAACGGCTGGTCTCCGGCCAGCGCGTCCCATTGCCGGGCGTCGATGCGGGACAGGTCGGTTTCGATGGTCAGGCGCAGGGAATCCATCGGTGAATGATAAAGTCGTTCGTGAATGCATGGCGGACAGGCCAGCGTAATTCAAGGTTATGCGGGGCCCGCGGGCCGCCAGGAAATCGGAACATCATGGACAGCAGCAATACGGCCCCGGCAGGGCAGGAACATCATCCGGACTGCATGCGCGCGCAGGCGCTCGCGGCCCTGGCCGCCACGGCGTGGCCCGACAAGCTGGCGCGGGTGCGCGCCATCGCGGATGACGCCATGCTGGACTGCCAGCGGGTTTTCGCGCCCATGGACGGCGTGCCCGGCCGCCCGCCGCTGCCTGAACTGGTCGCGCCCGCGCAGGTCAGGCAGCGTTCCATGGCCACGCAGGAAGGGCGCGCGGCGCTGCTGCACGCGCTGGCCCATATCGAATTCAACGCGGTCAACCTTGCGCTGGACATCATGTGGCGTTTTGCAGGCATGCCCGAGGCGTTCTACCGCGACTGGCTGCGCGTTGCGCGCGAAGAGGCCCTGCATTTCGACCTGCTGCGCCGGCGCCTGGACGCGCTGGGCTACGCTTACGGCGATTTTCCCGCGCATAACGGCCTGTGGGATATGGCCGAACGGACGTGCGGCGACCTGCTCGCCCGACTGGCGCTGGTGCCGCGTACGCTGGAAGCCCGGGGGCTGGACGCGTCGCCCATGATCCGCAACAAGCTGGCCGGCGCGGGCGACACGGAAAGCGCGGCCATCGTGGACATCATCCTGCGCGACGAAATCGGCCACGTCGCCATCGGCAACCACTGGTACAAGCAGCAATGCGTGGCGGCGGGCAAGGAGCCCGTGGCCTGCTATGCCGAGCTGGCCAAACGCTATGACGCGCCCCGCCTGCGCGGCCCCTTCAACCTGGAGGCGCGCCGCGCCGCCGGTTTCGACGACGCCGAGCTTGCCGCGCTGCAGGCCGGCTGACCGGAAGACATCACGATGGACATCACGATCGACGCGCTCCTGACCGGCACGGTGCGTCCGCTGGGCGACTCCGGACGCGACAGCGGCATCGACAAGCATCCCGTGCAGGAACGCCTGTGGCTGGGCCCTGAAGGCCTGGGCGGCGACGAACAGGCCGACCGGCGCTTTCATGGCGGCCCCGAGAAGGCGCTGCATCACTACGCCCGCGACCACTATCCCGCGTGGCTCGACGCGCTGGGCGAGCGCGCCGTGCTGCGCGCTCCCGGCGCCTTCGGCGAAAATCTCTCCACGACGGGCATGACGGAAAGCGACGTCTGCGTGGGCGACATCTACCGCGCGGGCACGACGCTGATCCAGGTGTCGCAGGCGCGCCAGCCGTGCTGGAAGCTGGATCACCGCTTCGGCTGCAAGGGCATGGCGGCTCGGGTACAGGCCAGCGGCATGACCGGTTGGTACTACCGCGTGCTGCAGACCGGCTGGCTGGCGGCGGGGGACACGCTGTCCCTGCAGGAGCGGCCGCACCCGCAATGGCCGCTGGCGCGGGTGCAGGAAATCCTGAACCGCCGCGTACTGGACGCGGACCTGCTGCACGCATTGGCGGACCTGCCCGAACTGTCGCCCAACTGGCGCGCGCTTTTCGAAAAGCGCGCCCGCGCTGGCGAAGTCGAAGATTGGACACGGCGCCTCGAAGGCGATGGCGCCATCGCACCTCCCAAGGAATCACAGGCATGAAATCCCTTCTGGCCCGCGCGCTGACCGGCGCCGCGTTGATCCTGCCGGCGTCCGCCGCGCTGGCCGCCGACCCATTCGCCGCCTGCCTGTCGCAGTTGCGCGCGCCCGCCCTGAAGGCCGGCGTGTCGGCAGCGACCTTCGACGCGAATACCGCCAACCTTGCGCCGGACATGGCGGTGATCGGCTTGCTGGACGCCCAGCCCGAATTCAAGACGCCCATCTGGGACTACATGGCGGGCCTGGTGGATGACGAGCGCGTGGCGGACGGGCAGGCCGGCATGGCGCGCTGGCAGGCGGAGCTGGACCGCGCGGCCCAGCGCTATGGCGTGGATCCGGCCACCATCGCGGCGGTGTGGGGCGTGGAAAGCAATTTCGGGCGCACCCTGGGCGGCCGGCCGCTGCTGACGTCGCTGTCCACCCTGTCGTGCTTCGGCCGCCGGCAGGCCTATTTCCGGGGCGAATTCTTCGCCACCCTGAAGATCATCCAGGACGAACACATTGCGCCCGACCGCCTGGTCGGATCCTGGGCGGGCGCGTTCGGCCAGACCCAGTTCATGCCGTCAACCTACCTGCGCCTGGCGGTGGATTTCGATGGCGACGGGCGCCGCGACCTGGTCGACAGCGTGCCGGACGCGCTGGCGTCCACCGCCAACTTCCTCAAGCGTGCCGGCTGGAATCCCGCGCTGGCCTGGGGCTACGAAGTTAGGCTGCCCGCCGGCATGGACACGGCCGGGGCGGGGCGCAAGAACAAGCGGCCGATGTCGTCCTGGGCCCGGCAGGGCGTGACCCGAGCCGACGGGCAGGCTTTGCCTGCCGGCGACTCGCCCGCCGGGCTGCTGCTGCCTGCCGGCCGCAATGGCCCCGCGTTCCTGGTGACGCGCAATTTCGACGCCCTGTACTCCTATAACGCGGCGGAAAGCTACGCGCTGGCGATCGCGCACCTGTCGGACCGGTTGCGGGGCGGCGGGCCGCTGGTCCAGGCCTGGCCGACGGACGACCCGGGCCTGTCCCGGGCGGAACGGCGTGAACTGCAGCGCCTGCTGATCGCCCGCGGCTATGACCTGGGCGAACCCGACGGCATGGTCGGCGCCCGCACCCGTCAGGCCCTGCAGGAGGCGCAGCGGGAGCTGGGGCTGCCGCCCGACGGACGGGCGGGCCAGAAGGCGCTGAAGGCGTTGCGGGCATCGGCGGCATCGCGGCCGGGGGGCTGAGGGCGGAAGGCTGGGCTCCATCAGTCCCGGATTTACAAGTTTTGCAAAGTCGAAGCCTCCAGCAACCCGTATGGCGCGCGCGGCGCTGATCATCGGCCTATACTGGTTTCCCGACTTTTTCAGGAGCGCGGCAATGAGTCTATTGGACACCTTGGCCTCGATGGCCGGCGGCGGTCAGCAAGGCGGATCGGCCTCGCTGCTGCCCGCGCTGATCGAGCAACTGAACAAATACCCGGGCGGCTTGACCGGCCTGATCGCCAGCTTCCAGAAGGGCGGCCTGAGCGAGATCGTGGCCTCCTGGGTGGGCACGGGCCAGAACCTGCCCGTCAGCCCCAGCCAGCTGGGTTCCGTGCTGGACCCCGGCGTGGTGAACGAACTGGCCGCCAAGACGGGGCAGGACAGCAATTCCGTCCTGGATTCCCTGTCGGCGCTGCTGCCGCAGCTGGTCGACAAGGCCACGCCGGAAGGCGCGGTGCAGCCGGACCAGCAATTCAATCCGACCGACCTGCTGGCGTCCCTGTCCGGCATGTTCGGCAACCGCGGATAAATGCAGGGTTCTTTCCTGTCACATCCGCAGTTCCAGTCCCTCAGCCGCCGGCGCCTGCTCCAGGCGCTGGCGCTCGGCGCCCTGGCGCCGTTGGCCGCATGCTCGCCGCCGCTGTCCCTGAACGCCACCTTCCTGCAGCTCTGGCGCAGCCACCTGGACCTGAAGCCCGAAGACTGGCGTCTTCGCCTGCGCGCGTTCCGGCGGCTGGGCTGCCGCGAAATCTTCCTGCAGTGGGTCGGCCTGGAGGGCGGCCGTCCGGACGACTGGATGGCGCCCGATTCGCTGCTGCATACCCTGTTCGACGAGGCCGGGCGTCAGGGCATGGGCATTCATGTGGGGCTGCCCTATGACCAGCGCTGGTGGGACGTGCTGGCCCACGCTGACACGCAGGCGCTGTCCGGCTATCTGGACCAGACGCGCGAGCGCGGCGTTGCCTATATGCGGACAACGGCCTGGAACAAGCGCCGGGCGTTCCGCGGCTGGTATCTGCCGTACGAACTCGAGCAGTACAACTGGGCCTCCCCCGAGCGCCAGGCGCTGCTGATCCCATGGCTGGACGCGTTCTCGCGGGCCGCCCAGGCCACCAGCCGCGGCGTGCCCTGCATCTCCACCTATCACAGCCGCTTGCCGGGCGACGGTTCGCTGATGAAGCTGTGGAGCGGCATCCTGGACCGCGTGCGCATCCATCCCATGATCCAGGACGGGGTGGGCGTGGCCGGCCTGGCCAATCTGCGGGCGCTGGAACCCTTGCACGACATGCTGCTGGCGCGGCGCGCGTCGTTCGACCTGATCCTGGAACTGTTCGAAGAGCTGCCGTCGGGCGCCACCGACGGCTCCACCTTCAAGGCCCGCTCCGCCGAGTTCGACCGCGTGAAGCAGCAATGGGAAGTCGCCCGCGGCTACGGCGCCAAGCGCATCGTGGCGTTCGCGCTGGATCCCTGGGTCATCGACGACACGCCGGAAGCGCGCGCGCTGATGCGCGACTGGATGGATGCGCGCCTCTAAGGCCGCCAGCGGCGTTCAGTTGAAGCTGCGGCCGATGATCTCGAGCATGACTTCGCTGGTGCCGCCGAAGATGCGCAGCGCGCGCGCGTCCACCCAGGCGCGGCCGATGCCGTATTCCGCCATGTAGCCGTAACCGCCATACATCTGGAGCAGGTCGTCCAGGATGCGGCCCTGCATCTCGGTGGCGTTGAGCTTGGCGATGGCGGCCGTGGTGGCGTCCAGTTCGCCTTCCATCTGGCGGGCCAGGCAGTCGTCCAGGAAGACGCGCAGCATGGTGCTCTGGGCCCGCGCGTTGGCCAGTTTGAAGCGCGTGTTCTGGTAGTCGATCACGCGGCGGCCGAAGACCTTGCGGTCGCGGGCGTACTGCGCCGCTTCTTCGAGCATGCCTTCCTGCGACGCGGCAGCGCGCAGGGCGATCGCCAGGCGTTCGCGCGCCAGTTCGCGCGTCATGATCTCGAAGGCCGCGTTCAGCGGCCCCAGCAGGCAATCCGCCGGCACGCGCACATCGTCAAAGTACAGCTCGCAGGTGTCCTGGCTGTGCTGGCCGATCTTGTTCAGCGGGCCGCCCTTGGTGTAGCCGGGCAGGTTCTCTTCCACGCAAAACAAAGACAGGCCACGCGCGCCCAGGTCCGGGTCGGTGCTGGCCAGCACGATGGCCAGTCCGGCGTTCACGCCATTCGTGATGAAGGTCTTCTGGCCATTGAGCACGTAGTGTTCGCCATCCAGCCGCGCGCGCGTGCGCACGGCCTTCAGGTCGCTGCCCGCGCCCGGCTCGGTCAGCGCGATGGCGCCGATGGTCTCGCCGCGCGTCATGGGAGGAAGCCAGCGGTCCTTCTGCGCATCGGTGCCGAAGTTCAGCAGATAGGGCGCCACCATGTCGGAATGGATGGAAAAGCCGATGCCCAGGAAGTTGGCGCGTGCCAGCTCTTCGATCACCACGGCCGAATGCCCGAAGTCGCCGCCCAGTCCGTAGGGGTCAGGCAGCGCGCAGTTGAGCAGGCCTTCTTCGCCGGCGCGCAGCCAGAGCGAGCGCGGGGTCACGCCGGCCTGCTCCCACTCGGCGTAGCGCGGCGCGATCTCGTTGGCGATGAAACGCTTGACCTGGTCGCGGAACAGTTCGTGGTCATCCCGGAATACGCTGCGCATGATGGCTCCTTATTTTTTGTAGGGATCCGTGCCGCTGACCTGGCCGTGCAGCACGGGTGCTTGCGGAGTGCCGGTAAGGAACAGGCTGTAGTGGTCGCCCGGCTGCAGGGCCGGCAGGGGCAGGGTCGGCGATGCCGCCGCGCCGCAGCCCGCGGCCAGCGTCGCGCTGACGGGATTGATGGCGCGCGCGGCCGAGGCGCCGGGTTCGACGTCCTTGAACAGGACGGGGCCCGACGGGCTGACCGACAACTGGCCGGCGGGGCAGTCCGCCGCCAGGTTGTAGAAGCGCAGCTCGGCTTTCAGGGCGTCCTGCGCGCCGCTGCTGTCGTCGATGACGCTGAAGGACAGCCTGCCGCCGTCGCGCCGCGGCACCAGCGTGTTGAAGGTGTCGGGCGCGACCTGCAGGGTGCCGGCGAGCTTGCCGTCGATGCGCACGTCGAAGGACTGGTTGCCCTTGACGATGGCGTAGGTGGTGGCTTGCCTGTCGGGGCCGATCTCCTGGGCCGGCCCTTGGGCGATCTGCGCCTGCAGCGGCTTGACGTGGGGATTGACCACCCGCACGAACGAGGATCCAGCCGGCGGACGCGCGGCGTACAGTTGGGCCAGCACGCCTTCGGCGGCAGCATTGGCGGCGCAGGCCGCCAGGGTCAAGGCGAGGGCGTAGCGATAGCGAGTGCGTGTCATGCTTGCGGTTCCGGGTTCTTGCTGAGGCGCGCTTCCAGGTACAGGCGTTCGAGCTGCTTGCGGTCGGCCTTGTCTGTGCTGGTGGTGGGAAAGCGGTGGCAGGCCACCAGTTCGGAAGGAATCATGTAGGGCGGCAGATGCCGGCCCAGTGTGTGTTTCCAGTCGACCAGGCCGTCCGGCAGCGGCTGCAGGCCGGCGGGCCCGGCCACGGCCGGCTCCACGAAGCCGATCAGCCTGACGATGGCTCCGTCGGGACGGCGCAGCGCCACCGTGGCGCCGGCGCGTGCGCCGGGCAGCGCGGCGATTGCGGCGTCGATCTCGGCCAGCTCGATCCGGTAGCCGTGCAGTTTGATCTGGTCGTCGATGCGGCCGCGGAAGGTGACCAGCCCCTGGGCATCAATCTCGCCAAGGTCGCCGCTGCGGTAACCGCGCTTGCCGTTGCGCGTGAACATGCGCGTGGCGTTCAGGTCGGGGCGGTTCAGGTAGCCCCGCATGACGTGGTCGCCGACGATGTTGATCTCGCCGTTTTCGATGAACACCTCGGCGTAGGGCTTGGCGCGCCCGATCGGGAAGGGGTTCGGCGCGGCGGCGCGCAGGGCCGGGTCGATCTCGACCCAGGTGGTGGAGCAGGTGGCTTCGGTCGGACCATACGAATTGACGATGCGCACCTGCGGGAAGCGCTGCCAGAGTTCTTCCGCCATGGCCGGCGTCAGCGACTCCGCGCCGAAGACAAAGACGCGCAGGTCAGGCAGGTGGGCGTGGTCGAAGTCGGGGTTGAACAGTTGCTGCCGCACGAACGAAGGCGTGGAGGCCCACACGCTGATGCGCGTGGCGGCCAGGTACGAAACGAAGGCGTCGCGCTGTGCGATGGTTTCGCGCGGGCACAGCACGCAGGTCCCGCCCAGCTCCAGCGCGCCCACCCAGTTGAACAGCGAGAAATCGAAGCTGAACAGCATCTGGTCCATGAAGACCGGCGCCGCGCCCAGGTTCAGGCAGTCGCGTATCCAGCCGGCAAAGAGCGCCACGCTCTCGCGGCCGATCTGCACGCCCTTGGGGTCGCCCGTGCTGCCGGACGTGAACATGATGTAGGCCAGTGCCTGTTCGTCGAGCAGGGCGGGATCGCCGCTGGCGGGGACGAAGGCCTGTCCCTGCGCGTCATAGCGCAGGCCCGCCCGCACCAGGTCGCCGATGCGCGCGATGCGTTCGGGCGGGTTGATGACGTCCACCGGCACGAAGGGGATGCCCAGCCGCAGGCAGCCCAGCATGGCCACGAGAAAGGCGGCTTCCTTGTGGCCGGAGATCACCAGGGGTTCGCCTGCGCGTGCGCCCATGGCCACGGCGGCCTGTTCCCATGCCTCGGTGGCGGCGCGCAGCGCGCCCCACGACAGCGCGCCCTGGGCGTCCACCACGGCGATGGCGTCGGCTCCCGCCTGGGCATCGGCGAAGTCGCAGCGATTGAAATCGAAACGCATGGTCCGGCCCTCCAAGGCTCGTGGGTGCGCCTCAGGCGCGGCCGCGCTCCGCGATGAACGCGGCAAGCGTGTGCACCGATTCCAGGTGCACGTCGATCTCGGTCGGGGGGATCTTGCAGCCGAACTCGCGTTCCACCGCCAGCGCCACGTCCACGGCGGCAAGCGAATCGACCAGGCCCGATTCGATCAGCAGGGTGTCGGGGTCGACCTGCGTCAGGATGATGCCTTCGACGATTTGCGCCACTTTGGCTTCGATTGCGTTGATGTCCATGGGATGCTCCGCGACCTGTGCGGTCAGAATTGGAAATAGAGGAACCGGGTTTCCTTGTGCAGGTTGACCAGGCAGAAAATCAGCAGCGCCAGCATGACGGCCATCCAGGCCAGGTTGGGGCGCCAGCGCATGAAGGCCTGCGGGGCCTCCTGCGGCTTGAACAGCGCGGGCGAATAGCGGCCCAGGATCTGGTGCGCGTTGGGCGTGAACCAGGCGATGGACAGCAGCACGACGGCGTAGATCAGCTGCAGGTGATGGCCTACGATAACGCGCCAGGCGTCGCCCCAGGCCAGGCCCGCGACGTGCGCGGACAGGTCCAGCGATTCCATGCCGCGCGCGCCGACCATGCCCTGCACCAGCAGCAGGGCGTCGCCCACGCCGTGCGCGCGGAAGAACGCCTGCGCCACCAGCACGGCGACGAAGGTCACCAGCACGCAGAGCGCGCGCGTGGCGGGGTGCGACTTGCGCGCGGCGGCGGGCTTGCGCCCCACCACGAAGATCCGCCAGGCGTGGTTCACCGACAGGTACATGGCGTGCAGCAGGCCGAACACCACGAACTGGAAGCCCGCGCCGTGCCACACGCCCGCCAGCGTCATCGTGAAGAGCGTCGGCAGTGCGATGCTGCCCGCGAAGCCGCCCAGCGTCTTGAGGCCGGCGGACCCGACCGGCAGGTTGCGCTTTGTGCGCCAGTTGTTCACGGCCACCGCCACCGGGTAGTACAGATAGGCGGTGATGTAGCGCGTCAGTGTCATGTGCCAGCGCGCCCAGAACTCGATGATATTGCCGGCCTTGTAGGGCGAGTTGAAATTCAGCGGGAAGCGGATGCCGAACATCTTGGCCAGGCCCAGGGCCATATCCGAATAGCCCGAGAAGTCGAAATATAGCTGTAGCGCATAGCAGAGGCTGGCGCCCCACGAGCCGAAGAACTGCAGTTCGCCCGGGGCCGCGAAGCCCGCGTCCGCATAGGGCGCGATGCCGTCGGCCAGCAGCACCTTCTTGGCCAGCCCGATCACGAACAGCATCGCGCCCACCGACAGGTTCTCCGCCTTGAACCGGTAATTCTCCGGCTGCGCGAACTGCGGCATCATTTCCTTGTGGTGCAGGATGGGCCCCGCGATCAGGTGCGGGAAGAATGTTACGAACAGGACGTAGCTGAGCAGGCTGCGTTCTTTCACCACGCCCGCCTTGCAGTCCAGCAGATAGCCGATCTGCGTGAACGTGAAGAACGAGATGCCCAGCGGCAGAATGATGTCGTCCGCCGTGGCGCCCGTCATGCCCAGATCGTTCAGGAAATTGAGCAGCGTCGCGAAATACTTGTAGTGGAACAGCAGCGCCAGGTCGGCGCCCACGCCCAGGCCCACGATCAGGCCCTGCAGCCTGGGCCGCGCGGCATAGTGCAGCACCAGCTGGCTGACGACATAGTTGAAGGCGATGGAGCCGGCCAGCAGCACCACGAATTGCGGATTCCACCAGCCGTAGAAGATCACCGACGTCAGGCACAGCCACAGCGCGGCCAGGCGCACATTCAAGGGCCCCAGCGCGTAGTACACGGCCACCGTGACGGGCAGGAAGATCAGCAGGAACAGGTATGAGTTGAATAGCATCTTGGTTCGCTACGGGATG
This sequence comes from Achromobacter arsenitoxydans SY8, assembly GCF_000236785.1. GTDB lineage: Bacteria > Pseudomonadota > Gammaproteobacteria > Burkholderiales > Burkholderiaceae_B > Achromobacter > Achromobacter arsenitoxydans. The sequence continues at coordinate 194 of NZ_AGUF01000042.1, read as the reverse complement.
CGGGCCAACAGGGCTTGCTCGTCCGCGGTCAGCGGCAGCGACAGGGCGTTTTCCGAGAACTCCCAGATCACCAGCTTCAAGCTCTTGGGCCATTGCTCGCGCTGTTTCAGCGCCACCAGCAGGGCGCCCGAAAACTGCCCGCCGTCCAGGCTCATGTTCCAGACCTCGCGGCCCAGCCCGATGCCCAGGCGTTC